>CAZTXQ010000050.1:0-21472 GCA_964617375.1 uncultured Mageeibacillus sp. | reverse complement strand
ATCAAAACAATGAACGAACCATGGATTAAGCTGAAAAGCGGCCTTAATCAGGAAGACTATGATTTGATAAACGGGCTTCTGATGCGTTGTATGCAAAACGACGGGATTACATTGAAGCTGGAGCTTGACTATAAGCTGAGCGACGCGAAAAACACATCCGAAGCGGCCGGTATACAGGGCATAAACGAATTCATGTACTTTAATGGTACCGAGCTCATCGGATACGTCGGTATCTGCGGTTTCGGAGGCGGATCGGCGCCTCTCGAGATAACCGGCATGGTTCATCCGGCATACAGGCGGCATGGGATTTTTACGAAATTACATGAATTGGTTAAGGATGAGTGTCGGAGAAGGAACGCGGCCGGTGTTCTCCTTCTGTGTGATAAGAAGTCGGATTCCGGCCACGAATTTCTGAACAGTTTTGGCGCGTTATATAAGTATTCGGAATTTGAAATGTATCTCCGCGATGAGCACAAAGGGATTGCCAAGGAATTGCTGCACGAGATCATCTTAAGAAAAGCATCGAATAAAGATGCTGGCGAAGTGGCCCGGCAGAATGCGATTTACTCTAGCGACCGTGCGGAGCAGGAAGATAAAGATGCTCCGGCAGAGATACTTTTTTACCTGAAGAGGAAGAGAAAAGAGGGATGACGATCTACCTTGCCGAATCGGAGGAGGAGATCATCGGAAAAGTTCACCTGCAGGTATCGAGCGGGATCGGTGGAATATACGGACTTGGTGTATTGCCGGAATATCGCGGTAAAGGTTATGGCCGGGCTATCCTGCTCAAGGCTGTTGAAAAGCTGAAGGCCGTGAAGGCAGAGCAGATCATGCTTCAGGTGGCCGCCGAAAACGAGAACGCGCTAAGCTTGTACAAATCCTGCGGATTTGAAGAGATGTCCGTAATGGACTATTTCGAATGGGTATAGTTCTCTACTTCAGATTTACACTTCGTATGGTTTGAATGCGGACGAGTTTCTCGGTATCCTTTTTTCCCTCCAGGAGAAGCACCCATTCTTCATCCACTTCCTGGATCCGGCAATTCTGTAAGCTTGTCTGGAAGCTGTAACCGCTGGTTTCG
The DNA here is from genome assembly GCA_964617375.1 of uncultured Mageeibacillus sp. Lineage (GTDB taxonomy): Bacteria > Bacillota > Clostridia > Saccharofermentanales > Saccharofermentanaceae > Firm-13. The sequence goes on along the minus strand of CAZTXQ010000050.1, from coordinate 20,391 downwards.
AGTTTGAGATCGGCTGACTTGCCGATGCTTTTCTCCAGAATTTCGCGAAGAGATGTCTTTTCGCTGTGTCCGATACCCGCATCCTGCATCATTCGCTTAAGACTTCTTACCTGTGAGTTCAGAGTTACGCACCATACAAAGGCGACCAGCCCGAATATATATCCTAATGCTCCTAATGAATCCATTTTACGTTCCCCCTACTTCACAATACTGATTGATTGAATCGAAGATACCGGGAGAATCTTTGTCATTGTCTTTTTCTTCTTTGTGTATTCGACACTTACCCACGGACCGTCAAAATCGACGATCGTGCAGGTCTCGCCCCCGATTTCGTAATCCGTATCGTACAGGGTAAACTTGACGCGTTTTCCCTTCAGCCCGTACAGAAGACGCGTAACGGCGCTCTTTCCTGCCGTGCCGAACTTCTGCTGCTCATAACTGTCATTTAAGAGATAGTCGCAGCTTACATCCAGAAGCTCAGCCAACAGTACCACCTTCTCCATTTCCGGAAAGGACAGACCCGATTCCCAGCGGGATATGGACTGCCTGGTCACCGACATCATATCCGCGAGTTGTTCCTGTGTCAGATTCTTATCTTTTCTTGCATCTGCGATTTTGTTTCCGATGCTCATATGATTTGCACCTCCGTTTGTGATGTGCTCATCATAGAGGATATTCCCGCTATGGCACTACCAAATTCCGGTTTCGAAATGTAACATTTGAATTGCATTGCCTGTTGCAACGCGCAGGAGACTGTTTTGATCACCACATATCCTTGTGAATTCGCTCACTCAGTGTGTATTTCTTCTGTTCGAGGTATACGGCCTCATCGCTCGGTTTCCCGACTGCGATAAAGCACGGCATCAGGTAATCTTCCGGGAAGTTCAGGATTTGTCTTGTCCGGATGCCTTCTACTCCCAAAGGAATACGAAGTGTACAGGCATAGCCTTCGGCCGTGGCGGCGAGAAACATGTTTTCGATACAGCACCAGATGGAAGCGAATCCGTTCAGGTGTGAAAGACTCGCCGGATGCATGATGTCGGTTTTTTGCCGGAAAACGGGCACGATTACACACGAGGCGTTCATCAGCATCTGATACTGCTTGGGAATGGCGTCGATATATACCTTCTGCTGGCAGGTGTCGTTTAAGTCCCAGTCCCGGAGGATCGCATTCACTTCTTCCGCGGATACTTTTTCCGGTATCGGATTAAGAAGTTTCAGCAGGATGTTCTTGTCCCGGATTACGATAAAGTGCCAGTCTCTCATATGGTCATTTGAGGGCGCCTTCATGCCTGCATCGATCATCCGTTCTATGACTTTCTCTTCAATGGAAATATTTTCGAAATCCCGGATTGTACGTCTTTTTTCTACCGCTTGATAAAATTCCATAATGAACCCTCCCGGTTCTGATTCTCCGCCATTATGAGTATTATATTCTTTCAGGAAAAATCAACCAAGTACTAACATTATTGGACGTGCTATAATGTTAAAAGTATTGAGGACAGACCTTTTGCAAGAACGGCAGGAATGAAATCGAATATGATTATTACGGTGACAGAGGTCAAATGAAGGATAAATTAATCGCATTCTACAGAACAATAGAGACCCCTAAGATAACCTCTGTTTTGCTGGTTTTTTTGTGCCATGAAACATTAAAAGCAATACGTACAGAAGCGGGCTTGACCGTATGTATATTGACGTACCTATTGTGTTATATAGCCGCACAGAGATTCTCTCGCAATTATCAAAAAGCGAAGGTGAGTTTATCCAACAAGTGGCAAACACTGCTATTTTTCCTGCTGTACCTGTATTTCGTTTTTAGTTTGATTGGAATCGCTTTTCTGGAACCTTACCAACTGGATGCTTTTCCGTATGACCGCTATTTGTTCTTGCCGATGGCGATCGCCTGGACATTTCCGTTATTTCTTCAATTGCTTATGTGGGTTGATGCGGCATTTAGCCGGAGCTTACCCGGAGAAACGCAATTCCCTTTAAAATGGAAAATCTTTGCTTTCGCTGGCCTTGCAGCAAGCTATTCCATATGGATTCTTGCATTCAACCCGTGTATCAGCACCTTCGACACAGGGTTTCTTTTTAATCAGGCCCATATCATGGGATTGGAGCCAATACTGAATTGGCATCCGCCGTTTTACGCGATTGTTTTGCATTTCCTTTTGAAGATATGTGATTCGGCGACATTTCTGATTTGCGTTCAATGCACAGCGTTTGCGTTTTTGATCCTTCGATTACTGACGCTTCTCTTGAAAAAAGGTATTTCGAAAAAGATGGCGATTTTCCTTTATGCAGTTCTTGGATTTGCTTTTAACAATGTCATTCAGATGATAACGTTATGGAAAGACATTCCATATATGATATCCATATTGTGGCTTACCGTTGTTTTGGCGGACCTTATCTTGACAAGCGGCAAGCTATCCAAGATCTGGTATGTCGAATTTTTCTTTTCGCTGCTATTAACAGCTCTATTCAGACAAAACGGAATTGTGCCGGCCATAGCGGCTGCGGTTTTTATCACGGTTTACTTCATCCGAAGAAAGAAGTTCTTATCCTTAATACCGATCGCGGCTTTTATTATGGCTTTGGTTATCATTCAAGGACCCGTTTATAGTTTTTACAAAGTGGAAGACAAGCCGGGTCTAAAATACATCGCGCTGTCGAATGATATAATCGGAACATACTATGCCGGTTGTGATACATCTGACGATGTTATGAAGATGCTGAATGAAATTACGGAAAATGATCCCGATCATTGGAGGTTCAATTCTTATTATACAAATTATAACAGCGAGGCACTGGAGGATTATTCAATACCGGAATTCGTCTCCATTTATGCTCGAACCTTTTTCGAACACCCATCGGAGATGCTGAATGAGTTTACGAAAAGGAATTCGATCATATGGAGCATTATCAAACCGGGCAGAGATATTAGGGCCTGGGTTAATTACACGGGAGAATGGCATCAGAATCCGGAATACGAGTATACATATCCATGGAGGGTCCCTCTTGCCTTAACCGACGGACTTTCGTCCGTGTCGAATTACCTTACCGATAATTCGTTAATATACATATTAGCATGGAGAACAGGTATCTACGTCCTTGGAATATTGTTTTTACTGTACTTCATCTCTAAAAAAAAGAAGATGCTATACTTCATTCCGTTCCTTCCGGTCCTGTTCAATTTGTTTTCATTGCTGGCGGGATCCGGCTGGACGGATTATCGGTATTATTGGCCAACGGCCATAATGGCACTGTTTCTTATGGCATATACAAGGATCATTTTGGCGCCGGAAAAAGAACCGGCGGAAATTGTTAATCCAAAGGCAGATTGTCCAACCGATTCACCGAAGATCGAGTCATAACGGAGGTTCTTATGAAGAAGGAAATCACGTATTTTGAGACAATAAAAGAGAATCACACACTTGAAACGTTCGAAATCGTCGAGCAGAAGCTTAAGGAAACCGGAATAAAAAAGGTGGTTCTTGCTTCAACGACCGGCCGGACCGCTTTAGTCGCGATGGAATTTTTTTCCGGCAAGGGAGTAACTCTTGTTGTCATCCCTCACCAGTACGGCTTTTCAGATGAAGAGAACCGGTTTCCGCAGAGCGTCGTTGAGATATTGCGCGAGAACGGACATGAAGTACATTTCGGCACAATGCTTTTCCACACGGAAAGACTGTACGGATCCAGTATTCCAAACGTAATTGCCGATTTCCTTCGCTGCATCAGCGAGGGCGTCAAGGTCTGCATCGAAATTACGCTCATGGCCGCTGACGGCGGGCTCGTGAAAAACGGGGAGTCCGTAATTGCCGTTGCCGGAACCGGTGCCAATTCCGATACGGCGCTTGTCATGCAGGCGGCCACCACGAGAAGTCTGAAGAAACTGCGTGTTAACGAGATCCTCTGCAAGCCGTATAATGCATTATAAAGCATGAGGATATCGGTTTTCGCGTGAAGGAGATAAGAAAATGGGCATTACTTTAAACAGCTCCATTCTTCTGACGAAGCCGTCTATCGGAGCTACATCGGAGGTCCGGATCAGTCCCCAAGTGGATTCAAAGCGGTTTACTATTATATAGATACGGATATCGATGATAGGGCACGCTCTCTGCAAGAGAAAAAAGTTGAGTTCATACATGGTATAGAGACCCAGACGTGGGGAGAAAGAGTCCTTCGGTTCTACGATCCGGACGGCAATGTGATCGAAATCGGAGACGGGAAAAACTCGGACTGAATTAGAGATTCTGCCCCCCGGCAATGTCGATTGAACTTCCCGTAATATATGAGGATAGCGGGGAGAGCAGCAGCATAACGGCCGGAACAACTTCCTCCGTACGCCCGAATCGGCCGAGAGCGATCCCGCGGCGGTCTGCCTCCTGTTTTACCCAGTCCGGATAGGACAGCAGGGAACCGGAGGCTTTGTGACGACTGATCTGACGATCGGTTTCGATGGCTCCAATGTTTACGGTGTTTACACAGATGCGATCTGCAGCCAGGTCTTTCGCCAGCATTTTAGCCACTTGAGAAACGGCTGCTCGGGCGGCACTGACGGCTGCCATCTCCGGATCGGGTACGTTTGCTGTGATGCCGTTGATAATTACAATCCGGCCTGCTTCGGATTTCCGCAATGCAGGAACGGCCGCTTGTATGACATTCAGGATACCCTTAAGTTTCAATTCATATTGATACATGAAGTCATCCGTCGAAGTATCCATGACTCGTCCGGAAGTACCGTATCCCGCATTTGTCACAACGCCATCGAGCCGGCCGAATTTTTCGCGTGTGCCGAGGACAGCGGAGCGGACCGCATCCGAATCGCGAATATCACATTCCTGATAGTAGAATCTGGAGCTCATCTCTTTCGGCAGCGAATCCCGGAATGTTTCGAGATCAAGCGCCGTGCGTGCACAAGTTCCGATACAGGCACCCTCGTTTAGAAGACTCACCGCAATGGATTTTCCGATCCCGCGGCTTGCACCGGTGACAAATATGACTCGTCCCTTTAAATAAAGATCCAACGGAATTCCTCCTCTGCGTATGCATGGCCGTGATTCATACACAATCATAACACTTGTCGCTTTCAAAGCGACCGCGTCCGTTCGCCGAAGCCGTATCCTGTAGTCACAATACGTTGTGAGGAGGATACGGAAATGAAAAAAGGATTAACGGAGCTTGTATTTATTCTGGACAGGAGCGGTTCGATGGGCGGACTGGAGAAGGACACAATCGGCGGTTTCAACGCGATGCTCGAAAAGCAGAAGGCTGTTGACGGCGAATGCCGGATCACGACGGTGCTTTTCGACAACCGCTATGAACTGCTGCACGACCGTATCGATATTAAGGCGGTAACTCCGATTACGGATAAGGAGTATTTTGTAGAAGGTTCGACGGCGCTTCTGGATGCGATCGGCAGAACCATTCACAAAATCGGCAGTGCACAGCGGCATACTGCTGACGATTACCGTGCCGAAAAGGTGCTTTTCGTCATCATTACCGACGGGGAAGAGAACAGCAGCCGGGAGTTTTCGGCGGACAAGGTCAAGGCGCTGATCGAGCGTCAAAAATCCAGGTATGACTGGGAATTCATTTTTCTCGGTGCGAACATCGATGCGGTGGAAACGGCAGAACGGTTTGGCATCAAAGCCGATCGCGCTCAGAATTACTGCGCTGACAGCGAGGGTGTCGGTCTCAATTTCCGTGTGATGAGCGATGCGGTTGTATCTTTTCGCGAATGCGCTGCGATGCCGGAAGGCTGGAACGATAAAATTCAGAAGGACTTTAATCGAAGAGGAGGCCGCAAGTAATGCTCGGAGCGATTATCGGCGATATTGTAGGTTCGGTCTATGAATGGAACAACATCAAGACGAAAGACTTTCCGCTGTTCCGTGAGGATTGCTTTTTTACCGACGATACGGTGATGACCGTGGCGGTCGCGGACGCGATTATGCAAGGGAGTAGTGTCACGATCGGAGGCGGCTTCGATATTCACAAAGGCATCGCGGTCGACGGAGACCTTTTCATCGATTCGATGAAGAAATGGGGTCGGCTATACCCGAATGCCGGTTACGGAGGACAGTTTGGTTCATGGCTGATCTCGGAGGATCGGGAACCTTATAACAGCTGGGGCAACGGCTCGGCGATGCGGGTTTCCCCCTGCGCATGGGTTTGCGAACAGACGCAATTTGCGCATGAGTGCATAGAAGATGTCGACCGCCTCGCGAAAATAAGCGCGGCAGTTACCCATAATCATGAGGAAGGGATCAAAGGTGCCGTAGAAACCGCAAGAGCCATCTGGTTTATGCTGCGGGCAAGGTGTTATTCCAATTATCCCGCTAACACAGAGGAATGGAAGGATCTGATCAGGAGGCAGTCCGGCTACGACCTTTCCCGGACACTTGACCAAATCCGTCCGGCGTACAGCTTTAACGAGAGCTGTCAGGATACCGTGCCGCAGGCGATTACGGCATTTCTCGAGAGCACCGGGTTTGAAGATGCCATTCGGAATGCGATTTCCCTCGGCGGCGATAGCGACACGCTCGCAGCGATTACCGGAGGAATTGCCGAAGCCGCCTATGGAATCCCCGACTGGATCCGGGAGAAGGCCTGGTCGCATCTGGATGAGCCGATCCGGGATGTCTGCCGCCGGTGGGAGACGTTTACGGCAAAGCGCTGAATCGCCTAAGCGCACATTTATCGCCTAGATTGTCGAGGCGTTAGGCGCTTTATCGCCTAACAAGCTGACAAATCACCTAAAAGAGGCTATACTTTAGGCGGTGGAGGGCCTTGCGTATGAAAACTTTCAATTATGACGAATACGAAAAACGTGCATGGGACAATGAGGTCCTCGGTATTGTTTCGGCTATCCATGAATACAGAGGAAAACAGGATCTTTTCCTAAAGCAAAAACCGGCGACACTGGAGAAACTGATGAAAACTGCCAAGGTACAAAGCACGGCGGCTTCCAATGAGATTGAAGGCATTCGAACTTCAAGTACCCGGTTAAAACAGCTATTTGCGGAGAAGACGACTCCCCAAACCAGGGATGAAGAGGAAATCGAAGGCTACCGATATGTGTTAAATGAAATTCACGAAAGCTTCGAATACATTCCGTTAACACCAAATTACATCCTTCAATTACACAAGGACTTATACCGGTATTCACACAAGAGCATTGGTGGAAGTTATAAGAACGGACAAAACCAGATTGTATCTACAAATCAGAAGGGGAGAGAAATCATTCTTTTTACACCTCTAAGCGCTTTCGAAACGCCGGCCGCTATGGATCGCCTTTGCGATACGTATAACAGAGCCATTTATGCAGAGAATGTCGATGCCTTGCTCCTGATTCCGATTTTCATACATGATTTTCTTTGCATACATCCGTTTAATGACGGCAATGGAAGGCTCAGCCGTCTTCTTACCACACTTCTCTTGTTCAGATCCGGCTATGTTGTCGGTCGGTTTGCATCCCTGGAAAGTAAAATCGCCGGTGCGAAAGTTCAGTATTATGAGGCCTTGCAAGATTCCCAGACCGGATGGCATGAAGGCAGCGATAATCCTGTACCGTTTATTAAATATCTGCTTCGAAAGATACTTTCCTCATATCGGGATTTTGAAGAACGAGTGATTGTTGCGGAAGAGAAGCCTCAGGCTATAGATCAGGTACGCGATGCTATTAATAGAAAAATAGGAAAATTCTCGAAAAGCGAAATAATGGAAATGTGCCCGGCCATTGGAAGGGCTTCCGTTGAGAACTCGCTTGCCCGGCTTGTAGAGGAACAATACGTTGATCGACATGGTACCGGCCGGTCAACGTATTATACAAGGCATGACGCGAGACTGAGCTGATATTTTCCTTAGTTCACATGCGGCATCTTGCATAGGAGCCGGATTCCGGGACAGGCCAAGACAGCTGTTTAAGATTGACAGAACAGCAGGTTTGCGCGATGCTTGAGTCGCGTAAAATAAGCGGTGCCGCATCCGTGCGCGGATTCTTGGGCACTGATGGGGGAACACGTTTTGGGAATTTCACGAAAAACGAAAATATTTACCTTGCTGTCCAAGCCGGGCACACTAAAGTGGAGCGTCGCGTTGAAGGGCATATTGTGCGGCCTGGTCTCGGGCCTTCTGGTTGTTTTGTACCGCCTCGGTATTGAATACGGTACGGAAACGGCGGTTAAGATCTATGGTTACTTAAGACAGAATCCGCTCTTGATACTTCCATGGATCCTGTGCATCGCAGCGGTCGGTCTTCTGATTGCGTGGCTCGTCAAGCTGGAACCGATGGCGACGGGAAGCGGAATTCCTCAGGTGGAAGGACTTCTCCTGTACGGTATGAAAATCCGCTGGTATTCGGTGCTGCTTGTCCGCTTTATAGCCGGCATCGTTTCATCTTTCTTCGGTCTGTCACTCGGCCGCGAAGGTCCCTCGATCCAGATCGGCGCAGCGGGCAGCCAGGCGGTGGCCAGAAGAATCGGAAAAAACAAACTGGAGGAGAACTATCTGATTACCGGAGGTGCCGCGGCGGGTCTCTCGGCGGCGTTCAACGCGCCGCTTTCGGGTATTGTTTTCGCGCTCGAAGAAGTTCACCGGAGTTTTTCGGGGCTGGTCCTGATTACCGCGACGACGGCCGCATTGACGGCGGATGTCGTTTCGAAGTACTTCTTCGGACTTAAGCCGGTCTTGAATTTCGCGGCGACTCCATCGCTTCCGAATGCATTCTATCTCTGGCTGATTCCGCTCGGACTCGTATCGGGCCTGACCGGCGTCGCACTTAACAAAGCACTGCTTGGGTTTCAGACGATTTTTCGAAAATTGCCGCGCCTTCTGCGCCCGACAATCGCCTTGCTGATCGCGCTGCCGTGCGGCCTTTTCCTTCCGGCCGTTCTGGGCGGCGGGCAGAACCTGGTGCGTATCGCAGAGACGGCACAGAGCGGAATCATCATGATCGCCGTGTACCTAATCGTCAAATTCCTTTTTACCTGCACAAGCTTCGGCAGCGGCACGCCCGGCGGCATTTTTATGCCGATTCTGGCCGTCGGCGCTCTTGCGGGATGTCTCTTAGGCCTGATCGCAACGCGGTTTGGACTTCCGGCGCAGTATATTCCGGATTTTGCGGTATGTGCGATGGCTGGAGCGCTGTCGGGCAGCGTGAAAGCGCCCGTTACGAGCATCCTTCTGATTGCGGAGATGACCGGTTCTCTCGTTCATTTGCTTCCCGTGGCGGCCTGCGCTTTTATAGCACTCTTCATCTCGGATGTCCTGAAGACGACTCCGATTTACGAGGCGCTGCTGGAGAGAATTGCGGAAAACAAAGAAGACAGCCAAAGCATGAAACTCGGAGGCGCTGTTGAAGTTCCGGTGGAAATGGGAAGTCCTGCCGCCGATAAGACCGTGCGAGAGATCGAATGGCCTCAGGATACTTTACTCGTGGGAATTCGACGTGGCGATAAGGAAATCGTCCCAACCGGGAAAACAAGAATCTTCGCGGGCGATTATCTGATTCTACTTTCGACGGAAAACTCATACAAGGACCTGAATACGAGTATTAAGGTTCTCTGCCGTACGAAATCATAAATGGATCTACGCTTAACCGTGTGCTTCTGGGAGGCAGAAAGTAAGGATTTATATATGCCGAATTAGCATAGAAAGAAGAGAGGTTCAATCCATTGGCAAACGGAGAAGTCACTTTTTTTCGCTCGGAAAGCGAAGAAATTGAATTGATCTACTGCAGGAATTCGCGTATATCGTATCCGCCGCATACGCATATTTCCAGTTACACGCTGGGACTTGTTACGGAAGGCTCGGTCGTATTTGAGCAGGATGGCAACCGCGGGATATGTCATACCGGGGACTTTTTTGTCGTTCCGCCGGATACCGTGCATGAAGTCTGTGCCTTGGCGGAAGAGTATTCGATCCTGTCCGTTTGTTTTCGAAAAGATGTTATTTACCGGCAGGATCCGGAGACCGTTCTGCGGATCGTCGGCAATCTTGCGAATCACCTTGTTATGGGAAACAATATTGATGCCGGTCAGATTGCCATGCTGGGCGACGCGGTAGAAGTCCTTTACAGGAATCTTGAGATCATTGCTTTTCCGGAACAAAGCCATGTCGAGAATGCGAAGAACCTGCTGGCCGGGGCACCGGAGAATCCGTTCCCCGTTGAAGAATTGTCGCGGAGGGTGTTTGTAAGTCAGTATTACCTCATAAGGGAATTCAAGAAGCGTTTCGGACTTACACCGCATCAGTATCAAATGCAGAACCGCGTGCGAAAGGCGCAGCATCTCCTCTTAGAAGGCAGGAGTATAACAGAAGTGGCTCTGATCACAGGATTCTGCGACCAAAGCCACTTTGACAGGTGGTTCCGGAAAATGCTCGGCATCACGCCGTCCGAATATATAGAGGCACAGATCCGTCTGCCGGATCGCGATTAGCAAAGCGCGGGGAAGAACTTGGCAAACAGGTACAGACCATCTTTTCCCGCATGTACTTCATGCGGTACTCCTGCCGGAAAAATCGAGACTGTGCCGGCCTCGTATTCGAGTGTAATGCCGGCATTCACACATTCCCCGGAGCCGGAAATCACTTCGTGTGTCTCAAGCTGCGTCTCGTGAATATGGGTATGAATACTCTTGTCCGGCGCGATGCGGACCAGGTGATAGCTGAACGCCCCGCCGGTGTCTTTCGAGGTCAGGATATGTTTAAGTTCCACTCCCTCAAAGACGGGGTGTTTGGACCAGGGGATATCGGAAAACGGCTTCACGCTTTGCGGCAGACGCAGGACTCCGGTATTGAAGGCTTCAAAAACTTCGTTGTTCATCATAATGGAAGCATCCTTTCAACATTTAATACTCTCATTCTATGGTTCGGGATACCCGCTGGCTTGGATAAAATTGCTCGATTCTTTTCGCGCAGGGAGATGCATTGTACTCGCCTGAGAGTAAGTGTATGCTTGATAATAATAGGGTACCGGATCGGACGGTTCTGGCGGATTGCCGTCATACTTGGTGAGGATAAGACGATGAAAGAAGATCTTATTGCTCCTTGCGGAATGAACTGCAGCCTGTGTGTGAGTTATCAGTTCGGGGAAAAGAATCTGAACAAGCTTGGTTTTCACCGGTCATACTGTCCCGGCTGTATTCCCAGAGGCAAAAATTGTACGCATATGGCGTATCATTGTGACTTGATCGGTGAAGGCAAGATCCGGTTCTGCTATATGTGTGAGAGATATCCATGTCAGAGATTGAAAGATCTGGACAAGCGCTACCGCACGAAATATCACATGAGCATGATTGAGAACCTCGACTACATCAAGGCGAACGGCATGGAAGATTTCCTGGAAAAGCAGGAGGCGAAGTGGAAGTGTCCCACGTGTGACGGGACTGTCTGCTGTCATAACGGTCTGTGTTTGGAGTGTAATCTTGATACAATGCGCCGGGATAAGAAGTATCGATGGAATGAAGATAAAGATAAGGACAAGCCCGATTCGTAAAACTGTTTGAATTGGTATTCCGGACGTCTAATAGAGCAGGAGGAGTGCGTTATGAAGACCGAAGTTATCCCGAATCGAGAGCCCCTGATTCTTCTCCGAAACGTCAGTTACCCCACGTTTCAACTCCACGCCGTTGCGGGAAAAGGGCGGGGCTCACCCCCGGAGGATGTCTTTAAGATCGTCATACTCGAGACGATGAAGTGGCTCAGGCAGCGTTTCAGGGATTTTGAAACACCGGAAACGCTTAAGCTCCCGGAACCGGAAGCATATGAGACATTTTCACTTGCGAGTCTCAAATCCTTCTATCTGGATATTGGGTATAAGCTGCAGATCGAGTGGCTGGAAGATGCGGGAATATGGACGCTCCGGCTAACCGAGCCGGATCTCGGTGCGAGCCCGGGGGTTGAAGATCAGATACGGAAGCCTGTTCCGGGAAGACTTTTCGAGACGAACATCTCATACAATCGGATTGCCGACGGAGTGGAATGCGGATTCAAAACCGTGGTTCATGAGCCGAAAGGCACGGATACTCACTGCGAAGTGTTCCGCCTTGCTATCGTCAAATACCTGGCCAGGCATCCAAAGGTTGGACTGTGGCAGACATGGCCGCTCGTAGATAAAGCGCACGAACTATCCGACTCGGCTGAAATCAAACGCTTTAAGTATGGACTTTCTGATGCGAACCGTATGATGCCGGCTATTGTCTTTTCTGAATATCATCCGGTTCCCGATGAGAAAACGGCCTGCAGTCTTGATTTGACGGATGAGCCGATTTTCAATTCCGAGCGGGCGATCGAAAGAAAACTCGGACTCTCTGAGTTTTCGCAGATCCCTGATACGGTGACAACTTTCGATGACATGCCCTTAAGCAGATACAAGATGGCGTATGCGCAGTTTTTCACATTGCCGGCTTCGATGCGGGAAGAATATATTGAGGTCGTCGGGCAGCCGTTTGAGAACGGCGACATAAGGATATTTGAACCGGCCGCTTTTGGCGCGAAAACGACCGTAATTCCATATCAGCGATGGAGTTGTGAGCAACAAATTGTTTTGAATGAACTGGATACACTTGTGCAGAACTATCCCATGCGCAAGTCGATGTCGTTCGGCAATTGTGTGTTCGTGCCGGAGGCTCAGGAGCGGGAACGGGAAGCCATTATCCGGCTGCATCGTTCAAAAGAAGAGATGGCAACTGCTTTTCAAAGGCAAAAGAAAGAAATCGATACACGTAATAATGCAAGCCTGGCGGAGCTTGCCGAAAGAATCGACGATAAGGATAAGGTGATCAGCCGCCTTAACAAGGAAATGGAAAAGCTTAATAAAGAGAACAGCAGCCTGCTTGGCCGCGTCGAAAACGCCGGCTGCCGGAACTGTGCAAAATTGGCGTTGAAGAAGGCGCAGATAGAACACTTGAAATTGCGTCAGACACATCCAAAGAGACCGTCCGATCTAGCCGCCTGGGCTGAGCAAAACTTTACCGGCAAATTGATTTTTCACGATCGGGCGAAAGGATTGATGGAGAGAGTTCAGCCGAACGAAGTGGACTTGGCCCTGCTTTGCGATGCTCTGGAATTTTTGGCTACGGAATACAGGGACGAAGTGATCGGGAATATTGATCAGACAGAGCGGGACAGCTTCTGCTCGGAGAAATATGGCAGGCCTTTTATTGTGACTTCCACGATGAGTACATCTGTAGAGATGTATCCCTCTGATTACAAAATCAAGTACTACACCGGATTTTTCGGGAAGCCTGTGGAGAGTCCGCTTAACTATCATCTGAAAGTCGGAAATGACTCCGAGAATCTGCTTCGCATCTACTTCCTTTATGATAAGGAAAAGGAACTCATTGTTGTCGGTTCTCTGCCGAAACATTTGAGGACACGAAGCTATCAATGATGTTCGTTCTCGCGGGACCGGACCGGTTCCGGGGCTGCGCCGGTTTATTATCGAAAAAGGGTATTGACCATCACCTTGGGGGCTGGTTTATGCTGATGGCGAGGTGATGATAATGTTTATTCATGAAGTGTGCGAAACCACGGGATTAACCAGAAAAGCCGTCGAGTATTATGCGATGCAGAACCTGATTGCTCTGTCTGTTCTGGAAAACGGATACCGGGAATTCGGCGAGGCAGATGTAGAGCGATTGAAGAAGATTTCGGTCCTGCGAAAACTTGGGGTCGGTACGGACGGGATCCGGGCGGTTCTCGAAGACGAGACGGGGGAGGCCTTGCGATGCCTTTCCTTAAAGGTTGAACTGATGCTGGAGAGGGCGCAGGCGAAGAAAGAAATTCTCGACGAGTTACGTTCCGGGAAGAACTATTCCGATGTCCGCGAAGAACTGAAGGCGATAGAAGACCGCGCCACAATTACCGAAAAGATCCTGGAGGCGTTTCCCGGATATTACGGCAGGTTTATCTGCCTGCATTTCTCGCGTTTTCTGGACGAGCCAATCGTGACCGATAAGCAGAGATCCGCGTATGAGAAGATACTAACCTTTCTGGATCATGTCCCGGACTTTGAATTGCCGGAGGACTTGAAGACGTATCTGATCGAAAATACGGGAAACATGGGTACGGCAGAGATCAACGAAATGATTAGAAGCGTGAGAAGCACGGTCGAGAACCCCGAGGCTTTTCTGGACGAACATAAGGAGATGCTTGAGCAGTACTTTCTTTTTCGAGAATCGGACGAGTACAAGAGTTCACCCGCATACCGGATCCAGTCGATTCTTATGGAGTTCAATAGAACAGGCGGCTATTACGACGTATTTATTCCGGCTATGAAAGACATAAGCGCCTCCTATGCCATATACTGTAAACAGCTAGAAGCGGCAAACGAGAAATTCCTGGCCGCTTATCCGGAGGCTAGATGAAAGCGAATACGGCGGTTTATAGTAAGCTCTTGAAGACGATTCTGTGGATTTATATTATCCTCTGCGTAATCATTGCCGGGGTGAATTACGGGTATGCCGGTAGAGCCCCCGAGAGCGTTCAGCAGGTGATTACCTGGGTATGGATGATCTACGAGAATTGGGTCAAGACGATCTTTATCGTGGTTTGTGCCTTTCTGACACTTAAGATTGTCGGTGCCTCGGGGCGGACCGAAATGAGAAAGAGAAATCTCACCGGCTTCATTCTGGCGGCGTTGGTTGTGCACATCCTTACGCCGATCCTCGTTTACAATTACGAATTGTATTTCTATGCGATGCCGCTCCCGTGGACCACGACGGCGCTTCAGCTCCTGGATCAGAATTCGGCATTTTACCACACTACGGTTACAGCATGGGGAACGTCCGGTGTCGTCGTAGCATTGATTTTCTATCTGTGCGTAAGCGGGATCGTTTTCGTCGGAACACTGCTTTGGGGCCGCCGGTTCCAGTGCTCTTCCGTGTGCCTTTTCAACGGTTTTGCCGCGGAAGTCTTTGATCCTGCGATTCCTCTGATCGGGAAAAAGAAGAAGCTGTCCATCAGGAAACTCCGTATTCTGAACGTCATGAGATGGGTGCTCCTGTCGATCGCACTGTTTTTCACTGTCTGCTGGATTCTGTATCTTTTTGGCTTCGCGATTTTTGGAGATATGGGCGTCCTCGCGAAAATCGAGACGTACAAATACCTGGTCGGCGAGCTTCTGATGATGATGTTCTTCTGGATCGCATTTACCGGAAGAGGGTACTGCTACTTCTGTCCGTTGGGGACAACTCTCAGTCTTGTATCCTTTGCCGCCGATCAGAAAATAACGACCGACAATACCAAATGCATCAAGTGCGGCAAGTGTAATGTGGCCTGCCCGATGTCGATTGACATCATGGGCAAAGCGGTCGACGGGGCGATTGTCCGTGACATCAAATGCGTCGGCTGCGGCCATTGCGTCGATGCGTGTCCGACGCGGAATCTTCGATATTCCACGCGGTTCCTGGATAAGGCTGCGAAGAAGATAGGCTCTGTCACAAATAATGGTTGAAATTTAGTCTAATTAAGCAGGGTGTTCTTTGATATGCCCTGCTTACTTAGATTTTTTGTTTGCAGTTATAAAGGATGTGCCATATCGCTTTCTATATTGTAAACTCTTCTCCAATATTTAATGCTATTGCATTTATATTTGTATTTTCCTCGATTTTCTTTATGAAACATAAAGGGTTGGCTTTTAAATGGTGAACGGGTAATACAAATTTAGGATTTATAGTAATAACTGCTTGAAATGCCTCGTTTGTGTCCATTGTAAACGTTCCTCCTATAGGAACAATAGCAATATCAATATCTTTTATATCTTTCATTTCGGGAATCAAGTCAGTATCACCTGAAAAGTATATTCTTTTATCATCAGCATTAATTATAAATCCGACACATTCACCCTTTTTATGTACCTTTCTAGTTGAACTCCCTTCATCGGTGTTATATGCGCTAATTGTCTCGATTAAAATGTTTTTAAAATGATATATGCTTTCCGGTGTGACTATTTTAACTCTTTTATCCATTTCTTTTGTATATCTGTTCGGGGTTAATATGACCGTTTCTTTATTGCTCAATCTATTAATAGTAACCTCTTTACAATGGTCTTTATGAATATGTGAAACAAGTATTAAATCTCCCTTTTCCAAACTTTCAGGTAAACAATCATCTTCTGCTTCAGAAAACACAATTTTTTTATTGTATTTACCAAAATATGTACTCATATATGATGGGTCGATATGAATAACCAAATTTGTGGTCTTTATTTGTATCCATGAACGTGGAAACCATTTAATTATCACTTGTTGTTCTCCTCGTATTCAACTATTCGTTGTGACAGAGCCAAAGGGAATAATCTGCGAATGATCTCATTACCCGAAGGATCGAGAACATGTAACAATGTCCGCGGAATTGTTTTCCAATCCGGTGCTGTCTGAAAACCCGGAAACAAATGAAACATTCGCCAGACGGGATGCTTTTTCCCAAATACGTAAGGCTGATCTCTTTAACCTTATCGGGACATTTGGGCCGGACACGGTCATAGACATCCGCAAAACCCATGAATCGATCGGCATTCTTATGTGCGTCCTGTTCTATAAATCGATCTCGTTTCCATGGATATATGCAAATGTCCTTGTTGCTCAAAGTCCAAGAGGGATGCAAAAAGAAGAATTTGTCATGCACAAATGATATCATAAGACATGAAAACTATGCAAGGATGTGCTATCCATGGAAGAAAGAATTAATTCCCGCCAACCGAAACCGAAATTCATATCTTCGCTCATACAGCAAGGATAAGCTTCTCCGGCAAATCGCCATCGGAGTCTTGCTGGCCGCCGCGATGTCGCTCACCTTTACGGTCCTGCCGATTGCTCTCGGATTTAAGGATATGGTCGGCGGCACGTCGTATAAGTACGCCTGGCAATTTACATTTGAATTCTTCTATTGCATTCTCGGAGTCGCCCTTGCCGAGGAGATTATTTTTCGGGGTTACATTTTTCGTAAATTACTGGAAATCAAGTCTTCGCGGTGGATGGCTATCATCGTATCTTAGGTGCTGTTCGGGCTCTTTCATGTCTTCGGCGGAAACTGGATTCAGGTTCTTATGACCGCGGTGCTCGGCCTGATCTATTGTTTTTTCGCGAAAAGATGAAATCGTGTACGCTATTATCCCTGATCATCGCGCATGGCGTGTACGATGCACTGATCGTATTGTGGGCCGGTATTTTGTGATTTAGGTATTTCTTTAATCGCATATTGTGACAGGCCAAAGAACGGAGGACATTGCCATATGAAAATCGTCATGATCAACGGCCAGAACCACCGGGGAAGCACGTATCATATCGGACGGATGCTGGCGGACAAGCTGGCAGGACCGGAGGAGATTACGGAATTTTTCCTGCCGCGGGACATGAATCATTTCTGCGTCGGATGCTATTCGTGTATCGAGGATGAGACCAAATGTCCCTTTTTTGCGGAGAAGAAAGTGATTCTTGACGCGCTTCAAGAGGCGGAGCTCTTCATCTTCACGACACCGAACTATTGCATGGGCCCGTCCGGAGCGATGAAGACCTTCCTCGACCTCATGTTCGATTACTGGATGACCCATCGCCCGAAGGAATGGATGTTCGGCAAAAAGGCTGTCGTGATTTCGACAACCGCCGGTATGGGCGCCGGAAAGGCGATTGCCATGGTGAAAGAATCGCTCAAGTTCTGGGGTGTGCCGTATATCCGCACCTACGGAACCGCCGTCATGGCGATGAACTGGGAGACGGTAAAGGAAGAGAAGAAGGCTATAATCGAGAAGAAGGTCAGCAGCATGGCCGCCGGTATTGCACGCACCGGAAAACCG
Organism: uncultured Mageeibacillus sp.; assembly: GCA_964617375.1. Lineage (GTDB taxonomy): Bacteria > Bacillota > Clostridia > Saccharofermentanales > Saccharofermentanaceae > Firm-13. The sequence continues at coordinate 2,585 of CAZTXQ010000050.1, read as the reverse complement.
TACGTCGGGATTCAGACGCGCTTTCTCTTCAAGATGATGACCGGTATGCACAAGTCCGGATGGGATTCGTCTCCGGTCGAGAAAATCTACTGGGAGGAACACGGCTGGCTCGTAAAGAAACGTCCGTGGAAGCAGGTCTGACGGGGGGCTGCGGTGCCCCGGCGGTTTGAAGACCTTGTCATTGTGAGGAAAATGAAAAACAGGGAACTTTTTTGGACGTATGATTCAAAAAGTTCCCTATTTTTTGTTGGCTTTAGCCGGTTTCGTGCCAACGAGCGCACAACAAAAAAACACCCAATATGCAGGTGGAAAAAGAAGCTTCAGCCTTTAGATGCAAAACTGCCATTCCGGTGATTCAAACCGTTAGACAATAATCGCTGCATGTTGGCGATTTTAGCCCGGCGGTTACAATACAGCCGTTAGACAATGGAGAGCAACAGTTGCGTATCGTCCTTGATGGGAATTAGAACCATTCGTCAATGAATAGAAGTTCAACCTACTCAAATACACGCAGATGCTGATTGAGTAGGCTTATCAATGATAAGAAACCTGCATCGGTTGGTTGGCGAGCCTACTCAAATACACTCAGATGTCGATTGAGTAGGCTTATCAATGATAAGAAATGCGTTTTGGGAGGTCGGCGTACCTACTCAAATACACGCAGATGCGGATTGAGTAGGCTCGCAATGATAAAAAACAACGCATCGGGGCACCGGCGTACCTACTCAAATACACGCAGATGCGGATTGAGTAGGCTCGCAATGATAAAAAAGCTCACGCTGGGAGGCCAGCGTACCTACTCAAATGCACTCTGATGTCGATTTAGTAGGCTCGTCAATTTCGCATGAGTCCAGATTTCCGCTACATAATCAAAATGCGTTGGTTTGCGGCAGGCTGAATTGGAAGTGTAAATAAATCTGCATCCTCCAGATAAGTACGGTCGCTATCGGATAACTTCAATGACTGCGCTTTAGCCATAATGGAAACACCTCCTATAATCATTTGATGCTTTCATTTTTGCTACAGTCCTCATATTTGGTCTGGTTATTTGCGATTCTTTGTACTAGAATGAACATATCGACAAAATTCGATTCGAGGAGGCAGTGATTTTGGAATTGTATGAAGAGAACGTAAGAGTGTTCAAAGCGTTTTGCGATGAGCATCGCGTGAAGATTATAAATCTCCTGAGAAGCGGGGAGAAATGTGCCTGTGTCCTTCTGGAGGAACTGGACATTGCCCAATCCACGCTGTCGCATCACATGAGTATTCTATGTGACAGCGGAGTCGTGGAGAGCCGGAAGGAAGGGAAGTGGACGTACTATTTCCTTTCCGAAACGGGCATCCGGCACGCAAAGGATCTGCTATTTGATATGACCGCAATGACAGAGACTTGTGAATGCAAGGGCGACTGTAGATGTAAGTAAAGTACAAGAAACGGAGATTGATGATGGAAAAGACAAAATCGGAAAGCATCGGATTTTTTCAGAAGTATCTGACACTTTGGGTTGCACTATGTATGGCGGCGGGAATTCTTATCGGCAAATTCCTTCCTGCGATCCCTGATTTTTTTGGTCAGTTTGAGTACGCGAATGTCTCGATCCCGACCGCGGTTCTAATCTGGGTCATGATTTACCCGATGATGATGAAGGTGGACTTTAAGAGTATTAAGAATGTCCGCAGGAATCCCAAAGGACTTTATATCACGTGGATCACCAATTGGATTATAAAGCCCTTCACGATGTACGCGATTGCCTCGTTCTTTTTCTTTGTCGTGTTCAAAGCCTTTATTGCGCCTGAACTGGCGACCCAGTACCTGGCCGGCGCAATTCTTTTGGGAGCTGCACCCTGCACGGCGATGGTCTTTGTATGGAGCCTTCTGACAAAAGGGAATCCGGCCTATACGGTGGTTCAGGTAGCGACCAACGATCTTATCATCCTGATTGCCTTCGTCCCGATTGTCAAATTCCTGATGGGTGTCAGCAATGTTTCCGTCCCATGGGATACCTTGATCCTGTCGGTCGTCTTGTTTGTTGTGATCCCTCTTGCCGGCGGCGCGCTGACCAGAATACTCGTCAGCAGAAGAAAAGGAACCGAGTATTTTGAGAAATCGTTCCTGCCCCGATTTAACGGAGCGACGATCACCGGACTTCTCCTAATGCTGGTGCTCCTTTTCTCCTTCCAGGGCGAAGTAATCCTCAACAATCCCCTGCACATTCTGATGATCGCCGTACCTCTGACGATCCAGACATTCCTGATCTTCTTTATCGCCTATTTTGCCAGTAAAAAGTTGAAGTTAACCCATGATATAGCGGCACCCGCAGGCATGATCGGAGCCTCCAACTTCTTCGAGCTTTCCGTTGCAGTCGCCATTTCACTGTTTGGTCTCAATTCTCCGGCGGCTCTGGCTACCGTAGTCGGCGTCTTGACGGAAGTTCCCGTGATGCTGTTTCTGGTCAAAATAGCCAACCGGACTACCCACTGGTTTCCTGAATCAAGCGTAAAATAAATTAAGAAGGACGCATAGAAACATTGTAAGCGGTAAACTGCACACACCTTCCGAACCTTGAAAATACGTGCGACACTTA
>CAZTXQ010000049.1:3128-21565 GCA_964617375.1 uncultured Mageeibacillus sp. | reverse complement strand
TCGGCTTTTTTCGCGACGCAGGGCCCGATAAAGACCGTCTTGGCTGTCGGGTGAAGGAGCTTGATCGAGCGGCCGCAGGCAACCATCGGCGATACCGACGGCGGAATATGTGAGACCATCTGTCCGTAGACTTTGCGGATCATGCCGATCCAGATCGGGCAGCAGCTGCTCGTAAGCAAGTAGTCCTTGTCCGTCTTGATGGCGCGTTCGAATTCGAGCGCCTCTTTCATCGTAAGAATATCCGCGAAAAGCGCCACCTCGATCATGCCGGCAAAGCCCATATGCTTGAAGGCGCTCCGGAGCTTGCCGGGCGTGATGTCCTCGCTGAACTGGCTGATATAGGCGGGCGCGATCAGCGCGTAAACGGGTGCGTCGTCATGGTTCAGGAGCTCGAAAACCGGAAGGATATCTTTTCTCGCAACCAGATTTCCGGCTTCGCAGTGACTTAAACAAGCCATGCAGCCGACGCAGGAATCCTTGCTTACGGTGACGTTGCCGTTCTCGTCTTTCTGGAGCGCATCGAAAAAACAGACATCCTGGCATGCGCGCTTCTCTTCATTCTCGCACAGGCAGTCGCCGATACGAAGGACAATCGGCTGCTTCTCGGGATTCAGCAGGCAGTCGAGTTGATATTTGTCATACCGTATATTATTCCGCGGATTTTTGAGTTCTTCGTCGACCTTGTTCTGAACGGCGGCTTCAACCGCTTTTTGATACAATTCATCAAAGTTGTCCATACTTGGTTTCTCCTCGCAGGTTAAAAAAAAAGAAGCAGAAGGCATTATTTTCCTTCTGCTTCTATTCTGACTCAATAATATAAAATCAGCAACCAGACGAAACGTTTACCCCTCAGGCAATTTTCCTTTTTTCTGCTATATTTATCTTTTTATCATAAAAAGCTCGAAAAATCGCGAGGTTTGCAGTAATCACGGCGGGTATCATGGCAGTCTCCGGGGACGCGTATGCAATCCGGCAAATGTGTCTGATTTTTGAGCCGTATTCCGATAAAACCGCCGCGGTCCTCATGCTATACTCTGAATAGACACCTTTGTACAACGAAGATTCCTTTAGGGAAAGTGAGGTTATCATATGAAAGTACTTTTTATCGGCGGAACCGGCACGATCAGCGGTTCCATTACCAGACAGCTTTCCGCAATCGATTCCTTTGAGCTTACGCTCCTTAACCGGGGCAGCCGGAACCGTGCCCTGCCGGAAAATATCCGAACCATAAAGGGCGATATCAACAACGAAGAAGAGATGAGGGCGCTTCTCAAGGACGAATTTTTCGACGTCGTCTGCGAGTTCATCGCTTTTACCCCCGAGCAGGTTTCAAGGGATATCCGGCTTTTCGAAGGCCGTACGAAGCAATATATTTTCATCAGTTCTGCGTCGGCGTATCAGAAACCGCTGTCGAATTATCTGATTACCGAGAGCACGCCTCTTGCGAATCCCTACTGGCAGTATTCGCGCGACAAAGCGGCCTGCGAGCAGGTTCTTATGGACGCGTACCGGAGCACAGGCTTCCCGTTTACGACGGTGCGCCCGAGCCACACGTATGCGGACGGCTCCATACCGCTCGCAATCCACGGCTCCAAAGGCCCCTGGAGCGAACTGATGCGCATGAAGGAAGGCCGTCCGGTTATCGTTCCGGGCGACGGTCAGACCCTTTGGACCGTAACACACAGCATGGACTTCGCGAAGGCGTTCATCGGGCTTCTCGGGAATCCGCATGCGATCGGCGAGGCCGTACATATTACGTCGGACGAATCACTCACCTGGAACCGGATCTACGAGATCGTCGGCGATGCGATCGGCGTCAAGCCGAAACTCGTCCATGTCGCGACCGATACATTGGTCGCTCTCCGTCCGGAACTGAACGGCCCATTAAACGGCGATAAGAGCGTAAATGTTGTATTTGACAACACAAAAATAAAGCGCTTGGTTCCGGGTTTTGCCGCAACCATACGCTTTGATACCGGCGTCCGCCAGTCACTTGAATGTCTCATGAACCGTCCGGAACTGCACGGAGTCGATGCGGAGTGGGATGCCTGGGAGGATCATGTAATCAAGATCGCATCCCCCGCGGCGTTCTGCTGAGAATACCGCTCCGCGGCCGGCAGTAAAGCGAACCTCCAATCATGGAACTTCTCGTCCTAAAAAATATGCTCCCCCTCTCGCTTTAGACGTTTTTATCGTCTGTCAACTTGAGTGGGGAGCATATCTATTTGGGGTGCGCTTCACAACCTGATCTCATTCAAATACCTTTACGGCTCTTATTCCGGTTTGACGCCGGCCTTTTCCGCACGCGCCTGCACATAGGCAACCGCGTCCCCGAGGCCTGTGAAAATATGATCGTCTCCGATTTTGGCTGTTACGCCGGCCTTGTCGAGCACTGATTTCGGCTGCTCCTGAATGCCGGTCAGAAGAAGAGTAATCTTCCTCTTCGCGCAAATTTTCACGATGCGGTTAAACGCGTGAAGCGCCGTTGCGTCCATCGCGGGAACATGCTTCATCTTGACGATCAGGATCTTCGTCTTGTTGCTGACCGCGGATTCGGCATCTATGAATTTGTCGGCGGCACCAAAGAAGAACGGCCCGTTGATTTCATAGATCAGAACATTCTTGAAAACCTTCGTCCCGGGAAGCTCGGCGTCGTCTGCGTCCTTCACCTCAAGGTTCTCCCCGCTCTCTTCGCCGGCATCCATGTTTCTCACCTTGACTCCGGTAACATCCGCCATCCGCTTCATGAAAAGAAGCGCGGCAAGGACGATGCCGATCTCGATCGCTTTTACCAGATCGAAGAATACCGTCATGAAGAAAGTGACCAGGAGAACAACGATGTCGCTCTTCGGGGACTTTAAGAGATCCGCGAATTCACGCCAGCTGCTCATGTTGTACGCGACAAGGATCAGGACGGCGGCAAGAGCCGTCAGAGGGATCATTTTCGCGAAGGGCATAAAGATGATCAGGATAAGAAGAAGCGTCACGGAATGCACGATTCCGGAGACCGGCGTGCGGCCTCCGTTCTTGATATTGGCTACCGTACGCGCGATCGCGCCCGTGGCGGGAATACCGCCGAACAGCGCCGATCCCATGTTGGCGACGCCCTGTGCGATCAGCTCGGTGTTCGAACGGTGCTTCGAACCGATCATACCGTCGGAAACGACGGCGGACAGCAAGGATTCGACGGAGCCGAGAAACGCGATGGTAAAGGCGGGCTCGATCAGATTTAAGACTTTATCCGACGTAATATTCGGAAGAGTGAGTGAAGGAAGTGCCGAGGAAAGCTCGGTGTACTTGCTTCCGATCGTCTGAATATCGAGGTTAAAGATCTTAACGATAGCCGCCGTCACGACAAGGGCAACCAGCGCTCCGGGGACTTTCGGCGTGATTTTGGGCATAACGATCATGATGCCTAAAGCCAGAAGACCCAGAAGGAGAGCGGTAATATTGATGGTGTTCATGCTTGCGATGTAGATTTTCCATTTACCGAGAAAATCTCCGGGAAGCTCGGCCGTGGTCAGGCCGAATAGATCCTTGATCTGCGAGGTCAGAATCGTAACGGCGATTCCGCTCGTGAACCCGGTGGTAATCGGGTACGGGATAAACTTGATGACGGAACCGAGTTTGAAAACTCCGAAAAGCACCATCATAATTCCCGCCATGAAGGTCGCTATCATCAGGCCGTCCATTCCGTATTTGGCGATTACACCGAAGATAATCGTCATAAATGCGGCTGTGGGTCCTCCGATCTGTACTCTGCTTCCGCCTAAGGCCGAGATCAGGAAGCCGGCGATGATCGCTGTGTAGATACCTTTTTCGGGAGATACGCCCGAAGCGATTGCCAGAGCGATGGAGAGCGGTAGAGCGATAATGGCAACGATGACACCGGCAATTACGTCTTTAAGAAACTGTTCTTTGGTATAACCCTTCAAAGTCGTCAGTAGTTTAGGCTGGAAAACGTCCGATAAATAATGCATAACAACTCCTCTAATCAGATTGGTGCCGTCTGAACGCGAAAAAGGATCCCGGTCCGACGGTCACAATTAAAAAATATACGCGCGCGTAAAGGAAGCGTCAAGAAAAACCGTCATTTCAGGCTGTTTAAGGGTATTTGCCTGCGTCTTTAATCGATTCGGTTCTCCTCAGGCAGGAGCGTGCTCCGTTCCGGCTGTTTTTTTGATGCGAAAAGCGATATCATGATTTCCGGGACAAGCCCCCGGAAACTGCGGGCTTCCCGATCAAATTATAAGACGATTCAGCCGGATCCGATATCCGGTTTATTAAAAAGAAACGACGAGGTTAGTAAAATGAAGGTAAATGATACGATCCACGGGTTCACCGTAACACAAGTCCGCCCGGCCGACGAACTCAAGGCGACTCTTTTCGAGATGGAATACAAGAAGACCGGCACGAAGCTGATCTGGCTCAAGCGCGACGACAGGAACAAGACCTTCGCCATCACCTTCAAGACGATTCCGTCCGACGACACGGGCGTATTTCACATTCTCGAGCATTCGGTCCTGAACGGATCGGACAAGTACCCGGTAAAGGAGCCCTTCGTCGAGCTCCTTAAGGGCTCGCTGCAGACTTTCCTGAACGCGATGACCTTCCCCGATAAGACGATGTACCCGGTCTCGAGCCGGAACAACCGCGACTTCCTGAACCTGATCGACGTCTACATGGACGCCGTTTTGCACCCGCTGATCTACCGGAACGCCGGTGTGTTCCTCCAGGAGGGCTGGCACTACGAGCTTTTCGAGAAGGACGCAGAGCCGCAGTACAAGGGCGTCGTTTTTAACGAGATGAAGGGCGTATACTCGTCTGTCGAGTCCGTAATGGGCGCGGAGGTAAACCGCCTCCTCTTCCCCGACACCTGCTATGGACTCGAGTCCGGCGGCGACCCCGAGCATATCCCCGAGCTCACCTACGAGCAGTTCCTCGACAGCCACCGGAAATTCTATCACCCTTCCAACGCGAAAATCTTCCTCGACGGCGACGTGGATATGGATACGGTTCTTAAGCGCCTCGACGAATTCTTAAACTCCTACGAGCGTGAGATTCCGGATGCCGATATTCCGTACCAGAAACCGGTCGCCTATCGCGAGATCCGCACGGAGTACGAGATATCGGCCGGCGAAGATCCGAAGGGCAAAACGCAGCTCGCGGCCGGCTATGTCTACGGAACGTTTGAAGAAAAGGAAAAGCAGCTGGCCTTCGAAGTCCTCTCCGAAGTACTTTGCGGGTCCAACGAGTCCCCGCTCAAGAAGGCGATCCTCGACCGTGAACTTGCCGAGGACATCTATTTCCAGTCAAACGACGCCGTACAGCAGCTGTCCGTCATGCTCGCCGTCCGGAACACCGAGGAATCCCTCGTGCCGGAAGTTGTCGCGTGTATCCGGGAGACCCTCTCCGGACTCGTGCGCGGCGGACTCGACCACAAGCAACTGACGGCCGCCCTGAACCAGCTCGAATTCCGGCTGCGCGAGCGGGATTACGGTACGTATCCGCGCGGACTCGTATACGGAATCTCGATGATGGATTCCTGGCTCTACGACGGAGATCCCCTCCTTTACCTCACCTATGACGGCGTTTTCGAGATGCTCCACAGCAGAATCGAGACCGGATATTTCGAAGAACTGATCGATACGATTCTTCTTTCCAATCCACATCAGGGTCTCGTCATCGTCACCCCTTCGGCGACGCTCGGCGACGAGAAGCGCACCGCCGAGGCGGCCCGTCTGTCAGCAGCCAAGGCCCGCTGGAGTACCGAAGAAACAGAGCGGATCATCAAGATGAACGATGACTTAAAAATCGTGCAGGAAACGGACGATACGCCCGAACAGCTGGCAACACTCCCGATGCTCTCCCTCTCCGACATTTCTGAGAAGCCGGAAGAACTTCCGATCAAAGTATCGGAAGTCGAAGGCTGCAAGGTCCTCACGCACGATGTCGATACCGACGGAATCCTCTACGCGGATCTCTATTTCTCCGCGGCCGGATTAAGCCCCGAGGAGCTTGCGGCAGCCTCCTTCCTCTGCTCGGTACTGACCGAAGTCGACACCGAACATTACGACACGCTGGAATTGCAGAATCAGATCAAGGCAAGTCTCGGAAAGCTCAGCTTCCATCCGGAGATCTATGAGAAGGACAGGAATCCGAACGCCTGCGCGCCGTATATCGTCCTTTCCGGAAGCGTCCTGTCGACGAAGCGCGACGAATTGATTCGCCTGGCCGGCGAGGTCGTGAACCATTCGCTCTTTACCGACAAGAAGCAGATCCTCAATCTTCTTCGTCAGGAAAAAATCCAGACCGAGCAGGATTTCGTCATGTCGGGACACCGGTACGCGATGAAGCGCGTCGAAGCCTACACCACCGCGGAGGGTGCTGCCGGCGAATACACGGGCGGACTTTTCAGTTACCGTTGGATGAAGGAGACCGAATCCGGCTACAAGACCCGCGCGAAGGCTCTCGCCGGACAACTCGAAAATCTTTCCCGGCGCATCTTCACGCGCGACCGTCTTACGGTAAGCGTAACCGGAAGCCCTGACATGCGCTTTATCAAAGACATGATAAACATCGTGCCGCTTACCGGCGAAAAGGTACCAGAGGCAGATATCGCACCGCTCGGTATTCAAAGAGAAGGCTTTATCATTCCCGCCGGAGTGTCCTTTGCCGTCACCGGAACGAACCTTGCATCCGTAAATGCGGCCTACAGCGGACGCCTCCGCGTGGCGTCCAAACTTCTATCCTTAAGCTACCTGTGGAACGTGATCCGCGTACAGGGCGGCGCCTATGGCTCCGGATTCCTCGCGCGCCCGAACGGCAGCGTATCCTTCTATTCCTACCGCGATCCGAGTGCGTCCCGATCGCTCGAATTCTACGGAAGATCGGACGAATTCCTGCGCGAGTTCGCGGACGGCGATGAGGATCTGACCAAATTCATTATCGGAACCGTCGCCGAGACCGAGCCGCTGCTCTCGCCGCGCATGACCGGCAAAGCAGCCGCCGTTCTTCATCTGTCGGGGCGTTCCTATGACGACGTCTGCCGTACAAGAGACGAGATTCTCCGGACCGGAAAAGACGATCTGCGCGTAATTGCCGCGACCCTCAAAGCCGTCACCGACACGAATGCCGTCTGTGTAATCGGCGGACGCGACAAGCTTGAGGCCTGCGGAGACAAGCTCGATAAGATCGAGGAGATTTAACCGGCTTGCATTGCAGCCTTGACGGGAGATTTAACCGGCCTTTTTGGCCGTCTTGAACTGAAGCAAGATTCCGAGCACCGTGAAGCCGAGAGTGACCGCGGTCGAAAGTGCCGGAGTTGTCTGTCCGCCCGAAAACGCTGTCACGAGCGAGGCGGCGGAGAAATCAAAGGTTCCGAGATTCGCGAAAATCGTGAACACGGCGCTCGCCAGAAGAACAGCGCCGAAAAGGGCGGTCGCGACGATAATCGCCGGCTTCTGAAGGATCAGGACAATCGTACCTGCGATCGCGCCGATAATCAGCGCGGCACCGATCGCGATCCAGATCTTCTCGATCGGAGTCGAACCGGGAAGCTTCGACATCGCAGCCGCGACGGCGGCCCCGGTGGTCCCGTTGCCGGGTATGCTAAGGTTATTTAAGGCCCCTGCCTCTTTGCCGATGGAGGTTTTCCCGAGGACGATCATGAAAAAAGTCATGACGCCGACGCCCCAGCCGGTAAACATCAGGTATGTTTTGAGGACCAGGAACGCGGTCGTAAACATGGTGATATAGAAAAGAGCGGCCTTATAGATCCGAAAGGACAAGGCGGCCAGGAGAATTCCGCCGGTGCCCATGAACACGAGCCCCCACAAGCCGTTCTCCGGCGATGGCAGGGATTCCGAGACGAGACCGTATATGAAATATCCGAGATAGGCGCCGAGAACGAAGCCCGCGGCAGACATGGCGAGCCGCAGAAAACGGTAACCGAAAAAGCATAAAATTACGCCGGCGATCAATTGAAATGCGAGTGTCGTTATACTCATGCCCTGACCTCTTCTCAAGAATTACCGTCCGCCCAATATCGGGAAGGAAGGCATATTTGAAAAACAGTTTACACTTCTTTTCGCATATATGCAAAATAGCGGCCGCCTCTATGCCGGCGTGCCGAATTGCGCTAGAATAATCCTTAATAAGGATACAAATTCCAGACGGAAGCGGGGATGTCTGTTATGCACGAACAGAAAATTCAGGAGATCGGGAACATACGCCTCTCGGGGCGCTTCGACCGCACAAAGGGACCATTTTACATGGACTGGTCCGGCTCTTCAATTGAGTTTAAGCTCAAGGGCACTTTCGCCCAGATCGAGCTTTCCTGCAATCATCGCGGGCGCGATCAGTGGTTCGTTTTCGAGATCGACGGCAAGCCGTCCACGCGCTTTCGCCCAAGCGAAGGCACGGCGTGGTATACGATTCTCGATAGCCATAGTCCCGACCGCCAGGCGGATCTTACGAACGCATGCCGGCACATCCGCGTGATCAAGGATACGCAGGCCAGCTACAGCGAAGAAGGCGGAACCGCCTGCTGCCTTCGTCTTCGCTATGACGGCTCACTCCTTCCTCTTCCCGCGCGAAAAAAGATCGAATTCATCGGTGATTCCATTACGTCCGGCGAGGGTGCGCTGTCTCCCCTTTTCAGCGAGATCGGCTCCGACGTCTCGATCGACGAATGGTGCTCCTTTTATTACGCCTGGAACGGGTTCACAGCCCGGGCGCTCGACACCGACTGGCAGGTCATTTCCCAGGGCGGATGGGGCGTCAAATGCGGCTGGGACAACAACATCCTTACGAATATTCCGTCCATATACGATAAGGTCTGCGGCATCATCCGGTCTCCGTTCGCGGAGGCGCGGGGCGCGGATCAACCTTATGATTTCTCTTTCGATCCCGACGTCGTCATCATCAATCTCGGGACCAATGACAACAGCGGTTTCCGGCAGCCGGCCTGGAAACATCCGGTTACGGGAGAGCTCCACAAGCTTCGCCGGACGGGCGGCAATCCCGACATCCCGGACTATGCATTTTATAACGAAGAAGACACCGCCGCAATCACGAATGAGATCGTCGCTTTTGTAAAACACGTCGCCGAAAAGAACCCGCGGGCGAAGATCTTCTGGGTCTTCGGCATGATGGGACAGACCCTCTGGCCGGCGATCGAAAAGGCCCGCGACATCCTTAGAGACGGCGGTCTCGATCGATTTGACACCTTGCTGCTTCCCGAAATACCGATCTCTGAATGGGGCGCGAACGAGCACCCCCTGTCTGTCGCACATGAACGCACCGCCAGGATCATCGCCGATCATATCCGCCCTTATCTCGAATAAATATCGATCACATCCGCCCGTATCTCGAATAATAAGGAGGCCCGCAATGAGAATCGAAAACAAGCTCTGGATCGCCGGAACGACCACTCCCGTATACCTTCAGCCCGGCATGGCCAACCGTCACGGACTGATCTCCGGTGCGACGGGTACTGGCAAGTCAGTCACACTCAAAGTCATGGCCGAGTCCTTTTCCGATATGGGCGTGCCGGTCTTTCTCGCCGATATCAAAGGCGACATGTCCGGCCTGTGCCTGACCGGTGTCGACAGCCCCAAAATGCAGGAACGCATCGCCAAATTCCCGATACAGGGATGGAACTACAAGGCCTACCCGACGGCGTTCTTCGACGTTTTCGGGAAAGCCGGGCACCCGATCCGCGTCACCGTATCCGAGATGGGGCCGCTCCTTCTCGGGCGCATGATGAACCTTACGGACGTCCAGAGATCCGTGCTCTCGATGGTCTTCCGGATCGCGGACGACCGCGGACTTCTCCTTCTCGACATGAAGGACCTAAAGCTCATGCTCCAGTACGTCGGCGACAATGCATCCGAGTTCACACTCTCCCACGGAAATGTCAGCAAAGTCACAATCGGCGCGATCCAGCGAAACCTTGCGCTCCTTGAAGATCAGGGCGCCGACGCATTCTTCGGAGAGCCGGCCTTTTCGATCGCCGACTGGATGCGTCTCGACGGCAACGGCCGCGGATTCGTGAACATCCTCTCCGCGACGACGCTCTTCACACAGCCGCTCCTCTACTCGACGTTCCTCCTGTGGCTCCTTTCGGAGCTCTTTGAGACACTGCCCGAGGCCGGCGATCTCGACAAGCCCAAGATGGTGTTCTTCTTCGACGAGGCGCACCTCCTCTTTAACGATGCGCCGCCCTTCCTCATCGAGCGCGTGACACAAGTCATCAAGCTGATCCGCTCCAAAGGCGTCGGCGTCTACTTCATCTCGCAGAGCCCGGCCGACATTCCCGAAGGCGTACTCGCCCAGCTCGGCAACCGCGTCCAGCATGCGCTCCGGGCCTATACCCCGGCCGAACAGAAGAACATCCGCGCAGCCGCGCAGGCTTTCCGCGTCAACCCCGCCTTCGACACCGAAACGGCCCTGACCGAGCTCGGCGTCGGCGAAGCACTCGTCTCTTTCCTCGACGAAAAAGGCGTCCCCGGCATCGTCGAGCGAGCCTTCATCCTTCCGCCCCAAAGCTATATCGGGCCGGCCGGCGAGGCCAACATCAGCGCATGCGTGCGCGCATCCTTCCTCTACGGGAAATACGAGACCGCGCTCGACCGCGAGTCGGCCTACGAGAAGCTGATGACCAAATACGGCGAGCAGAAAAAAGCCGAGGAAGAAGCCGCCAAGGCCGAAGCCGAAGAACTTTCCTCGCGAAAAGCCGCTACGAAGACAGCCGCCAAGTCGTCCGGTTCACGCGGCCGCGCGAAAAAGTCCGTCGTCGAAAAGGCGGTCTCTTCAACGCTCAATTCCGTCGGCCGCGAAGTCGGAAGAAGCCTCGTAAGAGGACTACTCGGGGGATTCTTGAAGTAAGCGGAGATTGGCTTCTTGGGGAATTTTTGAAGTAAGCGGGAAATTGGCTCAGCTTATATATCCCACCGCAAGGAAAATGCCGCCCAAACTCGATCCGGGCGGCATTTTGCGTCGGCAGAAGGGTCGGGACTGAGTAATCCGTGACAAAAGGAACCGGCTTTCCGGTGAGCGAGAGGCACCAGTCCGGAGAGTCGATCGATAATCACTTCCGAAGCGACCGGAATCGGGATCCGGCTCATCCATTCCGGCGATTCAAATCGTGAGACAATACTCGTTGCATTTGGGCAATTCTAGTCCGGCGGTTACAATTCAGCCGTTAGAAAATGGAGAGTAAGAGTTGCGTATCGTTATCCTTGACGGGAATCAGAACCATTCGTCAATGAATAGAAGCACAACCTACTCAACTGCAGTCAGATGCTGATTGAGTAGGCTCATCAATGATAAGAAACGCGCTTCGGGAGGCCGTCGAACCTACTCAAATACACTCATATGTCGATTGAGTAGGCTTGTCAATGATAAGAAACGCCCTTCGGGGCACCGTCGTACCTACTCAAATACACGCAGATGCCGATTGAGTAGGCTCCTCAATGATAAAAAACGCGCTTCGGATCACCGGCGTACCTACTCAAATGCACGCAGATGCCGATTGAGTAGGCTCGCAATGACAAAAAACAACGCATCGGGGCATCGGCGTACCTACTCAAATGCACGCAGATGCCGATTGAGTAGGCTCGCAATGATAAAAAACAACGCATCGGGGCATCGGCGTACCTACTCAAATGTACGCAGATGCCGATTGAGTAGGCTCGCAATGATAAAATTCTCACGCTGGGAGGCCGGCGTACCTACTCAAATGCGCTCAAAGGTTTTTCACCGGCGCGGTGGATATAAAGTCCCCGAACCCGGTACGGGGAGCATGAATTTCCAAATACCGACGAACCGAACGGGCTCTATTCACGACGCTCTCAGGAACTCCCGTCCGCGTGTTCGGACAGATAGAGCCCTACTCTCTCGATCAAACGGGCGGCCGCATCTTCGGGTGTGGTGTCGCCTGCAAGGCAGGGAGCCAGATCCTCGTCAATAAGGAAGACCAAATCCTCGTTCAAATAGCTGAGTGTATCGGCGGAAGCGATTAGCTGACGGTAGTCACGGATCAGTGCTGCGTCCATTTTCACGTCGTATTTCTGCTGTTCTTCACCGCCGGAAACCATGACATTATGTTCAGCAATTGCCTCTTTAGGACCCGTCATATCTGCTATGTCGTGCAGAATCTTCGTATCAAAGGAAGATGCGCGCAGCGGGATATTATCCTGGAATAAATCCATAATCTCTTCCGAAAGCATAAATTCGATTGCGGACCAGCAGAGATCCGCCTGATCCGATCCGGCCGATACAGACAGTCCTCCATCCGTCATGATGTATGGACCTTTGTCCAACCGGCCAAGATCCCCCCGTATCAGCAGCGGATCAGGACTTGTCCTCAACCGTTGGTAATAAGCATCAAGCCCCCAAATTGTTGACATTCCGGAACATATGGTTTTGGCACCCGAACCGCTGTTTGCTTTAGCCTGGGTTTTCATCTCAACCATCAAGTGGAGTAAATCGACAACCGCAGCCTTTTCTTCGGAATTGTCCGCTCCGGCTGTTATCGTGTCGGAAATTCGTTCCAGCAGCATATTCTGAAACTCTCCGGCCAGGCCGCCCGAGAGAAGAGTCTCCTCCGGATGTGCCGCCATATAGGCGCGTATCTCTACCGCACCGCCTGCTCCCAATTCGGACGCGGCTTCGTTAGTAATCGCGGATCCCTGCAGATAGACATATGGAGATATCCAACCGCACGTTCCGTCCGCCGTCAGCGCCGACCATACATTAGGCAGCATCTCCGAAGGATCGAAGGTCTTCGATCCGGCAATATACGGCGTAAGATCAAGAAGGGCGTCCTGCGCGGCAAACATCTCTCTTTCCTGCGGCGTCAGAATCAGGAGATCAGGCGGATTCGCCGATATCGCATCGCGCAGGAATTCGAGTCTCGCGTTGGTATATTCATTACGATCAAATTCAGAATCCGAAGGATCATAATATACCGTCACATCCAGGGAGAAGGGCAGATTGAGCGTGTTTATATGGTCGCAAATGTTGTAGATCTCGGGAGCGGACTCAGCTGTCAAAACTCCGACTTTCAGTGATTTTTTCGCAAAATTTTCGCGAGGCGATATATCCATCATAACCAGCGGATTACCGCCTTGTGTGTACATCTCGATATTGTAATTGCCGCAGGCCCTGTAGATTCCCTCACCGGCTCGCCAGATCTCGTTGATGGCTTCAATCGAATGAGCACCTGCTCCAGAACTCGTATCATCCGATTCCTGCGGGATATAAGCATAACAGGAGAATTCCTTTTTCAGAGACGAACCGTCTGTGGCGTACAAATAAAGACCGTCGCTGAAGGCGAAGGCAATTGTGTCGCTAAAGCCCTCCTTGTCACCGAACAGTCTCAAGGCATAGGCCGATCCAGTACGAATCGTCTTCGTATTTGTTAATGTATGTCCGGAGATATCGACCTCTGATAAAAGCACCTCACAATCAAGTGCCGTTTGATCCTTCATGATATCCTGCAAGGCATACAGCTTGCCGCCGCTGACCGTGAAATCATAGATAGGATCCTTGGGGGTCATTTTCCCGATTAAGGCGAAATCCGATTGACAGTCATATAAAAACACGCCGGTATCACCGGAGAGAACGGCATTCATACCGATGCACTCGAAGCCGTATACTTGCATCGTATCGGTTAGCTCCGCTAGGCAAACGGTATCCGTGATAGGCGAGAAATCAGCTGCGACTTTCGTCAGATAATACTGAACATGATAGAACTCGTCCTCACCCGAAGAAAGAATCACCCATCCGTCGTCCGCCTGCGCTATCTGCATAGGCTCACCAAGGAAGGTATCCGGCATCGACGCGTCCCGAAGAGTTTTCTTCACCGCGTCAACCAACGAGATCCTTACAGCCGTACCGTCTGTCCACAGAAGTAGAGTTCCCTCCGGCACCGGTTTCACATACGCCACGGCAATCCCAAAAGGATTCTCTTCCTGACCAGTCAAGAGTCCGTGCTGCAGCAGTGCCTCAACGGATCCCACGCGAACGGCAGGTTCCGTGCTGTTCGTCTCTGCAGTAGGCACAGCAGCTTTCGAGCCGCAGGCACCGAGCATAGGACTTAGCATACAAATGCCAATCGCTAAAGCTATCCATTTGCAGCCTGCCCCGAATCTTCGCGAAAACTCTGTAATACTATCTTTATGCATCGACAATCACCCCGTCGCGTATCGTTAGAATTCGGTCGGCCATCGCCGCAATCTGTGGATCATGGGTTACGATCAGGATCGTCTTCCCCTGTCCGTGCAGTTCGCAAAAAATGCCCATAATCTCTTCCTTTGTCCTGGAATCCAGGGCGCCGGTCGGCTCGTCAGCGAGGAGCAGCGGCGGATCGTTGGCGAGTGCCCTTGCGATGGCGACACGCTGGCGCTGCCCGCCGGACATCTGGCTGACACGGCGCTTGGCAAGCTCTGGAATTCCGAATTCCAGGAGAAGCTTTTCAATGCGCTCTCTGCGTTCTTTCCGCTTCTTCCCGGCGAAAATCAGCGGGACCTCGACGTTCCTGTACGCCGTCCAGTAAGGAATCAGTGCAAAGTCCTGGAGGACGAAGCCGATCTCCCTGTTCCTAAACTTCGCGCGCTTGCTGTCGGACAGCTTCGAAGGATCGGTATCCCGAAGCGACACGCTTCCCGCGGTCTGCTGATCGAGGAGCCCGATGATATGAAGAAGCGTCGATTTACCCGATCCGGACACACCGGTAATCGCGATCATCTCGCCGGCTTCGACATGCAGGGTAACACCCCGGAGAGCTTCGACGGGGGCTTGATGCGGCGGGCGGTATGTTTTTTTGAGATCGGTAGCCAAGACTATGTGTTCCATTGCTTTAGTCCTTTCTAAACAGCTCATAGGGCGTTTTGAACTTCGCAGAGAAGCGGAAGGGAAGAATGGCGATAGCGAGGAAAAGGACCTGAAGACCAAGTGTAACGAGGACGTCGGAGACTTCCAGTTTCGGCTGAAGATTGTAGAAAAGATGCCACTCGGCACTTTTCGCGAATACAAGTAATCCGATTGGGAACCCGATCACAAAAGGCAGGATATAGGTCGCAAGAACGGTCCAAAGACATTTGCTCCAGGGCGCGCCGCACAAGTATAGGGTAGCCATCTCTTTCCGGCGATAGACAAGCTCCAGCAATGTCGATGAGATCAGTATGGAGAACGCCAGAACGACGGCCGTTATTCCAAGTGAAATGGTTTCTCCGATCTCCTCTTTGCTCGACTCAATGTAGTCCTCGATCATTTCGTTGCCTGTATCCAGCAGAGCCGGTGAATCTACAACGGAGGTAAGATTCTCCTTCACCTGGCCCGGCGGAACGCTGCCGTTTGTACGAATAAGAAACATATCCGTGTGTTTTGAAGGAAGAACGCCGCCATCTTCATCGCACATATTAAACACAATGCCGGGAGTCCTAACCGTGTCGTAATAATAGCTGATATGACGCGAAAAGATATCGATAAGCCCCCCTCCACTCCAAGGATTCAGAGTTGGCTGATCCGCAAAAAAACCTGCCACGGTTACTTTGATGGGCGTCGAAACTGCAGTACGCAGGTCAACATAGCCGGAGGTATTATCATACCCTGTCAATGTATCACCAACTTTGCAATATTTCATGTCATATGCCGGCAGAAGTATCTGATTCTTCTGATCCTTCGAAGGATAACTTCCCTCTACTAATACGTATCGGATGTCTTTGAGCAAAGAATCGGAATAATTTAAGAATTTTTCCGGTAATTCTTCATCTATACCTGCAAATGTAAAAGAGTAGAAGGATACATTGTCTACGTCAAGAACACCGTCTGTCGATAGAATACGATCGTGTTCCGCAAGTTTTTCTTCTTCCGATAAGGAAAACATTCTATCGGTTGAATATACCAATGTTTCGGATAGATGCCAGTCATCTGCCAGCCGGAACATGACGGACATTTGCGAGAATGAGCATATGAACGCAATAAGGAAAAACGTCACACCCACAGATGCAATTATAGAAACAAGAAAGACCAGCCACTGTGACGCTTTTCTCGGGAGGAAGAGAAACAGATTCATATCACACCTCCTCGTTTGCACGCGCGACATCGACTTTATGATTCGTTAAAAACACGGCAAATCCGATCACAAGCGCGCTCAAAATCATAAACAGCGCATCACTCCCGATCAAAGGCAATGACAGCTTTGGAAGAAATGTATCGGCCACATGCGAAGCGTCAAGAATACGATATGCGATTGCTCCCAGTAAAATCGATATTCCGGAAACCATGAGAATCATCGTTAAAATATGACCCGCTATTCGTGCTTGACCGGCACCCAGCATGCGGATCACGGAGAATTCCTGTTTTCGCAAAAGAAAGAGATAGGTCATCAAACGCATAGAACAAAGGAGACATACAAAAATCAGAACCCTCGACAGAGCGGTCAGGATATCGCTCTCCCCGCTGGAAAAATATACATTATCGGACGGATAAACAACATTGGTGAGAGAGACATATTGCCGGATATTTCGAACCAGCTCCTGCTCTTCCTGTTCTGTTAAGTTGGAAATAAAAACAATCTTCAGAGAACTGCTGGTATCGGTCATAGTGAAAAATTGATCCGTGTCTGCAAAAATTCCAGAATGATCCAGATATGAGGGTATCCAAACGACACCCGCTACATTTCGTATTTCGCCGTTTGCGAGATATATGGTATCCTCGTTTTCCTCACCATAAAATGACCAGTCTTTGAACAATAGGGCATAAGTCATTTCATCCATAAGAATATTTTTCCCGCCCATCTCAGCCGAACCTCGGTATATTTCGGCGGGAGCACTCGGCATAATGTCAAATCCGTTTAATGAGATTATCGCCGACGATGCTTTACTGTTGGGACTCATAACTCCTCCGGCAGAATAATCGACTGTGCCTGTCCCTCCTGCCTCCACTCTTGACGGATTGACCAGCTTTACCTTGCCGCAGATATTCAATTCCTTGATCGGGAACCCGGAGCGATGAAGGTAATCGAGCACATGATTCGTCATTTCCCGATCCGCCGGCTCATAGTCGATTTCATACATTCTCGAATAGTCGACGTCATATTTTTCTTGTTCCATGATCGTAATGCGCGATAAGGAATGCAGAATCAAACACGCGAAAAAGACCAGGGAGAGCGATGCGATCAGCAGGGTAACCGCGCCCTTGTGTGCGCAAAAAAGATCCAAGAGGATTGAAAGGAATCTAGCATACTTCTTCTCCCCCGAACGAACTCTCTCGACGCTCTATATGAATAGAAACGGAAGAGTTTTTATTAAATTATATGACACTAGTTATTGTGACGCAACAAGATATTAATTTTGTACGATTGTTGATCTTCATAATCGGAAGAAGGGGCGCATAGAACCTGTTCAGATTGAATTCTGATGAAAAAAGAAGCGCGGTTCGCTGCGCTCTCAAGCCCACCTCACCGGCCGCTCAACTGCCGCCTAAATTGGCAGCTCAAGGATTTTAGGCGGTAGTTTTTCGTGATTATTCACTCCGCTGAGGCGACAACTGCCGCCTAAATTGGCAGCTCAAGGATTTTAGGCGGTAGTTTTGCGTGATTACTCACTCCGCTGAGGCGACAACTGCCGCCTAAATTGGCAGCTCAAGGATTCTAGGCGGTAGTTTTGCGTGATTACTCACTCCGCTGAGGCGACAACTGCCGCCTAAATTGGCAGCTCAAGGATTCTAGGCGGTAATAGCCGTCGCAAGCAGCGGCAATCAAACCCCGGACATGGAAATTCATATAGAACCCAGGAAAAACGCGAACCGGAATTGTTCGTCTGTGCCGTCAAGAGTCAGCTTCAAAAAAGCTGTCTCTTAATGACCGCTGTATCCGCATCATAATATTGGATACAAGTTCACCATTCTGCTGCTCTTCGTTTGAGAGCCGTCCCCTTCCCAAAGGCTTTTCTGCGAACACAGACTCCCTCAAGAGACCTCTTCCACCCATTCCTTAAGAAGTTCATCGATCTCGCGAAAAGTCTTCGCCTCCATCGCCTGCGTCTTATACCGCGAGGCGTGCTTTTGTCCGTGCAGATAACAGGCCAGCTGCGCTCGCATTTCGCGAACAGCAACCTCTTCGCCGAGCCTCCCGATCAGGCCCGAAAGATGCCTTCGGATCATATCGGCACGTTCCTGCGCTGTGGGTTCCGCTGGCGCGCCGTGCCCCATCATATCGGCCCGCGCCTGCGCCGTAGGCTCCGTCGGCAATTCATGCGCGGCCCACTCCCCCGGCGCGCCCTGGCGTGTGTGAAGTTCCTCCGACACGATCTGACCCGCACCTGTGAGAGGTCCCGCCTCTGCCTTCGCACCCTCGCCCCCGCCCATCAGAAGCGCCTTCACCGACGCGAATATCCACGGATTCCCCTGTGCCGCGCGGCCGATCA
>CAZTXQ010000049.1:0-3028 GCA_964617375.1 uncultured Mageeibacillus sp. | reverse complement strand
AGCGCCTTCACCGACGCGAATATCCACGGATTCCCCTGTGCCGCGCGGCCGATCATGACGCCGTCCGCGCCGGTCGTCTCGAGCATCCGGATCGCGTCCGCACCGCTTTTCACGTCGCCGTTTCCGAAGACCGGGACGCCCGAGCCCTTTAGCTCGGAAGCGACGGCGGAAATTGCCTCCCAGTCGGCCGCACCCGAATACATCTGGTCCCGGGTGCGCGCGTGAATCGTAACCGCCGCCGCGCCGTGATCACGGCACATCGCGGCAAAGGACACGCAGTTCACCGTCGTCTCGTCCCAGCCCTTGCGGAATTTAACCGTAACCGGAACATGGTACGGGGAGGCCGCCCGGACACTCGCATCGAGAATCGACGCGGCGAGCGGCAGATCTTTCATCAGTGCCGAACCGGCACCCGTTTTCACAACTTTGTTGACGGGACAGCCCATATTGAGATCAATCGAAAAGGCGGCGCTTAAGATCGGATGCTCGAGAATCAGCGGGATCGCCGCTTCGAAATCCCCGGGCTCATACCCGAAAAACTGGATCGCCGCGGGACCTTCGCGCTCCGGATCGATTTCCAGAAACCGGTACGATTTAAGGAGTGTCGGATCATACCGGATGCCTCTGGCCGTCACGAGTTCGGTGCATCCCAATGAGGCTCCCAGTTCATGACAGATCGTGCGAAACGTCAAGTCACTCGTGCCCGCCATCGGCGCAAGAGCGACATTTCCACATAATATCCGGTTTCCGATTTTAAGATCGTTCCATAGTCCTCTATTCATGGTAAAATTATACATCCGTTTCTTTACAATTTTACGCCTTGACTTACAAACGGATATCAAGGTATAAATATAACATCGGGGGGAACATATGAGCATGGTGAAGCGCATACAGAAGACAGACCTTAAGGTTCTGGACTGGACATACTTACATATGCGCACGCGTGTCGGTAATATTTTCATGCCCATAATCACCACATCCGGCAACTTCGGATTCGTCTGGTTCCTCATTACCGGCATTCTGTTTTTTACGAAGCTCAGCCCCCGCGCCGCTTATACGACCTTCTGGTCACTCTTTTTCAGCGCCCTGTTCGGGAACCTGATCATCAAGAACGTCGTAAGACGGCCCCGTCCCTTCAGCGTCCGCCTTAGCTACGATACGATCATCGACCATCCGGTCGATTACTCATTCCCGTCCGGACACGCCTACTCATCCTTTGCCGCCGCGACGGCCATCTGCTTCTTTCTTCCGTCCTTTGGAATCGGTGCGCTGTTCCTGGCCTGTCTGATCTCCTTTTCGCGCATCTATCTGTGCGTCCATTATCTCTCGGACGTCCTCTGCAGCGTCTTCTTCGGCATCGGAACAGCCGTCGTCGTCCATGCTTTACTCAATATGAGCCTTTTAAGATAAATACGGGAAAAGGCACATCGCCCTTCCGGTTCGCAAATTCACAGATAATCACCGTATATTTTTTCGGATCCAGCGACCGCACAAGGTCCAGAATCGCGTCGCGCTCGCCGTAGCCGTTCGGCCCGCCATAATAGAGCGACAGGCACATGGAGCCTCCGGTTTTTAAGAGTGACAGGCCCTTGAGAATCGCCTCGCAGCTCGTATCCGCGTGCGTGAAAAGCTGCTTGTCGCCGCCGGGCAGATACCCGAAATTAAAAACGATACAATCGACGCTCTCCTCACCGGCATACGCGTCCATATTGCTGTGACTCTCCTGATACACGGTCCCAATCCTGTCAAAACCGCCTGTTGCCAGCTTCTCCCGGGTACTTTGCACCGCCGCCTCCTGAATATCGAAGGCCAGCACTTTGCCCTCCGGTCCCGCGAGTTCACAGAGAAGCACCGTGTCAAATCCCCGCCCCGCGGTTGCGTCGATGCAGAAACCACCGCGCTTCACGTTTTCGCGCAAGAATTTGTGCGCCAGGGACAACGTATTAATACTGTCCATATAATCCCCTTAAAAATAGAATCGGCCCGGTAAAACCCAACCGCATCCATTATAATACAAAGAGCCGGGGCAATGCGCCCCTTACATTTTCGCGCGATATGCATAACAGGATCCGAGGTAAAACATATGATCGAGACCGTCATCAACGGAATATCCCTGACACTCGAGACGAGCCCCGCGCTCTTCTCCCCCAACGCCGTCGATGCCGGAACCCTCGCCATGCTGTCCTTCGCCGAATTCGTTCCCGACGACAAAATACTCGATCTCGGATGCGGCTCCGGCGTCGTCGGCATATTGGCCGCGCGGCAAATCGGCGCGGACCGCGTCGTCCTTTGCGACCTGTCCGAAGAAGCCGTCCGGATCGCCCGCCTGAACGCCGCCCGCAACAACGTCCCGGACGTGCAGGTCTATGTAAGCGACGGCCTCAAAGACGTGCCGGAATCCGGCTTCACCGTGATCCTCTCGAACCCGCCCTACCATACCGACTTTAAGGTCGCGAAAAGCTTCATCGAGGACGGCTATAAGCGCCTTCTTCCCGGCGGTAAAATGCTGATGATCACCAAGCGAAGGGACTGGTACAAGAACAAACTGACCTCCGTATTCGGCGGCGTTACCGTCCGGGAAAGCGAAGGATACTACATCTTCATCGCCGAAAAGCGCTCCGCCGCAAGGCCTCCGAAACAAAAAGCCCCCGCCGTCCTGTCCAGAAAACTCCGGAGAAAGACGGAGAGGGGCCGGAAGAACGGGATGTAGGACGGGTCATGTGTGACGGCCTTTGCCCAGAATTTATATGCCTGCATCTTCTATGACGAATCACTTGCTCTGGGATGTAATATTGTCTCGATAGGAATGACTTTTGATTTTAATAAAAAGATTACCCTGCCAAATTCTTCTTTAATCTGTGTCCGGTTCCTTAGATTACCACTGCATCGGAAAAGCTGGCGCACATACGAAACCACGTCTGGAGATCCATTTCGTATGTGCATTTCGTTCTGGAGGAGGCTTAAGGAAGGCCGACGCACATACGAAACCACGTCTGGAAGCCCATTTCGTATGTGCATTTCGTTCCAG
>CAZTXQ010000048.1:6414-21972 GCA_964617375.1 uncultured Mageeibacillus sp. | reverse complement strand
GAGGAGTGGCTTGTCTATCTGCCTCTTTATGCTGTGGAAGAGATTCTATCAATCAGCGAATAACTCATCTTAAAACCGTTGACGTCTCTGGCTTCCTTTTGCCCATTGTTTTAGAATCGTTGACAACTCAAGCTTCCTTCTTCCCGCAGCCTAAACGACTATTGACATTTTTTCCCGGCGCTAGCATAATGTCATGTAATCGCATTATGCGAACAGATTAGAATGCTTTGACGGAGAAGAGTAGCAGGGTATTTACAAACAGAGAAGACGGGCCGGCGACTGAGAGCCCGTTGATGAGAGAAGCCCTTCGTGAAGTTCACTCCCGAGCAGACCCGCTGAACACCGGCAATATGTCCGGTCTGTAGGCTGGTACGGGGCGTCCGCCGTTATAGGGACACGGGTATCGGAAGAATATTTTTCCCGTACCTTGAAGAAGAGCGGCATACAACGGATTCAGAAATCCGGATGAATGCCGAAGATGGGTGGTACCGCGGATCTTATCCGTCCCGTCGTCAAGGCCTTAATTGGCTTTGACGGCGGGGCGGTTTTTTATTTTTAAGAGATGTGTTTTATGGTGAAAGGAAGGCAAGCTATGACAAGGAAGGAAGTTAAAACGTACATCTGGGATCCGAAGGCCGAATGTATGGATCCGGAGGAACTGAAGAGAGTCCAGGGCGAGCGTCTCGTGAAGTGCGTGAATTACATGTACGGCCGCGTTCCCTATTATACGGAGAAAATGAAGGCGGCGGGTATCGAACCCGGCGACATTCACGGTATGGATGACTTGGACAAGCTTCCTTTCACGGACAAATTCGATTTCCGCGACAATTATCCATTCGGTATGTTTGCGGTGCCGCGTGAGGAGATTGCCAGAATACATTCCTCTTCCGGTACGACGGGCAAGATGAAAGTAATCGGCTATACCAGAAATGATGTTAAGCTCTGGACCGACAATCTCTGCCGCTGTATGGCGAGCAGCGGCGTCAGCAGGGGAGACTTAGTTCACATCGCGTACGGTTATGGACTGTTCACGGGCGGTCTCGGACCGCATTATGCGTGTGATCCCCTGGGTGCCACGGCGATTCCGGTTTCCGGCGGCAACACACCCCGGCAGATCCAGATTCTTCGCGAGTGGAAGCCTTCGGTTATTATGTGCACGCCTTCCTATATGCTTCACATAGCGGATGAGATGGATGCGATGGGCGTAGGACCCGATGAGATTCAGTTGAAGTGCGGTATTTTCGGTGCCGAGCCCTGGACGAAGGAGATGCGCGACCAGATCGAAGCCAAGCTCCACCTTCGTGCATTCGATATCTACGGCCTAACCGAGATCTGCGGACCCGGCGTCGGCTGCAGCTGCGACAAGTCCGATCTGATTCACCTGCAGGCAGATAATTTCATACCGGAGATTGTCGATCCCGCGACAGGGAAGACGCTTCCCGAAGGCGAGCTCGGCGAGCTTGTATTCTCTTCCGTCATGAAAGAGGGCGTGCCGCTCATCCGTTACAATACGCACGACCTTACCCGTCTTTACTACGGCAAATGCGAATGCGGACGTACGACTCCCCGTATGGAGAAGATCACGGGCCGCGCCGACGATATGCTCATCATCCGCGGCGTTAATGTTTTCCCGTCGCAGATCGAAGCGGTCATGCTGACGTACAGCCAGGTGGAGCCTCATTATGTCATCTATGTTGACCGCGTCAACAACCTGGACCGCATGACGGTCAAAGTCGAAATGTCTTCATCGTTCTTCTCGGATTCCATTAAGGAGATTGAGATGATCGAGCGGAGAATGGCGGATGATATCGCTTCCGTAACCGGAATACACGCGAAAATTACCCTCTGCGAACCGAGAAGTCTTCCGCGTTCCGAGGGCAAGATCAAGCGTGTCTACGACACACGGTTCAGCGGCTGATTTCGTGCGGTTGATCTATTGACATAGTATAATGCTTATATGGCTGTGGCAGCATGGGTAGGATTGGTAGGATTGTAGGAGATATAAGCATATGGAGAAGAACAAAGAGGACGTTTGGGCTCGAAAAGAGACTTGTTCGCCCGTCAAACGTATCGGCATAATCGGTCTCGGCCTGATCGGAGGATCGCTCGCAAGGGCTTTCCGTCAGAAGGCCGGAGAGCCTTATATCGCGGCATATGACCGCGACACGGCATCGGGACAAAGAGCGCTGGAAGACGGCGTTATCGATGCGTTTGCCTCGCCCGCCGAAGGGTATTCGGTGTTCGACGGCTGCGACATTGTATTGATCTGCACGCCTTTTGAGACTCTGTCCCATATTATTCCCGAGATCAAAGATCTGGGGATCGGCCTGATTACAGATGTGTGCTCAGTCAAGGAACCGGTCATGCGGCTTGTCCGGCTGCCGAATTTTGTCGGCGGGCATCCGATGGCCGGATCGGAAAGGCAGGGATATGCCTGCGGGATTCCCACGCTTTTTGAGAACGCACTTTATGTAATTTGTATCGGCGACGACTGTTCTGTTCCGGCGTCGCTTCTCGAGAACTTTGAAGACCTGATCCGGAGAATCGGCGCGAAGCCGGTTCGGATGAAGGCGTATGACCATGACCGGAGAGTCGCGATGGTTTCACATCTGCCGCACGTCGCGGCGTCGGCTCTCTCTCTTCTGGCCGCGCGGCTTGACGACGGGCAGCTTGCGGCGCTGGCCGCGGGCGGTTTCCGCGATATCACAAGAATCGCCTCGTCTGATCCGGCGCTCTGGGCCGGTATCTCGCAGGCCGGATCCGCGACGCTGGTTCCGGTTCTCGGTATGTATATCGAGCTGTTAGATCAGGTGAAGGCGGAGCTCGCAAGAGGCGAAGGCCGTGCCGTCGAGAGCTTTTTCGCGCAGGCGGCGTTCTATCGGAACAGTCTTCCGACGACCGGGCGCGGTGCGATGGACCAGTCTGCTTCGCTTACCGTCTATCTTGAGGATAAGCCGGGTGCTCTCGCGAGCATCACGACACTTCTGGGCGAAAACAATATCAACATCCGGAACATCAACATCCGCGATTCGCGCACCTACGAGGGCGGTCAGCTTCACCTTCTCCTCGGAGGCAGCGCGGATGCCGTGAAGGCCTATTCGCTATTGAAGGAGGCCGGCTATGAGTGTGACTAAGTACGGACTTATAGGGCATCCCTTAGGGCACAGCATGTCCGCTTATATACACGAGCGCATTATGGAGTCGGCCGGAATATCCGGAACCTATGAGCTCTTTGACCTGGAACCGAAGGAATTCCCGCGCATGCTGCCTTTGCTGATGCGCGACCTTAAGGGTTTTAATGTGACGATTCCCTACAAGATTGATATTATTCCATATCTTGGACGGCTCGACCCGGGCGCGGTCGACTGCGGGGCGGTGAATACCGTTTTCGCGAATACGGGATACAACACGGACCGCGACGGATTTCTGGCCGCCGGGATCCCGCTCGAGAACAAAAAGGTCCTGATTCTCGGAGCCGGAGGGGTCGCGCATATGATGGCGAACGAAGCCGTCCGGCAGAGCGCATCGGTCCGGATCAGCGCCCGCAATCTCGATAAAGCACAGATATTCGCCGGGGAGCTGCGCCGCGCGGGTGCAAAGGATGTAATGGTTATACCGGAAGAGGATGTCCGTCTGCAGAGCGACGCCGATGTTGTTCTGAACGGCACACCGACCGGAATGTGGCCCTTCATGGGCGAGATGCCGTGCCGTCCGGATGTTTTTCATACGGGACAGGATGTCTTCGACACGATTTACAATCCGGCTGCGACCAGGTGGGTGCTGAACGCCCGAAAAAACGGCGCGAAGGCCGGGGGCGGCATGACCATGCTGTTCCGCCAGGCTGTCGCGGCTCAGAAGATCTGGAATCCGGCCGCCCGTTTCGACGAGGCGCGGCTTGGCGCGATTCTGCCGGGACTGTCAAGAGAGATGCTCCGGCACTTTCCGGTCAAGTATGTGTTTACCGGATTCATGGGCGCCGGCAAAACAACCGCCGCGCGGGAAACGGCAAAGCTTCTCAAGATTCCCTTTATGGACAGCGACGACGAGATCGTGAGGACAAGAGGTTTGTCGATCCCGGAGATTTTCGAGAGGGACGGCGAAGAGGGCTTCCGCAGAATCGAAGCGGACGTGATCGCCGGACTTCTTTCGGCGAAGGGATCCGCGGTCATCGCATTGGGCGGCGGCGCGATTATGCAGGAGAACGTGCGCGAAAGCATCCGCTCCAACGGAGCTCTAACCGTATATCTGCATGCGCCATTGGAATGTATCTGGTCACGACTTGAGACTTCCTCGGACAGACCCCTGCTCGGGCGGCCCGCAGAATCGGCGGACAGCCGATTTAGTAAGGCAGCGCGGCTTTTCGAGCTGCGTCTGCCGGTATACGAAAAAGAGTGTGATATCAAAATAGACGCAGAGAAAGATCCGGCGGCCGTGGTACAGGATGTACTTACGGCGCTCGGTTATGGAGGATAGAATATGATATTGGTATTAAAGAACGGTGTCTCAAGAGAAAAAGCGGAAGATCTTTGTTCCTTTCTTCAAACGACATATGGTGTGCAGACGAACCCGATTTACGGTAAGGAGACGACGATTATCGGCCTTGTCGGCGATACACAGTCCATTGAGGTCGATGCTCTCCAGATGCTCGATGAAGTGGAACGCGTCATGAAGGTTCAGGAACCGTACAAGCGTGCGAACCGGAAGTTCCATCCGGAGAACACGATTGTAAAGGTTGGAGACGTAGAGATCGGCGGCAACAAAATCGTCGTATGTGCGGGGCCCTGCTCGGTCGAATCGGAAGAACAGGTCGCGGGTATTGCACAGAGTGTCAAGGAAGCCGGCGCGAGCCTGCTTCGCGGCGGCGCCTTCAAGCCTAGAACTTCACCGTATGCCTTCCAGGGACTCAAGGCCGAAGGGCTTATGTACCTGAAGCGTGCGAAACAGAAGACGGGTCTTCCGGTCGTATCGGAGATTACGAATCCGTCGCAGCTCGAGCTCTTCATGGAGTTTGTCGACGTCGTACAGGTCGGCGCGAGAAATATGCAGAATTTCGAGCTTCTTAAGGAACTTGGCCGCATTTCGAAGCCGATTCTCCTGAAGCGCGGATTCTCGAATTCGATCGAGGAACTCCTTATGTCGGCGGAATACATTATGAGCGGCGGCAACACCCAGGTCATTCTCTGTGAGCGCGGCATCCGCACGTTTGAGACAGCGACCAGAAACACTTTGGATATCAGCGCGGTGCCGATTCTCAAGGCCAGAACCCATCTGCCGGTCGTAATCGACCCCTCCCACGCGGGCGGTATGGCATGGCTTGTCGAGCCTCTTTCGAAAGCGGCCATTGCCGTGGGCGCAGACGGGCTTATAATTGAAGTACATAATGATCCTAAACACGCATTGTCCGACGGGCAGCAGTCGCTGACTCCGGAGGCCTTTGCGGAAGTCATGAAGCACCTTGCTCCTGTCGCGCAGGCGGTAGGACGCACAATCTAAGGAGGAAACAGCATGCCGCAGATTATGGCCAACACGAACAACGGGAATTACCCGATCTATTTGAGAACCGGAGCTCTGTCCGAACTCGGTACCATCGCACGTGAGTGTGTCAAAGGCAAGAAAGCCATTGTCGTTACGGATTCGAACGTCGCTGAGCTCTATCTCGAGAAAGCCGCGGATTCTTTGAAAGCGGCCGGATTCACCGTCGCGACCTGTGCGGTGCCCGCGGGCGAGCCTTCCAAATCGCAGGAAATGCTTTTCCTTATCTATGCGCAGTTTAATAGCGCCGGCATTACGCGCACGGATCTCGTGGTGGCCTTAGGCGGAGGCGTTGTAGGTGATCTTGCGGGATTTGCCGCGGCTACCTATCTTCGCGGCTGTCCCCTGATTCAGGTCCCGACGACCCTTCTTGCGCAGGTCGATTCTTCGATCGGCGGCAAGACCGGCATTGACCTTCCTTTCGGGAAGAACCTGGTCGGTTCCTTTTACCAGCCCAAAGCCGTCGTCATCGATCCGAGCGTCCTTTCGACGCTTCCCCGGGCACGGATGGCGGAAGGAATGGCAGAAGTGATCAAGTACGGCTGTATCCGCGACGGGATGCTTTTCGAGTCGATCGAGAAAGGCACCTTTGATCTCGAGTGGATTCTCGAACGCTGTATCCGCATCAAGACGAAAGTCGTTCAGAACGACGAATTTGACACGGGCGAGCGCATGCTCTTGAATTTCGGACACACCTTCGGCCACGCCGTCGAAAAGGTGACCGGCTATATGCGCTATACACACGGTGAGGCAGTTGCTGTCGGCATGGTCGTCGCAGCCGTAATGGGCGAAAACGCCGGCATCACACCGGCGGGAACGGCTGACCGGATCCGTGCGGTTCTGGAGCGCTGGAAGCTTCCGGTAGCTGTGGAGCTCGATACAGAGGAACTTTACGGAGCGATGCTCTCTGACAAGAAGAAGCTGTCCGGCAAAATCTATTATGTGTTCCTGAAGAAGATCGGCCAGGCCGCGACATATCCCTTAACGGCGGACGACCTGAAGGCGAAGCTCGAAAAGGCTCTCGTCTGAAGACCTCTTCTATATACGGAATAACGACGATCACGACCGGATAACGCTTCTCTACATACGGACCTTCACGAGAGGAAGATAAAGCATGCAAAAAGACATGACAGTCCGGCCGTCCCTACTGCAGGGACCGGTCCGGGTGCCGCTTTCCAAAAGCCTGCTGCACAGATCTCTGATCTGCTCGGCCCTGGCAGGGGATATGTCTCTCGCCGACTTAGGCGACGGACCGCTTTCCGACGACATCACAGTGACACGCGAATGCCTCGCCGCCATCATGGAAGCCAATGCCGACAAGAAGCGCGGCCGTGTGTTCGAAGAAACGGATGCGCTTGATCTATTCTGCGGCGAATCCGGTTCGACCTTGCGGTTTCTGATACCGATATTGGCCGCCCTCGGGATACCGGCACAGTTTGCCGGAGGCGGGCGTCTTCCGCAAAGGCCGCTCGGCGAATACCCGGCACTTTTCGCGGATAAGGGCGTACGGACCGAATACCCGGGCGGAGGTCTTTACCTGCCGTTCCTGATCACGGGACAGCTGAAGCCGGGCCTGTTCCGGCTGCCGGGCAACGTAAGCTCCCAGTATATTACGGGATTGCTGTTCGCCTTGCCGCTGCTTCACGGTGACTCGGAAATTGAACTGACGACGCCGCTCGAATCGGAGCCGTATGCCGCTATGACGTGCGACGTGATGCGCGCTTTCGGAGTCGGGACGGTAAAGCATAAAAAAGGGTACTCGGTTAAGGGCGGACAGGTCTACAGAAGATCCGCGCCGTATCGTTCGGAGCCGGACTTCTCGCAGGCGGCCTTTTGGCTGACCGCGAATTATCTCGGACATCACACGGTTATCGAGGATCTTCCGGAATTGTCCATGCAGGGCGACAGTGCGATCCGTTCGCTGCTGTCGAGCCTCTCCGGGGTAACCGGCGAAGGTTCAGGAGAAGCGGAGACATTCACAATCGACGCGTCGCAGATTCCGGACCTCGTTCCGATTCTGTCCGTAGCGGCTGCTGCGACCCCGTGCACAACCGTTTTCACGCACGCAGAGCGCCTTCGCCTCAAAGAATGCGACCGTCTGGAGGCGACCTGCGAAATGCTCGCGGCCCTGGGTGCCCTGGTTCATACGACGCAGGACGGCTTTGCTGTAACCGGACGCGCTAACCGCCCGGGCGAGCCGCTTTTTACATCCTGTACCGTAAACTCATACGCGGATCACCGGATGGTTATGGCCGCCGCAATCGCCGCGACCCGTGCCGACGGTCCGGTTCGCATCACAAGTCCGCACGCCGTCGAGAAATCCTATCCGGACTTTTTCGAACAGTATAAGAGAGTGGGAGGATTGGCCGATGAGCTCCATGTGGGGGAATAAAGTAAGAATCAGCCTGTACGGCGAATCGCACAGCACCGGAATCGGCGTCGTGATCGACGGACTTCCGGCAGGCGAATTAATAGACCTCGACGCGGTAAGAGCACACATGAAGAGACGCGCTCCCGGTCAGGAAGCTTGGGCTACACCCCGTAAAGAAAAGGACGAATTTGAAATTCTCTGCGGGTTCTATCAGGGCAAAACAACCGGAACGCCGCTTGCCGCGGAGATCCGGAATACGGATACAAGGTCCGGTGATTATGCGCAGCTTAGCGTGAAACCTCGTCCCGGACACGCCGATTTGACGGGCCTCGCGCGCTATAACGGCGCGAACGATCCCCGGGGCGGCGGGCATTTCTCGGCGCGGATCATGGCACCGCTCACTTTTGCCGGCGCCGTCGCAATGCAGATCCTCGAGAGCCGCGGAATTCAGATTCGCGGCCATATCTACGAGATTGCCGGAATACGGGACATCCCCTACGACATGATGTCAATTCCGGATTCGGTGGCGGAGAAGCGCCTTCCCGTCTTGTCCGACGAGCAGGGAGTTGCGATGGCCAAAGCGATCGAGGCAGCCCGCATGGACACGGATTCGGTCGGCGGCATCGTTGAATGTCTCGCGGCGGGTTTTCCTGCCGGCTTGGGACGTCCGATTTTCGACAACATCGAGAGCCGTCTCGCGTCGATCCTATTCGGAATACCGGCGCTTAAAGGTGTCGAATTCGGCCGCGGCTTCGAGGTCGCCCGGGCGAGAGGCTCCGAGAACAACGACCATCCCCGGATCACCGAAGAGGGAATCCGCCTCACAAGCAATCACGGCGGCGGCATCGAGGGCGGCATCAGCAACGGAATGCCGATCGTCGTCCGCTGCGCGTTCAAGCCGACTTCCTCGATCCTGAAAGAGCAGGATACGATTAATCTGGAGACGATGCAGAACGACAAGCTGATTCTCACCGGAAGACACGACCCCTGTGTCGTGCCGCGCGCGGTTCCGATCGTGGAGAGTGCAATGGCCATAGCGCTTCTGGACATTATGGAGGAGAACTGATCATGACAGGCAAGGATACGGTTCCGGTCATTCTGTTAATCAACGGTCCGAATCTCAATATGCTCGGGAAAAGAAGCCGCGAACATTACGGCAGCTTCACGCTCGCGCAGGTCGAAAGCGCTTTCCGGACCAAAGCGGAGTCTCTGGGTGTCGAGGCGAAGTTCTTCCAGTCCAATGACGAAGGCGCTATCGTGACCGCCATTCATCAATCTATGCAATATGCTTCGGGGATTGTTGTTAATGCCGGCGCATATACACATTATAGTTATGCTATACTGGATGCATTGCTCCTGTGCGGTCTTCCGGTTATGGAAGTTCACATCTCGAACATACATAAGCGGGAGGCTTTCCGGAACATATCCGTTATTCAGCAGGCCTGCGTCGGCCAGATCTACGGACTCGGACTCGACAGTTATCTTGTCGGGCTCGAAAAGCTCGTAAAGGAGCACGTATTTTCCCGGATTTCCGGCGAAGATGCAGATGCGGCCGCAAAATCCGCTGCGGGCAGGGAATCGTCTTCGCCGCCGCTATCCGAACTGCGTGAGCAGATCGGGGAAGTGGACGCCGAACTGATGAAGATCTTTAACCGCAGAATGGATCTTGTCGAGCGGATTGCCTATACGAAGATCCAGTCAAACGTGAGCGTTTACGACGCGCGACGCGAGGCCGAAGTCTCGGATCTCGCCAGACAGCGCGCAGGCGACGACATGGCGACAAGGGTAGACGCATGGATGAAGACCATGATGCGGATATCCCGAGAGAAGCAGTACGACATCCTGATGCCGGCCGACCGGAAATGGCCGATCGGCAAAGCCTTGCGGAGCGCGGGCCGGTCGCTTGACGGAGTGAAAACGGTCGCATACGGAGGAACACGCGGTTCCTATTCCGAAACGGCGGCGGACAAGCTTTTCCCGGATACGGCGAAGCTTCAGGCCGAGACCTTTACGGCCGCGTGCGACGCGGTCTTCTCCGGAGAGGCTGAGGCGGCGGTGTTGCCGCTCGAGAACACGACGGCAGGCACGGTCGACACGGTATACGAACTTCTCCAGAAGCGGGATCTCTATATCGTACGCGCGACATCGATACAGGTTACCCACAGGCTTGCGGTGCTGCCCGGCACGAAGCTCGAAGACATCCGCACGGTATCGAGCCACCCGCAGGGGATTTCCCAGTGCTCCGAGATCATCAACCACTATCGCTGGGATACGATACCTGCCGGGAACACAGCTTATGCCCCCGCGGAAGTCAAGAGAAGAGGCGACCGCTCGGTTGCTGCCATCTCATCGGAGGAAGCGGCCCTCAACAACGGGCTTGAGATCCTTCCGGTCGATATCTGCAACACGTCTATGAACCGGACAAGATTTATCGCCGTGATGAAAGAATTGATTATCACGCCGGACGCCGATCGCATCAGTACGCTGATGCACCTGCCCCACAGAAGCGGCGCGCTGGTCGCCGCCCTGGAAGTCCTGGCCGACAGGGGCCTCAATCTGAATTCGATCTTTTCGAGACCGCTTCAGAATACGCCGGGCGAGTATTCCTTCTTCCTGGACCTGGTCTGCCCGGCCCTCGATCAGGACGCCATGCTCGCACTTTACCAGCTGTCTGCCGAAATGCCCTATGTAAAAGTCCTCGGCTGGTATGTCGAGGAGCCGTAACAAACCGGAAAACGAAGAGGAGAGTATTATGAGTCAGAATGTGACGTACGCGAATCAGCCCAGACCTAAGAAAAAAATGAAAGGATGGGTGATTGCACTGATCGTCGCCGGGATTCTCCTGGGAGTCTTTCTGCTCTTCGGATTTATCATGATGGTTGCGATGTTCAGCATAGCCGGAAGGTCCGACAATACGACAGCCTACACCGGCAGTGACGGCTATGTCGCCATCCTTCATATTGAAGGAACGATCTCAAGCACGACTTCGTCCGGATCCCTTTTCTCGGAAGGCAGTTCCTACGATCAGAAGTACCTGATGGAGACCGTCGACGATTTGAAATACGACAGCAGCAACAAGGGTATCTTCCTCTTTATCGACAGCCCCGGCGGCGAGGTCTACGCGACCGACGAGCTCTATCTGGCACTCGAAGATTACAAGGACACGACGGGACGCCCGATCTACGCGTACTGCGCGAGCATGGCGGCTTCCGGCGGTTATTATCTCGCGTGTACCGCCGACAAGATCCTGATGAACCGCAACTGCATGACCGGTTCGATCGGTGTAACCGCCGGTACCTATATTGATATTTCCGGCTTTCTTGAGGAGCAGGGCATCAAGACGACGTCCATCTATGTCGGCAAGAACAAGACGATGGGCAGCTACTTCGAAGGCTTCACGGAAGAGCAGAAGCAGATCTATACCGACATCCTTATGGAGACATACGATCAGTTCGTTCAGGTCGTCGCCGACGGCCGCGGTCTTACAACCGAGGAGGTTACCGCTCTTGCCGACGGCCGCATCTACTCGCCGAAGCAGGCACTCGCCAACAAGCTGGCCGACGGGATCATGACCTCAAAAGAAGCGATGACCGCTATGATAGAAGACTGTGACCTTGGTGACGGCGTTCAGTATATCGATTATTCGCCGAGCACGGACTTTACACTTTCCGATCTCCTGGGAGTTCTGACATCAGCCAAAAAGACGGAACTCGACTCCTATCTTGCGGCAATCAAGATGCCGGTTAACGGCCCGGCCTATTATTATGAAGGCATGTAAAGGAGCGGGAAATGACAGAGCAAACAGCTGAAATCAGGGGCGGTGACAGTGCCGGGGCCTCGACAAAAGACAAGATCGTATTCGGTTATCGTCCGGGCAAGACATGGCCGGCACCGCTGCTGATTCTTTACCATATCGCCATGCCGTATTTTCTTCTGTCGACGATACAGAGCATCTTCACGGGGATTGCATTTATCTTCTATATAAACACACCAGAAGCATCCGGAATCCGGACGCTGTTTGCGAGTATAACTTCAACGGCAAAAGCACCGCCGCAGGATTTGTACAAGCTTATGATGGATGAACTCATGAAATTCATGAGCTCGGTGCCCTGTCTGATCGGCATGGCAATCGGCTATATAGCCACGATCGCCTGTTACTATCTGATTGTCCGCGTTTTCGAAAAGCGGCCGGCCGCCACGATGGGCCTTCCCTTCGGCACCGCGATCGAGCGAAAAAAGGCGCTTCTCTCCTACGGCACGGGCCTTGGAATTGGACTTCTCATGATGTCCGCAGTCTTCTTTCTTCTGACCCTTACCGGCCAGTCCAGGGTAGACCGGATCGGACTTGAGACCTCTTTTGTGCCGCTGTTTGTCATATATATCCTGATGTGGCTGCCGCAGGGAGCTTCGGAAGAAATCATGACAAGAGGGTATATGATCCCCCGACTTTCCGCACGGTTCGGCCGTGCGGCAGCGGTCGCGATCTCGTCCCTCTACTTCGGACTTCTCCATTCCTTCAACAACGGATTCTCGCTGCCCGCACTGGTGAACCTGATCCTCTTTGCCGTATTTGCGGCCTTCCTTGCGCTCTATGCGGAGAACATCTGGACCGTCTGCGCCGTGCACTCGGTCTGGAATTTCGCACAGGGAAATCTGTTCGGGTTCGAGGTGAGCGGAACCGCCACGTCATCAAGCGTACTTTTGACCAAAAGCGCGGACGGCGCCTCAGAGCTCCTGACCGGCGGTTCGTTCGGTCCGGAGGGCGGACTCTTCGTCACCGCGGTTCTCCTTGTCGGAATCGGAATCTTGATTCTCCTGTTCCGCCGGAAGACAGTTGCGGAGAAGGCGCTGTAAGGAATCTGCGAAAAGCTGCTGAGGAGAAGGCGCAATAGGGATCCTGGTCATGCTCGAAAAGATTTATATGCCACATATGCAAGAAACACCTATGCGAAAAGTTACATACGCGAAAAACATCTTCGGAGGCTTGCCCCGGAGGTGTTTTTTTTAACTATATCAATCCGCTTCAGGTTTTGCTCGTGTCCTCTTCTGAAATTTTGTTCAGAATGAGCCTCCGGCATGCACACAGAGTGATCGGCATACATAGTCGAGATAGAACGAATGTAAGTACTGTCTTGTATACAATGCCGGCACGGCAATTCTATATGCAGACACGAGATGTACAGATTGATTTCGCTGCTTGATGTTCTGAACGGTAAATCTCCGTGCATTTCCTCAGCCGCCGAGGCGACAACTACCGCCTAAACTGGCAGCACAGGGATTATAGGCGGCAGTTTCACATGCTTAATCACTCCGCAGAGGCGACAACTACCGCCTAAACTGGTCGCGCAAGGATTATAGGCGGTAGTTTCACATGCATAATCTGCTCCGTCGAGGCGACAACTACCGCCTAAACTGGTCGCACAAGGATTATAGGCGGCAGTTTCACATGCATAATCACTCCGTCGAGGCGACAACTACCGCCTAAACTGGCAGCACAAGGAAGTTAGGCGGTAGTAGCCGTCGCTTGCAGTGGCTATCAAATCCGAAACAGAAATACATATAGAACCCAGGAAACATGCCAGTTCATACATATTGACGTCCACGGCCGATGCAGAAGAAAGCGCAAATATGCATATAACAGTAAAAAATCTCTACATTTTTAGGCACCCATCCATCAGCCGATTCCGACGACCATCGAAAGCTGCGGGACGATCTGTTTCTTCCGGCTCATGACACCCGGCAGGTAGAACGACTGCTTGCCGCGCGCTTCCTCGCCGTACGCCCGCTCCAGGGCGTCACCGAGACTGCCGGCGACAAGAATCTGCGAGCCGCCCTTTTCGATGTCCGTCAGCGCCATCATGACCATATCGTAATCCTCGAGCTTCCGGTCGGTCTCCATCTGTGCCAGAAGATCGGTTTCTCTTGCGAGAAATCCGTCGATATTCATAGCGCTGATCTGCGCGATCGCGACCTTGGCACCGGCCATGCGGAAGACCTTGAAGTCCATATTGAGAAGTTCCTTGGCCGTCATCTTGAGGAGGGACTCGTCCGGCGTGAACATTTCGGCCGCAAGGGTTTCCATCTTTTCGCCGCAGATACGGGACAGGAGTTCCGCGATCTCGCGGTCGCGTTTCGTACAGGTCGGCGACTTGAAAAAAATCGTATCCGACAGGATGGCCGCAAGCAGAATGCCGGCAATCGGCGGATCAATCTCAAGATCGCGTTCGAGGTACATACTCGCGATAATCGTAGAGGTCGAGCCGACCGGCTCATTTCGCACATAGATCGGCCCGTCCGTCGTGACGTCGCCGATTCTGTGATGGTCGATGATCTCGACGATCTCGGCCTGCTCAAGACCCGGGAACGACTGCGCGGTCTCATTGTGGTCGACGAGGATAACCCTTTTTCGCGACGGCCGAATGAGATGGAAGCGGGAGATCATGCCGGCGACATGGCCGTAATCGTCGACGACCGGGTAACTTCTGAAACGGCTGGAGAGCATGACGTTACGGACGTCATCCACATAGTCGGAAAGCGAAAAGTGGACGACACTCTCGCCTTGCATCACCGTGGAAACCGAAGTCGCCAGCGTTACGAGGCGAAGAGTGCGGTATAGGGAGAAAGGAGAGGAGAGGACCGTCACAGTCGCATTTTCGCGCGCCGCGGCCGAAAGAGAAGCCCGGAAAGCCTCAGGGTCTTCAACACTACAGGCAATCAGACAGAGAACTTTGGCGTCTCCGGCACGGAGAATGGTCTGCTCGTCGACGTCTTCGCCGAGCACAATGCCGTCGGTATGGAGTGTGCAGTCTTTTCCCGTCACAAAGATCGGGGCGCTTAAAAATTCGGTTTCGGGACCGCAGATCAGAGTGCCGGAAATCGTCTGAATCAGATTCCCGAGTGTCGCGGACGTCCCGGCGTCGTGGATCTGATTCATATCAAAGGCGGCGATGTCGCCGCTTGTGATCAGACCCATAAAGTGACCGTCGGTATCGGCAACCGGCACGGATTTCGTCTGTTCAAGGCGCAGGTGATCCCATGCCTTCCAGATCGGCTCGTCGGGCATCACGGGCGTCGGGTGATCGATCTGGAGATCGCGTACCTGCGTACGGATATCGGAAAGCGAGGGGGGCGCCGAAAGACCGAAACGCTTTAGGACTAGCGCGGTCTCCGGGTTGATCTCTCCCAGGCGTACGGCGAAAACCATCTCGCCGAGCTTCTGCTTTAAGGCCTCGTACGCCATGGCAGAGACGATCGAATCGGTGTCGGGATGACGGTGCCCGCTGATGTACGTGACAGGTTGATAGAAATCCTGCCGGCCGATCGCGTCGCGTGACGGATGTGCCGGTGGGATCGGGCGGTCGGGAGTCTTCATCATGATAGGGATCCTCCGTCGTGAGCGAAATGGATCAGACGAGATTCTTTCTCGTTTTCCACAATTCGGGGAACTTCTCGGTCACATCCCGGTAATTCTCAGGAGTTCCGATATCGATGCACGTACCGTCCGCGAGATAGGCATATACATCCTGCCGCTTATAGAGCCAGGACGGGAAATTCCCGGGCGCATCCGGCGTATTTCCCTCAGCCAGATAGGTCTTAATCAGCGGAAGCGTTTCCTTCAGATAAAAATACGTCGCGTAAATAGCCGTTTCGGACTC
>CAZTXQ010000048.1:0-6314 GCA_964617375.1 uncultured Mageeibacillus sp. | reverse complement strand
AGGCAGATACCGTTCAAGTCCGGGAGGGTATCAAGCTCGTCCGTAATATAATCCAGCAAAGCCCGCCCGCCCACCGGCAGGAGAGGCTTCGGTGTGTTGATGGTCAGCGGATATAGTCGCGTCGCATAACCTGCAACAAGTAAAATCGCAATCATAAAACCTCCGGGTTCAAATCCGGGCGCCTTTGCCCGGCAAAGTTTTTTCACCGATAATAGGATCAGTATAAAACATTTTTGTCCGATTGAATACAGCGAACGCGCTTATTGGGGTATTTGAGGGGATTGGGGAGCGGGGGGAATACTCTAATTCCAATCAAGTTCGGATTCTATTGTCATCGACTGGATAAGTAAACAAAAATATTGGGGACAATAAAAATATATTGACATAGAGTTATATCCAGACTAGGATACTAATCAATGATGTGGTGTTATATAGGGGGGTAAGTATGAAACATTCAGGGCGGGGATTGTTTTTTAAGGCTATCAGTTTTTGTTTGATTATATCCATAATTTTGGAGCTCTTTCCGCTCGGCAAAGTACGGGCCGAAGTCATACAGAAAACCTACGAGCAGGCTCCTTTCAGCATCTGTTATACGCAGGATTCTACGTGGGGGAATTTTTCACAGGGGACAATCAACGTAACCAATACCGGCAGTAAAGCTGTGGACGGATGGGCGCTGTCCTTTCAATACGCATCTGCCGTGACGATATCAAGCGTCTGGAATGCCAGGCAATTAACGGGAGACACTGTCACAACAGAGAACGCAATTCTTTTCACAAATGAGGAATACAATTCGCAAATCGCGGCGGGAGCATCCATTTCTTTCGGATTCATTGCCGAAGGATCGACAGGTGCTCCTTCTTATCCGGATGCTGTAAATGTTGTTGCGAAACCGGCTCCCGAAACAGCGAATGCGGAAGAATCGTCCTTGTTTCCGTATGCAATTTTCTCGGGCGGCGCGGACTCCGATTTTGTATTCAGCGGTTGGAAAAGCAATATATTCGGCAACGTATATACCGGAAGAAATTTTGTTTATAACGGCTCCGAGTTGCATTTACATGGCAGTGCGGAGAGCGTCGGAACACTCCAAACGAACGGCTGGAAAATGGAGATCGGTGAACGCAAGGAACTTGCTGCTCCTGTACCAATGCCGGATTGGAGCGGAGCATTATTGGCGTATGCCAATACTCTTGCACCGATATCTCCGGATGCGCTCGCTTCACAGGATTCAATTACGGCCAACGGATATTATTACTTCGATGGTGACGTGAATATCTCGGGAACAAAATTCACCGGAGATTGTATTATCGTCGCTTCCGGCAATATTACATATCAGGTCAACACTCTTTCCGGCGATGGCCGAGTCGTTTTGTATTCACAGAACGGCAACATCACCATTAACGGAAGCCAGATCAATGTCAACGGCATTCTGTACGCCCCCAATGGCCAGGTTCAGATCAACGCCTACGATACGACTATTAACGGCAGAATTGTTGCCAACGGCGTTCAATACAGCGGTTCCATTCTGAATGTAATCGCCTCCGTGAGTGATCTTGAGCTTGTTACAACATACCCTGCGATAGACATTGTGGCTTCAGCTGCACAGGTAAATGCCGGCGATGCGGCAAATTTCAGTATTGTCTCTGCGATTGTAGATACGCCATACGAAATTTTCTATAGGCTGAACGGTACCAATGTAACCATCGATGAAACACGTATTTATAATCTTGATACCTCGAATATCGGTGAGTACACACTTGAAGCATATATTAATACGGCTCGAGGCGAGCAGATTCTTGACAGTGACAAGATAACCGTAATTACACCGACGACACCTACGGCAACCCCCACGCCCACGGCAACCCCTACGCCCACGGCAACCCCTACGCCCACGGCAACACCTACGCCCACGGCGACTCCCACGCCTACGGCAACACCTACGCCTACGGCAACACCGACACCTACACCTACGGCAACACCCACGCCTACAGCAACTCCGACACCTACAGCAACACCGACACCCACGGCGACGCCGACGCCCACGGCGACGCCGACGCCCACGGCAACTCCGACGCCCACGGCAACGCCGACACCCACGGCGACTCCTACACCCACGGCGACGCCGACACCTACACCGACCGAAATTCCTCTGGAGGATCGACCGGAGTATTCTATTTTTTCACAAGGAAATCCTCAGTATGGGTATAAATCATGCTACATAATACCGGATTGGTTCGTAGGACGATACTCTACACTCTCTGCAACAGAAATGTGTCTTATGAACAATGCAATGTTTGCAGATACAACAGTAAGGTATAACGGCTCGCGAGAGTTTAGCCCGGACTATTCCTTCTCCGGACGATTCACTTTCAGCCTTACAACAGGAGATTCTATACCGTGTAACGCAATATCCCTGTTCTTCAGTTCAAAGCCGGGAGATATCTATTCAAGCTTTGCTATACATATAGACGTTTCGAGAGGTGCTAATCACTATTGGAAAGATCCAATGGGACAAGGAGAATGGCAGTTCGGCACAGAACCTTATAATTCGCAGATTAGTGTTTATCTTAACGGAGATTCTTTGCACGACTATTGTTTGGCCGAGTATCCGGCTTTCCGCAATTATGGTACTGTGCACGAGATATGGTATGAGTACGATGGCGAAGATGAAATCTTATATGTATATGTTGCTCCTTACGATAAAGACGGAAATGTAACAAAGCCAACAGAACCGACTCTCATGATGAATGTTAGCCTCTCTGAACTTTTCGGGAATGAACATTCATTGTATGTATCACTCATGGCAGAAACGGCATGGAATACCGCCAATTTTCATGTGCACGGTATTGAACTTGACCCATATCCGGACATTCATGCCGCACATGATGACGCAATCGAAATTTTAACTCCGGCTAATAATAGTGAGTATGAGATTGGCGAGGTCATCGATATTTTTGCCAAAGCAAAGCAGGATATTGATATTGCTTCAGCTACGGTAACCGTACGAAACGAACAAGATGAGGTAGTGTCTCAACAAGCTGCGAATATTGCATCCGAGTATGGCACAATTGTGTCACTTGACACTTCAGGATGGTCGGAAGGCGCGTATACAATTACCGTTGATATACGGGATACAGCCGGCATTCTCTACTCGAAAACAACAGATACGACGTTGGTAGAATCGTCCACGATGGATGCCAATATAAGCGGTATCAATATCACAAAGTCCGGCATGTCTATACTTGGAACCATTGATTGTGAGGAGGACTCTACATACCAGCTTCTCTATCACATTTCCAACGTTGATGACTGGGCAATCATTGGTTCCGGCAGCGGTAATTACCTTAATAAAGCCATTGGAAATTTGGATATTCAGGACGTTCCGGAAACTAACATTAAGCTTCTTTTGGTAGTAACTTCTGCGAGCGGGAAAACAAAATCCGTGGAAAGGCAGTTCTCGTATGATCTGTCTGAAATTCTTCCGGAAGACCCGGAAAATCCGGTGGATCCAAATCTGCATACGAAACTGGTTGCTGATATCGATGACTCTTTTAATGGAAAAACGATTACGTATCAGGATCCGATCATTGGGGTCGCATCAGGAGAAGATTTTAAAGATTATTCATTGGAATTGATTCCGGTAGGAGAAGAAAGCGGCATCGTTCTCGGCAATGGAACCGCTGTTGTTGATGGAGGTAGTTTAGGTCAGATCGACGCCACTCTTCTATCAAACGGGTTCTATATAGTAAGACTAACGGTCTCCTCGGACAACGCATACATTACGGACGAAGCAACCATCCTGATTGACGGTCAAGCGAAGATCGGTATATATACCATGACCTTCCTTGATACAACTCTTGAACTGGACAGATTTCCGATCGATATATACAGGACCTATGACAGCCGAAACGCAAGCAGTCTCGGCGATTTCGGTTACGGCTGGAACATGTCGGTTGGCGGTCCCAAGATTTCCGCAAGCGGAAATCTTGCGGAAGGCTGGAGTCAGGGGACAAGCGTAGGAATTGTTGGAACGAATAACTATTATTGGACGGAAGACTATCTTCATGAGATCTATATCGATTGGGGGAATGGTCACTCCGAGACATTTGAGCTGAAACTGACTCCCGAATCCCAGCAGATCATAGCCATGTACCATGATATAAATGTTTCTTTCGAGAGTAAAAATGGTACGTCTACCCTTGAATTTCTCGATGAGTGCTCGAATCTCATCTATTCAAACGGCTGCCTATATAACATTGGCCTTGAAGAGATCAATCTGGTTCATTTTAAGCTTACTGCCGCGGACGGAACGAAGTATTACTTTACCATAGGAGAAGGCCTTACAAAAATTGAGGACGTATACGGAAAAACAATAACCATTTCGGATGATGGAGTTTTTTATTCCGACGGATCGGGTGTATCTTTTACCCGCGATGCCGAAGGCAAAATCACATCTATCTCCGACGGAATAGCCAACACGGTGTCCTATACATACGACGACAACAAGGATCTGATCGGAGTTGTTGATCGCGCGGGCAATTCTACCGGTTTTACGTATGCCAACCATTATTGCACCGGCGTGTCCAACAGCGATGGCACCGTTGTGGCCCACAATGAATACGACGAAACCGGCCGGCTTACGGCAACCGTGGACAGCAGCGGGAAACGTACCGAATTCACACACGATCTTGACGCCAAACGCGAGGTCGTCACCAATAAACTTGGCTATTCGACCATCTACACCTATGACGCAAAGGGTAATGTTCTGACGAAGACGGACGCTCTTGGAAGAACAACCACCTATACGTACGATGCCAACGGCCATATGTCAACGGAGACGGATCCGCTGGGTAACGTTACGCATTATACGTACTCCGCTTCCGGAGATCTCTTAAACGCATCCAATTCCGAAGGACTTGAGATTTCCTCCGCATACGATGCAAAGGGCCAGCTGCTTACCATGTCGGCAGGCGGTACCGCAATGCTTTCCCTCGTTTACAACACCTACGGAGAATTGACACAGTCGGAAG
The DNA here is from genome assembly GCA_964617375.1 of uncultured Mageeibacillus sp. Taxonomy (GTDB): domain Bacteria; phylum Bacillota; class Clostridia; order Saccharofermentanales; family Saccharofermentanaceae; genus Firm-13. The sequence goes on along the minus strand of CAZTXQ010000048.1, from coordinate 1,284 downwards.
ATGCATTGGGGAATACCGAGAATTTCTCCTATTCCGAAGAAGGCGACCTGAAGAGCATAACCGACAGTCTCGGCACCATTGTGAATATGACCTACGACGCAGATGGTAAGGTCATGACGACGACGGATGCGGTGGGAACCGTCACCAACTTTACCTATGATCAGCTTGGGCGTGTCGTGACATCCAGCATGGTTTATAACGGAAAGACATTGGTAAACGAGTACTCCTATGACGCCAATGACAAAATCACGCAGGTCAGACACAGTGACGGTACGGTTGATTCCTTTGAGTACAACGTGGCCGGCGACATGACAGCTGCAATCGATGCCGAGGGCCGGAGGACCGATTACACATATGATTTGTACGGTCATCTCACGCATATCACCTATGCCGACGGAACCGGAGAAAGCTTTACGTATGACGCGGAAGGGCAGAACATATCCGCGATTGATCGGCTGGGCAGATCGATCACCTTTACCTATGATGCGGTCGGCAATATCACTCGAAAAGACTACTCCGACGGTACGCATGCAACATACACCTATGACGCCTGCGACCGTTTGATCACATCAACCAATATTTTTGGAGCGTCTACCACGTTTGGTTACGATTCGATCGGACGCAATACCTCGGTAACCGACGAGGACGGCAACAGCACGACATACGCATATACGACCAATAATCAGGTATCCGCGGTAACGGACGCACTTGGACATACGACGACAATTTCATACGATGCCGCAGGAAATGAAACCGCAGTCACATATCCGGACGGAAGCACATATTCGGCATCCTACGATCTCAGAGGAAGAATTGTTTCCGAGACCGATGCCCTAGGAAATACCACCTCTTATACCTATGACTCACGTGATCGTCTGACCTCAGTCGAGGATGCTCTCGGCGGCCTGTGGGAGTACGAATACGACTCGCTCGGGAACATCACCCAAGTGAAGGACGCGAACGGGAACATCACGAGCTATGCCTACGACAGCAACGGAAGATGCATCTGCGTAACCAATGCCGCGGGCCTTACGGCCACGACAGCCTACGATGAATACGGCAGAGTAATCTCTTCAACCGATTTCGGCGGAAACTCCACAGCCTATTCGTACGATTCGTTTGACAGAGTCATACGTGTTGTCACCGCCGACGGCGAAACCAGCTACACATACAACTCTTACGGAGCCGTCTCCACCATAACGGACGGGAACGGAACGATCAGCTACGGTTATAACGGCGACGGAACCCTTTCCGGCATTACGGATGCCCAGGGAAATCAGATCC
>CAZTXQ010000047.1:0-22054 GCA_964617375.1 uncultured Mageeibacillus sp. | reverse complement strand
TGATTGATAGAATCTCTTCCACAGCATAAAGAGGCAGATAGACAAGCCACTCCTCTTTTTTATAATCCGCCATAGATGTGCGGATGGAGATTCCGGGACTATATTTGTCTCTGTAAGTTTTCAAACTCTTGGCTTTCAGGTTAACCTCCGCTTTGACTTCGACCGGAACAATCTGATTGCCGACATCAATGACAAAATCGACCTCACAGGAGCCGCGGTCGTTGGTGTAGTAATATACACCTAAATCTTCTATCGTTTTCAGTTGTTGACACACATATTGTTCTGTCAGCGCACCTTTAAATTCGGAAAACAAGTTGTTTCCGTCAAGCAGTGTTTGCTGGCTCAGGCCGGTCATACAGCCGAGAAGCCCGACATCAACCATATACAGCTTGAATGATTTCAAATCTTCATAGGCTTTCAGCGGAATCCCCGCTGCGTTGACACGGCTAACCTTATGCACAAGACCGCGGTCGGAGAGCCACATGATTGCTGTTTCATATTCTTTGGCGCGGCCGCCCTCGCGAACCAGGCCGTAAACAAATTTCTTGTTCTCTTTGGCAAGCTGCGAGGGAATGCTGTTCCAGATCATGCGGATCTTCGGCACAATTTCATTCGGTGCGTGCTTGGAAAAATCCTGTTCATACGCTGTCAGAATGCGCTTCTGTATGCTGCGAACTTCGTTAAAATCCTTTTCCTCCGCAAATCTCAGTACTGCTTCCGGCAAACCGCCGACAAAGTAGTACTGTTTCAGTGCGTCGATATAACTCTGTTTAAATGAAGTAGCCATTAAGTAATCCTGTTTATCAAGCAGCGAGGCAAATCTCTCCTTCTCGGTTGCCATCAAGAATTCTTTGAAGGACAGTGGATAGAGATTCAGAAAATCAACCTTTCCAACCGTAAAAGAAGTACCCTGATGCAGTGCAATACCCAGAAGGGAACCGGCACAGATAATATGATACTGCGGTGCGTTCTCATAGAAATATTTCAATGAAGAGAGAGCTCTTGGCACTTCCTGTACTTCGTCAAAAATCAGTAGGGTACGATCCGGATTGATCTTCCGCCCGGTAAAGAGTTCCAGTCCCATAATCAAGCGGTCTGTATCGAGATCAGCCGCAAACAGTTCCGCCATTCCGGAGTTGGAATCGAAATTTATATATACCGTTTCCGCATACGCCTTGCTGCCGAATTCTTTCATCAGCCAAGTCTTGCCGACCTGTCTTGCTCCTTCGATGATCAGCGGCTTTCTATGTTTGCCGTCTTTCCATTTATAGAGTTTTTCGATTGCAGTCCGATACATGCGCACCCCTCCTTACCATAATACAAATACATTATGGCACTGAAGCACACTTTTTACAACGATAATTCGCAATTAACTTACACTTTTTACAACGATATTTCGTATCCGCTTACACTTTTTACACCAATATTTTGTTCCGGCACTTAAGACCGGATGCGTGGACGACCCGAACAGAGTCTGTCATTGCTCAAAAAAATATGGCGCAGCAACCTTTTCCGGCGCCACACCATATCGTCCGTTATTCAAAAACACTCGCTTCCCTTTGGGTCTTCTTAATCTGTTTCTTGACCGGCTGCACAAGCGTGATGAACATCAATATGCCAATCAGAGTACACAGGATGCCGCACGCGAAATTCACCCACATATCCGGCGTCCCGGTCGCGATGAATTCCGCCATGAAGACACCGAGATTCACAAGGACCGCAACCGTCATCATCGCCAGAAGGCTTACCCAGAACTGAAGAATACGGCGGTACAGGCGGATTCTCGACTCGATATCCGAATAGACCTCGAACGGCCCGTCTGCGGATCTTTTCCTAAGATAGACCCACTTGAAATACGTAGCGACAACCTGAACGCCGGAATCTTCCAGAAACTTAAGAAACACTTCGCTCTCGGGATGCCCCGGATCCTGTTCGAGAAGATCGATGCGGTAAATAAATTCACCCGGCTTCGTTTCCTCGAAAACATAGCGCCAACAGGAATAGTCAGTCAGTGCGAGTCCTTTGGCCGCCATCTGATTGATCCAGATCTGTTCCTTTTCCGGATTCCAGTATGCTTTCTTTACAATCTTCTTCATAATGCGCCTCCACCCGTGACCATGCGTCCGTTCTGTAACCGTTCCTCGAGCCTCAAGAGCTCATCCTCAACCTGCCGCTTCCCAAGATCCGTAATCACGTACTCCTTCTTGCGGCTGTCATCGTCCGATTTGTAAGCTTGAATCCAATTCTTGTCGAGCAGCGTATTGATCGCTCCGTATAGAGTACCCGCTCCGAGAATCACACGTCCCCGGCTCCACTCGCCAGCCTTCTGCATAATCCCATAACCGTGAAGTGGCTCATACAGAGCCAATAAAATATAGAAAACCGCTTCCGTCAAGCTGCCGCGTTCCGAACTTTCCGGCATAAACTCTCCTCCTTGTATCGTTTGTCGTTATATCGGTTGCCGATACACACACTATATCGGCTTACGATATAGATGTCAATTCCTTTTTTCGAAAAAAGGAATTGAAAAGCGGTGCCTCAAAACGAAAGTTGAGAGACAGTCGCTATTCCTTTACTGCAAATGAAAAACGAGATCAGAAACCCCTCCAAAAAATGGGACTTGTTCACGCAGCTTGCTCAGATGTTTTCAAACATCGGCGTGGCGGAGCCATGATACTGGCTCAAAATGGCAAAACTTCGAGGCTGGTCGAATTAGTAGGTAATCACTGAGCAGAAAAGTAGGTGCAGCACATAGTTATACATATAAAATGCGCCGATTTGCTTGTTCTTATAGGTATTCATTGAAAACAATCGGCTCAATTTTGCGGTTTTCCGCATTCTAATACATATAAATAGTCATTCTTTAACGCAATGTGATGGTATTCATTGAAAGAAATGGCCGTTTTCTCGCACTCTAATACATATAAATCAGCCGATTTCCCTGATTTATATGTATTCATTGGTTAATAATTATCTTTGCACCACTCTGACACCTGTTAACCCGGCGGATCTGGCTGTTTAACAGGTTCATCGTTCCTTACTCGCTCCTCACACCCGCCCCGGCCTTCATGAATCCGGCAAATCACTCTCTTCTCATATAAACATCATCCAAATTTGCGCCGTGAGAATTCAGGTCAAAACGAGATCGAAAACGCATCCCCAGCTGGAGGCTTGGCCATTTAAGCAAGGCGCATCGGCTATAAAACCGGGCGGATCGCATCTGACGAGCGGCCTTCCGCAGGGCGAAACCCGAGCACTCGGGAGCGAGACAAATGTGAGGCCGCCGCTTAACAGCCCTGTATCGAGACACAAATCAGCCCGTGATGCGCCGCTCGGCCTTGACCGCCCACGCCTTTTCCGCGACGGATAAGATGCTTCCGAACTCCAGATCCGGATTCAGACGACTTTTCCCCTTCCGGACATCTTCATAGTACTTCCTGCCGTTGACGATCGCGACACAAAGAATCTTCCGAAGCTCCTCCTCCGATACCGAACCCGACGCTTCCGCCGCCAGCCTCACCGCCTTCTCCTTTTCGAGATCAGCGATGAGCTTTTTCGCGATGTCATTAAACGCGAAAATCTCCTCCTCGTTCATTCTCGCCAAGGCCCGCACGACCGGTTTCGTCACCTGCTCGTCGTCCCCCTCATACTTCCATTCGAGAAGATTGAGTAGATTCCAGAAATCATTCTTCTTCATAGCGCCTCCATCCTATTCATCCGCGAAAAATTCCGGGCAGTCCCGCTCAAGCCTTGCCGTGTACTGCTTACGGATAAAGGTCTCATTCTTCTCCTCGAAAAGCCGGTCCGCGGCGCGGTCGGCATATCGGATCAGCATCTTCTCATGTGCGCACGTAAACGGTGACACACGGTCGGGCGAGCCGCTCATCTGCTTATTCTGGCAGCGGCAATTGTATTTACAGCGGGGTTTCAGCGCACAGCCAAGACAAGAAGCCGGTTCCGCCCGCTCCTCCGAGACTGCGCGCGGTACACTGCCGTGAAGAATTCCCTCGTCCACACTGCCCATTCTCGACGAAAGTTCCCCGACAAACTGAATACAGGGATAAATCGACCCGTCCGGCGCGACCGACACCTGCCGGATCCCGAACCGGCAAGTCCTGTGCCTGTAGGCGTCGCCGAGAATATGCGACGCAATCTTATTGTCGAACACCGGGAAATCAAACTCCGCACCCGCGCGGGTCCACTTCACATAAAGATCGGAAATCTTCTCGTATTGCCGGTCAAGCTCCTGCACTCTTTCATCGGTCCAGTCCGCGGCTGCACCGAGCATCGGAATCGTATAAATCTTCCGAAATCCCTTCGCGAAAAGCCACTCAACAGAATCGGCGAACTTGCCGACCGACGACGGATACACCGTACACATCACCATCGTATCCGGCAAATACTTTAGTAGAAGCGGAATTTTCTCCTCCAGAATCGCCGCCGTGCCCGTGCCGTCCGGAAAAATCCGCGCGTCATCCTGCATCAGACCGTCGTGCGAGAACCCGATTCCGATCCGGTTCTCCGCGGCAAACTCCAGAAAACTCTCATCCAGAAGAATCCCGTTCGTCACGAGGCGGAAGTAAAACTCGTGCCCCGTCTTCCCGTGAATCTCCTTCGCATATGCGACCGTTTTTTCGACCAGACCTCGCATCAGGAGCGGTTCGCCGCCGAAAAAACAGATGCCCGTATGCGCCGTATCCCCCTTCGACAAGACCCCCTCACCGCCTCCGCGCGAGAGATCAATCGCTTTTCGCGCCGTCTCCTCGGACATCCGCTCGGGACTTCTTGTCTGATAGCAATACCGGCACCTCAAATTACAGGCATCGGTCAAATGAAGCGTCATGTTCATAGTGCACCTGTCACTCTTCGATCGCGATGACTCCGGCCGTCGTCATATATGTCTCGTCATCGATCGCTGCCGTTTCATCTGTCGTTCTGGCCGCTGTTTCGGTTGCTGTTTCGGCCGCTGTGGCCGTCGTGCTTTCGTCCGTCGGAGCCGCGAAGTCGTCACTTTCTTCCGGGGCAATCAAACCCGACAAAGTAATCATCGGCGTCGTCTCGGTTACGGCCAGATCTCCGGCCAGCTGCGTCTCGAAAGTACCGGTCTCAGCTACGGTCAGGCCTCCGTCATATTCCAGTTCACTCGTTCCTGTGGCGTCACCGTTTGCTTTCGTTGTCGCCGGCGTGCACATCGTCAACGAAAGTGCCGCAGCCACGGCCATAGCGGTGCTGACCGCCGCCTTTGCGCCTCTGGAATTCTTGCGGAGATTCGCGCGAACAGAATTGAGGCTTGGGTACTTAACTTCTTTATATTCTTTTTCAGGTTTAACGTCCATAGCAATCACCTCGTTACTATTATAATGGAGTTTCTATCTATTAGACGGTTGAAATGCTCATTTCGTTTCAATAGTAAGATAATTTACGCTGCGATCCATTCACATTCCGTATACGTGCGAAAAACGAAAAAACACTCATGCACGAAACTGCCGCAGAAATTACGCTCGTTTCGTGAAAAAGTGCTATCCGGCACGAGTTCTCCCTTATCAATACGACGCAAGCTTTTCGCGCGTTAATATATGAACGGGCGCTCGAGGATTTACTTGTTCATCAAGGATGCACATACGAAATCCACCAAATCCGGTCGTTCCGTATGTGCATCAATGAGCACAATTCTGATTATTCGTCAATGATTACCTGCGAGACCAGTCATCTCGACATTTTTATATGTGCATCAATGAAAAGAAACGCGTTTATTTATTAATGATGCACATACGAAATCGCTGATTTCGGCCATTTCGTATGTATATCAATGTGCTGCAATGAGATATTTTGTCAATGATCATCTTCAAAGTCCGGAAAATTTGTCCGATTTGTTGGGCATATTGCGCTTATGCAGCGAAAAACAACTTGATGTTATTAATTCGAAAAGGCCCCATCCTTGTTTTGCTCCAAACAGCTTCACACCGACGAGTTCGAGACAATGCTTTTGTTTTGAGACAACCTCCCTGTAGAACTCCCCTTCGCCGGCGTACGAACAAATCAAATGAAAAACACTTTTCTCCGGCGGAGAAAAGTGTTTTTCATTTTCATAAGGCGGCACGAAACTTCCGCAGGGCTTTAGCCCGAGGATCTGTTTCGAGAGCGAGATCCTTTTGCGTCGTCAATCTTCGAATCTCTCCGCGCCGCACTCCGGACAGGTTTCCTTGTGGATGCAGAGTGTCGCGCCGCAGTTGCTGCAGGTCCAGGTTTCTTTTTCGGTTTCGAGGTAGGCGTCGAGACCGTCCTCTTTCATTCTTTCGAGATTCGCAATGGGGCTGTGCTTATATTTGTCGACGTAGTGCTTGTTGAAGAGCTTCATCTGCTCGCAGGGGAATTTCCCGCATTCGTAGCAAAAGGTAAATTCAGCTTTCTGGTGTTCCGCACAATTCTTGATGACGCAGCTCGCGCTTGCACGGCAGCTGCTGCCCGGCGTGCCGCATCCTGTGCAGCGATTCTTTTCGCGAAGGAACTGAGAGCATGCGGCGCAATTGATTCCGCACGGGGCCAGGAGCTCTGCTGTAAATTCCGTGTTGACTTTCTCCCGTAATACTTTCCCGTTCATAATGGATTACCTCCCGTAATCGTAAACCGCTTTATATCGATAATTTCTTATCGATTCGATTTTATCTTTATGAGAGGGGCTTGTCAACTGTTCGGAAGCATTTCTTTCTAAAGTTCAAGTTATTCTGATTTTGCGCAAAAAAAAAGGCGCGGTCGCGGCAGGAAAGCTGCTTTTCGCGTATTGGAGATATCAAATGTGTGTTCCGGGTATGATCTCGCTCAGCGCACCCTCAGGATATCGGTGATCCAGGCGGGATCGGGGGTCGGGCAGCCGGGATTCATCGCGATCGTTTCCGCAACTCCCTGTATGGCGCTCCAGAAGGTTACGGCGAGAAGCGCCGGATCGCCCGGACGGATCTCGCCTCTATTCTGGCCTTCGATGACGACGGGTATGGAGTTTTCGATCGTCGGAATGCTGCCGATGATTTCCTTTGCTTTTTCGGGCATCGAGTCAAAGATCGCCACCTGGTGTACCAGGAGAAAGAGCGGTGCGGATTCCGGGCAATTGGAGAAGGACTCGAAGATCATGCGCGCAATGCTGTCGAACTGCTCGATCGGAGTGCCTTCGCCGGAAAGCATAGAGTTCGCGGACTGTACCCCGCCCATCGCCATTGCAAGGAGGGCGATGAGAATATCGTCTTTGCTCCCGAAATAGTGGAACAGCAGAGCGGGACTCGAGTGCACGGCCGCCGCGATATCGCGCACCGACGTGCCCGGGAATCCCTTATGGATAAAGAGATCCAGCGATTGATCGAGGATCTCCTTATACCGTTTTTCTTTCTGTTCCGCGCGTATTCCCATCAGAACCTCCGGGAGATTTTGTCTTTTTTCATAAGGCGCTGTACGGCCCATCGGCCGGTTATAACGGCGACCGGTGTTCCGCCGGGCGCCATCAGCCACTGTCCGCACATCGAGAAGTTCTCGAGTCCTTTTATTTTACCATTATGAAGCAGGCGTTTGCTATGCTCGGTCATTCCGTAGGACATCCATTGTCCGCGGTACGCACCGCAGTAGCGCTCATAGGTAAGGGGCGTGACGAAATCGAGGGGCTCGATATGTCCCTCCCACTCCGGAAATTTCTTTACGAGCGAGTTCTTCATGTCTTCGAGCACTCTCGCCTTCTCTGCGGTGTATTTTGCGCTTGCGACATGATTCCGGTCAGAATTTCCGGTCTCGTCGGACGCAAGGGCTTTCCACCAGTCGTAGTTGCCTCCGGTCAGGACGAGCAGGACGGAATGTCCTTCGGGCGCAAAGGACGGCTCATAGCAGTAGTGTTTCATGGATATGGCAGTCGCTTCTTTTCCTTCTATATGGAAGGGCGGCACATCGATCAGCATGTCAGGAGCCATGGATTTCACGTCAATATCGAGCCCGAACGCGGCCAGGCAGCAGGTCGGAGCCGGATAGGTCTTCGGATCGGCATCGCGAAAACGGAAGTCTTCCAGAGGGTATTTTCCGCGCAGGAAGCGGTCGAGCGTCACATGGACATCGGTCGCGGACATAACGTGGCCGGCCGGGATGAATTCGCCCGGAATGCCGTTTTTCCCGGCGAGACGGACGCCTGCGGCGCGTCCGTTTTCGACAATGATTTCATCGACGGGTGTGTTGAGGCGGAGCGTCCCGCCGAGGCTTTTGTACTTATCGGCCATGCGAAGTGCCATGGCTCTCGAACCGCCGCGCGGACGGCCGCCGTTCCCCGTCATGACCGTCGCAAGTGTGAAGGGCAGTACGCTCGCGGACTGTGTCGGTGGAAGTACGGAAAGGAGAAGCGTCTTGAGATACGGATTCTTATACCGCCCGACGTACTCGCCGAGGGAGATTTCCCAGGTTTTTAAGACCTTGCCCTGCTTCTTCATCGCACCGAGCATCTTTATAATTTCCGCGGGCCCCATCATCTCAGGCGGACTCATCGGAATGTTCGAATCTTTGATGGCTTCGATCGCGGCATACAGACCTTCCAAAGATTCCTGGTCCTCCGGCGCGAACTCATACAGGTGTTTCTTAAGCCGGTCCATATCGTTGTATAGATGAAGGAGTCCCTTGGGTGTCTCGATCACACAGAAGCTTTCGGGATTGTAGACTTCCACATCAGACCCAAGCGCACCGACATCCTCCCAGACCTTGTAGAGAGGATTCGCGGGATTGGTTCCGGTCAGCCAGTGAATACACCCGTCGATATGGTAGCCCTTCCGGTCCCAGCCCATACATTCGCCGCCCGGAACCGCGTTCTTCTCGAAAAGAGTCGTGCTGTAACCTGCCATTTGCGCGTAGATACCCGCGGCCAGGCCGGAAATGCCGGCGCCGAGGATGATTAGATCCCCGGAATTTGATAATATATCGATTCTTGTCATAAATATCCCCCCTGTTATAACTACACATTGTGGCTGTAAGTACCGCTTATTTCGCTGATCAATTGTTCAACGAAATTATGATACGAACCGGCATGAATGTCAACATTTTTATTTGAGAACACAGATTTCACAATTTATTCTTCCTTGATGACGGTTATTTATGTTAATCTGTTCAGAGGTTATAAATGCTTTTTTAGTTCTCCTTGCCGGGATTACGTGCCGTACATCCAGATCGACTGGCCCGTCAAATGACGACTGGCCGCACGGGCTTCAAAGACGTATGTTCCGCAGGCGAATTTCCGGAGGTTAAGTATGGCGTCCGACAGTATCAAACGAATATCCGAGACGGAGGAACGCGCCCTGCTCATTGAGAGGGAGGCTGATTCAGCCGCGTCCGCGTTGCTCGCGGACGCGGAGATCGCCGCACGCGGGAAGACCGCGAATATAGACCGGGAAACAGACGAAGAAGTCCGTCGTATCCTTTCTGACGCCGAAGAGGCGCGAATCAGGAAGGAGCAGGCAGCCGACCTGCTTGCACGGGAAGAATCCGAAGTACTCCGCACCCGGGTCTCCCCCCGAATGCCCGATGCGATCGCTGCGGTTCGGGATCTCATCATCGGTAAGGTGTGATATGGCTGTTCTCAAAATGAAACGCATGGAAATTATTGCACTGCACAAGGATACGAAGAATGTCATCGGCCTGCTACAGCGCGAGGGTGTCGTGGAAATTACTTCCGGCGACGCCTCCGAAGCATTCCTTCACGCAAATGCTCAATCCAGCAGATCCGTCTATGAGGAGCACCGCAATGCAGCGCTTTCGGCTTTAAAAACGCTCGATGAATACTCAGGTTTCCATACATCGATGCTCGACAGCTACACCGGACGGACTGAGCTCACGGAAGAGGCCTTCGCCGAATACAAAACCCAAAGCGCGGATGCGATCCGAATGGCCGGTGAAATTGAAAACTTACGTACACGCATAGAGACGGAGACGACAGCGCTCCGATATACGCGCCAGATGCTGGATAAGTACTTCCCGTGGGAAGGACTCGACATTCCGATGGCTTATGCGGGGTCGAAGCATACAGCGGCCTTTATCGGCTCGCTTCCCGGAGAGTATTCTGCGGCGTCCCTTGCGGAAGCCGTTTCACGTGCAGGAAGCAGCGGGAAAAACGATCCGGATGTACGTATCGGCGAAAAGGACGTTCCCGATGCACAGCCTCAAGACAGCGGTCCCGCCCCTTTGGCAACGGAGACGATTATCGTATCCGCCACTCGCGAAATGACCTGCGCCGTCATTCTCTGCCATAAATCAGACGAAGACGAATGCCGTACCGCGCTTCGCGCACTGGGCTTTGTTCTCCCGGCGGATCCGACCACCCATCCGCCCGCACTGCGCCTCGGAAGGTACCGTGAACGTATTCGCGCGGCCGAAGCCGCAATATCGGACCTGAAGACAAAGATCGCTTCCTTTGCGCCGTCGCGCTCCGAGCTTCTCTTTCTCATCGATTATATGTCGATGAAGATTGAGCGGTATGACATGCTGAAGAACGTACTCTTTTCACGAAGAACCGTCGCCTTCGAAGGTTTCTGCCCGGAGAAATATGCCGCACGCGTGAAGGATCTTCTCGAAAAGAACGTGCCCGCGTATGTCGAAATTCGCGAACCGGAAGAAGGCGAAGAGGTTCCCGTCCTGCTTAAGAACAATGCGTTTGTCTCCCCGGTTGAAGACGTCACCGCCTCCTACAGTCTTCCCGGCCCCGGCGAGGCCGATCCGAATCCCGTGATGTCTTTCTTCTATTATCTGTTCTTCGGCATGATGCTGTCAGATGCTGCTTATGGCGTTCTCATCGTACTTGCCATTCTGTATCTTCTGATTTTTCGCAAACCCGAAGGACTCCAGAGGAAGAATCTTCTCAAGTTCTTATATTGCGGCATGTCGACGATTCTTTGGGGAGCGCTCTTTGGCAGCTGGTTCGGAAATGTGGTTTATGTCGTATCCGGAACTTTCTTCGGACACACCGTGTCGCTGAATCCCGTATGGTTCGATCCGGTGCAGAATCCGCTTCTTCTCCTGATTGTCAGCATGGCATTGGGTTTTCTGCACATTCTCGCCGGCATGGGCATTAAGTTCTACACGCTCTGGAAAAACGGCCACCGCGGCGACGCAATCATGGACGTCGGATTCTGGTGGATCGTCTTCGCCGGCATTCTACTGATACTTGCCGCAATGGTCGTTCCGTCGATGCCTGTACTGCAGACAGTCGGTATGTGGGTCGCGATTGCGGGTGCCGTCGGACTTGTCGCGACGCAGGGACGCTCCTCCCCTCATATACCCGGTAAGATCATGGGCGGAATTGCCAGTCTATACAGCATTACGGGTTATTTCAGCGATATCCTCTCCTACTCGCGTCTGATGGCCCTGGGGCTTGTCACGGGCATCATCGCTTCCGTCGTCAATACGATTGGAGCCATCGGCGGCAAAAGCCCGCTCGGCGTTCTCATTTTTATTGTTGTGTTCCTTTTCGGTCACTCAATCAACATCGGAATTAACGCACTCGGTGCGTATGTTCACGGCAACCGGCTTCAGTACGTAGAGTTTTTCGGGAAATTCTACGAGGGGGGCGGCCGGCCGTTCAAACCGTTTTCTATGAAAATGAAACACTATAAGCTCAAGGAGGACAAGTAAATGATTTTTCAGGGTATTATTCTGGCGATAATCGGTGCGGCACTTGCCGTTATTCTCTCCGGTATCGGTTCGGCCAAGGGTGTCGGAATGGCCAGTGAGGCGGCTTCCGCCGTCATCATCGACGATCCGGTCAAGTTCGCGAAGCTCTTGATCCTGCAGCTTCTTCCCGGAACACAGGGTCTCTACGGGCTCGTTGTCGCCGTCATGGTTCTTCTCAATATCGGAATCTTAGGCGGCACACCGGATGTTTCGGTACAGGAAGGCTGGGCCTACCTTTTCGCGTGTCTCCCGATTGCCTTGGGAGGTCTCTTCTCCGCCATTAGCCAGGGACGCGTCTGCGTAACCGGCGTCACGATCGTCGCCAAGAAGCCTTCGGAATCCTCGAAGGCGGTTATCTCCGCGACTCTCGTTGAGTTCTATGCCCTGATCGCGTTCATTTCTTCCTTCCTGATGGTAATCAACATCGAAAAGCTCGGACTGTGATCCGTAAGGGATCGCATTTTACCGGCAAACAGTGAGGATATTTTATACATGGCAGGTCTTGATACTATTGTTGACAGAATCATAGAGGACGCCAAAGCGCAGGCAGCGATTCGAATCGCCGCCGCAAAGGAACGCGCTTCGGAGATCGAAGACGCGCACCTCCTAAAGGCGGCCGATACCCGCGCAATGCGGCTTAAAGACGCCGCCGGGCAGGCGGAACGTATACGGTCCCGCGGCGACTCCGCGGCGAAGACGACGCTCCGGAATGCGCTTCTTAATGAGCGGAACCGGCTGATCGACGAAGCCGTTCAGGCAGCCTATCAAAGTCTCGCGGAATTGCCTCCCGAAACAGCTTTCGGGCAAATCGCAGCTTTTGCGGCTTCCTGCCCGATCGACCGTCCCTCGACGCTCATACTCTCCGCAAAGGATCTCGAAAGAGTGCCGCGGGATTTCGCGGAGAAGCTCTCCGCCGGTCTTCCCTGGCCCGTTACAATCCGGCCGGAACCGGGCGATTTCACGTTTGGATGTGTAGTCGTCTGCGGCGAAATCGAATACAACGGCACGGCCGAGGGTCTTATGTACGAACGCCGCGACGAGATTCGTGATCTGGTCAACCGGATTCTCTTCTCGGACGAATCAAAAGGAGCCTCTTAAGCTATGGAAAAGACGGATTACGCATATGCGGTCACGGCTGTCCGGGTCCGGGAAACACGGCTTCTGACATCGGCGGATCTTGAACGCCTGACGGAGGCATCCTCCGCCGGCGCCGTCACGGAATTCTTACGAACCCGAGGCTGGCAGATTCCCGCGGGACCCTTAAATATCGCCTCCGTCCTAAGAAACGAGCTTATCGGGACGTGGGATTTCCTTCGGGAAATCGCACCGGACATATCCATTCTTGACGCCCTGATCCTTCGCAAGGATTACCATAATCTGAAGGCCGCCATCAAAAGCAGCCTTGCCGGAATTGATATCGGCACCTATTTTCTGTCGCCGGGAACCGTCTCTCAGGACCTCATCCGCGATGCGGTGAAAGAGCGGGACTTCTCGGCACTCCCTGCTCCGATGCACGCCGTCGGCGAGGAGGCTTATGACGTACTCGTCCGCACGGGCGACGGGCAGCTCGCCGATATCATTATTGACCGGGCGGCCTTGAATGACATCCTCGCAGCGGCGAAGCGCTCCGGCAACCCGCTATTGATCGGCCTGCAGGAATTGTTCTGTACCGCGGCCGATATCAAAACCGCTTTTCGCGCATCCCGTATGCACAAGAACGCGGAATTTCTTGAAAGGGCTGTTTCTATGGTCGGCAAGCCCGACCGCGAAAAGCTGATCGAGTCGGCAGCGGCGGGCGAAGCGGCGCTTCTCACCTGGCTTCGCCAGACCGAATACGCAGATGGCACGGCTCTTCTGGCCACTTCTCCGGCAGCGTTTGAGAAATGGTGCGACGACAAAGCCGTCGCAATGACCGAGGATGTAAAGTACATGTTTTTCGGTCCGGAGCCCCTGATCGCGTATTACCTTGCCAAAGAAGCCGAAATCAAAAATCTGCGGATTCTTCTTACGGCGCTCGAAAACGATCTGCCGTTCGATCATATCCGGGAGCGTATGAGGAGGTTGTATGTATAACATTGCCGTAATGGGCGACCGGGACAGCATCACCGGGTTTACCGCGCTGGGTCTGGATGTTTTTCCGGAAGAATCCATGGATCAGTCGATCCTGGTCCTGCACCGCCTGGTCGAGACCGGTTATGCGGTGATCTTTATCACGGAGCGTCTGGCGGAAGAACTCGGTGAAGAACTTGTCAAATACCGGGACCGGCCTCTGCCGGTCATCGTGCCGATACCGGGCATCACCGGCAACAGGGGAATGGGAATGAAGGCTATCGGAGAGGCCGTCGAGAAGGCCGTCGGCTCCGATATTCTGGCAGATACATAATATCCGCGAATGTTTTCGCGTATTAGCAATTTATGCAAGGAGTGAACATATGAGCAGTACGGGGTCTATTCTGAAAGTATCCGGTCCGCTGGTCGTCGCCGAAGGTATGCGCGACGCCAATCTGTACGACGTCGTACGCGTCAGCGATAAGCGTCTGATCGGCGAAATTATTGAAATGCACGGTGACAGAGCTTCTATTCAGGTCTACGAAGAAACGTCGGGCTTAAAGACCGGCGAACCTGTCGAATCTGCGGGCATGCCGCTCTCCGTCGAGCTGGCTCCCGGTCTGATCGGCGGCATTTTCGACGGCATCCAGCGCCCCTTGGCGGTGATTATGAAGTTGATCGGAAATAATCTGACGCGCGGCGTGGAGGTTCCCTCCTTAAGCCGCGAAAAGTTATGGCACTTCGTTCCGGCAGCCCGGGAAGGCGACGAGCTTATTGCCGGCGACATTCTGGGAACGGTTTTGGAAACCCCTGTCGTATCCCATAAAGTCATGGTTCCTCCGGGCAAGTCCGGAAAACTTACCTCAATTCGCGAAGGCGATTTCACGGTGACGGACACGATTGCCGTTCTCTCCGGCCCGTCCGGAGACGAGAACCTGATGATGCTTCAGAAATGGCCGGTCCGTGTCGGCCGCCCGTACAGCAAGAAGCTCGCTCCGATTATGCCGCTGATCACGGGTCAACGCGTCGTCGATTGTCTCTTCCCGATCGCTAAAGGCGGTGTCGCGGCTATTCCGGGCCCCTTCGGAAGCGGCAAGACCGTTACGCAGCATCAGCTCGCGAAATGGGCACAGGCGGATATTATTGTCTATATCGGTTGCGGCGAACGCGGCAACGAAATGACGGACGTCTTGAATGAATTTCCCGAACTGATCGACCCTTATACCGGCGAATCCCTGATGAACCGCACGGTTCTGATTGCCAACACCTCCGATATGCCCGTAGCGGCACGTGAAGCTTCGATCTATACCGGAATCACGATCGCCGAATATTTTCGCGATATGGGCTATGCCGTCGCGATCATGGCGGACTCCACATCCCGCTGGGCCGAAGCGCTGCGCGAGATGTCCGGACGCCTGGAGGAAATGCCCGGTGAAGAAGGATACCCCGCCTATCTCGGAAGCCGGCTGGCACAGTTCTACGAGCGGGCCGGCCGCGTCATCTCCCTCGGCAGCGATCGTCGCGAAGGAACGCTCTCGGCAATCGGCGCCGTATCGCCGCCCGGCGGCGACATCTCCGAACCGGTCTCGCAGGCGACACTCCGAATCGTAAAAGTGTTCTGGGGCCTCGATGCCCAGCTCGCGTACAAACGCCATTTCCCCGCGATCAACTGGCTCACGAGCTATTCCCTGTACGTCGATTCCTTAAAAGACTGGTACACAGCAAACGTATCCGCGGAATGGAACGATAACCGCGCCCGGTTCCTCCATCTCCTGCAGGAAGAAGCCGAACTCGAAGAAATTGTCCGGCTTGTCGGTATGGACGCGCTGTCCCCCGGCGACCGTCTCAAGATGGAAGTGTCCCGTTCGATCCGCGAAGATTTTCTGCATCAGGTAGCCTTCCACGAGGTCGATACACATGCGACACTTAGGAAGCAGGACCTTCTGATGAAGCTGATCCTCCTGTATTATGACGCGTCTGTCGAAGCCCTCGCGCAGGGTGCCGATATTAACGATATCGTGAGCCTCGGGGTCCGTGAAAAGATCGGCCGTTTCAAGTACGTGCCGGAAAAAGAAATCGAAGATACTTTTATTCAGAATGAAGCCCGCCTGAAGCACGAAATCGGACAGGCGCTTACGAAGGAGGTTGTCTGATGCCCAAGGAATATCGTACCATCGAAGAAGTCGCAGGCCCGCTGATGCTGGTCCGCGGTGTCACCGATGTCAGCTACAACGAGCTCGGTGAAATCGAACTCAAGAGCGGCGAGACAAGACGCTGCCGCGTTCTCGAAATCAACGGCTCCAATGCCCTGGTGCAGCTTTTCGAGAGCGGCGCCGGCATCAACCTCTCCGACAGCAAAGTCCGTTTCTTAGGCCGTCAGATGGAGCTCGCTGTATCTCCCGACATGCTCGGACGCACCTTCGACGGTCTCGGCCGCCCGATCGATGACGGGCCGGAACTGATCCCCGAGGCGCGTCTCGACATCAACGGACTTCCGATGAATCCGGTCGCACGAAGTTTCCCGCAGGAATTCATCCAGACAGGCGTTTCCGCGATCGACGGTCTCAATACGCTGGTCCGCGGCCAGAAGCTCCCGATCTTCTCTGGAAGCGGTCTTCCCCACGCACAGCTGGCCGCACAGATCGCCAGACAGGCGAAAGTCTCGGGCACCTCCGATCCTTTTGCCGTCGTATTTGCCGCAATCGGTATCACCTTCGAGGAAGCGAATTATTTCATTGAGAGCTTCCGCGATACGGGCGCCATCGACCGTTCCGTGCTCTTTATCAATCTGGCCGACGATCCCGCCGTCGAGCGCATCGCGACACCGCGTATGGCTTTGACCGCCGCCGAATATCTGGCCTTTACGCAAGGCATGCACGTCCTGGTCATCATGACGGATATCACGAACTATGCCGACGCATTGCGCGAGGTCTCGGCCGCTCGAAAAGAAGTTCCCGGCCGCCGCGGATATCCGGGATACATGTATACGGATCTGGCCTCCCTCTATGAGAGAGCCGGCCGCCAGAAGGGCAAGAACGGCAGCATAACGCTGATCCCGATCCTCTCGATGCCGGAAGACGACAAGACACACCCGATCCCCGACTTAACCGGGTACATCACCGAGGGGCAGATCATCTTGAGCCGCGAGCTCTACCGCAAAAACATTCTGCCGCCGATCGACGTCCTGCCCTCTCTCTCCCGTCTCAAAGACAAAGGAATCGGCGAGGGAAAGACAAGAGAAGACCATTCCGACACCATGAATCAGCTCTTCTCAGCGTACGCCCGAGGCAAGGACGCCAAAGAACTCATGGTCATCCTGGGCGAAGCCGCGCTGACCGATATCGACAAGCTCTACGCCAAATTCTCCGACGCTTTCGAAAAGGAATATATCTCGCAGGGTTTTAACACCGACCGTTCCGTCGAAGAGACACTGGAGATCGGCTGGAGACTCCTCCGCATCCTTCCCAGAAGCGAATTGAAGCGCATACGGGAGACTTTTCTCGACAAGTATTACGAGGTTTAACGCGATATGGCCATACTTCCCGTCAATCCGACACGCATGGAACTGACCCGCCTCAAAAAGCGGCTCGTCACGGCGCGCCGCGGACACAAACTCCTGAAAGACAAGCGCGACGAGCTGATGCGGCAGTTCCTCGAGACCGTTCGCGAGACGAAGAAGCTCCGGCGCAGTGTCGAGGCGCGAATCGTCGAAGCCAATAACCATATGTCCGTTGCGCGGTCCCTGATGCAGAACGAAGTGCTTGCGGTCGCGATGATGCACCACAAGCAGGAACTGAAGCTTTCGATCTCAGAGCGAAATGTCATGGGTGTCCGGGTTCCCGTTTTCGAGAAGGAGACACGTACCGACGACGACAGCGATATCTTCTCCTACGGCTTCGCCTTCACATCGAGCGATCTTGACGAAGCGATCCTCGCGCTATCCGGAATACTGCCCGACATGCTTCGCCTTGCCGAGCTCGAAAAAGCCTGTCAGCTGATGTCTTCCGAGATCGAGAAGACCCGCCGCCGCGTCAATGCGCTCGAGCACTTTCTGATCCCGGGCTATGTCGAGACCATACGGTATATCACGATGAAGCTCTCGGAAAACGAGCGCGGAGCCGTCACTCGCCTTATGAAGGTCAAGGACATGATCGTCGCAAAGGCGATCGAGGAGCGGAGAAGCGCGGATGGCTGATATTCTCGTGTATGAGGGGGTCATGCTGCCGGAAGGGAGATAGAGCAGGCTTTCGTCCTCTGATGTCTGATGAGGCCGAAAGCCTTCAAAGTGATCGATCGTATCCTATCAAACTGCCGAAATTTTATAGCACTCCCCTCCGCTTTATACGACATTATTGAACCGACCCTTTGTTTGCATTTATTGATTACTCATCGTTTCAACAAACATGCCTGTATCTTGAATTTTGCTTTTCAATTCCATATTGATTCCATCACAGTTAACATACATATAGTAATCATATCCAAATTCAACAATCATGTTATGTAACGGACTCATAAGCCTGCACCATAAGATCTCTCTTAATAAGAGTTGAATTAGATGTGGTATATTTTTAATATCTATCAAATCTCCATTCTTAATTGAGGAGAATATGCTTTTTCCTTCATCAGAAATTAACAAGTTCTTACTTTGCATGAACTTTTCAATCTGTTCTAAAGTACGACGCTTTTCTAATTCCATTACCTTTAAGGTGGAAATTTTTTCTTCATTAAGTACCAACATCAAAGAATTGATATATTTCTGTTCGATTGCAAGATAATCCTCTATTTCAAACCTCTGATCATAGTAATATTTTCCTATATCACTATAAGATGTCCATTCGCTCTTTGTATATCTTCCATCTATGTCTCGGAAAAACGGATTATATTTTGTTATACGATATCTGATCATTGTATTAAAATCCATTTCTCCTTTTCATATTTTTCTAAGTCATCCAAATGAACAAGCGTCTCTTTTCGTAATTTACTTATATTGTCATATAGTTTGTCAGGAACTAACGACTCAACATCTTCCAACTCACACCCTTTTTCTATGAGTAAAACAATTTCTTTCTTGCAGTTAAGATTAGTTAGTTTATCAACAATATAAGGACTAAATAAATACTTTTGTGATTCGATAATCGAAATTTTTTTTTCATATAGACATTCCAAAATTCCCAATATGCTAATCAGTAAAATTTTTTCATCTATTGCATTTTTCCCAAAATCAACATTGTAAACTTGCACCGTATTCCACCTCCTAATTACTCCAACCACTAACTACCTTCACATCAAAAACCTTCCCTGATGAACTTTGAAAATAGTGAATAGATATTTTATTTCCAAGAGAATCATATCCATCCTTGTATACTTTCATCCATTTTCCTGATTCGACATTTCGTAATTTTCAAGAACATCTTCATTTTTGATGTTGACTTTCTTTGTGCCATTTTGTATAGCTACAAAGTCATCTGGATAATTCGGAGCATCTTTAATTGAATCATATACATTCTTAATTTCACTTGAGTTTGCGCCCCCCTTAACCCCGCTCGATTGAAAATCCTTCAAGTCCTTTGAAAAGTATATCGCAGAACTGGCAGCTGTTGTTACTCCAATTTCAGCTACTACAGCGCCTTCGGCAGTTACAGCAAGCGATCCAGCCAGTGCAACGGCACCGACACCGGTTTCTGAAAAAAACGCAGAAACCACGTCAACTAGGGCTCCTCCAGCAGCAAGTGATACTCCAGTGTCAATCTCAACTGCAGAAACCATCATACTAGCAGAATCACCCGCTATTTTCCCACCATAATATGCCTTTTTATGCGAAACGCGGCAAATCGGAGCCATCAGCGCGGAGGCTTAGAGCCACCTGCGCGCGACCGGAGAGCCACTTACCGCGCTAGTTAGAGCCATTACCTCAAACATCCTGTAAGATCAAATGACTGTCATAAGGCAGAATACATCTTACGGAGGTTTGAAAATGTCAGATTATCTAACTGTTGTCAGAGCCGTGTACAGCGGCCTTAGCCAGCGAGAAGTGGCCCAAACACACCAGGTATCCAGAAATACCGTGGCGCTGCTTCTCCGGCAAGCCAAGTCACTGGGATGGCTTACCCTGGAAGATCTCAATTTAGCCGACAATGCATCCCTTTCTGCAGCTTTGGGAAAGGAGAGCAGTGTATCGCGGGATGAGACATTCCGAATGCCGGATTATGAGTATGTTCATACAGAACTTGCCAAACCGCATGTTACCTTGAACCTGTTATGGGAAGAGTATGTTGAATCCTGCCGTCAAAGCGGAGACCGATTTTACATGGAGACTCAGTTCCGACGCTATTACCACAAATTTGCAAGAATCCATAAAGCAACAATTCGATTGGAACACAAACCGGCGTTGTCTTTGGAAGTCGATTGGGCCGGCACAAAAATCGCTTATTTCGATGCAGAAAGCGACAAAATGTCCGAGGCTTCTTTGTTTGTTGCCGTTTTGCCCTGCAGCCAACTCATCTATGTAGAGCCGTTCCGAGACGAAAAGATGCCCGCATGGATTGCGGGTCACGTCCATGCTTTTGCGTACATCGGAGGTGTTCCCAAGACCTTGGTACCAGACAATTTAAAGAGCGGAGTAAAGCGTCCGATATTCTTCGAGCCCGAACTTAATAAGACATACCAGGAGATGGCATCCTATTACGGAGCCGTCATTCTTCCGGCGCGAGTAAGAAAACCCAGAGATAAATCTTCTGCGGAAAACAGCGTTCTCATCTCTTCCAGACGAATCTTAGCCAAGCTTAGAAATGTTCAAATTTTGTCGTTTGAAGACTTGAAAAACCGTATAGAAATCGCTTTGGAACAGATCAACGAAGCTCCTTTAACAGGAAAAAGCGAGAGCCGATGGATGTCCTACCTTGCTGAAGAAAAGGACTATATGCTCCCGCTTCCCGAATCACCGTATGAGCTTGCTCAGTGGGCCAAACCTAAAGTGCAGCCTAACTGCCATATCGCCTATGCGTACAAATTTTACTCGGTACCATTTGAGTATTCGGGCGAAGAAGTAGACGTCCGGGCAACACAACATACGGTAGAAATATTCTATCACCATCAGCGTATCGCGTCTCATAAAAGACTCTGGGGCAAGGATAATTATGCAACGATTCAAGAACACATGCCTCCCGATAAACTCTTTTTCGCAGATTGGAATCGCGATCGATTTCTATCTTGGGCAGAAAAGATTGGAAAATCTACGAAACTCGCTGTTCAAGCAATTCTGGACCGAGCTGTCATCGAACAGCAGGCATACCGTTCTTGTTTCGGCCTTTTCAGTCTAAAGGACAAGTACGGCGATATGCGTTTGGAACGAGCCTGCGGAGTCCTGCTCTCTCGCACATCGGCCCCAACATACCAGCAAGTCAAAAATATTCTGTCCAAAGACATGGACTCTCCAAAAAATACAGCAAAGGAAGAAAAACAAAAGCCATCAGCAAAACGCGGGTTTCAGCGTGGTGCAGAGTATTTCGGAGGGCCCGAACATGCTGATGAATGAAACCATGAACAAGTTGAAATCAATGAAACTGACCGGCTTTGTCGAAGCTTTACAACAGCAGGAAGAACAGCTTGGCTATCGGGAAATGGATTTTCACCAACGACTAGGACTTCTGGTCGACTGGGAATTCTCCAAACGCCAGCACAGCCGACTTGACCGACTGATTAATCAGGCTAAGTTTCAAAACTCTTCTGCTTGCGTAGAAGATATAAACTATATGGCTGAACGCCATCTCGATCGGAACTTTATCCTCGAACTTGCTTCCTGCAACTATATTCCACACGCGCAGAACATCCTCATTGTCGGGCCGACCGGTGCCGGGAAGAGCTATCTTGCACAGGCTCTGGGGCAGGCTGCCTGCAGACGATCTCTATCCACTCGATACATCCAGCTTCCCGACTTGCTTGACGAATTGAAACTTGCAAAAGAAAGGGGGACAGAAGCATTCCATCGTCTGCGGAAACAATTCATAAACTATGAACTTCTTATCATCGACGAGTGGTTGCTTTTTCCCATCCATGAGGATGACACACAACTATTGCTCTCACTCATCGACCGTCGTTATCATCAACATGCCACCATCATCGTTTCACAATTCGAACCGCCCGAATGGCTGGATCAGATCCCCATTCCGGTTGCTGCCGAAGCGATAACTGACCGTCTTTCAGCGCAAGCATACAAGGTCATCCTTCAGGGCAAACAATCCATGCGTTTACAGAACCACTAATCCGAGGGGGGGGGGCTGTTGCAAAATGAACTGTAAGGTTCAGGATGCAGCAGCCTCTATTTTTC
>CAZTXQ010000046.1:17334-22136 GCA_964617375.1 uncultured Mageeibacillus sp. | reverse complement strand
GAGAAGAAAAGTGCGAATCTGAAAGCTTTCCAACAGAAGAGTGAGGACTTTATTTCAGAAGTAGACCGCATTGACAGCGACGTGGCTGCTATTGTCAATCAGAACAAAGACGATTTCTATGGGCAGTACTATTATCTGAAACCGGAATGCGAGAAAACCGGATGGGAAAAAGTCGGTGACGGATTGGCATCAGCCGCCGAGTGGTGTAAAGAACACTGGAAGGAAATCGTTTTAACCGTCGTTATTGTTATTTTAGCGGTTCTTGCTATAGCTGCTGTTATTGCAACAGGCGGGGTGGCATTGGCACCCTTGCTGGCAGGAATTATTGGTTACTTTGGAGTGGCTGCAGGGACAGCCTTGACGATTGCAACATACATAAGCTTAGGCGTAGCAGTTGTTGCGATCACCTCAACTGTACTTTCTTCAATTGTGAATATTATGGACATCTGGGGCGATTTTGACAACAACTCAGGTTTTCAAACATTCAAAACAGTAATGAACTGGACAAGTATGATAACAAATGGAATTTATGGTATTGGAGGAATATATAACGCATTTCACGGTATAGCCAATTCAAGCTTGAAAGCATATGGTAATAGCTGGTTTAGAAGTTGGCTTGCGAAGGACGGTGTTAATGGGTTCGTAAGTACCGTTAAGAATGCGGATGGTTTCGTGTTAAACTTTGCTCCAAACACATCGACTTTCTGGGCAGGATTAAGCGGTAACGGAGAAAATATTGCGGCCGCATTTGCCACTAAGAATGGAGTGTCAACGTTAGGTCAAGTTCTTCCTGATGTATTAAGACCAACAACGGACGCTGGATGGGGACAGGCATCTGCATCTATGGCGATGAGTTCTTCCGGAGATGCCACCGCTCTAATTGGTAATGGACTTGGTCAGGTTACATCAACTGGAAAAGTGATTGGCAGTAACTGGACAAACATAGAGAGCATTTTGCTTAATATTAATCCAAAAGTAACCAGCCTAACGCTGATTAATAACTATGGGACCGCGTCCAAATCCGTAACATTTATTGCACGAACCTTTCAATTACCTTCATTATTACAAGGCATATTGGGATTCGGGCAGAGTACGATTGATGGTAAGGAGCTCAGTGAGGACTAGATCAAACTTCATGAAGGTATCAGCGAGGTTAACAATGAATATTGATTTGAAACATTTAGATGAGTTTAAAAAAGCAGAACATTTTGAAAAAATATGTAGAAAATTCTTTCTGCCTTCACTGGTTCTGGAGATCGTTTTAGATGCAGTTGTAATGATTGCAATTATTTTGAGTGAGGTCAACATCAATATAGTCCTACTAAGTTTGATTATAATTTCTTTCTTTGCTATACCAGTTGCTACTCTTATCTCTTTTATATCTATACAACAAGTTACTTATAAAAAATTCGTAGCATTGGAAAAAGAATTGTTCAATTCAAAAGTACTCGCCGATGATATTCTGAAGTTCGGAAAAGAGAATGGTATCGATTTATTTAGTGTTGCATTAGATGCAAGATGTTTGCATGAACTCGGATTGATAGGTGTTCCGGAATGGTGTGCAAGAAACTCTGAATTGCCGACCAAGAAAGATTTTATAAACAAATAGTTGTCAGAATTCGCGACACATGTCTTATTGGCAATGGACTTGATCCGCTTACATCATCTGGAAAAGTGACTGGCAATAACTGTTTAAACGCAGAGATCATTCTGATTAATATCGATTCAATTACAAACAGTTTGACGATATAAGCGAGGCTTGGAATGGAGATTGATCCAAAATACCTGAAAGAGTACAAAAAGGCAGCAGCTTGTGAAAGAGTCTGCAAAAAACTCATTATACCTTCGTTGATTTTAGAGGTCATTTTAGGGGTGATCGGAATTGTTGTGAGCGCCAACAGCCACAATGGGTTCTTGCTGAATTGGGCAATGATCTCATTCTTTGTAATACCTTTTGCAACTATTTTTGTTTTCACTATCCCACTAAGAAATGCTATTAAAAAGAAAACGGCACTGGAAAAGGCACTGTTTGATTCAAAGATGCTCGCCGATGATATTCTTGAGCTCGGAAAAGAGAACGGTATCGATCTGTTTAGTGTTGCTCTTGAGGCAAGATGCTTCCATGAACTCGGATTGATAGGTGTTCCGGAATGGTGTGTAAAAGACCAGATATTGCCGACCAAGATAGATTAGGAAAGCAAATAGTTGCCAGGATTCGCGACACATGTCATCGAGAAAAAGACGACATTTCTGAATAATCAGACGCGCTATTCCGATAAGACTCCGGCTGCGGCATCGAGAACGAATTCAGCTTTTCCGATTTCCTGCGCAAATGTAAGCTCCGCGAGTTGGGCAGGGAATTGGTCAATCTTGGATTAAAGCAAATTCTGCTGTACTTCTCTATTTTTGTTGCCGTCGGCTTTCTTATCAATCATTTCGTTCCCGCATCCATCGTTTCCGGGCTATTCGGCAACAACAGCATCTTCGCAGTCCCGCTGGCATCTGTTATCGGTTTGCCTCTCTATGTAACGACCGAATCCGCTGCTCCGATCATACAAACAATGATCGCATCCGGTTCCAGCGAAGGGGCGATGATGGCCTTTATTATTACAGGCTCCGCAACAAGTGCATGGGTTATCGCCGGACTTTCCACATTTTTGAAAAAGAGAGCCATCGCGTTGTACGTTGCGTTTATACTGGCGGGCGGCATTCTATCCGGGTACATATACAATCTTTGCACCATGTGGTTCTGATAGCAGAGAGCTTCTTTGCGCGAAAATCCGTTCGGCTGGAATCTCCTTTTCGCGCGGAAGACCATCAGCGATCTTGTTTTCGCCTGAAAGACCTGTTATGATGGCGATAACAACCTATGGAAAGTGAGGTGAAAGCTATGTGTCTCCTGATTTACACGCATGAATATATCATCGCCAAGACGTCCTTTTTGGCATGCGTACGGGATCATTCTGCCCATTCGGACCACGAACGCATGCTTTCGCCTGTAGATATGAACCGCTTCTCTTAAGAACCGGTTCTCCCCCTTCAGTTAAACATGACCGTGCAGTCCGGATGGACACACGGTTTTTTTATGTTCATTTTGAAGGAGAAATCACATGATAGCAAAATACCTGAAAACCGCCTCCATGGCGGCTCATAACAAGACTTACGCGGGATTTATGGCGCTGCTTCCCGGCGCGTTTCTTCGCGTCGTATGCCTCATTCCCCTACTCATGCTCTGGCGGACGCTGATGGCGGGCGGCACCGAGACCGGCATGACGCTCTCGCAGATGCTCACCTACACCTACATCAGCGCGATCCTGTCCGACCTTCTGGTCGTCGAGTCGCCGTTAACGAACTGGTATTACGACGGCGCGCTGATCGGCATCTACCAGCGACCGATCTCGCTCTACGGCCACGTCATAGCGCAGACATTAGGAGGCGCCGTCCCCGGACTGCTTGTCTTCTCTCTTCCGATGCTCTTCGCCGCGCCGCTTCTTCATGTATCGGTCGTTCCCGCAACGCTCTGGTTCTTCCCGAGCCTCGTGCTGTCGATCAGCCTCGGATTTGCGATCGAGTTTCTTTTCGCGTGCCTGTTCATACGAATGGTCAACGCGATGTGGATCGCCTATACGCTCCGGCGCGCGGCGCTCTCGCTCCTGGCCGGCAACGTGATTCCGTTCGCAGTTCTGCCCTGGGGCATCGGCAATGTCCTGTCGCTCCTCCCGTTCGGAAGCCTGGGCGGCGCGACACTCGCCGTCTATTCCGGCACAGCCTCTCCGCTTCAGATCCTGCCGGTGCAGCTTCTGTGGAACCTGATCCTCTGGCCGGTCACAATTCTCATTTTTCGCAAATCACAGGAAAGGATGGTGTCCCATGGCGGCTAAACGAATACCTATTGCGAGATTTCTGGCGCTCTACGGAATCTACGCGAAAATGGACCTCATGTGGTTCCTTCGGGATTTCAAATACGCGGTCCTTGGGATATTGGGCGATGCGGTCTCGAACTTGACCGCCGTCGCCGGCATCTTCCTGCTCGCGTGGCGCTTCGACGGGGTCGGCGGCATGACACGCTATGAAGTGCTGTTCATGCTCGGCTACTCGACCCTGATCACAGGCGTTTTCCAGACATTCTTCGCCTCGAATAACACGGGGCACATCAGCCGCCGGATCGGGCGCGGGCAGATCGACCACATGCTGATACAACCGCTTCCGCTGCCGGTGCAGCTGCTTGCGGAAGGCTTCATCCCGTTCACCGGATCGAGCAACCTCGTGACCGGAAGCCTCATACTCGCTGCGGCTGTCCATTTTATGGAAATAGCACTGCCGTGGTGGTGGATCTTTTCGCTGATCGAAAACGTCGCGGTCACGATGCTCATCATCCTGTCGGAATCGTATCTCTATTCGTCGGTCGCCTTCTACGCGCCCGCGGCGGCCGAGGAGATTTCCTATTACGTCATCGACCTGAGAAGCCCCTTAAGTCAGTACCCTCTCTCTGGTATGCCTTTGCAGCTGCAGATCCCGCTGATCACGGCCGTACCCGCAGGCCTCCTCGCGTGGTTCCCGACCATGGCGCTCCTCGGGAAACCGCCCTTAAGCCTCCCCTCCTTCTTCCCGGTTCTGGTCGCCGTACTCTTCTTCCTACTCGCACAATTTACATTTCGGAAAGGAATGATGCACTATGTCAAAACAGGTTCAAGCCGATACCTTACTCAGGGATACCGCCGTTAACGTACAGAGGGATATCGAGGTTAACGTACAGAGGGATGTCGCGGTTAACGTCCAAAGCGACATCGCCGTTAACGTCC
>CAZTXQ010000046.1:14911-17234 GCA_964617375.1 uncultured Mageeibacillus sp. | reverse complement strand
AACGTACAGAGGGATGTCGCGGTTAACGTCCAAAGCGACATCGCCGTTAACGTCCAGAGGGGTGTCGCGGTTAACGAACAAAGCGACATCGCCGTTAGCGTCCGCAACATCACGAAAAACTACGAGCAGTGGCAGCGGTCCACCGACCGCCGCGCCCTCCTTCGAAACCTCGTCAAGCCCGAAAAGAGACTCATCACGGCCCTCGACGACGTCTCTTTTCAAGTCGAAAAAGGAG
This sequence comes from uncultured Mageeibacillus sp., assembly GCA_964617375.1. GTDB lineage: Bacteria > Bacillota > Clostridia > Saccharofermentanales > Saccharofermentanaceae > Firm-13. The sequence goes on along the minus strand of CAZTXQ010000046.1, from coordinate 16,999 downwards.
AATTCGTCGCATACGCCGGTGCAAACGGCGCCGGAAAAAGCACGACCATGAAGATCCTCGCCGGCATGCTCTACCCGACATCCGGCTCGGTCTCCGTCCTCGGACTCTCGCCCCAGACCGACCGCATCCCGCTCATGCGCCGCCTCGGTGTCATGTTCGGCAACCGCACCGAGCTCTGGTGGGATCAGCCTGTCATCCAGAGCTTCGAATGGAAGCGCGTCATCTGGGACATTCCCGCCGACCGCTATCGCAAAACACTCGACACGGTCTGTGAACTCCTTGACATCAAGGATCTCCTTCACACCTTCGTCCGCGAACTAAGCCTCGGCCAGCGAATGAAAGCCGATCTAGCGTTGTTGCTTCTTCATGAACCGGAGCTGATCTTACTCGACGAACCGACCATCGGACTTGACGTTCTCGCCAAACGCCAGATGATCGGATTCCTTAAAGACCTGAATCGCTTGAAGAAGACGACTATCCTGGTCACCAGCCATGACATGGACGATCTCGAGGAGATGGCGCGTCGGATCATCCTGGTCTCGAAAGGGCACATCGCGTACGACGGTTCCTTCGGCGACCTAAGGACCGCCGCCGGCTGCATGTGCCGGATTGCGGTTACGATCGAGGGGGAGGATGTAGCCGCGGAGTTAGAGAGCGCGGAAGCGGCGACAGCTGACCACCGCTCCGCTCCCACTGCCGACCACCGCTCCGCTCCCACTGCCGACCACCGCTCCGCTCCCGTCATCCCGAACGCATCCCTCATCTCCGGCAGCCGCGGTGTTTTCGAGTACGAATTCGATCAGCAGGCGACACCGATCACGAGCATCCTGTCTTCCATTTCGAGAATTCGCGGCGTCAAAGACGTTGAGATAAAGAAGGCTCCGATCGAGGAAGTCATCACGGGACTCTACCTCAAGTGGAAGGGGATTGAGTAGCTTGTATTAGGCGCATTGTAGGCATAATCGGGAAATGCGTGCTGTGTAACACTGTTACATAGCACGCGTTTTCAGTCCTATACAGGTTATTGACGAAATTCGAACTTAGTGAGTATTCCGCCTCAACTGGACACGGTAACCGGCCTTATCGCTAAATCGATTTAGCCGGTAATGCACAAAAGATGATGCGGTTCTATTCGTTGTTTCTCGCTGATTTCTACCCTTCCGTGTCCTAATTTAGTTTACTACCGCAAGACTTGAGGTCTATCGCCTAAAAGCGTTTGGCAGCTTAAACAGGCGGTAGTACTCGCCTTGACGGAGGCATTGACAAGGGAAACTACCGCCTAAAAGGGCTCAGAAGCTTAAATAGGCGGTAGTTCTCGCCTTACTGATGCACTTGACAAGAGAAACTACCGCCTAAAAAGGCTCAGAAGCTTAAACAGGCGGTAGTTCTCGCCTTGATGGTGGCACTTGACAAGAGAAACTACCGCCTAAAAGGGCTCAGAAGCTTAAATAGGCGGTAGTTCTCGCCTTGACGGCAAGCTTTGACAAGGGAAACTACCGCCTAAAAGGGCTCAGAAGCTATAATAGGCGGTAGTTCTCGCCTTGATTGTGGAGCAGACAAGAGAAACTACCGCCTGGAAAAGCTCGAAAGCTTAATTAGGAGATATTCGCTTCAACGGCTATCACACTCCAAGATCAAGAAGGAAAGGCAGGAAACATTTTTTACCCATGTCGTCGTTATTGACAGGTTTTGTCGAATAATTGACATTCCAAAGCGAACAATAGTAGATAGTCTGTCTATGTAAGCAGATATGCAGGTCAGTCATACTGAATTGTTCCAACCTGGCAAAGGAATGAGACTCTATGAATAAGAAGATAATCGAGAAATCTGAACTCAATCCGGATACGATTCTTGAAGGGATCAAGGCAAGAAGGTCAGAAATTGAGAAAATATTAGAGGAGAGAGAAAAAGCTCTCCAGAATGCTCCGGAAGGGAGACTTCGATTTATCCGCAAGTGGAAAAAGGTGCAGTACTATTTAATAAATGACTGTTCTGCCGCTGACGGCACCTACCTTCGGCGTACACAAATCTCGCTTGCAGCCTCTCTTGCACAGAAAGATTATGATTTCAGGCTTGTGGATGAATTAC
>CAZTXQ010000046.1:10780-14811 GCA_964617375.1 uncultured Mageeibacillus sp. | reverse complement strand
CTTGCAGCCTCTCTTGCACAGAAAGATTATGATTTCAGGCTTGTGGATGAATTACGACACGAGTCTAAAGCAATAAGCACCTTTCTGAAAGTCTATCACCCGGAACGTGTCGATCAGATATATCAAGCTCTTCATGATAGCCGTAAGCCATTGGTTATTCCGGCCAGGCTGCTTGACGACGATTATGTTAAGCGCTGGAAAAGCGTTGCGTATGAAAAAAAAGGGTTCCAAGAGAATACACCGGAATTTTTTACAGGCAATGGAGAGCGTGTTCGGTCCAAATCCGAAATCATAATCGCGGACGCCCTGCGTCGGCACAATATTCCATACAGGTATGAGTACCCGATTCATCTTGACGGACTTGGAACCGTTCACCCGGACTTCATTTGTCTTAATGCTCGAAAACGTAAGGAGTATGTTTGGGAACACTTCGGAATAATGTCAGCTTCGGATTATGCGGATAGTGCCGTTAACAGGATGGAGAAGTATATCCTGGCCGGGTATTATCCCGGCGAGAACAGCATAATGACTTTCGAAACCGCTTCTCGTCCGTTGAGCACAAGAATTATCGAGTGCAACATAAGGAGGTTTCTGGAATAGAGTACGATCCTAGAGATTTCTGGAATTGAGTACGATCCTAGAGATTTCTGGAATAGAGTACGATCCTAGAGGTTTCTGGAATAGAGTACGATCCCAGAGGTTTCTGGAACAAAGTAAGCCCTTATGCGTCGGAACCCGCTGTCTTTCCCGAGCACTGGCTCTTCTTCGACGTAATTCGCATCGCGTATCGTCGGAACCCGCTGTCTTCCCCGACACCGGCTCTTCTTCGCCGCAATTCGCATCGCGTATCGTCGGCCCCCTTAGTCTTTCCCGGGCACCGGCTCTACTTCACCGTAATCTGCGTCGAAGAGTACCTGTTCTTCGGGCGAGAAAGTAGCGATAAACTGTTCCTTTTCGCCGGGCATCCAGAAATCCTCGGCCAGAAGGTCCAGAAGATCCCTGCGGCTTCGGACATTGTCGCGGACCAGACGGTTCTGTTCCCCGACATTCTCCGCACAGGAGAGTTTCTCGATCAACTCCGAATACGCTTCGTTGTCCATCGGCTCGCCGTCAGCAAAATAAACGGGCTCGTCCCCGCTATATCGCGTATCGTTCTCGGGGAAAAGAATCAGATTCGAGGCATAATGGTTCTCGATCGCGCTCTCGAAGAGCTCGATCCATCGATCGGCGTAAATGCGTGCATATGAAACCGCGTCCTCATCCGGAAGAACGGCGCACACCTTTTCGCATATCGAAGCGAGCTTGATCCGGCGCTCGTCAGGAGACATCGCCTCAAGTCCGGTAATGACGGGCTCATATGCATATCTCGAAAGAAGCCAGTCGCCGGGGAGCGGCAACTTGCCGGGAATCCCGAAGACTGCGCCGGGATCGCCGTTTTCACGGTCAAGACGAAGTGCCGCAACAAACGCCTGCCCCATCAGTATCTCAAAGAAGTTCACGGGAAAAGACGTGACGACCATGGCGTATTTCCTGCCGTACGCCAGAATCAGTTCGTCCCGAAGGTCCTCCGAGGCAAGCCTGGAGTACTGTGTTTCGGCAAGAAGGCGTTTTAGATATTCATGAATATATAGAATGCCCGTCAAGTCGTCGATCTCGATCGCCAGGGGATAATCCATCAGCGCCGCCGATTCCTGAGCGCGGTATTGTCCGTCATACTGCCGGAAAAAATTCGGGATCTCGCGGTACAGCGTCCCGAAATACGTGTCGAGAGGAAGGTGTACCTCCATGTCAACGATGGTTCGATAGAATTTCTCACATTCCGACATGAGGCTTAGTATCTTCCGCTGTCCTTCGGCGAACCGCTCGGGGACCGATAACGTCCGGTCTGCGGCGAGTGCTGCCGTATATCGAATGGATGTGAAAAGACTTCTGGCATTCTTCTCTGAAACAGACGTTGCACCGTCACCGACGTAGTGCACGAGTTCATCTTTAAAGAGCATGAGCCACTCGTTGGCCTGTCCTTCGCCTGATCTCACGGAACGAAGCGAGTTTTTGACGGTTATGTGCTGATCCATGTTCTCTTCCGGAGCTTGCTCGGGTTCTGTACTGCCCGAATAAACGCCACGCGGGGCAAACTCGTTCATCTTAATCTTATCGGGCTCAAGAGGACCGGTGCCCGCGTCCGGCTTCTCCTCTTCTTCCTCCTCGGCTTCATCCTGAAATGAATCTTTAATGCCGGGAATGTCTTCATAGCCATGAGACAGGTCTCTATTCTTCATGAAATTCGTGGTGATCCGATCGGTTGCTTTGCCGCGAAGAAGCTCGATATCTCCTGCGCAGTAATGATCATAGTAATCACCAACCGCCTTCAGAATCTCTTCATCCTCCACAAAATCCGACATCTGGTTAAAAAGTGCAAGAATCACTTCGGTCCAGTTATTCACGGTCTCTGTAAGATGGTCTCTCTCCACATATGGAGACTCCGAAGCTCTCACCAGAATCTTCTCCGTCAAATCAATCGACCACTGCAATCTCGCATGCTCCGCCAATGAGCGCTGTCTGGCTGTAAGAACCTCGCGAATCTCATGCTGGGTCAGGCTCATTCCCCGATCTGCCAAGCTCGCGTTGATCTGGAGAAACTCCTGAAGGCTCGCTTCGGTTATGGCAAGTGCCCCAATCATTCCCAGTTCATTCCCGTCTGCTCTCTCACTCATTGAAAATCCCCCTTGACGAAAACCGTCAGTTGTGCTATCTTATATTTGTGATTTTTCGCGCAATAGCCGCCAAAGAACACACTCCATTTTCACACGTTCTGGCGCATTCGTCAACACCGAATGTGCTTTTTTTGTTGCCCGCTTCTTCATGAAATATCTATTTTTCCGCAAAAATAATTTCGCGAAAAGAATCATTACCTGCTTGACATATCAGCCGGAAACGACTGATAATAGGTTTATTAAAAATACTTTCAAAAGTGTCTTTAGAAAGGCTGATTCTATGACCGCCGAAGATTGTTCTCATTTTGATCAGGTCCGGCAACAAAACCGGCGCACCGTCCGAAACCTTATGCGCGGATGTGCCAGGATCGGAAAGGCCGAGCTTGCCGCTCAATCGGGCCTCAGTTTCCCGACCATATCCGCCCTCTTAAATGACATGCTCGAGACGAAGGAAGCGCTCCTCCTGGCGGATACGGCGAGCCATGGGGGACGCCCTGCGGAACAGTTTGCACTGAATCCTCTTTTCCAGACCGCCCTTTGCGCCTATATTGAAGATCACGTACTCCATATCCAGATATACGACGTATTCGGCTCTTCTTTGCATGACGAGAGACAGGACTTCTCAGAGATACAGTCGCCCGAGTGGCTCTGTGATCTGATTGCGAAAGCGGCTGCCCCCTATCCGGGCTTATCCGTGATCTGTCTCGGTGTTCCGGGTGTTGTTCAGGATGGACGCGTATCCTACATACCGGATTATCCCGATCTGCAGGACGCCGATCTCAAGAGCTATATGGAAGCGAAACTCGGGGTTCCCGTTTACATCGAGAATGACGTAAATGTATTTGTTCTGGCCGAGCGCGACAAATGGCCGAACCTGATCCACATCTTTTACGGTGCAAACTGCCCCGGCGCGGGAATCCTTATCGATGGCACACTCCTTCGCGGCGCGGCTGGCGGCGCAGGCGAGCTGGAATGCCTTCCGTTCGAACACGAGGGTGGGACGGTAAGCTTTGGAACAAAGCTGTCCCTGGTGAACCGCAGGCGCCTAAGCGAGGTCAAGCGGCTTCAACTCCTCTCCGCTGTGGCAGGAGCACTAACCGGTGCCGTCTGCTTTCTGAATCCCTCCGACGCCGCACTCTCGGGATTCGGGCTTCGTCCCGAAGATTTGTCAATCATTCAAAAGGAAATCGAAAAGTTCATCCCTCACGGACGCTGTCCCAAGCTTCACATTGTCGGCGACGTTGATTCTCTCTATATGAAGGGGCTTCTCGAGTTCGCGATGGATTACTGGAAAGCGAGATAGGCACGAAAGCTTAA
>CAZTXQ010000046.1:0-10680 GCA_964617375.1 uncultured Mageeibacillus sp. | reverse complement strand
CGCCCGGCCCCCAGACGGGCAAGTCGGGTGAGAAGGGCGAGACGGGGTGACAATGGCAAAACAGGAGAAGCTCACCAGCCCTCTCGCCCGGCCTCAAGACATTTATTCCTGCTCATACACAACTCTATCTGCCAAAGGAGATTCTTATGATTACCGCCATTCTTCTACTGATCATCTACCTCGCCTTTATTAGTCTCGGCATCCCGGATGGCGTTATTGGCGTCGCCTGGCCCGAGATTCGTCAGACCTTTGGGGTTCCGCTGGAGGCCGCCGGTTACATAACGAGTGTCGGTATGATCGGCACCGTGTTTTCCGCCTTTTCGAGCGGCCATATCTTAAAGAAATTCGGAACGGGCAAGGTTGTCTGCTTCAGCTCGGCGCTGACAGGTTTGGGAATGCTCGGGTTCGCATTCTCAAGCAATTTCATATTCCTTTTGTTCCTTGCGATTCCTCTCGGCGTAGGTGCCGGCGCAGTCGACGCCGGTCTTAATGACTATGTGTCGCGACACTTTTCGCCGAGGCACATGAACTGGCTGCATGCCTGCTGGGGGCTCGGTGCCTTAACGGGGCCTTTTATTATGACGCGAGCCATTGTAAGTCTGGGTTCTTGGCGAAATGGTTATTTGGTTGTCGCCGGCATCCAGTTGTCACTCGCGTTTCTCTTTCTGATTACGCTGCCGCTCTGGACAAAGCACGGAAAACTCTCCCGGAAGGCCGCGGACAAATTGGCAGACGGGGCCGGGAATGCGTGTGCGGAAGCGGTCGCTGCTGGCGAAGATGCAGATACCTCATCTTCTGCCATGACCGAGTCAATATCCGCGGAGGCTCCCTCAGAGATTCCCGTCGAGGTTTCCGCTGTGAATTCCGCGGCGGCTTGCGAGGAGGTTCCATCCGAGGCTCCCGCCAATGCCCCCGTGCGCAAAACACTTCCCGCCCGCCTGGCCGGCGGTTTGCGTGAGGTCTTCCATCGGAGGGGCCTGCTCTCAGGCATGCTGTTATTCTTCTTTTACGTCGGTTCTGAGACCTGTATCGGAGTCTATAGTGCAAGTTATCTCCGGACCACGCGAAATGTTGATATTGAAAACGCCGGTCTTTGGGTGACGCTCTTTTACGGCAGCATCGCGGTCGGCCGGATTCTCGCCGGAATTATTGTCGGCAGAATCGGTACAAAAACCGCCGTCCGGCTTGGATCGGTCATAAGTGTTATCGGCTTCGTTATCCTTCTGATTCCCGCCGCAACCTATATCCTGTGTCCGATCGGACTCTGTCTCATAGGACTTGGCTTCGCACCGATGTACCCCTGCACGATGCAGGATACACCGAAGGTCTTCGGCAAGGAATTCTCCCAGATCGCTATCGGTTATCAGATGGGAATGGCCAATATAGGATATACCGTGCTGCCGCTCATTATAGCCGCAATTTCCGGCTCGACGACGCTCTGGGTAATCCCGATCGGCGCCTTCCTGGCCCTTGGCGGCTTCATTTTCTTCTACGAAAAGCATGCCGCCGTAGAGGCCGAATAAAAAGTTATGCCCGGCGCATGTTTTGCATGAGCCGGGCATTCTTTGGAGGGAAATGAAGAGAAGTTTACTCTAAACCGGCAACAGCAATCCGGATTACAGTTGAGCTAAGGTCTTGTAGTGGGCCTTGAGCGACGGATAGATCGCGCGGTACAGCTGATAGTACGACTCATATGTGTCGTGTCTCATGCTGTCGGGAGCGGCGATGTCCTTGGTCTTTACCGCCACGGAGCAGGCCTCTTCTACGTTCTTATAGACGCCGGTACCGGCACCTGCGAGAAGCGCCACGCCGAGAGCGGGGCCTTCCTTGGAAGCGATGGTACTGACTTCACAGTTGTAAATATCTGCCAGCATCTGTCTCCAGAGCGGTCCGGATCCGCCGCCGCAGGCTCTCATGACTTCGATTGGCGTATCCATGCCGGACATGACTTCCAGACAGTCGCGAAGAGAATAGGATACTCCCTCCATGACCGCACGGATCAGGTCGCGCTTCTGATGCATGGCCGAAAGGCCGAAAAAGACGCCGCGGCAATCCGGATCGAGATGAGGCGTACGTTCGCCCATCAGATACGGAAGGAACAGAAGACGGTTGGCGCCGATCGGCACTTTCTCCGCTTCCTTGTCCATCAGGAAATAAGGACTTACGCCCATCAAGGCCGATGCTTCCATCTCGGAGGAGCAGAAGTTATCCCTGAACCATTTGAGTGAGAGACCGGCGCCCTGTGTAACGCCCATGATATGCCAGCACCCGGGAACCGCGCAGCAGAATGTATGTACGCGTCCGGCCGGATCGATGTGCATCTTGGAGGTATGAGCGAATACGACGCCCGAGGTTCCGATCGTCGTAAAGGCCTGTCCGTCGCTGACAACACCGGTTCCGACGGCCGCAGCCGCGTTGTCGCCGGCACCGCCGACAACCGGGGTTCCGACGGCAAGTCCGGTAAGAGCGGCCGCAGATTTGGATACGCGTCCGCTGACTTCCGGAGACTCGTAGACGGGAGCAAGAAGCGACTTGTCGATCCCGAGCTTTGTCAGGACCTCGTCAGACCAGCAGCGGCCACCGATGTCCAGAAGCTGCATACCGGAAGCATCCGATACTTCGGTGGCGAATTCGCCGGTCAGCATGTAACGGATATAGTCCTTAGGAAGCAGAATTTTACGGCAGCGTGCATAGTTCTCCGGCTCATTGTTCCTGACCCAGAGAATCTTGGAGGCGGTAAATCCGGTAAGCGCGGGATTGGCCGTGATCTCAATCAGACGGGCTGCGCCCACCTTCTCCGTGATCTCTTCGCATTCCTTCGCGGTTCTCTGATCGCACCAGATAATGGACGGGCGAATAACTTCGTTGTTCTCGTCGAGCATGACAAGGCCGTGCATCTGGCCCGAAAGGCCGATACCGCGTACCGCGGCGGCTTCGATGCCGCTCTTGGTCATAACCTGCTTCAGTGTGCCGGCTACAGCCTGCCACCAGTCGGTCGGCAGCTGCTCTGCCCAGCCGTTGTGAGGCTGGTACATCGGGTATTCGATCAGCGCGTGGCTGATGGCATTCCCCTTATCGTCGAAAAGTACCGTCTTTGTACCGGACGTGCCGATATCAATTCCAATTAAGTATTCCATAAAGTACTCCTTGTATTCGTTGTTCAAGACTTCCCGGGGCAGCTCCAGGCTGCCTCAGGAACCCTGACGGATTAAGAGCCTCTTGTCAGCTGAAGAGAACGTTGTTGAGGACGGTCTCAAGATACTCCTGACGTCCGCTCTCAGGATGTACGTCGCCTTTTGCCAGAGCGTATTTCTCAAGATCTGCCATCGTCACTTTGCCGTTTACGATATCGGCGCCGATGCCGGAGGAGAAGCTCGAGTAGCGCTTTGCGACAAATTCGTCGATTCTTCCGTCGTCGATGATGGCCTGAGCTTTTCTAAGTCCGAGTGCGAAGGTATCCATACCGGCAATATAGCTCAGGAAAATATCCTCGATCGTGTTCGAGGGTCTTCTTGTCTTGGAGTCAAAGTTCAGGCCGCCCTTGGTAAAGCCGCCGGCCTTGATGATCTCGTACATCGCGAGGGTGCTGTCATATACGTTTGTCGGGAACTGATCGGTGTCCCATCCGAGAAGCATATCGCCCTGGTTGGCGTCAACCGAGCCGAAAGCTCCGTTGATCGCAGCGACGCGAAGCTCGTGCTGGAACGTATGCATGGCAAGTGTTGCATGGTTGGCTTCGATGTTCATCTTGAAGTCCTTTTCGAGGCCGTACTTCTTGAGGAAACCGATGACGGTCGCTACGTCGAAGTCGTACTGGTGCTTCATCGGCTCCTTCGGCTTCGGCTCGATGTAGAAATCACCGGTAAAGCCGATGCTTCTCGCATAGTCTACGGTCATGTGCATAAGGCGGGCCATGTTGTCCTGTTCAAGAGCCATATCGGTGTTGAGAAGCGTCTCGTAGCCTTCGCGGCCGCCCCAGAAAACGTAGCCCTCACCGCCAAGACGAACGGTGATCTCGACAGCCTTCTTGATCTGCGCTGCGGCAAATGCAAAAACATCTGCGCTCGGCGACGTACCGGCACCGCTCATATAACGACGGTTGCTGAAGCAGTTCGCCGTGCCCCAGAGGAGCTTCTTATTGTACTTCTTCATCAAGTCTTCGAGAACGTCGGCGACCTTGTCAAGGCGCTGGTTGGTCTCTTCGAGAGTCTCGGCTTCCTGCGCGATGTCGCGGTCGTGGAAGCAGAAATAATCAATACCGAGCTTATCCATCAGTTCGAACGCGGCGATTGCCTTGTTCTTAGCCTGCTCTACGGGATCTGTGGAATCATATTTCTTGTCAGCCGTACCGGGTCCGAACATGTCGGAACCTTCGGCGACCATTGTATGCCAGTAAGACATGGCAAAACGCAGCTGCTCGCGCATGGTTTTGCCGCCGATGATCTCGTCGGGGTTATAGTAGTGGAATGCAAGAGCGTTTTTGCTGTCCTTGCCCTCATAGGCGATTTTGGGGATACCGGGATAAAATTCACTCATAGTCTTTCCTTCCTTTCCTTTGGCGGCCGGGCCGCCGGTCGTGTGCTTATAATATTTCGCGAATCATAATGTCTGTCTTGGTGTGGATCAGCTCCGATTCGGGGAGCTTCTTATCCAGCAGATAATCGAAAAGGATCTTGACGGGCAGATAGCCCTGATGATAGGGGTCCTGGCAGATCGTCGCGGATATGACGCCGCTCTCGAGATAGGGTTTCGACTCTATTGTACAGTCATGTGTAAAAAGCTTGATTCTGCCCGCATTGCCGGTATCTACGAGTGCTTTGCAGGTACCGCCGATACCGCCGGCCGTCATATATATGGCATCGAGATCTTTGTATTTTTCGACGATGCGTTTTGTCAGATTGTAAGCTGTTTCCGTGTCGTCCATCGTCTCGAAAACATCGAGTATCTTGATGGACGGATGATAATTCCTGAGAATTGTGTTGAATCCCATTACACGCTGATTGTGACCGAGGATATGTATGGAACCCGTGTATAGAACCACCTGAAAGGGTCTTCCCGACGCAACAAGCCCCAGAAGTCCCGCGGCAGTCTCTCCGCTTTTCTGGTAATCCTGGCCGACATAGCAAAGGCGCTTGGTCTTCTCGATATCGGTATTGGACGTTATGACCGGAATGCCTGCCTTTACAAGTTCATTCAACTTGTGGGCAATCGCTTTCTCGTTAATGGCGGCGATGACAAGGGCTTGAATCCCTTCCGCTACCAGTTCGTCAATAAGCCGAAGCTGTACTTCAACAGAGAATCCCCGCATTGTTTTGAGGACTGCCGAAACACCGTAATCTTTGTATTCTTCTTCGGCGGCTCTTAAGCCTGCTATTACATCGAGGAAGAAGACATTTCCTTCTACCGGGAAAATTGCGCCGATTTTGAGGGGCTTCTTGCGGGCGGCGAGCGCCAGTGCCGCGCGGTTCGTTTTATAGTCTTTTTCGGCGGCAATTCTGCGAATTCGCTCTGCTACTTCACGGTTTACACCGCCCCTGTTATTGAGAGCACGGTCAACGGTCCCGCGGGAAACACCTGCCAGCGCCGCTATTTCTTTTATTGAAGTCACCGAAGCACCACCATTCAAATCATTTGGATCTTGTTCGTTTTTCATTAACGTGCTCGAGCACGGTGCAAGAGACACGTATAGGGCTACTTTTACATTTTCTGATAGTGAGAAAAACAAGGTACCCGGCGCCCCGTATATGTTGGATATACGGGGCGCCTTGAATACCATTTCTGATTACTAATAATTACTTGGTCTTTCTCTTGGAAACTACATCAAACGCGACGGCGAGCAGAAGAACGAGACCTTTAACAAGGTTCTGAACATCTGTCTGGATTCCCATGATGGACATGCCCATGTTCAGGACGCCCATGAAAGCAGCTCCGATAAGAGCTCCGCTTACTGTACCGACACCGCCGTATGCAGAAGCACCGCCGATGAAGCAGGATGCGATAGCATCCATTTCATATCCCTGTCCGGCTGTAGGTGTGGAGGAGTTAAGACGGGCAGCCGTTACAAGTCCGCAGACAGCAGCCAGGAACGCCATGTTCGTATAAACGAGGAAGAATGCCTTGTTGGTGTTGATACCGGAGAGTCTGGCAGCCTTCTGGTTGCCTCCGATTGCGTACAGATAACGTCCGGCAACCGTCTTGTTCGTGATATACGAATAAGCCATAACGATAATTGCAAGGATTAAAAGAACTGTGGGGATACCATTGTGGCTTGCAAGCTTAAACGCTACAAAAATAACCGCTGCACCCATAATGACCAGCTTCAGCAAGAAGCTGATTATGCTCTCGTTCTCATATCCTTTTCTGGCTTTTCTGATCCGGCTGAAAGTAGATACGATAGCGTATGCCGCTACCGCAATGACACCGACCAGGAAGCAAGTCAGATTAAATCCTTCGACAGCGAAGAGATCCGGGAAGAATTTGGTAGACATAACAAGGAATGAATCCGGATAAGGAGAAAGAGTTGTTGCGCCGAGTACGATAAGATTCAATCCCTTGAAGATAAGCCAACCGGTCAGGGTAACAATGAAGGGGGGAATCTTGATGTAAGCGATCCAGAAGCCGTGCCACATACCAACGAGAATACCGATGGCCAGGCAGATGACGATGGATATATATACGTTGAATTTGTTCGCGATAATCAGCTTGCCGGCGATAGCACCGATAAAGCCTGCGACGGAACCGACGGAAAGGTCGATGTTACCGCCGGTCAGGATGCAAAGAAGCATTCCGACAGCGAGGATTACAACGTAGGCGTTCTGGAAAATAAGGTTGGTTATACTTGCGGGTCTCATAATCTTGCCGTCGGTCGTTATTGTAAATACAACAACGACAGCCAGCAGAGCGATCAGCATCGAATACTGCTTAATCCCGGATAAAATACTTTTACCACTAAACTTCTTTGTATCTTCCATATTCTTCAAGCTCCTTTACTCGCGGAAAGAATCATTCCCATTATGATCTCTTGAGAAGCATCCTCACGGGAGAGTTCACCAATCATCTTGCCTTCGTTCATGACATAAATCCGATCGCATATACCTAAAATTTCCGGTAATTCAGAGGATATCATAATAATGGATTTGCCTTCGGCCGCAAGATCATTGATGATACAATAGATCTCATACTTGGCACCGACATCAATACCTCTTGTCGGCTCGTCCAATATCATAATATCGGGTTCAGAAAACATCCATTTGCTGAGGAGTACCTTCTGCTGATTGCCGCCCGACAGATTTCCGGTAAGCTGATGAACCGTAGGGCATTTAATTCTCAATTTATCGCGGTATGTTTTGGAGACAGCGACCTCATGATCCTTGTCTATAGCACCGCGCTTGGTGACTTTAGACATCTTGGCAAGAGTAATGTTCTCATTGATGGACTTCATAAGAACAAGGCCGTCACCTTTTCTATCTTCTGTTACATACGCAATCTTGTTGTCAATGGCCTGTCTGATACTGTGAAGAGACAAAGGCTTCCCGTCTTTTTCGAGTTCGCCGCTGATGCCGCTGCCGTATGCTTTGCCGAAAACGCTCATTGCAAGCTCTGTACGTCCAGCACCCATCAGACCGGCAATACCTACGACTTCACCCTTGCGGACGTTAATCGAGACATTGTCGACGACCTTGCGCTCCGTATAAAGCGGATGACGTACGGTCCAGTTCTTGACCGCGAAATTGATATCACCGATATGCGATTCGCGTTTCGGGAAACGGTCTGTCAATTCTCTTCCGACCATGCCTTTGATGATTCTTTCTTCCGAGATCTCGTCGACAGCTTTGTCAAGAGTCTCAATGGTGGAACCGTCACGGATAATCGTAATTTTGTCGGCTACATAATTGATTTCGTTCAGTTTGTGAGAAATCATAATAGATGTAACGCCTTTTTTCTGAAGGTCCTTAAGCAAGTCAAGGAGCTTTCTCGAATCGCTTTCGTTGAGTGAGGCGGTGGGCTCGTCGAGAATAAGAAGCTTGACGTTCTTACCCAGAGCTTTCGCAATTTCAACGAGTTGCTGCTTGCCGACGCCGATATCCTTGATCAGGGTTCTTGACGACTCCTGAAGGCCGACGATCTTAAGCAGCTTATCTGCTTCGTGATAAGTAGCATCCCAGTCAATGTTGAAAGCACTTCCACGTTCATTGCCTAAATACATGTTCTCGCCGATCGTAAGATACGGCACGAGCGCAAGTTCCTGGTGAATAATTACTATACCCTTGCGTTCACTGTCTCTAATCTCTTTAAAAGAGCAAATCTGACCGTCATAAAGGACATCCCCCTCATAGGTCCCATGCGGGTAGATACCGCTGAGTACATTCATCAGAGTAGATTTACCGGCACCGTTTTCTCCGACCAGTGCATGAATTTCTCCCTCTTCGACTATAAGATTGACATCATCGAGTGCCTTAACACCAGGAAAAAGTTTCGTGATATTTCTCATTTCCAGCAGTGTTTTTGCCAATGTCTTTCCCTCCCGTTCCTGTTTTGAGCTAGTAGTCAGAGCCGATGCCTGCATTCAAAGCGACGAGCCGGGCTGCCGTATTCCAGCAGCCCGGCCCGCCTTTTGAAACTATATCATTTCATAACCCACGAAATGCTAACATAATGCTTCCAAGTCAATTGTAGTTATTAGCCGGCAAGCTGCTCCGCTGTATAGTAACCGCTGTCGATAAGCAATTTCTGATAGTTAGTGGCGTCTGCAAAAACAGGCTCGCAGAGGAATGTCTTTACGATTCCGTTGCCGTTGTCGTAATCCTTTTCGTTGTTTACCGGTACTTCGGTCTTATTGACGATAGCTGTAACCATCTCAACAACCTTGGTAGCCAGAGTACGTGTGTCCTTGAAGACAGACATAGACTGCTTGCCGGCGATCATGTTCTTGGTGTTGGCAAGGTCGCAATCCTGTCCGGTGATGATCGGCCAGTTCTCACCGACTTTGTAACCGGCGTTATCAAGAGAGTTCTCTACGCCCAGAGCTGTGGAGTCATTTGCGCAAACAACGACGTCAAGCTTTGTTCCGCCGGAATAGTAGGAAACAAGAAGGTTGTCCATACGGGACTGAGCATTCTCTGTCTTCCATGCTGTTGTGGCGACGGACTTAAAGTCAACCTGACCGGAAACTACAACGAGCTTGCCGGAATCAATGTAAGGCTTAAGTGTGTCGTATTCGCCCTGATAGAAGTACAACGCGTTGTTGTCATCAGGAGAACCGCCGAAGAATTCCATGTTGAACGGGCCGGCAGCCGTGTCGAGCTTGAGAGTATCGACAACATACTTGCCCTGGATCGTTCCGACCATGTAGTTATCAAACGTTGCATAGTAGGAGCAAGCGTCTGTATTCATGATAAGACGGTCATAAGCAATAACCGGGATGCTCTTCTCTTTCGCTGTTGCAAGAACGGTACCGAGAGCGGAACCGTCGATGGAAGCGATAACAAGAACGGTATCGCCGTTGGCGATCATGTTCTCAATCTGGGAAACCTGGGTTGCAACATCATTGTTGGCATACTGAAGGTCGACGGTATAACCGGCAGCCTCGAGCTGTGTCTTCATGTTTGTGCCGTCCTGGTTCCAACGCTGAAGGTCTTTGGTAGGCATTGCAACGCCGATCTTGGCGCCGGTTGCAGCAGCAGCCGTTGTGGTAGCACCGGCAGCAGCCGTTGTGGTAGCGCCAGCAGCAGCAGTGGTATCCGTTGTTTTTGTCGATGTACATGCCGTAGCAGAGAACAGGGCAGCTGTCGCAATAACGGCAGCCAAGAGTTTCATACCTTTTTTCATGTGTTTTTACACTCCTTTTTGTTTTCGGGTTCATTGCAAGCATTATGTTTAGAATACAAATGTGGATAAGTAAGTGGGTCAATTAAAGAATGGTGTTGATTAAATGTACCGAAAAAAATGAATACCCCTTATCAATTACATACTGCTTTCGCGTCCCCCTCCCTTACAGAATCTAAAGCAAATATTCATTCCGGTGAAAAATTGTACCCGTCTTTCCGAATGCCGGCACCTTATCTTTCTTCGGTTTCTCATGGACCTGCCGTATTGGCGGAGCCCGTGATCTGAAAGTGTCGGATGTTGTAAAAGTACGGTACAGTGTTGGCGTGCTTTTCCGGCCTGGAGGCAACCGAAAGAA
The DNA here is from genome assembly GCA_964617375.1 of uncultured Mageeibacillus sp. Classification (GTDB taxonomy): domain Bacteria; phylum Bacillota; class Clostridia; order Saccharofermentanales; family Saccharofermentanaceae; genus Firm-13. Next base: position 497 of record CAZTXQ010000046.1, on the reverse strand, counting down.
TCCGGTCGTTTCCGTGCTCGAGCACGAACACATCTGGATTGTATATCCCTCCTACAAATTTGTCAATAGTGCCAGTATTTTTTGTGCAATCAAGCAACTACTCCCTGATTCCATAGTTTATTCATTAAAATTTGCGATTTATTTGTACGTATATCAATAACCAGTTCATTCGTCGTTTTTGGCATGTTTGGGCACCGTGAAACGTTTTGACATTACTTCGAATTTTATGTTTTTGCCGATTCCAACACACAGAGTGAAATTGTGGCGCACATGATCGTTTATGATTGTTATTAGTTGTATTTATCCTTATGTAATTTATTAACAGGATGATTTGCCGTGTAATATTCATTGGTTTCCGGATTTTTCGCGGGCATCTGACAAAATTATTTCTAAAAAACACGAGCGATTTTCCCGATTCGTGCATTTTCGTGCCGGGATCGAACGCCCCTCATAAATGAATGTTTAATGCTTTTTCGGCAAAGCAAAACGTATCGCGG
>CAZTXQ010000045.1:9806-23550 GCA_964617375.1 uncultured Mageeibacillus sp. | reverse complement strand
TGGGTCTCCAGCCGGGGTTTCGTATGTGCGCAGCTCCTCACAGTGACCTCTCAAACGCGAAATGCACATACGAAATGGGTCTCCAGCCGGGGTTTCGTATGTGCGCAGCTCCTCACAGTGACCTCTCAAACGCGAAATGCACATACGAAATGCACCTCCAGCCGGGGTTTCGTATGTGCATCTAACTTTTTGGTCACTACGTGCCTACCTGCCAGTCCACTGCACTGTTTGCACGATCCGTAAGGCCGATTTGAGACAGTATACTCAGTATATTCTTCATGCACTATTCTCGGACAGTTCATGAACTGCATCAATTTACTTGTAATTGATAACAAGAATGTTATCATCGAAGTGCGTAACGATATGTTTGAAGTCCTTTTGTGCTTCTCAGTCACTTTGTTAAAAAACGCAAAAGATACCTGAAAAGGAACTTGAACGGGCAAGATACAATCAGAGAGATTTTTTGGGAAGGATGAATTCCAAATGAAGAATACAATCAAAACCTTTGACGATTATATGGCGGATGACACGAGAGTGACCCCGTCCGAAAGAGAACAGATTCTTTTTGAAGCATCTCTCATCGGGAAAATGATTGAAGCCAGAGAATCGCGCGGCATTACGCAGCGCGAGCTCGCAAGACTATCCGGCATTAAGCAGCCGGCAATTGCCAGAATGGAGAGCATGCGCGTGACACCGCATGTCGATACGATCCTGAAGATTCTTGAGCCGCTTGGATATACTCTCGAAATTGTTCCAATCAAAAAGGAGAAGCAGGCCAATGCCTGATTCTCCTTTGTCGTTTAATCCGTCTGTCAGCGGATCTTATGGTCCGCCTTCAGCTTCTCATACCAGTTTGTTTAATCCGCAACTCAGGAAACCACATTTACCGGATTCCCGCTGAGGAAGGCTTTGAAATTCGCATAGGCGGCGTCCAGAAGGCGCTGGCGCGTCTCGACGGGTGCCCAGGCGATATGAGGCGTGATGATGCAGTTCGGAGCCGTAAGAAGGGGATTATCGGCCTTTGGAGGCTCGTCGGAAAGTACATCGACGGCAAGTCCCGCGATTTTTCCGGAAGCGAGCGCGTCGGCCACATCTTTTTCCTGCAGAACAGGTCCTCTCGAGGTGTTGACGAGAAAAACACCGTCTTTCATGTCCCGGATCATCTCTGCATTTACCATGCCGCGGGTCTCGTCGGTGAGCGGGCAGTGGAAGGAGATTACGTCGCTTGTCTTAAGGAGGGTTTCCATGGAGGACGGATATACGCCGTCCTCGTCGGGGATCTCCCCGGAAAGGCTCCCGTCAAGAAGTCCCTTTGCGACCGTGCGCCCGGTCTTCCTTACCGTCATACCGAGAGCCGTAGCAATAAGAGCCGTCCGGCGCGCGATTTTACCGTATCCGACAAGTCCCAGAGTCTTTCCGAAAAGCTCGGTAAGGCCGCCGTCGGTAAAACAGAAATCTTTGCTTACCGTCCATGCGCCCTCGTGTACGATACGGTCGTGCCGGCCGACGCGGTTCGTCAGCTCGAGAAGAAGTGAAATGGTCATCTGTGCCGTCGCGAAGGTCGCGTACTCCGGGATGTTCGTTACCGTGATTCCAAGGGCCCGCGCCGCCAAAGTATCGATGACGTTGTAGCCCGTCGAGATAGCGCCGATGTATTTGAGGTTCGGAAGCTTCGCTAACGTCTCGCGCATAAACGGCGTCTTGTTGGTCAGAATGTATTCCGCATCTCCGATTCTCTCGAGGATCAGGCTGTTTGGCGTCCGGTCATAGACCGTGAGCTCGCCGAATTCGCGAAAAGGCTCCCAGGAGAGGTCTCCCGGGTTCGCCGTGTATCCGTCCAGAACAACTACTTTTGTCATGCTTCAGGGCTCCTGATGTACAAATCGATGGATTCGGCCGCCTTTTTCCCGGCGCCCATCGCAAGAATGACGGTTGCCGCACCGGTCACCGCGTCGCCGCCGGCATATACGCCGGGACGGGAAGTGGCCATATTGTCGTCGGCTACGATGCAGCCGTGGCTGTTGGTATCCAGGCCGGAGGTCGTGTTGCGGATCAGGGGATTCGGCGACGTGCCGATCGCGATGATCACGGTGTCGACATCGAGTGTGTAGTTCGATCCCTTTTTCTCGATCGGGCGGCGGCGTCCGGAAGCGTCCGGCTCGCCGAGTTCCATCTCGACGCACTCCATGGAAAGGACCTGACCGTTCGCATCGCCGTGGATCCGGACCGGGTTGTTCAGGTTCTTGAAAATGATGCCCTCTTCCTTGGCGTGATGGATTTCTTCGCGCCGGGCCGGCATTTCGGCATCGGAACGGCGGTATACGATGTAGACTTTTTCCGCACCGAGTCGCTTGGCCGTACGGGCGGCATCCATCGCGACGTTTCCTCCGCCGACGACGGCGACGGAATGGCTCTGACGGATGGGGGTGTCGTAACGGTTGTCATAGGCCTTCATGAGGTTGGAGCGTGTCAGGTATTCGTTTGCCGAATAGACGCCGACAAGGGATTCGCCCTCGATCTTCATGAAGCTCGGAAGACCCGCGCCCGAGCCGATGAAGACAGCTTCGTATCCGTCCTCGAAAAGTTCGTCGATGGATAGGACCTTGCCGATGACCATATTGGTCATGACTTCGACGCCCAGAGCCGTAAGCGTGTCAATTTCTTTCTGGACAAGGGCTTTCGGCAGACGGAATTCCGGAATGCCGTAGACGAGAACGCCTCCCGCCGTATGGAATGCCTCGAAGATAGTCACTTTATAGCCGAGGAGAGCCAGGTCGCTCGCGCAGGTCAGGCCGGAGGGGCCGGCGCCGATGACGGCGACGCGGTGTCCGTTGTATTCCGGCTTTTCGGGAAGCTTCGTGCTGTGCTCCATGTGCCAGTCGGCGACAAACCGCTCGAGACGGCCGATACCGACGGATTCGCCCTTTACCGCACGGACGCAGCGCTCTTCGCACTGGGTCTCCTGCGGACATACACGGCCGCAGACGGCAGGGAGGCAGTTGGTCGTCTTTATGATATCGTACGCTTCTTCCAATTCGCCGGCGGCGACTTTGGTTATGAATTCGGGAATCCGTACATTGACCGGACAGCCGGCCACGCAGGGCTTGTTCTTGCAGTTGAGGCAGCGGGTCGCTTCTTCCATCGCCATTTCTTTGGTATATCCGAGGGAAACCTCGCTGAAATTCTTGTTTCTGACATCCGGATCCTGCTCGGGCATCGGTACTTTCCTGAGAGACATATTAGCCATTCTTCTATCCTCCTAAACCGATCCGGCAGACGTGATCGGGACTTTTCTGTTCCTGTGCCTTATAGACGGTGTTTCTTCGCATCAGTTCGTCGAAGTCCACCTTGTGGCCGTCAAAATCAGGGCCGTCGACGCAGGCGAACTTCGTTTCGCCGCCGACGGTGACGCGGCAGCCGCCGCACATGCCCGTGCCGTCGACCATGATCGGGTTCAGGCTGACCAAAGTCTTAATGCCGTAAGGCTCTGTGACCTTGGAGACGAACTTCATCATGATGACCGGTCCGATCGCGATGACGAGATCGTAGTTGTTGCCGGCATCGATGAGGCTCTTCAGTTTGTCGGTTACGAAGCCTTTTTCGCCGTAGGAGCCGTCGTCCGTTGTGAGATACAGGTGCGAGGACACTTTTCTGAATTCATCCTCGAGAATGACGATGTCTTTATTGCGGAAACCCGCGATAACGTCGACTTCGGCACCCGCCTCGAAAAGGGCTTTGGCCGAAGGATAGGCGATCGCGCAGCCGACACCGCCGCCGATGACACAGACTTTTTTGAAGCCCTCGACCGGTGTCGGTTTTCCCAAAGGACCTACAAAATCCAGAAGAGAGTCGCCCGGCTCGAGAGATGCCAACATCTCGGTCGATTTGCCGACGATCTGGAAAATAATCGAAACGGTGCCCTTTTCGCGATCGTAATCTGCGATGGTAAGGGGGACGCGCTCGCCGAATTCGTCGATTCGGAAAATGATAAACTGGCCTGCCTGTGCTTTTCGCGCAATAAACGGCGCTTCGACGGCAAGCTCGGTAACGGTTGGGTTCAGCTGTCTTTTTGATACGATTTTATACATACATTTCTCCCGGCCGGTTATGGGAAGCCGGTATCCTCCGTTTGTTATCGTGAAAAGGCATTTCTCATGTCCTATGATTCTTATAGCACGTTCTGAACAGAGAATGCAAGTTAAAATAATTGTTCGGAATTATACGTGACGAATCCTTATTCATTTAATTAGATATGGAGATTTGCGTTAAATTCAGAAGGCGTATCGAGCATGCGCGAGATCTCGCGAAGGACGCCGTCCTCTTCGTTGCCCATAGCTCTGAAACGTGCATGGGGAAACAGTCCCGGATGCGCGTTTTTCATCGCGTAACTGTACCCGGCATTCTCGAGAAGTTCGACATCGTTTAAGAAGTCGCCGAATGCCATCGTTTCCTCTTTTGAGATGCCGAAGCGTTTCTGGATATGGTCGAGCGCGATGCCTTTGTTGGCCTCGTGCATCGTAATATCGAGCCAGTAATCGCCCGAAACGGTCAGCTTGAAGCGGTCCTTGTATCCGGCAAAGACGGGCAGCGCGTATTTTTCCGAGCCCTCGAAAACAAGGACGGTGAATTTCAGGATTTCGTCCGACACATCCCGGAAAGAATCGACGAGTTCGACGGCGGCGTAGTATTTCCGGATCTCGGCCAGTGCTTCCGGCCGGCCGGCGACATCGTTATTCTCAACGTATGCGGCGCGGATTCCGCAGACCACACACGCAGCGCCGGGAACCTTTTTCGCCATTGCGGCAAGTTCCAATACATCCGGGAATGCGAGCACCGAGGAGTAGAGCGTCTCGCCGCGATACACGACGAACGTGCCGTTCTCCGCGATAAAGACCATTTTGTCCCTGAATTCCCGGAAGTGGTTGAGGAGGTTTCCGTACTGGCGTCCCGAGGCTACGGCGAACAGGATATTTTCCTTGCAGAGGCGCTCGAAAACCTCTCCGAAATGGGACGGCAGGAGGCCGTTCTCATCCAGTAGTGTGCCGTCCATATCGGCGGCGATCAGTCGTATCATGTGAATCCCCGATTTCATCAAATAGAATAGCATTACCTTATCTATTCTGCCATGAATTTAGCAAAGTGGAAAGTGCGCCGTTTGTGTTATTATATTCAGTGAGTTTTAAGTCAAAAAAGGGGAATGTAAAAATGACGGAGCCAGGCAAGAAAAAAAAGTCGATCAACATGCTCTCGACGGCGTACAAGATCAAAGGTCAGGGAGTGGGTTCGGCTTATGAGGAACAGGTAGGTCTTGTCAAAGAGAACATGGCCGACGACTTTGAGATTTTCGAGAATAAGGTTATGTTTGCCGACATCACACATTACCACACCATCAACTTCCTTTATTACGTATTCATGGGACTTGTGAAGCGAAGAGGCATTACCGTAGGCTATGTGCATTTTCTGCCCGAAACGGTTGAGACCAGCATTCAGCTGCCGCACTTCATTAAGAATGTTTTTTATTGGTATACGATTTCTTTCTATAAAAGGATGGATTATCTCGTTACCGTTAATTCCTATTTCGTCGACCGCCTTGTCTATTACGGCGTAAAGCGCGAGAAGATCAGCTATATACCGAATTATGTGTCCGACAAAGTCTTCTTTAAGTGTGACTGCGGCAGGAAATCGGAGCTCCGCAAGAAATACGGCATCGCCGATCATGCGTTCGTGGTACTGGGTGTCGGACAGCTTCAGGTCAGAAAGGGCATTTTCGATTTTATTGAGGTCGCCGAGAAGCTTCCTCAGGTACAGTTTGTCTGGGCGGGAGGCTTCTCCTTCGGCAGCATCACCGACGGATACGCCCATGTGAAGAAAATTATGGAGAACCCGCCGGCCAACGTGAAGTTCCTCGGCATCATCGAACGCGATCTGATGCCCGAACTGTACAACACGGCAGATGTTATGTTTCTGCCGTCCTTCGAGGAGCTGTTCCCGATGACCGTTCTCGAATCCATGAGCTGTCATATCCCGATCCTTTTGCGCGATATTGACATCTACAAGGACATTCTTTTTGACTTCTATCTGCGCGAAAACGGTGTGGACGGTTTTATTGATGCCATAAAGCGTCTGTCCGGAGATTCCCTCTACTACGACGAGGCGGCAAAGGCGTCGGCCCGCGGACATGAATTCTATTCCAAGGAACATGTTTTCACGATCTGGGACGAATTCTACCGGAAGCTCTATGATGCCAAAGAGAGGAAATATGGCAAAAAACACGAACGGAATTAAGAACAACACCTTCAGCCTTCTTCTCGTACTGTTCTCCCTGATTTTTCTGATCGCATATCTGATAAACGTGGACGGCGTAAACGAAGTGACGACGGTGCTGAAGACGGCTCATATCGGGTGGCTTATCGCTGCTGTATTCTGCATGCTCATTTATTGGCTTCTCGATGCCCTGGTCCTGCACATTTCGGTCCGGATGGTCGATCCGACGCACAAATTCCGCTTTTCCCTGCGCCTCACGATGATCGGGCAGTATTTTAACAACGTGACCCCCTTTGCCTCGGGCGGACAGCCGGCTCAGGCCTTCTTCATGTTAAGGCGGGGATCTCCCGTCGGGAAGACGATGACGGCGCTCCTTGCGAAGTTTATCGTGTACCAGATCACTCTGACCGTGTACTGCCTGGCGACGCTGATTCTCAAATTCTCGTATTTCATGAGCGAAGTCAAAGTCCTGATGGTCGCCGTAATCGTAGGGTTTGTGGCACATACGGCCGTTACGCTTATGCTGGTCGGCGTGGCTTTTTTTAAGAGTGCAACCGAGAAAATCGCCCTTCTGGGCATCCGTATTCTGGCCAGAATGCGGATTCTTAAAGATCCGGAGGCCAAAGCCGAAGCCGTACTCTCGGAGCTCGAGAATTTTCACGTGCAGTTCCAGATCATGCGCAAGCACAAGTCCGAAATTCTTAAAATGTGCCTGATCACGGTCGTTCAGCTGACCGTTTATTTTCTGATCGGGAACGTCATCTACAAGAGTTTTAATCTGACCGGTACCGATTCGCTGACACTTCTCGCATCGCAGGCCTTTGTCCTGATGATCGCAACGTTTGTACCGATTCCGGGTGCTCTTGGCGCTGCCGACAGCAGCTTCGCCATCTTTTTCAGCCTGTTTTTCCCGAAGCATCTGGTGAATTTTGCCCTGGTGCTCTGGCGTCTTCTGACTTTTTATCTGCCGATTGTAATCGGACTGATCGCGACGGTTATCGAAAAAAGGAGAGCTGGCGTTCCCAGAGAAGCCCTGGAAGTGGGAGCTCCGGTGCCGGATGCGCCGGATTTGAAAGCCCCGGTTCCGGACGTCGCGTACGCCGCTTCCGACCGTGACGAGACGGATCCCGGGAACAGGGACTCCTGACGGTCTTTATCCTGAGACATGGTCTTATGACAGTCTGAATCCCGCGAACGCCATGCCTTCTGTTGTCCTTTGCCGGGACAAATGATAAGATGAATCAAGTTTTATTGTTTTTTCGTCACTATCAATAAAGGAGGCTTCGGTATGGACTATTTTCTCCCCCATAACACTGGCGGCGATTACCTGGTTTGTGTTTCGTTATGTCATTCGCGGGTTTTACATCGTCAACCAGAACGAGCGTGCCGTTAAGACGGTATTCGGAAAGGCGCAGCGGATTAAGGGCAAGACGACCCTTGAGGACCCGATATCCGAGAATCTTCGCGAGGACGAGCGCACAAGATACGCTTATCCGCAGGTGAAGGTCATTCAGCCAGGAGGACCCTACTTCAAGTGGCCCTGGGAAAAGATTTATAAAGTTTCCATCGCGATCGAGACCGTCAATATGGCGTATGACCCGGAATCCCCTTCGGCGAACCAGAAGAATACGGTGCTGGATGCCGTAACGAAGGCCCAGCTGAATATCGGACTCTCCGGTCAGATCCGCTATCGCGTCTCGGACCGGAATCTTTACGCATATATCTTTGGTGTCAAGAATCCGATCGCCCACGTGATGGGATATTTTGTATCGGTATTGCGCGAACGTATCGCGAATTTCGAGGGCAAAGAACCGGTTGATCCGGCGGCTCTCATCCCGGATCCGGCACCGATGCTTGCGGTTGAAGCGGCGGGTGATACGGGAACGTATTCCACATTCTCCGCTATGCAGTCCTCCGCCGCATCGTCGGTTCAGGGTATTTCCATCAATGACTTAAGAAAAAATCTTCGCGACTTGAACGGTCATATGGATGACGAATGCCAGGTATCGGCAGCCCGTTACGGTGTTGTACTTGAGGCGTCCCTGATCACGGGCATCGATCCGCCGGCAGAAGTCGAATCGGCACTGGCCGCCATCAACACCGCACACAACCAGGTGTCCTCCGATCTCAGCCTTGCTCAGGCTTCGGCCGACCAGAAGATCGTGCAGTCCAAACGTGCCGTTGAGATCGAGACGCTGAAAGCACAGGGCGAAATCGAGACATTGCAGCGCCTGTCCACACAGCTTAAGGAATTGAAGAAAGAGGGCGGCAAGTCCGCTCTGGATCTCTACGTCAGAAATGTGCGCCTCGGTCTTCTTGACCAGACCAAGAGAATCGTAAGGAGGGAAAAGAGATGAATATCGTGCAATTGTTTGCGTCCTCCTTATCGTCGGATGAATCCTTATACGTCTCCGTTTTCGTTTTCGTCCTTTCGCTCGTCGTAATATCGATCGGTGTTCCGATCGCCTTCGGTATTTTGAGGCTGCTCGGTGTTTACGTGATTGTCAAAGAGCGTCAGGCGCTCGTCTATGTCCTTTTCGGCAATGTTGTCGGTATTCTATCGGAGCCCGGCCTTCACTTCCTTTGGAAGGATCTCGGAATCCGCGCGCTTTTTATCAACTGGCTCGGCCGTAAATATGTCGTAGACATGCGGCTTGATCAGGAGTACTTGAGAAGCCAGCCGGTTAACTCCGAAGAAGGCGCGCCGATGGGCGTCGGTATCTGGTACGAAATGTACATCAATGATCCTCTGGGGTATATTTTCAAGAACACAGACCCCCGCGGATCGCTCGCGGCGAACGTCGGCAACTCGACAGTGCGCTGCTTGTCGAATATGCCTCTTGAGCGCATGATGGTCGACCGTCACGCGATGAGCCAGACCGTTCGAGAAGAGGTATCGGCCAAGTCAACGGAATGGGGCTACATGCTCGGTTCCTGTTATGTGCGAAAAGTTCATTTCCGCGACGTGGAGATGATTCGCCAGATCGAGAGCAAGGTCGTCAACCGCCTGCGTCAGGTAACCTCTGCGATCAAGCAGGACGGTGCCAATCAGGTCAACATCATACGGAGCACGGCCGAACGTACCGCGGCGCTTGATTTCGGCAAGGCTGCGGCGATACGCCCGCAGATCGTCGGCGACGCGCTGGAGGAGATCTCCCGCGATGAGGATGTTTCCGCTGCAATGTTCGACATACTTGAGACGACCCGGATTCAGGCGGCGGCCATTCCGATCGAACTGATTCCTGAGGACGCGGAAATTCTGTCGCAGCTGATCGCATCACAGAAGCCTGCGGAACCGGTTGTTAAGAAGAACGAGGATCGGCAGTAACGCGCATCATTTTACCAATATCTGCAATACGTGTTATTTGTAAAGAGCGGCAAATTGGAATCATTCCGGTTTGCCGCATTTTTGTGTGACTTTCGCACGGAAGTGCCTGCCTGCAGCCGATATAATCGGTTTACAAGCTTAAGAGGCTGAACCGAATATGCGAGGTAACACCTGAGATGAAGAAGAATACAAACCGGGAACGATTCGAAACGGCTGACGATCAGACAGGGCAGACTCTGTCGGATCGTGTCAAACCTTTCAATGAACCGGCCCCTGCGACGCTCTCGAAAAAGAGGAAGAGCAAGAGATTTTCTGTCCTTTCTGTGATTCGTACCGTCTCGCAGATTCTGTTCTTTGTATGGCTGCCTTCGCTCTATATAAGTGCTTTTGCAGGACTCGGGGAGTTGATTGCGGCTTCTCTCTCCGGAAGTTTTTCCCTTGCGGAAACATGGCCGTCGCTCCTGGCCTTAGTCGCGACCGTGCCGGTAACCGTGCTGGCAGGCCGGTTCTTTTGCGGCTGGATGTGCGCCTTCGGCGCGCTTACCGATTGGATATACGGAATCTTTTCGAAAAAGACGGGCGGCCTTGTCAAGATTCCGCCGAAAGTTGACAGAGCTCTAAAATACCTGAAATATCTGATTCTTGCTGTTCTGCTGATCCTCGGTGCGGCCGGTGCTGTTTCGGTATCTGCGCTTAGTCCCTGGGATGCATTCGGTATGCTCTTTACCGTAGGATCGATTCCACAATTCGGCCTGGTCATAAGCAGCGTGGCCGTCGGCGGGATCCTCCTTCTCCTGATATTAATCGGATCTGCGTTCGTTGAGCGCTTCTTCTGCCGGTATCTTTGCCCGATGGGCGCCTTCTTTGCCATTACCTCACGAGCGAAGGCGGTCGTCATCGACAAGCCGCGCGAAGGCTGCGGGAAGTGCCGGGTCTGCACCAGGAACTGTGCGATGGGTATTCAGCTGTACGAGACAGACACCGTAAAGTCCGGCGAATGTATCGCCTGTATGAAGTGCGTCGAGTCCTGCCCGAGAAAGAATATCCATGTAAAGACAATTCACAAAAACACCTCATCCCTTGTCGCGGCAGCCGCATCCATCCTGTTGATCGCCGCGCTTTACCTGACGCTTTCGTTCTTTTCGGACCGGGCAGCCGCAGACGGATCTATTGCCATGGCAGCTTCAACATCCTTGTCGACTGCAATTACTGACGCGTCTTCCGACACGCAGTCAACGGCAGACGGGCTCTCGGATACCGCATCGACATCCGGCGCACAAACCGCGGAACAGACGACGGAATCGGCTATTCAGTCGATGGCGGAGACGATCGTCGAGTCGACGGCCGCGGCGACAAGTTCTTCGGGCCTCTATAAAGACGGCACCTATACCGGAACCGGCATGGGATTCAGAGGGACAACGACGCTTTCCCTGACTATATCGGGAGGCGAGATTACAGACGTAACGGTTGTTTCCTACCAGGACGATGCGAAGTATTTTGACCATGCGTTTCAGACGATTGCCTCAGATATCATTTCAGGGCAAAGTGCGGAGGTTGACGTCGTGTCCCACGCAACGTTCAGCAGCCGCGGCATTATCGAAGCGGTAAACGACGCTCTGTCCCAGGCCCGAAATTAAGGACAAGTTCTCCTATATTTGATATAATGTCTATCGTTAAATGAACACAGGTAAAAAATATACAAAGTGTCATTTAAGGGAGGACAAAGTGCTCAAAGTAAACAATCTGACTAAGAAATACAGCTCTACACTGGCAAATGACAATCTGAGTTTTTCGCTTAACGGCGGTGAAATAGGTATCCTGCTCGGACCGAACGGTGCGGGCAAGTCAACGGCGATCAAATGCATTATGGGACTCTTGCGGTTTTCCGGAACGATCCTGATCGACGGTAAGCCCAATAAGAGCGAAGAGGCCAAGAAGATCATGGGCTACGTCCCGGAGATTCCAGCCCTCTATGAGCTCCTGACCGTTGAGGAACACGCCGAATTCATCATCCGGGCCTACAAACTCGATGCAAGCGCTTACGCATACGCGGATGAGCTTATGGAGAGACTCGAGCTCGCCGACAAGAAGAAGAAATTGGGCAAAGAGCTCTCGAAGGGCATGCAGCAGAAAGTCAGTATTATGTGTGCTCTGCTGCCGCGTCCGAAAATGCTGCTCCTCGACGAGCCCCTGGTCGGCCTGGATCCGCACGCGATCAAGGAACTGAAGAGCATGCTCATGGAGATGCGCGACGCCGGGACAGCCGTTTTCGTATCGACGCACATGATCGAGAGTGTCGAAGAGATCTGGGATCAGGCTTTCATCATGATGAACGGCAAAATAGTCGCCGCGAGAAGCCGCGAAGAAGAAGCCGGAAACGGCGAAGACAGCCTGGAAGATCTCTTCTTTTCGATAACGGAGGGAGAGAAGTGAGAGCGCTTTCCTACCTCCTGATCACATCGATCAAGAACTGGTTCAAGAATCTGCTTAAGACGCCTGTGCTTCTTATTGTCTATATTCTGTGCATTGCGATGTTCGGCTTTATGCTGATTCCGACCGATGTCTATCCGCCGGCGTCTCTCGAACGTCTTCCTTACCTTCGGGCCGGCATCTATCTTCTATTCGGGTTCATTCTCTATTCTGGAATTTCCAAAGGGCTTAAGAGCGGCGCGACTTTCTTCAAGATGGCGGATGTCAACATGCTCTTTAATTCTCCGGTGCGCCCGCAGTCGATCCTTCTGTACGGCATTATCGGACAGATGGGAACGAGCCTTCTGGCGACGCTGTTTCTCTTGTTTCAAGTGGCAAATATGCGTAATCTCCTGTTCCTCGATACCAGGGGAATTATAGCTCTGGTACTGGGCTGGTTTCTGACCCTGGTGATTACACAGATCGTCTCGCTTTCCGTCTATTCGCTTACGGCTCCGCATCCGAACCGCAGAAAAGCCGGAAAGTACGTACTGTACGGCCTTATGGGGATTCTCGGCGTCGGCCTTCTGGTCTACGTCATTATACAGGGCGGCAAGCCGGAGTCTGTTCTGGACTTTTTCGGGCTGCCCTTTATGGATTACTTCCCACTGATCGGATGGATCGACGGCTTTGTAACCGGAATGATCGTCGGCGACTACCTGAAGATGTTTATTTGCCTCGGACTCTTCGTATTATTCCCGGTTCTGGGCATCATTCTCGTACAGCGTTCCGATTCCGATTATTATGAGGATGTTCTTCAGACGACCGAACAGACCTTCATGCTGAAGGCCGCGATGAAGGACGGCAAGCCCACGGCGCGGAACATCATGCTTAACGTCAAGGCCGGAAAAAGCGGGATCGCCGGCAAAGGTACGGGCGCGAGCACGTTCTTTTACCGTCACCTTACCGAGCAGCGCCGGACCGGCTTTATGATACTGGACAAATCCTCCATCGTAATTATCGGCATATCGCTGATCGCGGGTTTTGTCCTCAGGAATCTGACGGCGAGTAAAGAAATATCCGTGTTTGCGGCAGGTATTGGAAGTTTTGTAGGACTCAGCTATATGCTCTTTTTCCTTACAATGTCCGGCAAATTCACGCAGGAATTATCAAAACCGTTCATCTATCTGGTTCCGGCTTCGAATGTTGCCAAGCTGTTCTTCTCCAACCTTTCGACGGTTGTAAAGTCGCTGCTCGAAGGGCTGATCGGGTTTAGCGCGATTACGGTGCTGGCGGGGCTGCCCATATGGTTTGCGCCCGCGGCGGCGATTACCTATGCCACGCTGTCGCAGATCTACATCAGCATGTCGATCCTGACGCAGAGGATTTTGGGAAGTAACACATCCAAGCTCCTGAATACAATGATGTATTTCTTAAGCGGGAGTATCGTGCTTGGCCCCGGAATTCTCCTCTATGCCATCCTTATGGCGGTTTTTTATCACGTGAATCCGGGTCTTGCCGTAATCGCATATTTTGCGGCGATTCTCTACAACATGCTCGCTTCCTTCCTTGTCATGTACCTGGGAAGAGGGATTCTGGAAGAAAGTACCTCCTGATGAACGGAAGCCCCCACTCCTGCGAACTCATATCTGGAAATGAGTTCGCAGGAGGGGGGCGTTCCTTTGCGTATGTGAGAACCAATCCGGCATTCGTAGCGGTATTGGCGCCGCAGAACGGCGCCCG
>CAZTXQ010000045.1:6082-9706 GCA_964617375.1 uncultured Mageeibacillus sp. | reverse complement strand
CGGCATTCGTAGCGGTATTGGCGCCGCAGAACGGCGCCCGCCCTCATAAGGAATTGTTCATGTACTCTAGATTGAATCCATTTTCAGGGTGTCTACGATGTTTTCTTTGCGAATCCTTGACATCGAATAGGACATGGTCGTAAACACGATCAGGAACACGAGTAAGATCGCTGCGACGTAGCTTTTCCATGGCAGAGAGAAGTCGTAGGAGAAGGCGTACATCTGCTGTTTATACAGATAATAGCTGATCGCGATGCTTACGGGGATTCCCAGTATCAGCGCTTTCAATCCGTAGAATATGCATTCGAAGCGTATCATTCGGCCAAAAGAGGGACCTGTCATTCCGACCGATCGCAGCATCGCGAATTCTTTCCGGCGGAGACTTACGTTGGTCGTGATTGTGTTGAAGATATTGGCGATGCAGATCAGGCTTATGAGCGTAATGAATCCATAGACAAAAACACTGATCAGAAAGACCGTCTTCTCCGATTGTTCGTGCTGGCTTGTAAAGTTATAGATATAGTACTGGTTGTCCGGCAGCGTTTTGGTCATTTCGCGAATCTCGGTTTCGAGCTGCTGGTCGTCGACTGCGACGATATAGGAGGTCGGCTTCGCATATGTGCTCAAATCCGGCAGATACTGCAAGGCAATGGACTGCATAACCGATTCGGGGAGAATGATACGAGGATAGGGGCTGCTGTAATAATCGGAACCGAGCGGCATATCTTCCGTAATTTTCCCGATGGTGATCTTTGTTACGAGCTCTCCGGAATAATCGGTGCTGTCCGAATTGTCTTCGGTACTTAATACCGTGTTAAGGGCAAACCCTTCGGACAGATTCAAGAGATCACCGATCTGCTTCTTTCCGGTATTGTAGTCGTACACGACCGAATGATTGATGACAATCGCCCGGGGATGAAGAGGATCCATGTAGTCGTCGGGATTGACGCCGAGGGATGAGCAATACTCGCGAAAACTGGCGTCGTCGTAAGAGAGAACGAAGAGATAAGTTCCCGTGGTCCCCTCGTTTACCGTCTTATACATATTGGTTTGCAGGGCGTCGCCGTCCTTAAGATACATCATGTTGAAAACACAGTCGGCCATTTTTTTTGTGCTTGGAAGCTCGCGGATCTCGCCCGACAGCTTTTCGCGTTCGGCATCAGAAATTCCGTATGCCGAGAAGCTGATGTCGTAATTGACGGTGTCTGTCGAAGAGTACGCGTAGGTGAATCCGAATTGGACATAGGCCGACACCGTAAGGAAGAGAACAAGGCTGATCACGAGCGACACGGTGGTTGCACGGTATTTTCGCCTGTTTCTTCGGAGGTTCTTTAGAGCGAGTTCGCCTTCGAAGCCGAATATTTTACGCAGAAAGCGCGGCGTACGCACGGAACGCGGTGTCATTTTGATTTCTTTGGACTGCCGGATTGCGTCAATGGGCGTAATTCTTGAGGCGCGAAGGGCCGGAATCAGGACGGATATGAAAATCGTCAGAGCGGAAAGTACTACGGTAATCGCGATTGCCGTGAAGGATATGTTGACGTGAAGCTTCATCTCTTTCCAGTCCGCGACACTTATAAGCGCCGACTCGATCACCTTAAAGGTGGCAGAGATACCCAGAATTCCGCACAGAATTCCCGTCGGAATTCCGATCAACCCGACAATGAGCCCTTCAAAATACACATGGAACCGTTTCTGCCGTCTTGTCGCGCCCGCACTTGAGAGAAGACCCAAATGACGGAGACGTTCGGATACCGAGATCTGGAACGCATTGTAAATCAGGGATACCGAGGCGACGATGATGATCAGGACAATGACCGCGACCAGAATAAACATCAGGTCCTGACGGGTACCGGCGGGCTGTATGCCGCAATACCTTAAGTAGCCGTCGTTGAACTTGATGGAGGAGCTGTCATAACCCATATCCGCGGCTTGGCCGCGAACAACGTCGTAATAGTTGTAGGGGAGTTTCGTGTTCCAGAGGAAGATGTTGGCCTTTTGTGCCGCAGAAGAGACACCGTGAGAGAATCCGGTAAAGCAGTAATATCCGGCATCCCAGGAATTTTCCAGTATCGATGTCGAAATAAAACCTACTACCGTGTACGTCTTGGTCGCCGATACGATGAATTTCTCCGGGCCCAAATCTGTCGAATCGCCGGCCGAATCGCTCACGTAATACGAATCCGAATAGAAGGATCCCTTCCCGATCTCCGTGCCATCCGGATATTGGCGGATACCGTTCGCAAGTTCGATCCGGTCTCCGATTTTATAGGACAGTCCGGCGTTTAGCATAATTTTTTCGGGCAGAACAATCTCCTGGTCATTTTCGGGAAGACGCCCGGAGGTTACGTTCACAAAAAACATATCGAAGGCATTCCGGTCGTACTGCGTGATGTACACGTAGGGTTTGCCGGAATTGGTCGAACCGTCGAGAAGCGCATATCCGACGTCCTTCGCCAAAGAGGTCTGATTGTCGTCGGAAGCCGCTTCCCATACCGCCCGGTCGGAGGCGGGAACGTTTTTAAAACAGACGGACCACTGGCCGTTGCCGGCAATCTCGTCGCGTTTCAGCAGATCCTGCGTCGATGCGGTGAAAGTCATCAGTCCCGACAGCATGGCGGACGATAAAATGACACCGACGATTGTGACGGCCGTCCATTTCCTGTGGACCTTCATGGATTTAATCGTGAAGGAGCGAAGGATATTCATCGGCGGATCACCTCGTCTTTTGCGATCCGTCCGTCTGCGATGCTGATGATCCGGTCCGCCTGAAGGGCGATATTCGGATCGTGTGTTATCAGAATCAAGGTCTGGTTATAGCGCCTGTTGGACAATTTGAGGAGTTCCATGACATCGGCGCTATTCTTGCTGTCTAGATTTCCCGTCGGTTCGTCCGCGAGTACGATCGCCGGATTGGCGATCAGAGCGCGTCCGATGGATACGCGCTGCTGCTGACCGCCGGAAAGCTGGTTGGGAAGGTGCTTCGCGCGATCGTTCATCGAGAGAACGTCGAGGAGCTCTTTAAGCTGACCCGGATCGGTCGCCCGTTCGTCCAGAAGAAGAGGCAAAGTGATATTTTCCTCGACATTCAGGACGGGAATCAGATTGTTGAACTGGTAAATAAGACCGATCTGACGGCGCCGGAAAATAGCGAGCGGCGTCTCTTTTAACGCATAAATATCGGTTCCTTCAATCAGGACCTTGCCCGATGTCGGGCGGTCGACGCCGCCGAGGATATGGAGAAGCGTGGATTTACCCGAACCCGATGGCCCGATGATCGCCACAAACTCGCCCTTTTTCACGGAAAAAGAAACATCGTCCAGAGCCGTGACCTTTGCGTCGCCTGTGCCGTAAATTTTGCTGATATTTTGAACATGTAAAATATCCACGTTCTGCCCCCCATTAATAAATCGGATTCATCGTATTTTATTCCAGTCTACGGATACATTGTGACGGGTCGGTGACAGGGATGATGACGTTTTCGTCACTTACTATAGGAACCCGTATCCTTTAAGGTATCCGTTCCTTCCCCAAGAATCTGCCACTTTCCAAAGGAAACCGTCGGACGGTTTCGTCACTTACTATAGGAACCCGTATCCTTTAAGGTATCCGTTCCTTCCCCAA
>CAZTXQ010000045.1:0-5982 GCA_964617375.1 uncultured Mageeibacillus sp. | reverse complement strand
GCCACTTTCCAAAGGAAACCGTCGGACGGTTTCGTCACTTACTATAGGAACCCGTCCGTTACCCGAAGAAGCGAATTGTGAAGACGGTGCCTTCGCCGGGCTTACTTTCGACACCGATGCTGCCGCCCTGCGAAGTGATCATGCTCTTTGCCATCGCAAGCCCAATACCGACGCTGTCCTCGCCGGCGTTTTTGCCGCGGTAAAAGCGCTCGAAAATGTGCGGGAGATCCTCGGGGACGATCCCGCTTCCGTTGTCGGAGATCAGAATCTGTGTATAGAGCGCGTTCTGGAAACAGCGGATCCGGATTTCTCCGCCGACCGGCGTGTGCTCCACACAGTTTTTAACGATGTTGAGGAAAGCTTCGGCGGTCCAGTTGATGTCGCAAAGAAGTGAAATTCCGGCCGAGTCGACGGTAAGCGTCTGTTTTCTTAATTCGATCGGAATCAGAAGCGGCGCGAGTGCTTTCCGGAGGAGATCCTCTACGGGGATCGATACCTTGTTGAAGGAGATCGTACCCGCGTCAAATCGCGAGAGCTTAAGGAGGGACGTGACCAGCCATTCAATCCGTTCCAGCTGAATTCGGATCATCCCGGTGAATTCCTTCCGCTTCACATCGGGAAGCGCGGGGTCGCAAAGGAGGTCCGTCATCACCGCCATAGAGGTAAGCGGCGTTTTGAGCTGATGAGAGATGTCGGAGAGCGAGTCCGCAAGTCCGGCCTTCTCGCTCTTCAAGGTCTCGGTCTGGACGCACAACGTGACGGTAGCCTTATAAATCTCGCTTTTCAGAATCGAGAGCTCTCCTTCGTCGTGATTCTGTACCTCGAGATCATAGCGCCCGCTGTTGACTCTTTTCAGGTATTCGGATAATTCGGCGATCTTTGTATAACGGCGCCGCGCGAAAAGATACTCGGCCGCAAGGAGAATCACCGTACAAACGGCGACAATCAACGAGGATTCCCACGAGAAAAAGGCACACAGAACAGTGCACACAAGACCGATTAAGGCGACGGTCAGGAAGGCTGTCCGGAATTCTCTGTTTCGAAACCAGCGCACATTCTACCTCCTTTTCGTTCCGATACGATAGCCGAGGCCGCGTACGGTGAGGATGATTTCCGGGTGCGCCGGATCGTCTTCTATTTTTTCGCGCAGGCGCTTGATATAGACGGTCAGTGTGTTGTCATTGACGAAATCGCCTCCGACATCCCATATTCCCTCCAGGAGCTGGTTGCGCGTCAGAATCTGACCTTCGTGATTGACGAGTGTCAGGAGAAGTCGGTATTCGAGAGCCGTGAGCTGAACATCGGTATCCCCGCGGGTGATTTTGCCGGAAGAAGTGTTGATCGCAAGATTTCCGAGCTGAATCACGGCGCCCGTTTCCGCGCTTCGTTCGTTTCTTCTTATTACGGTCTTTATGCGCGACAGGAGCTCGCGCAGACGGAAAGGCTTGGTGATGTAATCGTCGGCGCCCATATCGAGGCCCATCACAACGTTGACTTCGTCGTCGCAGGCCGTAAGGAAGATTACGGGGGTTGCGGTTTCCGCGCGGGCGATCCGGCAAACGTCGTATCCGCTGCCGTCCGGCAGGGTCAGATCCAGGAGAAGAAGATCATACGCTTCCGTGAGCAGGAGCTCCCGGGCTTTTTGCACGGTAGAACACGACTCTACTTTGTACCCTTCGGTCTCGAGGGAATAGGAGAGCCCCAGAAGAATGGATTTATCGTCTTCCACCAGCAAGATTTTTTTCATAAGAGCATTATAATACAGGGGGTTATGGTAAGGGTAGCGAAATCTTGCGATCGCGATTAACTGCGTTTGAATAATCCGCGAATCCGTCATATAATTTTAAGTACGGAACACAAGATATTCGGGGCGGCTCATTATTTGAAGCCGGTCCTCGGTAGGATCGAAAGGAGATCATACTCATGTTAACGGAAGCCATTTCACGTCTCATCAACGAACAGATTACGAAGGAATACTACTCCGCATACCTCTATCTGGATTTTGCGAATTATTATAATGTCGCGGGCCTTGCCGGATTTGGCAACTGGTTCACGATTCAGGCGCAGGAAGAGAGAGACCACGCGCTCCTTTTCTCCAAATTCCTCATGAACAACGGGATTATGCCGAAATACGCACCGATCGACGCCCCAGCATCCTCCTATCCGGATTTCAACGCGCCGCTTCTGGCGAGCCTCGAGCATGAGCGTTACATCACGGCGTCGATTTACGATATCTACACCGAGGCGACGAGCGCCCGCGATTACAAGACGATTCAGTTCCTGGACTGGTTCGTGAAGGAGCAGGGCGAGGAAGAGAAGAACTCCGAGGACAATATCCAGAAGTTCAAGCTTTTCGGGCAGGACAGCAAGGGTCTCTATATGCTGGATGCCGAGTTGGGCGCGAGAATTTATGCTCCGCCGTCACTTATCATCTGAGAGCTGGAAGCCGTTCGCGAAAAATGGCTCCCTTCTTTAACGGGTTTGTCCGCCGAACGCGTTGCCCAATCCAAATTGAATACGCATCGGGAAGATCGCTCTTTTGGGCGGTCTTCTTTTTTTACGGAAAAGCGCCCAACTTGGCATCGCGCTCTAATACATATAAGTAAGATTAAGCACACCTGTTTATATGTATGTTTGGCTCCCGAAAATGGCGTCAAGAGCATAAATGCATATAAGAACAACAGAAACGCGCCAATTTATATGCATTTACGGTCTCGGCGAGGGAGTACCAAGAGCAAAATTGCATATAAGTACTTCAGAAACTCGCCATCTTATATGTACAAGAATGTGGTGCTATGAGTTTGTTGCGAGATCCCCAAATTGCATTGCCGGAAGCAAGGAAAAGGCCTCCGGTCACTTCGCCGGAACCCATGGAAAGCCCCCCGGTCGCGCACATGACCCTTTCACGCCCGCAACAACCCCCACAACTGCGCCCTACAATAGCGTTTTGACACCGCCCCGATCAGCGAAAACAACAACATTTTATCGAAATTCAATAAAATACTATTGAATTTCGCTTTCTGAGGGGTTATCATAGCGTCATAACAAACGGAAAGGCAGGAATGATCATGCAAATCATCGGAAAAAAGAGCCTTACTTTTTTTGTCCGCATCTTTACCGACATCATGATTGTACTGAATATAGCCACACTGATTTTTCTTCCCCCGCTCTTGCATTTTTTCTATGATTATCTCTACACGGGGTACCTCTTTACCGAAGACTACGGCTTCATGCTCATCTTTCTCTATATCGCGGGAGCCCTCACGCTGTTTCTTCTCGTCATCGGACATCTCTTTCTCCGTACACTCGAAAAAGGAATCCCCTTCGATCCGAGGAACGCGAAGTACTTTTTCCTCTTAAGCCTTGATTTCCTTCTGCTTTCGGCCCTGTTCGTCATCAAAAATGCATTGTACGGCACGATACTTACGATCGTATGCGCCGCCATGTTTCTTGCCTTTGCGGTATTGGCCCTTATCCTGTCCGAAGTGTTCCGGCAGGCCAGCATCGTTTGGGAAGAACACCAGCTCACAATTTGAAAGGATGATGGAAATGCCGATCATAATTCGACTTGATGTCGTGATGGCTCAGCGAAAAATGAGTCTAAACGAACTGGCGGATAAAGTGGACCTGACACTTGCAAATCTCTCGATCCTCAAAAACGATCATGCCAAAGCGATTCGTTTTTCCACTTTGGAAGCCATATGCAAAGCACTGAACTGTCAACCCGGGGACATCATGGAATACGTTCCCGACAACATGGAGGTTAAATAAAATGAAGTACATTCGCGCATGGATCGCCGCAGCCTTAAGCGCTCTGGCTTTGGTAGAATTTGTTTTCTGGGGCGGTGCCGGAGTCGGTATCACGCTCCTGTTCCTGACCCTTACGGCTGCCTACTACATAGCCTGCGGCTTTCCGCGGGGCGGGAAGATCCGGATCACTGAGCACATCATACTTCTCGTGATGACGACTTCACTGGCCCTCACGTATTCTCTTTTCGCAAATCAGTCACTCCGGGTTCTGAATTTCCCGGTGCTCGGCCTGCTTCTCGGCGTGTTGTTTCTACACGGTTCGCTGGGAGATAAAATCGCGTTCGACCGGCCGCTCTTTCACGCGGAGCTTTTTGTCTCGTATTTTGCAAGACCCTTTCTGGCGATCACAAAGCCCTGGACCGAGGCGGGAGAGCTTAAAAAATCGGCGCACACCGATCCCGAGGCGGGCGAGAAGAGCAGGAAGACCAAATCTGTACTCCTTCAGGTGCTTCTTGCCCTGCTGATCGCCATCCCGCTTCTTGCTCTTCTGACGGTGCTGCTTGCTGCATCGGACCCGGTATTCGGAAAAATCCTGGAACCGATTGCCCATCTCCTCGATAATTTCCGATTCAGCACGCTGTTCGGAAAAGCGATTGTGTTTGTATTTCTATTGCCTTTCGTCGCGAGTGCCGTCTGGAGCTACCGTAACAAAATGGCCCTGATTCCAATCACGGAGCCCTCGGCCAGCCGGCCCAATTTCGCGGCGACTGCCGTCTTCTCCGTGACAATCCTTGCCCTTGTCGACGTGCTTTATCTTCTCTATGACGCCGTGCAGTTCCTATACCTTTTCGGCGGTTTGAGGGGCAGTCTCCCGGACGGACTTACGTACGCGGAGTATGCCAGAAATGGTTTCTTCGAGCTGGCCTTCGTCTCCTTGATTAACGTCGGACTCCTGCTGCTCGGCATCAAATTGACGAGCCGCAAGGGCGCCATGGGGCTCGCGACAAGAATTCTCTCCTGTCTCCTGATGCTTCTGGCATCGGTGCAGCTGGTGTCCGCCTTTTCGAGAATGAATCTCTATATAGAAGTGTACGGCTTAACGATACTCCGCTATTTTGTCGTCGCATTTATGATACTTCTGGCCGTCTATTTTGCGGCGCTGCTCGTAAAAGAATTTGTACCTAAATTCCCGATCTTCCGCGTAATGTTCATGGGCGGAGTTCTTGCTCTTGTTCTTCTTAATTTCTCGATACCGGATGCCCGGATCGCGCAGTATAACGTAGACCATTACCTGTCCGGAGAGATCCATCAGATCGACATCGACTATATAGGCGAGAACCTTTCCAGTGACGCGAAGGTATATGTGCTCGAAAACAGAGGAGCACTCCTTGAAGCAGCCCCGTACCTTGAGTCGGATCTCGACGTGATGGAGTACACGATGAGAGACTTTAACGGGTACGCCGCGGGAAAAAATTGGAAAAATGCAAATCTTTGTGAAGAAAACACACTGAAATACCTTGATAAGGAATGACACATATTCAGCGGAGACGTATACTTGATTTCGTATAGGAAAGTCCGCCGGCCGCTTCAGAGCGTACCGGACCATCGTGAACCCAGGGAGGTTATACATGGATACGAACAAGGGCAACAGGATGTTCAGCAGAAAGTCGATCCGCCAATTCACCAGAGAACCCTTTGACCGCGAATGGACAGAAAAGATTGAACACGCGTTTACAAGACTCATACCTCTTGATCCCACGATCCGGACTGACTTTGCGATCATCGGGCAGGCGAAGATGCGCGGCCTCTTTTCCAACCCGGCACCGCACTATATCCTCATTTTTTCAGAAGAGAAGGATAATTACCTGACCAATATAGGATACATGACAGAACAGCTCGACCTTTATCTCTCCGCGAACGGAATCGGCAGCTGCTGGCTGGGTCTTGCCAAGCCCAAGGAGATTACGGGAAAGAACGGACTCCCGTATGTCATCTCTCTGGCCGTCGGAAAGCCGGCGGCAGAGCTTACGCGGGCGAGTGTTGACGAATTCATACGGAAACCTGTGGAGGAGATTTCGCAGGGCGATGAAAGATTCCCGTGGAAAGAAGCCGTTCGTCTGGCACCGTCGGCCAGGAACCGGCAGCCCTGGTATTTTATCGGGGATCAGGATAAGATCCACTGCTACCGGACGAAGCTGTCGGGACCTTCGACGCTTCTGTTCGATCGCCTGA
>CAZTXQ010000044.1:0-23642 GCA_964617375.1 uncultured Mageeibacillus sp. | reverse complement strand
CCGCAGGCAAAGCAACGCCAGCACCGCCGGTAGGACCAGCCCTTGGACAGCACGGCGTAAATATTGCGCAGTTTGTCAAGGAATTTAATGAAAGAACAGCAAAAGAAGCAGGAATGATTATTCCTGTTATCATCACAATTTTTGCTGACAGAACCTATACTTTCATTACTAAAACTCCTCCGGTACCGGTATTGCTGAAGAAGGCATGTAACATCGAGAGTGGATCGGGTAAGCCTAACTCGAATAAGGTTGCGAAGATACCTTTTTCCGAGTGCAGAAAAATCGCACAGGTTAAGCTCGTTGACACCAATGCATCCGACGTCGAGTCGTGTGCCCGCATGGTAGCCGGAACGGCCCGTAGTATGGGTATCGTTGTAACCGAAGACTAAGTCTGAAGGAGTGTAGAGAAATGAAGAGAGGCAAGAGATATCAGGAGCTTGCAAAGCTCGTAGACAGATCCGTCTCCTATGATTCTGCAGATGCCATTAGACTGGTGCAGGATACAGGCAAGGCGAAATTTGATGAAATGGTTGAGCTGCACGTCAGACTCGGCGTTGACTCCCGTCATGCCGATCAGCAGGTTCGTGGAGCCGTCGTTCTTCCCCATGGTACTGGCCGCACAAAGCGCGTTCTCGTTTTCGCAAAGGGCCCGAAGGCCGATGAAGCACTCGCCGCAGGCGCAGAGTTTGTCGGAGCCGAGGATCTCGTTGAGAAGATCACAAAAGAGAACTGGTTTGATTTCGATGTTGTTGTAGCAACTCCCGACATGATGGGTGTTGTAGGACGTCTCGGTAAAATCCTCGGACCCAAGGGCCTCATGCCCAACCCCAAGTCGGGAACGGTTTCCATGGACGTAACCAAGGCCATTAACGACATCAAAGCCGGTAAGATCGAGTATCGTCTCGATAAGACCAATATCATTCACTGCCCGATCGGCAAGGTATCCTTTGGTCAGGAGAAGCTCGAAGAGAACTTCAAAGTGATCATGGACGCCATCATCAAGGCAAAGCCTTCCGCAGCAAAGGGACAGTATCTGAAGAATGTTACGATCGCTTCTACAATGGGCCCCGGCATCCGCGTCAACGCGGCTAAGCTGTAATCCATTGCGGCAATCGGGCGAGGGACTTGCCGGAGCAATCCGTTTAGCCGCCTCGCACACAACTTAATAAAATAAACCAGCGTGCTTAAGACAACAGGAAGTCGAAAGACTCTAACCGGGCAACCGTCCTGTCGAGGTGTAGCGGATTGAGCGTTCCTAACGGATAAAGCTTAAAACGACCCCTTGTGTCCAAAGCGCAAGGGGTATTTTTTATACTTGAACAAGGAGGTGTCATTTTATGCCAAGTGAAAAGATCTTAAATGCAAAGAAAGACGTCGTTGCAGCATTAGTTGCTGATTTCAAGGATGCGAAATCTTTTGTTTTTGTGGATGCCCGCGGACTTACCGTTCTTCAGGATACGGCCATGCGTGCGGACTTTCGCAAGAATAATCTGAAGTATCAGGTTATCAAGAACACAACGCTGTCGATTGTTTTCAAGGACCTCGGAGTCGAAGGTGCAGCTGATCAGTTCAAAGGCCCGACCGCAATTGCGTATTCTACGGAAGACATGATTGCTCCGGCCAAGCTGATGAAGCAGTATGCCGACAAGTTCGACAAGTTAAGCATTAAGGGCGGCGTGCTCGAAGGCAAAGTTATTTCCGCAGCAGATGTGGAAGCTCTGGCTTCTATTCCGTCGAAAGAAGTCCTTTACAGCCAGCTTGTCTACACCCTTATCTCTCCTATTACCAAGCTTGCTATGGCTATCAAGGCGATCGCCGAGAAATCGGAAGTCGTATCGGTAACTGCCGAAGCTACAGTCGAGTAATACGGTCAACGAACGAATGAATGATTAAAGGCCGTAGAATCGGCAATTAAAACGGAGGTATTTATCATGGCTAGTGAGAAAATCGCAAAGTTTGTAGAAGAAGTCAAGACATTATCTGTTATGGAGCTTTCTGAGCTCGTTAAGGCTCTCGAGACCGAGTTCGGCGTATCCGCTTCTGCTGTTGCAGTTGCTGCCCCTGCTGCCGGCGCTGCCGTTAAGGAAGAAGAAGAGCAGTCTGAGTTCACCGTTATTCTTAAGTCGGCCGGTGCCGCTAAGATCAACGTTATTAAGGCTGTCCGTGAGATCACGGGCCTTGGACTCAAGGAAGCTAAGGATCTTGTTGACGGCGCACCTAAGGCTGTCAAAGAGAACGTTTCCAAGGAAGATGCCGATGCTGCTGCCGCTAAGCTTAAGGCTGCCGGCGCAGAGATTGAAATCAAGTAAGATTTCTTCTCCCACATACGGTTATTTCAGAATCTCCCGGAGCCATTATGCTCCGGGGGATTTTTTTGTTCCGACATATTGCGAGAAAACGTTCCTGAGTCGCCCTCTCCTGAGAATACAGGCATACCATGACCCGGTATCGGACCGGTAGCGGAAGATCAGCCTCGCTGCCGACTCGCAGTGCCTGTCCCTGTGCGCGAAAAGAGACGCCGACTCGCAGTGCCTGTTCTCCTCTTTCTTCCAAAGCGGCGGAAGATCCAGCGCAACATAATAATACTCCGAACGATCTTCCGGCGTAAACATGGCACATGAAAGACCGAAGGACGCGTCCGACCCGTTCCGGCGAATTCCGGTTCCCGGGCACAGGACATTCCCGAGAACCGTCCGGTACCAGGTGACGAGAGGCGCGGGATAGCGGGGTCTCGGCGTGCCGGACAATCTGCCCGACAGTCTGGATTCCGACTTAAGCCGCTCATACTCCCGCAGAATCCGGGGCAGGATCTCGGGAATCTCCCGATTCAGAAAGATGACAGGGAGAAGCGGCTTGTCCTCCTTGGAGATCATAAGGTCAAAGGCGGAATCATATGTACTCCTGTACCGTGCGGCAGAAGTGGATAGATCCGTGTTCTCTGCGACATTCTGCATAAACATCCCTCCCGATTAGTGTTATCGACATATTGCCACGTTATGAGACGGCGCGCTTGGCGGCTTTTCGACAAAAACTGCCAAAAGAGTACCGCAAAGGTTCCGGTATCCGTGCCCGATGTATGAAATCTGCATATTAATCCGCAAATTCCACGAAATACACCTGAATCAAGGAATTCGATCAAATAATGATGCGAAATCATGCATAAATATAATCGATCGTGCATAACAAAAATCAAAATCAATTGATATTGCGACACGTTGCAAGCGCGTATTAGCAACGGATTCCCTTGTTTTGTACACTTTTCACAAAAATGAAGAAAATGAATAAAATTTCGGGAGAATGTATATTTACCCGTTGACATAGCTGCCCGAAGTGAGTAGAGTAGTGAATGTTAAACAAGAGAACCGCACGGGACAGACCGTGAATGTAATGGAGGATATTATGAAGAAGATTGTTAGGTTGATGGCTGCGATCGTAACGCTGGCCATGATCACGGGGGCCGCCGGATGCTCGAACTCGGCCAAAGACGCTTTTGACAAAGAAACAACCGCAGCTGCACAGACGACCGCCGCGGCAACAACCGCCGCTCCTGCTGATGATACAACAGCTTCGACAGCCGCCGCTGAAGTCGGAACAAAGGATGCCACGAAGCTCGTTATGGGAACCAATGCCGCTTTCCCTCCGTTTGAGTACGTCGAGGGCGGAGCCATTTCCGGTGTTGACGCAGACTTGATGGCCGCGATCGCCGCCAAGCTCGGACTTACGCTTGAGATCGTCGATATGGAATTCGATTCGCTGCCGACGGCTCTTTCCAACGGACAGATCGATGTGATCGCCGCCGGTTATACAGTAAAGCCGGACCGTGAAGAGACAATGGATTTCTCGGATTCTTACTATACGGCCGCTCAGACAATCATCGTTCTCAAGGATTCCAAGATCACAACTGCCGACGATTTAAAGGATAAGGTGATCGGTGTTCAGACCGGAACAACCGGTTCCTGGAACGCTGCGGATTACACAACCGAAGACAAGATTAAGGGATTCGCAAACGGCATGCTCGCTGTAGAAGCCCTGAAGAACGGTCAGGTAGACGCAGTAATCATCGACAACAACCCTGCCAAGTCCTATGCGGACGAGAATCCGGACACACTCGTTCTGATCGAGAATCAGTTTGCGGCTGAAGACTATGCTCTTGCAGTTGCGAAGGGAAACGCCGTTCTTCTCGAAAAGATCAATACAGCACTTGCCGAAATGAAGGCCGACGGCTCCTTTGACGCCATAATCGCCAAATATATCAAGTAAAACAGACCAATTTTGTGAGATAATAGGGAAGCCGGTTTCCTGTAAACCGGCTTCCTTTTACTGTTTCTTGTGTGTTTATCTATCCATTCGAGGACGACAATATGGATTTACTATTCAATATCATAAAATCCTTTGCCGATGGCATCTACCTGTCTCTGATTAAAGACGACCGGTACTCTGTCCTGTTCGGAGGTTTTCTCGCGTCCGTCGAAATTACGCTGATGGCGGCGTTGATCGGAGTTGTCCTCGGCTTGTTCCTCGCCATTTTCAGACTCCGGGGCAAGGGCATTCTTGCGGCTTTCGCGAACGGCTATATCTCGATCATCCGCGGTACGCCTACCGTCGTCCAGCTGATGATCATTTACTTTATCATCCTGAAGAACTCCGGACTGCCGGATATTCTCGTCGCCTCCATCGCATTCGGTATCAACAGCGGCGCCTATGTCGCGGAAATTATCCGCGCGGGAATCAATGCCGTTGACCGCGGACAGATGGAAGCTGGAAGGTCCTTGGGACTCTCCTACAGCCAGACGATGATCAGCATCGTCATCCCGCAGGCGATTAAGAACGTACTTCCCGCACTCGGCAACGAACTGATCGTACTTCTTAAGGAGACCTCCATCGCGGGTTACGTCGGAATCAAAGACTTGATGAAGGGCGGCACATCGATAGCCAGTGTTACGTACAATTACCTCGTACCGCTTCTTTGCATCGCGTATCTTTACCTTCTTATGACAACAAGCATGGCCGCCGGCCTGACAAAACTGGAAGGGAGGATGCGCAGAAGTGATTAAAGTAGACGGACTCCATAAGTATTTCGGCGAACTCGAAGTCCTGAAGGGCATCAGCGCCAACATCGAAAAGGGCGAAGTCGTCTGTGTGATCGGCCCTTCCGGCTCCGGGAAAAGCACTTTCCTCCGGTGCCTCAATCTTCTTGAGGAGCCGACCAAAGGCGAGATCTATCTCGACGGCGTCTCCATGATCGAGCACAGGAAAGACATCGACAAGCTCCGCATGAAGGCCGGTATGGTTTTCCAGCAGTTCAATCTTTTCCCGAACTTGACAGTCATTGAGAACATCATGCTCGCCCCTCGAAAAGTCCTGAAGATGCCTGTCGAGAAGGCAAGACAGACGGCGGAGCAGCTGCTGAACCGCGTCGGTCTTTCCGAGAAAGCCGACCAGTACCCGAACCGCCTGTCGGGCGGTCAGAAGCAGCGCGTCGCCATCGCCCGCGCGCTCGCGATGAGCCCCGAGATCATGCTTTTCGACGAGCCGACATCCGCACTGGATCCTGAAATGGTAGGCGAGGTCCTGGAAGTTATGAAGCAGCTCGCACAGGAAGGAATGACCATGGTGGTCGTAACCCATGAGATGGGTTTCGCCAGAGAGGTCGCCGACCGCGTGTTCTATATGGACGAGGGAATTATCTACGAAGAGGGAACTCCGGAACAGATTTTCACAAACCCGCAGAAATCGAGAACCCGCGAATTCTTAAGCAAGGTACTGTAGGAGGAAAGCATGCAGACTGCGAAGTTAATCTATATTACGATGCTGGCACTCTTTCTGGTACCGCTCTTTGGTTTTCGGATCAAGCGAATGACCGAAAAGAAAGTCGGAGAGAAGCGCAAAATAAAGTGGGTAAACATTGCCGTAACCGTTCTTCTGGCGGTTCTGATCAGCGCATTCCTGTACGTATCGTACCAGACAACCATAAATACCCGTTATGAGATGGCGGCGGAACGATATATCGACCTTCACGGTCAATATGCGACCGGGCAGATCAGCGATGACGAGTTCCTGAAAAAGGTCGCTCCCGTGCTTGCTTCGGATGCCGATATATCCGCATTCACCGAAGCGATCACCGCGGAAGGTCAGGATGCAGGTGCGGTTCGCTTCCAGATCGGAAGCCGGATTCTGCCGAAGTACTACACATCGGACGCCTATTCTTCCTTCCCGAAAATAACCCCGGCCGGAGACGAGAACCCGATCTTTATCCTATACCTTTTCGATGACGCGGCGACGCAGGAATACTATCTTGTCGAGATGGTGTGGGAGGATGACGACGGCTGGAAGATTGCCTATCACGCACCGGCGACCGACGAACAGGTCAAGGCCGCGCAGACGACGCTTCCGAGCCAGGTCAACGGACAGTGGTTCTACATATCGGGCTGAAGACAAGGGCTCACAACGGATCACAGCATCATAAGCGTACAAAAGAATCTTGTAAGAATGAAGTGCACCTCCAAATGTTGGACAAGGAGTCTGGCATGGAGTGCACTTCAATTTTCTGGTTGAGACAGCCTCACTAGGCGGTTCCGGTAGGTGGTTCCGGTAGGAGGTTTCGGTAGGAGGTTTCGGTAGGCGATTCCATAAGACGGCCATGATATCAGATATTTTAATGAGGTGGGTGAGTAATCCACTAATGCATCAATGATTACACACCAAATTCAGGGAATCTGACATTTAGTGTGTAATTTTAGGGTAATTTATGAGAAGAAACGCAATAAATTACCAATGATTACCTACTAGATCCAATAAATCTGCGTTAAAATATATGAATTATTAAACAGAAACATATAAAACAGTCAAAAATTACACACCAAATCAATCAATTAAGCTTTTGGGTGTGTAATCAATGAACAAAAACACAGTAATCTATCAAGGATTACCCGGTACATCCCGAAAAACGCCCGATAAGGAGGTTTTCTCTCACTTGTGCGGTGGCAATCTATAACCTGACACAGTTGGAGGAAGATGAGGATTACAATAACAATTGCCGCATCTAGGGTAAACGAAAAGGAATGAGCCCGGTTGCTTTCCGAACTCATTCCTCTATTTTTACTTAATCCATGTCCAACATTTTGTGGGCATTTCAAATCTCGTTCACGGCCGTTTGTTTATGTCACAAAAAGGATAGATGATTATCCGAGATTGTTCTCGATTTTCGCGCCGCAGGTGTCGCAAAAACGCGCGGGAAGCTTTACGGTCGCACCGCATGCCGTACACTCAACCGTCGTAGGTTCCGTCCAAAGCGTTAAAGGACTTGCTTCGGCGGGAACGGCAGACGAACCGGCATTCGATCCCTCCGGTATGAATTTTACAATTAGAAAAGAGATCAGACCGCCTATTGCTCCGCCGACAAGTGCTGCGGTCACAACACCGAGAGTGGATCTCACGCCAAGATGACGTATCGCGATGACTACGAATGATATCTTATTAAAAAACCACAGGAATACAGTTAAAGCGCGAAAAGCTTCTCACTTCCAATTGAATCCCGGTTGAACGTTCCGGATAGTATCAGAAATTGTTCTCGATCCTGGCGCCGCAGGTGTCACAGAATCGGGCGGGAAGAGTTACCGTTGAACCGCATGCTCTGCAGTAGGACGTCTCGGGTTCGGCGGCAACTACGGGAGCGCGTGTGGCGGAGGGAGTAAACGTACTGCGGCTGACGTGTGATTTCTCGGGAATAAGTTTGACGATGACAAAGGCGAGCAGGCCGCCGATCGCACCGCCGAGCAATCCGATCAGCGCAATAACGAAGTATTCGACATCCAGAAATATGAATCCGGCGACCGCAAATGTTAATTCATTAAGAATCCACATGATTACAGTCAAGGCGCCAAAAAGACCGCCGCTTAAACCCTTCTGTTCCGCGATCGCAGCGTTCTTTTTCGTCAGGGTGATTAAAATAAATACTTCTAACATGAATATACCTCACATATATTTGATTTGTCTGTTGTCATTATACTATAAAACATTATCCGAAATTGTTCTCAATTTTAGCGCCGCAGGTGTCACAGAAGCGCGCGGGAAGCTTTACCGTCGCACCGCATCCCTTACATTCGACGGACGTAGGTTCGCTCCAAAGCGCGGCGGAATTTTCTGAGGAGTTTATGGTGCTGTCGACGGACTTTTTGGCGGGCATGAATTTTGCGATGGCAAAGGAGATCAGACCGCCAATAGCGCCGCCTAAGAGAGCGCAGGCATAGAAACCGACGTTTGATCTGACACCCGCACGTATGCAGACTACCGCAAACAGGATCTCGTTCGAACCCCAAAGGAGTATAGTCAAAGCCCTCAGCAGTGATCCGCTTCTCCCTTTTTGAATAGCAAGCGCGGCGTTCTTCTTGGTCAGGTACGTCAGGATCAATATTTCAATCATGCGCATTCCTCGCGTTTATTTGAGTTTTCTGCAATCATTATACAATAAATGATTATTTTTGATGACGGAATAAAAAAAGAATTTTGCGATTTGGCAATATTTTCTGAACAGCTGAAGATACATGCCGGGTGCCCGTCGGGCGCTTGACAAACTGTGCCTACTGTGTATACTGTGTATATACAGTAGAGGAAGGGGCGACGATCGTGAATATATTTATAGACAATAAGAGCGGTGTGCCAATCTACGATCAAGTCTTTTCCCAGATCAAGTCGCAGATTATGAATGGGACTCTGACGGAGGACGAAGCGCTGCCGTCTATCAGAAACCTTTCCAAGGATCTGCGCATCAGTGTCATAACAACCAAGAGGGCTTACGACGTGCTGGAGAGGGAGGGCTTCGTTTACACGATAGCCGGCAAGGGATGCTTTGTAGCTCCCAAGAATCTTGATCTCTTGCGCGAGCAGAACCTGAAGCTGATTGAGGAATACCTGGAGAAAGCAATCAAGCTTGCCTCAGCCAGCAATCTCGGAAAAGAAGACCTGATTGAAATGATTGAATTGTTGGAGGAAACCTAAGTGAACGCCATTGAAATCAAAGATTTGTGTAAGAGTTATCCCGGTTTTTCACTTGATCACATTAACCTTACCCTGCCGAACGGCTGCATTATGGGATTGATCGGAGAGAATGGAGCCGGGAAGAGCACCACGATCAAACTTATTCTCGATATGATCCGTAAGTCCTCGGGTAGCATTACGCTTCTGGGAAAAGACAACCGGGACAATATTCGCCTGACAAAGGAAGATATTGGAGTGGTACTCGACGACGTCGGATTCTCCGACTGCCTGACGGCAAAACAAGTCGGGAATATGATGAAGCACACCTACAGGAACTGGGATACCGGCGCTTTTTCGAATTGCTTGAAGTCGCTGGATATAGAGGAGAACAAGCCCTTCAAGGACTTTTCGCGAGGCATGCGGATGAAGCTCGGAATTGCGGTTGCGATGTCTCATCATGCGAAGCTCCTGATCCTCGATGAAGCGACAAGCGGCTTGGACCCGGTTGCTCGGGACCAGGTCATCGACATCTTTGCGGATTTCACCAGAGAGGAAGACCACGCCATACTGATATCGTCTCACATCGTAAGCGATCTCGAAAAGATATGCGATTATATCGCGTTTCTGCACAAGGGGAAGCTGATCCTGTGTGAAGAGAAGGATGTCTTACTCGAAAAGCACGGGATCGTTCGCTGCTCGGAACAGGAACTGTCGGTTATCGACCCGGCTGCGATCAAAGGGAAAAAGTCAACGAACTACGGGACGGAAGCGATTGTCCTGAGGGACGCTGTCCCCGCCCATCTCCCCGTCAGTCCGATCGACATTGAAGAGCTGTTTATTTTCATGGTAAAGGAGAACAGGTAACATGAAGGGCTTACTCTTGAAGGATTTCTATATGGCGGTCAAGTACTGCCGCATTTTTCTCTTTGTCATTCTCATCTTTTCAGCGGTTTCCTTTTCGGATAAAGGCATGGGCTTTTTCTCAACCTTTCCGGTCCTGATGGCCGGTATGCTGCCCGTCACGCTTCTTTCCTATGACGAAAAAGAAAAGTGGCATATTTACAGCGGAACCTTCCCGTACTCACGGGCACAGATCGTATCTTCGAAATATGTGTTCGGACTCCTGGTGACGCTGGCGGCCCTTGCCTTCTCGGCAGCCGTTCTGGCCGTTCGCTTGAACCTGTCGGGCAGCTTCAAAGGGATAGAATTCCTGTCTTCCGTTGCCGGTATGTTTACCGCGGGCTTAATCGGTTCCGCATTGGTCCTGCCTTTCATCTTCAAGCTCGGGGCGGAAAAGGGAAGAATCATGTACTTTGTTGTGATCATCGCCATCTTCGGCCTGGGCACAGCTCTGGAAAGTATCAAGATGGAGACAGGCTTTGCCCTGGGACCGATCACCCTTCTTGCCGTAACGACAATCGGAACGGTTGTTGTTTATGCGGCATCCTGGCTAATGTCGATTTCCTTCTATCAGAAACGGGATTTGTGAATTTGGAATCCGTGCGAATCCGTTTTCCGGTATTATTTACATGCAGTGGAACTGACAATAACAATCTGGCAGATACGTCAAAAAGCCACATTATCAAATAATCGTGATTGGCTATTATGCTATGTTACTGTATAATAAAATAAGGTGCACACTTGGATCTGCAATCATTCCAGGAGTACACCTTTTTTATTTGCAACAAACGTTTTTACGATCGAAGGAAAATCCCCCAAAACATCGCAAGGAGATTTTTATGAGGAAAAGACTGACAAAAGGTAAGCTGCCGAAGAAATGCCTGTCCCTGATTCTTGCTGTATTCATCATAGCGACACTTGTGTCTTCCTGCGGAAGCGACGCCGCTGACACGACAGATCCCGAAAATTCAAATGAGACAAGCAATCCGATCACAGATACAACGGGTTCAGCCGGCGAAACCGAAGGATCGGAATCGGGCGCGGAGACATGGACGGTGCTCATGTACGTATGCGGCGCGGATCTCGAATCCGAGGGGGGCGCGGCCACTGCCAATATTCTTGAAGCAGCGGCAGTTGATATCCCGGATAATGTGAATCTGATCATTGAGACCGGAGGCGCCAATGCCTGGGAAATCGAAGAGATTGATCCGTCCTTATTGCAGCGCTGGATTCTTAGGGATGGCCAGCTTACTCTTCTCGATGAGCAGCCTTCTGCGTCGATGGGTCTCTCCTCAACACTCGGAGAGTTCCTCACATGGGGTGTCACAAATTATCCCGCCGACAAATATATGACACTACTCTGGAATCACGGCGGCGGATCGGTATCCGGCGTCGAATTTGACGAATTGTACGACGGCGACAGCTTAAGTCTTACGGAGCTTTCCGAGGGACTGGCCGCTCCCGGCGTCACCTTCGAGGTGGTCGGTTTCGATACCTGCCTTATGTCCAGTATCGAGAATGCGATGATCTGCAGCAATTACGCCAGTTACATGGTTGCGTCCGAAGAATATGAACCGGGCGGCGGCTGGGATTACACCGGCTGGCTCTCCTACTTAAGCGAGAATCCGTCCTGCACGGGCGCGGAGCTCGGCACGGTAATCTGCGACACCTATTACGCCAAGTGTGCAACGTATCAGGCAGAAGATATGGCGACTCTATCCGTCATTGATCTCTCCAAAGTTCCCGCGCTCTGCGACGCTTTCAACCTGATGGCAAATGAGATGACGGGTGTAACGGGTGATATCAACACCTACCAGAGTCTTGTCCAGGGCGTTATGAAGACAGAAAATTACGGCGGAAATACCGATGAAGAGGGCTACACCAACATGGTAGACCTCGGAAACATGGTACTGAATACGGAGAACGTTCTCTCCTCGACCGGAGAAAACCTTCTCGACTGCCTCTTTGACGCTGTGGTCTACAACGTCAACGGCGCGAGCCGGGAGAACGCCAACGGGCTCAGTGTTTTCTTTCCCCTGGGTTCTGACGATACGATCCTGAACGATTATGCGGAATTTGCCGCTTTCAGCAATGGATACATCCGCTTCATCGATGCGGTTGCGGGAGACAACTGGACCGCACCCGAATGGGCCGCAGAGGAAGATGTGCTGTATGCTGCAGGCGGGGAGGAAGCCATTCCTTACGAAGAGGTAGATACGGTAAGCGCGGACGAATATGCCCTCGAGGCTTACAGCCACATATCCGAAGACGGGGTCTATACGGTCGAAGTCGCGTCGGGACTCGACGCGATAGAAAGCATCCGGTTCAGAATCTACTACATGGACTATGATTCGGGCGAATACATGCTCCTCGGACTCGATAACGATATCGTCGCAGATTGGGAGAACGGTGTATTCGGTGACAATTTCCGCGGTGTCTGGCCGACATTAAACGGCAGCCTGTGCGCACCGGTGCTGATCGGAGAAGGTGACAACTATAATCTCTATACGATCCCGGTTCTGGTAAACGGCGAAGCGACAAACCTTCGTGCCGCGTATCTGTTTGACACCGAGGAATTCGTCATCTATGGTATCTGGGCCGGAATTGACGAGAACGGAATGTCGGACAAAGACATCCTTCCGTTAAGCGACGGCGACGTCATCGCGCCGGTCTTCACAGCCGTGAACTGGGAAACCGGTGAAGAACAGACCTACTACATGGAGGAATTCACTGTCTCCGGCCCCGTTGTGATGGAAGAATCTGCGCTGCCCGACGGCGACTACCTCTACCAGTTTGAGATCACGGATATTTTCGGCGACGAGTATACGACCGACGAGGTCATAATGGAATGTGCCGGCGGTTCCATCAGCGTTTACGAGACGGAATAACCCGATCTTTCGAACGCGAAAACGATCCCCCGCAAAGCCCAAAAGCGGCGGTCTTCAGGCAACGAGGACCGCCGCTTTCGTTCTTTGCCGCTCTTCAGACAAGCTAAAATTTTGCTTGACAAGGTGACTTCCGGCTGATAGAATCGAATAGCATTCCAAAAAGGCACTGCAATATGGCGGCATAGCTCAGTTGGCCAGAGCGTCCGGTTCATACCCGGCAGGTCGTAGGTTCGACTCCTACTGCCGCTACCATAAGGCCCGTTGGTCAAGAGGTTAAGACATTGCCCTTTCACGGCGAAGACACGAGTTCGATTCTCGTACGGGTCACCATGAAGAAACTCCGAAGCTTTAAGCTTCGGGGTTTTTTTATTTTTCAGGGGTGAGAATCTATAGGACAAGCGGATTCCGATTCGCGAAAAGTCTCCGGCGAAGAACTCCATTTGAAGCGGATCCGCTTACAGCATGTAAATCTTACGTTAAAAGCCCGAAAAAACCATATGCGGTGCCTTCCCGTGTGCTAATTTAGGAGTATACGAGAACTCTGCAGCAGGTGAATCGGGAGGATACAACATGAGACTGATCATCATAGGCGCGGTAGCCGCCGGAACATCCGCCGCCGCAAAGGCAAGGCGCAACAGCGAAGACGCACAGATCACCGTTTACGAGAAGGACAGCTTCATCTCCTATTCCGGGTGCGGCATGCCGTACTATATCGGGGGCGTGGTGGAGAGTGCGGACCAGCTGACGCCGCGCGATCCGGCTTTTTTCAAGAGCAAATACAATGTGGATATATTCACATCCCACGAGGTTCTCTCCATAGACCGGGACAACCGGAGCGTAGAGGTCAGGAACCTTGTGACGGGAGACGTTTTTCGCGACACGTATGACCGGCTCATACTGGCAACCGGCGCCCGGGCCGTTGTCCCTCCTTTGAAGGGCGCAGGCGGCGATCATGTCTTCACCCTTCGAAACATCGGAGACATGAACCGGATCAAGGCATGTATCGACGCGAAAAAGCCAAGGTCGGCCGTGATCATCGGCACGGGATTTATCGGACTTGAGGTCTGTGAGAGCCTGGCCGGGATCGGAATTCCGGTTACGATGATCGAGAAATTGCCGCAGGTGACACCGGGGCTCGACGCCGATATGGCCGTCTATGTGAAGGCCCACCTTGAGAAACACGGCATCCGCGTTCTTACGGGTGCATCCGTAAGTGAAATTACGGACAGCTGTGTTCTGCTGTCGGACGGCAGCGCTGTCGAAGCCGATCTTGTTCTCCTTTCGACGGGCGTACGCCCGAATACGGATTTGGCGGTAAAGGCCGGAATCGAACTCGGCATCACCGGAGCGATCAAGGTTGACGAGTTCATGAGAACGAACGATCCCGATATTTTCGCATGCGGCGATTGTATCGAACAATTTCACGTCGTGACGGGGAAGCCGGTCTATCGCCCTCTCGGATCCACCGCCAACAAGACGGGAAGAATCGCCGGTGATACGTCAACCGGCGGCGGACTTTCATTCCGGGGCATTCTTGGCACCGGGATCTTCAAAGTCTTTGATATGACGGTCGCGCAGACCGGACTTTCCGAACGGGAAGCAAGGGAGCAGGGATACGACGCGGCGGTCTGCCACAACATTAAGCCCGACAAACCGGAGTATATGGGCGGCAAAGAGATGGTCATCAAGGGCATTGCCGACAAAGCGACCGGACGGCTTCTGGGTGCTCAGATCGTCGGGGAGCAAGGCGTGGACAAGAGAATTGACGTGTTCGCGACGGCGATCACGTTCAAAGCGAATGTCGAAGACCTCTTTCATCTGGACCTCGCGTATGCGCCGCCTTTTTCCACGACCAAAGACCCGGTCATGTATACCGGCATGATACTGGACAATGCGATCCGCCAGGGCCGCCCGCTCATTACATCCAAAGAATTAGTGGCGCTCATGGATGCCGGACAGGAGTACACTCTAATTGACGCAAGATCTGTCAAACAATACGAAGAAGGACATGTGGAGACCGCCGAGAATGTCTCGCATGCGAAGCTCCGGAAGGCCCTTCCGGATATGGACAGGGACAAAGTGACGATCACCTACTGCAACAAGGGTGTTACCGGCAACGCCGCGCAGAACATCCTTCTCAACAACGGGTTTAAAGAAGTGTATAATCTGTCCGGAGGATACAAGCAATTCTGCATGAACAACGAGAACTCTGCACGCGTATAATAGGAATAGAATGATCCGGACAGGCGGTACAGAGAAGACGATCAAGCATCTTCCCATGCCGCTTCTGATCCTATAAAGGAA
This sequence comes from uncultured Mageeibacillus sp., assembly GCA_964617375.1. GTDB lineage: Bacteria > Bacillota > Clostridia > Saccharofermentanales > Saccharofermentanaceae > Firm-13. The sequence continues at coordinate 8,574 of CAZTXQ010000044.1, read as the reverse complement.
AGAACCATGCGTTTTACGGCAATCGACTTCGAAACAGCCAACAGCAATTCCGGCAGTATCTGTGCGGTCGGCATTGCCGTGGTCGAAAATGAAACGATCGTCGAGAAAAAATACTGGCTGGTCCGTCCCCACCGCGACATGGACTATTTCGATCCGTTCAACATCATGATCCACGGCATCACGCCCGCCATGGTCCGGGACGCCGACACGTTCGACAACCTCTATCCATCCGAGATCCTCCCGAGGATCGGCGGCACGCTGATCGCGGCGCACAACGCGGCCTTCGATATGTCCGCACTCCGGCATGTCCTCGACGCCTACCGGATCGAATACCCGTCGTCCCGGTATATCTGCACCTGCAAAGCCGCGCAGAAGACCTGGGACTATCTCCTGAACCATAAGCTCGACACCGTGGCGGGATTCCTGCAATTCGATTTCGAGCACCACAATGCCTTGGAAGACGCGTTGGCCTGCGCACACATCCTTCTCGCGGTCGAACGCGAAAAGAACGCATACACGCCGGACGCCTTAAGCGCCGCCCTCGGCATGAAGATCGGATCCCTTGCCCCCGGCGGATATTCGCCCTGCAGCGTGCGGAAGAATTACAGGCCGTGACGGCCGTCATTGGCAATGCGTCGTTAGCCTCGGCATAGCCCGTAAGCCGCAGCGAGCAGTCAGCCCCGGTGCCTCGGTCAGTCGTTTTTCACGATGATTCCCCAGAGGCCGATCAGGTCCGCCGCCTGAAAAGGATTGAGAATGACGCCTTTCAGTTCGACCGGCGGCATGGATACGACGGGGGCGGCGAATTCGCACCGCGTAAAATCGATGCCGGTCAGGGACGTTTTGTAGAAATTGTTCCTGAGGAATTTCGTATCAACGGCCGTGAATTGTTTGAGAGAAGCTTCGATCACAGACGCCTCGGTAAAGTCCGTCTGATCGAAATGCACATCGGTCATTTTTGTTTTGTCAAAGCAGGCATATTGGAGCCGGGTCTCCTGAAAAACGACGTTCTTGATCCGCGTATCGCTCATGTCGATACCGATCAATTTGCAGCATTCAAAGCGGCAGCGCTCAAGATAGGCGCTCCGGAACTTGCTGTTGGACAGATCGCAATTCCTGAAAACGACATCGACAAAGACCGCTTTTTCGAAATGACAATGCGAAAAGCTACACTCCCGGAAGACACTGCTCCGCACCTCGAGCGCCTGGACGTCTTCTTCGCGGAGGCAGGTGTCGCTTACAACGATGCCGGATACCGGCGATTCGTCCGACATGTGTTCCTGTGCCAGGGAAGCGAAATCCCCGACCGGTACAGGCTTGGCGGGCAGTCTCGGATTTGCGATGCTCATATCTTACCTTTCCCGGCCTCGCGCCGGATATCCCGACAGGTGTCTTTTTAGAAATAATCGGGGATGGATTCCGGCGGACCCGCGATCAGGTCCTGCCGGAGATTCTCGACGCAGTAAGCCATACAGACGCTGCCGGCCTTCTTCTGAAGGACTTCGGGCAATGCGCGAAAACCAAGACGCTCGTAGAAGGCGGGATCTATATCGGAATAGAGCAGCACGATGTCGGTTTCCGGTTCGGCCAGCCGGAGGCAGTTTCCCAGCAGAATGGAAGCGCAGCCCTTGCCCCGGTGCTCCGCAGGCGTTACGACGGAGCCAATGCCATAGCGTCGAACGGGTTCTTCGGCCGGAAGACGAAGAAGGATCAGGGAACTCACGATCGCTTCGCCGCTGTCCACAAGGACATAGCGCGTTCCGTACGCGTCCTCCTTACGGTTATCGAAGCAGTATTGTTCAAAGGTTCTGCCCTTGGGCCATACCGCGTAGCCATCCATTAGGATCTCAAGGATTTCTTCCTGTTCCGCTGCTCGAAAAAGCATATGATATTCCTCGCTATATATAGATACTTCAATTATAGCGCACGGGTAGGAGAGCGGGAACATACGATTCAACATTGCAGCGATCGCTTCCGCGTACTTGCACACCGGGTGATTAGAACCTATAATTATCGTAACATGATTCGGCGAATTACGATTCGGCAAAGTGGAGGGCTACTATGTTCTATGGAAGAGAGAAAGAGCTGGCAGAGCTCGAGAAGCAGTACCGATTGAATGGGTTTCGTTTCTTTGTGCTATACGGGCGCAGACGCGTTGGCAAAACGCGCCTTCTGCAGGAATTCTGCAAAGGCAAAAAGACGATTTTTCATGTCGGTATGCAACAGACAAGAGAGGCCGCGCTTCTATCGTTTTCGCATGACGTCCTCGCGGCGCTGCCGTCAAACGACGCGGGTTATTTCGATCGCTTTCGCAGTTGGGAGGATGCGTTTCGCTATATAGCGAAATTTGCAGCGAAGGAGCGCATCATTCTTGTGATGGACGAGTACCCCTATATCGCACAAACGGATCCGTCGCTTTCTTCGCTCCTTCAGAAGATGATCGACCATGAATGGAAAGAGGCGGAGATTTTTCTGGTACTGTGCGGTTCATCGATGAGCTTCATGGAACATCAGGTTCTGGGGTACCAGAGTCCGCTGTACGGCCGGCGAACGGCACAGCTTAAGGTGCGGCCGATGAATTACCTTGACGCCGCCCGGTTTTTCGCGCATTGGAATTCGACGGATCGCCTGTACGCCTACGGAGTCTGTGGCGGTATCCCGAAATATCTGGAGTATTTTGCGGAGTATCCGGATTTCGAATCAGCCGTGAAAGGCGAGTTCCTGTCCTTGAGCGGACATCTTGCAGAAGAGCCGACGAATCTGATGCAGCAGGAAATGCGCGAACCGGCGCTCTACAACGGAATTCTTGAGGCGATTGCATCCGGCAAAACGAAACAGAACGAGATTGCCGCGGCGGTCAGCAAGGATACCAAGGACATAACCGCTTATCTTAAAGCACTTGCAGATCTTGAGATTATCGAGAAGCGCATGCCGATTGAGGAAGAGAACCGAAAGAAGACGACATACGCGGTATCCGATCATCTGTATCGTTTCTGGTTCCGTTTCGTACCGAGATGTATGTCTCTGATCGGAATGGACATGGGGAATGAGGCCTGGACGAACATCATAAAGCCGGAGCTGGATGCATACTTTGGACATATCTTCGAGACGATTTGTCTCCAATATGTTCTGGAGCAAATACGGTCCGGCCAGCTCCGACCTCTGTACCTGAAATATGGACAATGGTGGGGTACGGATCCCTCGACCAGAATCGAGGAGGAAATCGATATCGTCGCCGCGACGAATCAGGAGATTCTCGTCGGCGAATGCAAGTGGCGCGAGGAGAGTGTAAACGGCGAGGTACTCGATCAATTGCAGAAGAGGGCCGAACTTATCCGTCGGGGAAGAACCGTCCGCTATGCATTGTTCTCGAAAAGCGGTTTCTCGGACGAACTCTTATCCCGAGCGGAAAAAGAAGATGTGATTCTGGTTCGGGCGATGGATATGCTCGCAAACATTGCCGGATCATGATTCGGCGAATCGTGTTACGATGAAACGCAACAGCCGATCATGATCCGGCAAATGCGCGAGATCGGTCGGATTCAACGGCTCAAGTCACGCCATTACGTCCGCCGCTTCCCTTTCCTTCCGACAAACGCCGCCTCCTCTTTCTGCGTCAGATAGTTCTGCCATTCTTTCTTCGATAGACTCCTGTCGGCGAGTGCGGCTTTGACCGCGCAGCCGCTCTCGGTCTTGTGGCGGCAATCGGAAAAGCGGCAGCGTGCGACGATCTCTTCGATATCGGCAAACGCCGCGCGGATCCCGTCCCCGGCGTCCCACAGCCCGAGCTCGCGCATTCCGGGCGTATCGATGACCATCGCGCCGGATGGCAGCCGGACTAGCTGACGGTGCGTTGTCGTGTGTCGCCCGCGCGCGTCATCCTCGCGGATCGCCTTGACCTCCATCAACTTCTCGCCGGCCAGCGCATTCAGGAGAGAGGACTTGCCGACGCCCGACATCCCGAGAAAGACGATCGTCTTGCCCGGCTCAAGGTATGGCCGAAGAGCCTCGAGCCCCTCGCCCGTATAACTCGAAAGCGGAATCACGTCCACATCCCTCGCGATCTCCCGGACGGCACGGACGTGCGCGTCCGCATTCGCGCAGAGGTCGGCCTTCGTAAGGATGACGACCGGTACGCCGCCGCCCTGGCGGGCCTGCGTCAGATATCGCGCGATGCGGCCGGGACTAAAGTCGAGGTTTAAGGAAGACACGATAAACACATAGTCGAAGTTGGCCGCGACGACCTGCTCGAGCACCGTCTTGACATAAGAAGCGGCGTGGCCGGAGAAGTCCGTGCGCGAGAACTTGGATTTTCGCGGAAGAATCTTGACGATGAGTGAATCTCCGTCCGGATGATAGAGTAGCGCAGCATAGTCGCCGACCGCCGGGAAATCACCCCGCTCGCGGGCTTCCCGGAAGAACGACCCCTTGAGCCTCGCCGGCACCTCCCCGTGCATGCAAATCACTTTGTACAGATCTCTCCGGACCTCGACAATGCGAGCCGGAATTTGGCCGTCGGGCAGTTGTTCGCCCTTGGCAGGAACATATTCAAATAAATCGATCATTTCCTTCCTCCTTTTCATTCGGGAAAAAGGGCGCAAAAAACCGCAGGGAGAGCAGCCTCATCAGAGACTGCCTTCTGCGGTAAAGAGCGAAAAGCTCATAAAAAAAGAACACGACCCAGTCGTATTCTCCGCAAAACGCCGGCAAAACGACGGCGTGGCAGTATGGACGAAGGTTCTCGGGATGCGGCGCATGCGGTCGGCTCACAGCTTGGAGTCCGAAGCGATAGCGCCCTATTCAGTTAGGCAGGGTTTACCCAATCATTTCTATTTGCCATATGTGAACATCCCCCCTTCAAAGGAAATATAAAGCTTCAGCACCGAAGCTTTTATCATCGTACACGGAACATATCCAAAAAGCAAGACGCCGTTGCTCCTCATAAGAAGTATACTATTGAAAAAGAAAAGAAGAGGAGCCTCGCATGAAAATTCTGCATGTCACCTACACAGTAAAAGACGGCAAGAGAGAAGAGTTCCATAAGAAGGTTATCGACCGGGGAATCGCCGCGCGCTCGAGAGCCGAAGAGGGCTGCCTTGCCTACGATTACTATTTGCCCGTCGATAACGCGAATGAGCTCTTCCTTCTCGAGATCTGGAAAACGCCCGAGGACGCGGAAAAGCACATGCAGTCGGCGCACTTCGCGGAGCTCGGCGAACTGAAGAAAGAATATGTGACCGGAGTGAAGTTCGGGAAATACCTGGCGGAAAGCATGTAAGATTAAATTCACGTATCAGTCGATTCTGCCGCGGAGCTGCGCCGGATCGGTATCCGGGGTGAGAAGCTTTCGTGACAGAACTTTTTATCGCGAAAAAGCTCGGCAATAATTGGACGAGCACAGATAATTGCCGAAGAAATGTGATGCGGATCACCTCTTTTCGTATATAATGAAGTCAAAGCTGTTGTTTTCGCCGGAAAGAGGGAGGACTCGCATGAATTATATAAAGCGCCATATGGAAGATGTGATTCTCAGCCTGAGCAAGTCTTGGCCGGCCATTCTCCTTACCGGTCCCCGGCAGGCAGGTAAAACAACCATGTTGAAAGAATTAGCTAGAAGAGAGGATCGCGGCAGAAGATATGTCTCTCTTGACGACATGGCGGTCCGTGAGATGGCGAAGAATGATCCGAAGATGTTTCTTCAAATCTATAAGCCACCGGTTCTGATTGACGAGGTACAATATGCTCCCGAGCTTTTTACATATATAAAGATTATTATCGACGAGAATTACAACGCCGGAGATTTCTGGCTCACAGGTTCTCAGGTTTTTCGATTAATGAAAGGCGTACAGGAGTCACTTGCCGGAAGAGTCGCACTGCTGCATTTGTCACCGCTGTCTCAACGTGAGATTATTCAGGCATCCCCGATTCCATTTGACGTCGATTTTGATGTGCTCATGGCGGAGAGCGAGAAAATCAAGCCGTTAACGACGCCGGAAATGTATGAAAGAATCTGGAATGGCAGCATGCCGGGTCTGTTGAGCGGCCGCTACACGGATAGGACTGTGTATTACGCCTCGTATCTGTCAACCTATATTGAGCGGGACGTACGCGATATCTCGGGAAGCGTGGATGCGCTTAAGTTTGTCCGCTTCGTGACGGCGGCAGCCGCGCGGACGGCACAGATGGTAAATATAAAGTCGATCGCCGACGATGCCGATATCGATCAGAATACAGCTAAAGCCTGGATGAATATCCTCGAAACGCTTGGTATTGTTTTTTTTCTTTACCCATATTCCAATAATGTCCTGAAGAGAACGATCAAAACACCGAAGCTTTATTTCTATGATACGGGCATGGCTAGCTATCTTACCAAATGGTCTTCACCGGAGGTGCTGGAGAGCGGAGCGATGAGCGGTGCCATGCTTGAGAATTTTGCTGTTTCTGAAATTATTAAGAGTTATCAAAATGCCGGCAGAGATTCCTTTGTGCATTACTATCGTGACAGGGATGCAAAGGAGATCGATGTTATCATGGAGCGTGACGGTAAGCTTTATCCTCTGGAAATCAAAAAGACAGCCAATCCGGATCGTCGAATGGTACGGGCATTTGGGGTGCTTGATAAGTCACCGCTGTCGGTCGGAACCGGCGCCGTATTATGTATGTCTGACCGGTTCGGTGCACTGGATCAGGATCATCTAATCGTTCCGATTTGGCTGATCTAGTTCGCTTTTTGGCTCTTGACAGCCTAACGAGTGTTAGATATACTTTGCCTAACAGTCGTTAGACAAAGGAGACCCTATGAGTGATACAAGAGAGAGAATCTTAAGAACTGCGCTGGATATGTTTTCGCGCAGAGGCTATTCGTCCGTTTCCATTCGCGATATCTGCAAGGAAGTGATGATTAAGGAGAGCTCCGTCTATTATCACTTCAAAAATAAGCAGTCGATATTCGATGAACTGCTCACTGAATTTCAAACGAAGGCGCAAGAGATGATGAAGCAGCTTGATCTTGCTTTGGACGATGCTCCGGGCGTTTCGACAGGTGACTTTGGCAGGATTGCATTCAATTATTTCTTCGAGGAGTATCTTCTGGATGACTTCTGCAACAAGTTTTTGCGAGTACTTTCCATCGAGCAATTTAGCAGTGCCGAAACACGGAAGATATATGACAAGTGGTTTTTTTCAGAGCCCTTGCGGTATCAAGGCACGGTTTTTGAAGCACTTATCGAGAAAGGATTCTTGAAGAAGAGCGATGGCCAATATCTCGCGACAAAGTATTACGCACCGATCCTTTTATATACGTTGAGGTGGCTGTTATCCGGGGAGCTAACGGAAGATAAAAAAAATCAGTTTCGCAAGGATGCAAAGGAACATATACAGTATTTCTTCACAGAGAATCTGGGGGCAATTCAATGAGCAGTATAATGATTACAGGTGCCAACGAGGGGATCGGATATTTTCTTGCCGAGCAGCTTCTCGAGGACGGCCACAGGGTCGTTGTTTTAGATAAGGAAACAGAACATATTCAGGACCTTAAAAAGATATACCCGGATGCGCTTTCCATCTATCTTACTGACGTTCGGAATCAGATCGTACTACAGAAGGCAATCGATGATGCTTTCTCACAGCTTCGAGAAATTGATGTGGTTATCCACAACGCGTGCCGATGCACCTTCGATGCAATCGAGAATACGGATATTGAGACGTACAGAGATGTCTTAGACGTAAACTATTTCGGTGCATTGCGACTCACGAAGTCCGTACTTCCGTATTTGAAAAAGCAAAAGTGCGGGAGAATCATATATACGAGCTCCGGAGTCGGGGTAACCGGATTTGTGAATATCTCACCGTATGCTTCCTCGAAGGGCGCGCTGGAGTCTCTGGCGAAATGTCTCAATATCGAATGCGCCAGAGATCAGATAAGTTTTCACATCTTTCATCCGCCGCTGACGCGTACGAAGTCTTCGCAGCCATTGCCGATTCCTAAAGAGTTCATGGCTGCACCCGAAAAGGTCGGAAGAGGACTGGCAAAGCACATTTTTTCGAAACGCTTCATCATTTGCAACAGCTTTAATCAGAAGCTGCAAACGATGACCTGTTATGCTTTTCCTGTCAAAATGGGCAGGCTGCTCTCTAAAATGACTGCACGATATGAAAGCAGCGAACGACTTCAAAAAATCTGATGGAATATGCCGCTGAAGCAGTGCACGCTGACCGCAGACAATAGTGCATTGATTCCGCGTAAATGGTGCATGGACACACTCCCCATGAAAGATACTTTAGTAAGCCAGAGGAGAGTCGATCGGTAATCCATTCCGAAGCGACCGGAATCGGGATCTAGTTCATCCATTCCGGTGATTCAAATCGCGAGACAATAATCGTTGCATTTTGGCGATTTTAGTCCGGCGGTTACAATACCGCCGTTAGACAATGGAGAGTAACCGTTACTTTTCGTCCGCCTTGAGGGGAATCAGGATCATTCGTCAATGAATAGAAGTTCAACCTACTCAAACACGCTCAGATGCTGATTGAGTAGGCTTGTCAATGATAAGAAACGCGCTTTGGGAGGCCGGC
>CAZTXQ010000043.1:0-23713 GCA_964617375.1 uncultured Mageeibacillus sp. | reverse complement strand
GGCTCCGCGGAACGGAAATATTCGGGCAGAACAGAAATCCAGGAGGATTTCGCAAATTATAGAAAGAACATCAACACTTGAATGGTGTAATACCGGGGGATCACATTTGACGAGCGACCTTCAGCACGCGAAACCCAAGGACTCGGGAGCGAAATAAATGTGAGACAGTCCCTTTTTTATCGTATGAAAAGCTGTGTGCCTTACTTCTTCTCTTCTGCGGCGATCAGATCGAGAATCTTCTGGGTCATCATGATACGAACTCTCGCCTCGACAGCCATACGCAGAGCCATTAGGGCCATCTCGTGCTTATATGTGTCGGCGGTCAAACCGTCACCGGCTGCGGCATTTAGAAGTCCGTCGATTTCCGGGTTCAGGTCTTTTCTGACACTGTCGATCGAATCACCCTGGGCCTTCAGAAAAAACTCGTAGATCTTTTTTTCATCGGCGTCGAGCTGTGTATTCTTGAGGAGAACCGATAGATCCGAGATCGAGAGAACCGGCTTCAGAGAGCAGAGTACGGAAAGAAGAGCCAGATGACCCTGTGTGTATTTCTTGTCGGAGGCGCGAGGCAGAAGCCCGTCCTTGGTATAATTATTGATCATCGGCTGTGTAAGTAGACGGTCATCGTCTCCACGCCGGTAAAAGGCCAGCTGACGGTCCATCAGTGTCAGTACCTGATCCATGTACAGACCTATATCGGGAAGGCGATTCCATTCCACCAGCTCGCTTCCTGACAACGCGGCTGTCCAGTCCGCAAACTTTACAATTACGGCGCGGCAGGCTTCGGGATCGGGTGTATTTTGGGCATCATTTTCTTTATTGTGAGAATCGCTTTTGGACACGAGATCGCCCCCTTATTCATACAAGTACATAACCCATATGATACCACAGGATCTCATTTCTGTCTTGCGGAGGTGTCAACCTGAACACATGCTTTCTCGAGTGCGCGGCGGGGCAGAATCATCATACGTCCGCACTTCACGCAGACAAGAGTAATATCAGATCCGACCCTCAGGATGTTCCATTCGCGGCCTCCGCATGGATGTGCTTTTTTCAAAGTAACGACATCTCCCGGCTCGAATGGATAAAGAAAAAACATACCGGCCATATCAGGACTCCTCTCCGCACTTACCCGGATTATAACAAAGCAGTGGTTACCCGCGGCAGACCACCGTAATCCTTGAAGCTCTTAATATCCGTATATCCGAATTCCCGGCATAGTCCGGGAACGCTCTCCCCCTGGTCATATCCGTGCTCGAAAAAAAGGATTCCTCCCGGCGCCAGTATACTTTTCGCTTCCCGCAAGATCCGGCGGTAGAAATCAAGGCCGTCGCGGCCGCCGTCCAATGCCAGGTGCGGCTCATACAGGGACACGTCGGGTACAAGATCCTTCATGTCGCCCGACGGAATATACGGGGGATTGGCAAGAATCATATCTGCCTTCTGTTCCGGCCAGATATCCGCAAGCTCCTCGTGTTCGGGAAACAAATCACACATACACAATTGAAGCAGCGAGCCGGCCTGCAATCCCGTTATGTTCTTCAGAGCGTACTGCGCCGCATCGGGAGACACCTCCGTCAGGATTCCGCTTACCGGTATGCCGCGCGCTGCCGCCTCCAGCGCAAAAGTAATGCCAAGGCAGCCTGTCCCCGTACAGAGATCCATGAACCTGAGAACGCCGTCACCTCCGACGGGAAGCGTGTACGGCGAGGAGTCCCCCATGATCATCCGATCCCGCGGCATCGCATAACCGCCCAGGGCGGCAAGTGCCGTTTCGATGAGAAGTTCGCTGTCCGGTCTCGGAATCAGTACACCGGGACCTGTGAGAAAATCACGGCCCCAGAAGTTTTCTTTCCCGAAAATGTACTGGATCGGTTCGTTCTGTGCGCGTCTTGAGATCGCCTTTCCGAGCCGTATACGTTCGTCTGCGGAAAGAACCGATTCAAGATCATCCGGTCCGTGCGCGATAAAGTAGGCCCTGTTCTTCCCTGAAATCTCTGTAAGCAGCCGGAAAAGCTCCCGTTTGGACGATCCTGGATCGTCGCACGGAAGCCGCTTTGCCGTCTCGTTTACCCATTCGGAAAACGTCACCAGTTATCCTCGTCCTTATTCTCGGGAAGGACGGCCTCCATTGCCGCAATCGCGACTTCGAGCATACTGTCATCCGGTTCGCGAGTTGTAAAACGCTGCAGCCACATGCCGGGCTTCGAGACAGAACGGCAGACCGGATTCGTATCGTGTTTGCCGGTAAAATGTATGATTTCGTATGCAATTCCGGCGACGAGCGGAACAAGTGCCAGACGTATCAGCATATTGAGCCACCAGATATTGACGCCGATAAAGACGCCGACCACACAGAAAACCAATATGGATACGATCACAACAACAAAGAGAAAGGCCGTTCCGCAGCGCGGATGAAAGCGGCTGTACTTCCTGATATTCTCGACGGTAAGAGGTTCTCCCGCCTCATAGCACGCGATGGTCTTGTGTTCGGCGCCGTGATACATCCAGACACGAGCGATGTCTTTCATTTTCGATGTGAGTACCAGATATCCGATGAAGATGGCGATTCTCAGTACACCTTCGATCAGATTCAGAATAAGATTCATTCCGACGGTATTGGACTGACTCGCCGGTATCCATTTCGAAATGAGATCGACGATAAAACGCGGGAGGATAATGAACAGAACAACACTGAACATGATTCCCAAAATTGCCGAGATGACGATCATGACGTTCATGTTCTTCTCGATAAACGAGTCCATGCGGCTCGTCTTTTCTTTGACTTCCGAAGGCTCCGCGGCACTTCGCGCCTCATCGGCGATCTTATGAAGCTGTTCGGCTTCCTCTCCGGCGGGCTCTGCAGCGATCTCTGCGGCAAGCTCTTCTGCAATCTGTTCGGTTGTCTGTTCAGGGGTCGGTTCTGCATTGGAAGGAACCGGCTGCCCGATCACGGTCGCTTCGGCGATCGGTTCGGGAATCTTCTTCTCGCCGGCACTTGCAGTTGCGGCGGCGTCTTCCGAGAAATCGGCCGATTTCATAAGCGCTCCCGTTCCTGTTACGAGTTGTCTGAAGAGCCGGATCGCGCCTCTGAAAAACGGTACTTTGTCGAAAAAGATCGTCTTCTGCCCGCGCGGTATCTCTTCGACGAGAATGGAACCGTCCGCTTTGCGGATGGCCATGGCGGTGCGTGTGGGGCCAACCATCATAAGTCCTTCGATCAGGGCCTGCCCGCCGATCGATGTTTTTTTATTCTTGACCAGAGCGGCCTTAACGGTGCGTGCACCGTTTTCGATCCCGGCCGTCCCGGGTTTGTTATCAACGGAGATATTCGTATTTTCAGTCATTTGATTTCCCCTTATCCAAAAAAGCTTGAACTCTATTCTATCATTCTTTTTACGAAAAGAAAAAGAGAGATGTGTGAACATCTCTCTTTCGTCGTTCGTTTGAATGGGTACCGGACTTACTTGTTGTCCATTCTCTTCTTGAACTTATCAACACGTCCGCCGGCGCTTACAAGCTTCTGCTTGCCGGTGTAAAACGGATGGCACTTGGAGCAGATATCTACGTGAAGAGCGCTCTTCGTAGATGTCGTCTCGAATGTCTCGCCGCAGGCGCACTTTACAATTGCCTTCTGTGTCTTGGGATGGATACCGTCTTTCATAATTTCACCTCTCATCAAAAGGTCGGCGCGTATTTACTGTGCCAAAGCACTCTCACACGTATGCCAAACCGGATATATGTGCACAAAGTATGCTACTACAAGCCTGGGCTGATTGTCAACGATTATTTTCCGTTTCCGCCGCCGCTTTGCCCTTGATTCTGCGTGCCCGGAAGTCTCGTTCCCCTCATGGCATCAAAGGTTGCTTTGTCGTTAAAAGATACGTTAACCGACTGAACAAATTGATTGTTCGAGTTTGTCTTCATCAGCAGACTGATAATCATCTCGGTAACCGCAGCCGTATCCAGCTGGCTGAACGCCTTGCGGATTGTCCAGACGGCATCAAGCTCCACGGTAGAAAGCAGAAGCTCTTCGCGGCGCGTACCGGATTTGATGATATCGATAGCCGGGAAAATGCGCTTCTCGGAAAGCTTCCTGTCAAGGCAGACTTCCATATTGCCGGTTCCCTTAAACTCTTCGAAAATGACTTCGTCCATTCTGGATCCCGTCTCGATCAGGGACGTAGCAATAATGGTCAGACTTCCTCCGTCCTCGATGTTTCGCGCGGCTCCGAAAAAGCGCTTCGGTCCGTAAAGAGCGCCCGGATCAAGTCCTCCGGATAATGTCCGGCCCGTAGGATTAATGGTGAGATTGTAAGCGCGCGACATACGCGTGATCGAATCCATAAGTATAATGACATCCTGTCCGAGTTCGACAAGGCGCATCGCCCGTTCCAGGACAAGTTCCGTTATGCGAACGTGATTTTCCGGTGTTTTGTCAAAGGTGGAGTAGACCACTTCACCGTTGATGGAACGCTGCATATCCGTTACTTCCTCGGGACGTTCGTCGATCAGGAGGACGATCAGCTTGCATTCCGGATTGTTGATCGAGATCGCGTTGGCGATTTTCTGAAGAAGAATGGTTTTACCGGCTTTGGGCGGCGAAACAATCATGCCTCTCTGCCCTTTTCCGATCGGAGCGACCAGATCAATAATTCGTGTGGAAAGCTCATTCTTCTCCGTCTCAAGGGTAAATTTCTCGTTCGGATAGATCGGTGTGAGACGATCAAAATGGGGACGGCGGAGCATTTTCTCCGGCGGCATGCCATTAACTTCCTTAATATATTGAAGAGCCGGATAACGATCGGTTTCTCTTTTCGGCCGGCACGGACCCGTTACATAATCACCGAGACGAAGTTGAAACCGGCGAACATACTGCTGCGGAACATAAATATCATTGGAGCCCTGCAGATAATTTTCCCTGCGGAGAAAGCCATAACCTTCGGACATAATCTCAAGCACGCCGGATAGCATCTCCTGCGGCGGTTCTTTCGGGCGAAGTGTCCGGTTGTGATGACTCGGCGTCGGCTGGTCCTCGGACGGAGCATTCTCTTCTCCGGATTCGGAATCCTCGGCGGCCGTTTCCTGCATCGATTCCTGATCTTCTCGATAATCACGCAGAAGATCCGATGCTTCTTCCGCAACTTCATCGATCTCGACCTGCTCTTCCTTGGGCTTAATGATTACGGAATGCTTCCGGCTGCGACCGGCATGCGGTTTGGAAGAAGGCTCGGCTGCAGAGTGTTCGGCCGTTTCCGGTGCTTTTCGCAATTCCGGCTCACGGGCCTTGGCGGATTCCGGTACTTTTACAGATTCCGCGGCAACAGCGGTTTCCGCGACGATAGCGGGTTCCGACGCAAGATCGGACGCAGCTGTCTCGGGAATAGAGAGAATATCCTCTGTAATAACCGAATCCTCGGTCGAAGGCGCGGATTTCTTCTTCGGGCGGCCGCGGTGCTTTATGGGGAGCTCCGCTTCCGGCGCTGCAGAATCATCGGGCATCTGAGATCCATGTGTTTCGACTTCTCTGACAGAAACCGGGATTTCCGTCTTAAGCGTTTCCGGTACGGTTCCGGTAACCGGCTCCGCATTGGAACTGCCGGGTACAACGAACGATATATCTCCATTCCCGGAAGCAATCACCATAACATCCTGAATTTCCGGTTCGGAAACCACAGGAGCTGTTTTCTTGACTGTTCTTGTTGTTTTATGAATTTCCGTATCCGGCGAATCGATCGGTTCGATAACCGAAGAATTCTCTCTTTCTTTCGATTTGGAATTCACTGCCTTCTTTACCGGTCTGTCTTCCTTAGTCTTAGCAGGCTCGTCAACGGGCACCTCTGCAGGTTCGTTCACAGGTGTATTCTCCGTAACCGGCTCCGGTGTCGCCATAACGGCGGGCGTCTTGACGTCTGAAGTCTTCCGCTCCTGATCGTTCAGGAAATCAACAAGGTCTTGTTTTGTCAGCCGATTGGCTTTCTCTTCTGTCATTAAACCGAATTGTGTAATGATAGCTACCAGATCTTTCTTTTTTTTCAGGGAAAATTTGTCGGCAGAATCCATTCCTTCACCTCGAAATTGAATTGGTTGAAGAGCATAATAACAAGTCATGCGCCGAGACATAAAACACCCGGACGATGCATGATTTTTCGCATATAAAATTCGTAAAAACGATATTGTTATGTCTTAACAAGGAAATAAAAACAGCATAAATGAATTGTAGGTATACTTTGGGGAAAAGCCTTTCGTAAAGATTACGAGAACGTAAGAATGTTGACATTATAAGTCGAAGACCATCTCCCGTCAAGGTTGAAACACGTAATTGCGTCCGTTATTTACGGGATATTTACAGACAGCTGTGCGCACGAAGCAGCGCTTCTTAGGGTCTTTGCCAGGCACAAAAAAACCGCCCGGCTGCATCCGGGGAATCGCGATCATATACGCGATCCCGGACGGCTGCCTATTGGCGGGTGAAGCGTCAGTCCATCGAGGTCTCTGATCAATCAGGCGTCCCCGAGAGCCGCAAATTTATCCATCATATTAAGTGCCTTACCGGTTCCGATCGCAACACAGCTGACGGCGTCGTCCGCAACAAATACGTCGATACCGATCTTCGTTGCGAGCATCCGGTCAAGACCGTAAAGAAGAGATCCTCCTCCGGTCATGACAATACCGCGCTGGCTGATATCCGCCATAAGCTCGGGAGGTGTTCTCTCGAGAACCGAATGGACGGCTTCAAAGATCTGAGCAACGGGCTCTTCCAGCGCTTCGAGCATCTCTGTCGACGAAACGGTTACGGTAGCCGGAAGACCCGTGATCAGGTTTCTTCCGCGAACGTCCATCGTCGCTTCTTCTTCTCTCGGATAGGCACAGCCGATCTGTATCTTCAGTTCCTCGGCGGTCCTGTCACCGATCAGAATATTGTGTTTCCTTCTGACATGCTTGACAATCGCTTCGTCAAAACGGTCGCCCGCAACCTTGAGCGAGTAATCGACGACGGGTTCGCACAGTGAAATAACCGAAATGTCCGTCGTTCCACCGCCGATATCGACGATCATGGAACCGCATGCCTTAGTAATATCAATGCCTGCGCCGATCGCAGCGGCAATAGGCTCGCGGATCAGGAAAACATCCTTTGCGCCTGCATGACGGCAGGCATCCTCGACAGCCTTCTGCTCAACCGGCGTAATAACCGACGGTACGCATACAACGATCGTGGGCTTAAAATACGTGGCACGAAGGCCGTGACAGACACGTCCGATGAAAGCCTTCAACATAACTTCCGTAACTTTGAAATCCGATATGACACCATCTCTTAAAGGTCGGATCGCTTCGACGACACCCGGTGTACGTCCGAGCATGAGGCTTGCACTCTCGCCGACGGCCAGTACTTTACCGGTCTTTGTATTAACAGCTACCACCGACGGTTCCTTAAGTACAACTCCGCGACCCTTAACATATATCAAAACACTGCAGGTACCGAGATCGATACCAATGTCCATGCCTAGTCCCATTTTTTACTCCTTAGATACTGTCCACAATATTTGTCCGTTTAGATAAGCAGAACTAATGATACAATAAAACCGGAACCGTTTCAATTGCAAACCGCGTCAAATCGTTTAATATCCGGGGTTGCCGACATGAAAAAGCTTATGGCCTGCCTCTTTATGGTATTGAATCATATCGCCCTTTACTATGCAGACAAGCTTCCTCCGAAGTTGTGTATTGTTTTCCAGGTGACAGGCAGTCTTGCGCTCCCTCTCTTTGCCTATTCTTTTGCCCGCGGGTTCTTTAAGACCCGCAACGCGGGGATCTATTTCCTTCGTCTTTTAGCGCTGGCCATGCTGACCGAAGCTATGATCACAGCTGTTTTACCCTCTGTCGGCTTAAGCGCGACCTCATTCCCTCTCAATTCGGTGTTCGTACTGCTGTGTGCGTTCGGGCTCTTTTACGGCTGCGAACTCCTCTTCGCCATTCCGGCCGACCGGATCGGGTCACTGCGTCTTCTCGAAGCCAATGCACACACACATTCCGACCGGTACGACGTACGAATCGGGAATGGAATCACTGCCAAATCCGCAGAGCATGCAATCCGCATTCCTCCGCTGTCGCCGGCCGGGCTGTTCTGGCTTGCACTCATTATAATCGTTCCGTCCGTGGTTCTGTCGGTTTTTCTGAATTCGGAATACGGTTTATTCGGTATGCTGACGGCTCTGATCTTTTATTTCACGGAAAAAAGCATTCCAAAGAACAAAGGAACATGGGCCATCTTTCTGTTTTTAGGCTTTGACCTTGTTTATACAACGGTTTTTTATCTGTGCACGAAAACGCTCAACCCTCTCGGTGCTTCCGTTGCAGCCATATTCTTGTGTTATCTTCCCGAAAAAAAGAAAAGGCCGTCGCCCCTTGTAAGCTACGCCTTTTATCTTTTTTTCCCGCTGCATATTCTGGTCCTGCTTCTCCTTCGTCCGCTTTTCTAAAATCATGCTAGATCTTCATATCGCGCCGTTTGTAAGCATGGTAGGCTCCCCAGATCATTGCGATGATCAGAATGACCGAGATTACGGGATAGACCGGCGAATAGCCGCGCTTTAGAATGTCCTTTGCGTCGTAGTACTTGAAAAACGAGAAATACTTGAGGACATCCGCTTCCTTTAAGATGTCTGCCGTGACCGAGAACAGGAACATGGCAAGAAGCGTCGCGGTCCCGGCCGCAGTCGACTTTTTCGAGCGTTTCATGACTCCGGCAAAGAAGGCTCCAAGAGAAACAAACAGAAGCTGCACAGCAGCCGCAGCCAGCATGAGCTTCATTAGACCTCCCTGAAATTCCGCGGGTTTCGCGTAACTCGCAAGAATCGCATAGGAAGCCCCCGTTGTGAAGAGCCAGAATACGATAAGGATCGTAAGCGCTGCGAAAAGCTTTGACGTCAGAATTTGCGATCTGGAAACCGGTTTCACCAGAAGGAATTCCGCTGTCCTGTCACGCTCTTCCTTTGATATAATCTGCGATCCGAGCATAACCGCCTGTATCCCCATAAGAAGAAGAATATAAATATTCATTACGGCATAGAATTCCAGGGCTGAGGACAGATCAAACACGCCGACGCCGAATAAATTCTGAAGTGAAACGGGCATCTCCTTCATCAGATCATTCATACTTCCGGGGCCCGTGGCCGCGCCGGCGGAATACTTGGCCATACCGCCGATAACCAGAAAGATCATTCCGCCGCTCCATATCAGAAGGGATTTCATGTGAGCCCGAAGCTCTCTCCAATAGATATTCATACCGCTATCCTCCCCTTATTCAGTCCGATCCGTTGAAAACAATTCTGAATCGGCACTCCCTGCTGCCGCTTAAAACCGTACCCATGTTCTCTACCGTAAAAGTATCCTTGCCCCAGATCTCCTCGCCGACATAGAGAATGCTTTGTCTGGAGCATTCACAGAGGCTGGCGGTATTGATTCCGCACGAGGTGTGCAAATCGCAAAGGCACTCCGGGTAAATAAGGAAATACTCTTTCTGCGGCCGGACAATCTCTCCCCGCACACCTTTAAAAACATGTATCTGCTTATAGAATTCATCGCGGTCACCGCCCACATCCCGGTTATGCTTCCTGTACATTTCCAGGATCCCGGTGTCCGCGCAGCTTTTCGCGCAATTCTTCAGCAGACAGCGTCTTCCGCTCTCGTCGAGTTCGTCAAGTCCCTTCTCAAAGCCCTTCAGCCATTCCTTGAAAAAATCATTGCCGACCGTCGGGGTCTCTTTCCTGTACACTCTGGAGTCTTCTCCGGAAACATCTCTCCGGATTTCGGAAAACTCGTATCCGTACTTCTCGTAGAGGCCGGTGTGGCCGGTCGAGATATAGACATATTCCGCGCCGCTCTTTGCTGCGGTCTGCTCCGCATATTCCAGAAGTCTTCCGGCGTAACGGTGCCCCCTGTATTCCGGGAAGGTATAGATGAAACCGATCCAGGGAGCCAGCCCGGCCGGCTCCAGGTCATCCTGTTCCGCGAGCGTGCAGAAGGAGACAAGCTTCTTTCCGTCGATCAGCATCAGAACAATCGTGCTTTCACCGCACACTTCTTTGAGCCTGTCGTCTCTCAAGAGTTCGTACAGATACTTGCCGGCGCTCCAGTCGCTCTTTCCAATTTGATCAAGCCAGTATGTCTTATCTTCGAGGCTAAAGAATTCTCTGATCTCCATAGTTCTTCCTTTTCGCGAGCCGCGAGCCGCTTCTATATTCCCTTTTCGATTATTCCGGAACTTAAACCGCGTGGATATCCTTCTTTATGAAACGTACATAGCTGCATAAAATGGCAACCAGTATGACGGCAAGCCCCGTGATCAGGTAAGGAAGCTCAAAGGAACCGTTCTTCAGAATATATTCCGTCTTAAAATACTGAAAAGGCGTCAGGAATCGAAGCGCATCACTCTCGCTCGTTACCGCGAACGCCGAAACGGCATACGCGAAAAAAACGATCCCCATCGATATGGGAAGGACGGCTTTGATCTTTTTCGCGAGGACCGAAACAAGGAGTCCGACGGAAAAAAAGACCATCTGCAGGAGAAAATATCCGATGCAAAGAAGAACGTACTTCCCGACGGCAAAGTCGCCTTTGGCGAGCGACCATATGACGAAATAGAGGGTTCCCGAATAGATCACCCAGCTTGCCGCAAGAAGGGTTACGGCCGCAAGAATCTTTTCGATTATGATCTGAAAACGCGAAACCGGCTTGGTCAGAAGAAAGTCCGCCGTCTTGTCGCGCGTCTCTTTCGAGACGATCGCGACGCCGATATTCATCGCCTGAATCGACGCGAAAAGCAGCGAGAATGTCAGAACAAATCCGTAGAAACCGAGCGGCGTCGAGAAGTTCTCGGTGATGAGGCCCATGACCGATTTCAGGGAATCCGGGAAATTATTCATCATATCGGAAAATGCCCGAATATCTTTTTCGATAATGACATAGAAAAGCTCAACCGTGCCTCCGACAACGGAGAGGATGATCGTCCAGAGCACGGTGTTTTTCAGATTCATCCGCAATTCATGCCTGTAAATATTCATGCGATGCACCCCCTTACTTCGAGTAATAGTGCAGGAAGATTTCTTCGAGATCGGGTTCGGTCGCCTGAAGATTCACGAGCTTCATGGATGCGAGCAAGGCGACGATCCGGTTGATGTCGCCGCGGAACAGGAAGTTCACGGAAAGACCTTCGATCTTAAGATCGCTGATCCCCTCCAGATCAAAGGCTTCCTGTGGCACAGGTTCTGCCGTCTCAAGCGAAACGCGCTTCACGCTTGATTCCTTGAGCGCGGATATTTTCTGTACGTCTATGATCTTGCCTTCCTTGATAATCGCGACGCGTCCGCAGATGCGCTGCACTTCATTCAAGATATGTGAGGACATGAGAACCGTTGCGCCCCGGGTGTTTTCCTCCTTGATCAGCTCGAAAAAGGTCTGCTGCATCAGGGGATCGAGGCCCAGTGTCGGCTCGTCGAGAATGATCAGGTCCGGAGAATGAAGAAGCCCCTGCACGATACCGACCTTCTTCTTATTACCGAAGGAAAGATCCTCGATTTTCCGGTTCAGATCGAGACTCATGCGCGAACACAGCTCGAGCATCCGCTTGTTACAGTCTTTCTTATAGAAACTCGCGGAATACTTAAGAAGGTCGAGGACCCTCATTCCGTCATAATAGAAAACCTCGCTCGGCAGATACCCGATTCTTTTCGCGATTTCCGGCGCATCATTGATACAGTCCTTCCCGAATATCGTCGCTCCACCGGATGTCGGATAGATCAGCGCGAGAAGAGTCCTTATAGTGGTCGATTTTCCGGCGCCGTTCGGACCGATAAATCCGAATATCTCGCCTTCTTCAACCTGAAAATTCACATCGATGATCCCTCTGGATTTGCCGTAATATTTACTCAGGTGATTGATTTCAATCGCATTGGACATACACTTATATCCTCCCATAAACCGGTTCGCGAGTGACAATACGTATATTCATCATGGTATCACTCAGATTATGGATTTACTATATCTCAGCCTGGATTATTCCGTTCGTTCCCCCCTTCTATTGAGAACCGTTCCGATCCTGTTCATACGGGAGCACCCGGCTTCATCCAACGAACGCGATTATCCTGTACTTTAGTATGATTTGGTCAAACTTTCTGCTATAATTTTGAGTTGTTGAAAATTCGAAACTACATCCAAAGAGAGGCGATGGAACCATGGCATATTCGGTTGATATTGACAGAAAATGGCAGAAAAAATGGGAGGAGACGGGACTCTATAAATTCGATCCCGACAAGAGCGGCGAAAAGCTATATGTGCTCGAGATGTTTTCCTACCCGTCGGGGGCCAACCTCCATCTGGGACACTGGTATAACTACTCCCTGACCGACTCCTGGGCGCGCATGAAGCGCATGCAGGGATATAACGTATTCCATCCGATGGGCTTCGACGCGTTCGGCCTGCCCGCGGAAAACTACGCGATCAAGACCGGCATCCACCCGCAGGATTCGACGTTGTCAAACATCAAGACGATGGAAAAGCAGCTGAAAGAGATGGGCGCTTCCTATGACTGGGATTACGAGCTCGCCACCTGCATGCCGGATTACTATCGCTGGAACCAGTGGATCTTCCTTAAGCTGCTCGAAAAGGGCCTCGCCTACAGGAAGAACGCTCCCGTCAACTGGTGCCCGAAATGCAGCACCGTTCTCGCCAACGAGCAGGTCGTCGACGGCGCCTGCGAGAGATGCGGCACCGAAGTCACCAAAAAGAACATGACGCAGTGGTTTTTCGCAATAACAAAATACGCTCAGGAACTCCTGGACTGCCTTCCGGAACTCGACTGGCCCGAGAAAACCAAGAAGATCCAGACCAACTGGATCGGCCGTTCCGAAGGATCCCAGCTCTCCTTCTTCTGCGAAAAAGACGGCAAGCGCCTGCTCGCCGAAGACGGCACCGACATGAAGCTCAGCGTCTTCACGACCCGTGCGGATACGCTGATGGGCGTTACCTATGTCGTCGTCGCGCCGGAATCCGAGCTCTGCGACCTGCTGACCACGGAAGAAAACCGCAAGTCGGTTTCCGATTACCAGTCCTTCACGAAAAAAGCATCCGACATCGACCGTATGTCAACGACGCGCGAGAAGACCGGCGTATTCACCGGCTCCTATGCGATACACCCGATCACCGGAAAGAAAGTTCCGGTCTGGGCTGCCGACTACGTCATCGCCGGCTACGGCACAGGTGTCGTCATGGCGGTTCCCGCCCACGACGAGCGCGACTTCGAATTTGCGAAAAAATTCAATCTTGAGATCACCCGCGTCATCGCTCCCGCCGACGGTTCCGAAAGCGAACTCCCCTACTGCGAAAAAGGCGTCCTCGTCGATTCCGGCGAATTCGATGGCCTTCGTTCCGCCGATGCGATCACCGCGATCATCGGAAAGCTTTTCACTGCCGAAATGGGCGAGCTCAAAGTCAATTACCGCCTGCGCGACTGGCTCATATCCCGTCAGCGTTACTGGGGCACGCCGATTCCGATCGTTCACTGCCCGCATTGCGGCGTCGTTCCGGTACCCGAAGACCAGCTTCCGGTCCTCCTTCCCTACGACGTCGAGTTCAGACCCGACGGCGAGTCGCCGCTTGCGAAATGCGAATCCTTTATCAATACGACCTGCCCGGTCTGCGGCGCGCCGGCCAAGCGCGATCCCGACACAATGGATACCTTTGTCGACTCATCCTGGTACGAGCTGCGTTACCCGGACAACCGGAACAGCCAGGCACCGTTTGACAAGGCGCTGATTAACCATATGTGCCCGGTCGACAAATACGTAGGCGGCCCCGAGCACGCGGCCATGCATCTTCTCTATTCCCGCTTCATCTGCAAGGCACTCCGCGATATGGGACTGCTCGATTTTGACGAGCCCTTCCGCTCACTCGTACATCAGGGCATCATCTTAGGGCCTGACGGCAACCGTATGTCCAAGTCCAAGGGCAACACAGTCGCGCCCGACCAGTATGTCAACAAGTACGGCTCCGACGTATTCCGCACGTATCTGGCCTTCGGATTCGCCTACACAGAAGGCGGCCCCTGGAACGACAACGGCCTTCAGGCCATCGTGAAATTCACATCGCGTATTGAGCGTCTGATGGACGATGTCATCTCCATAAAAGCGTCCAAGCTTCCCTCGGATACCGCCTGGACATCCGATGACAAGGAGCTCCGCTACACACTCCACAACACGATCCGTGCCGTCACACTCGATACGGACCGGTTCCAGTTCAACACCTCGATCGCCCGTATGATGGAGCTTCTGAATGCCATCGGAAAATATCAGGGACTCTCGAGCGCCAAGCCCGCGCTTCTCCTTGAAGCCGCGAAAACGCTTCTCCTTCTATATGCGCCGTTCGCGCCGCATTTCAGCGAAGATAAGTGGGAAATGCTCGGATCTAAGGATTCCATTTTC
Organism: uncultured Mageeibacillus sp.; assembly: GCA_964617375.1. Classification (GTDB taxonomy): domain Bacteria; phylum Bacillota; class Clostridia; order Saccharofermentanales; family Saccharofermentanaceae; genus Firm-13. The sequence continues at coordinate 9,236 of CAZTXQ010000043.1, read as the reverse complement.
AACGCAAAGTGGCCGGTCTATAACCCTGCCGCGCTGATCCTCGATACCGTCGAAATCGCCGTTCAGGTCAACGGTCAGATCAAGTTCCGCCTCGATATCGGCACGGATCTCGAATCCGACGCCGTCGAAGCGATCGTCCGCGCGGACAGCCGTCTCGAAGAAGGCCTCAGCGGAAAGACAATCGTAAAATTCATCTACATCAAAGGACGTCTTGTGAATATCGTAGCAAAATAAGATTCCAAATAAGTTGATAAGAAAGAGGTTTTACGCATGAAGACATTCAAAATCGCCGTTATCGCCGGAGACGGAATCGGACCCGAAGTACTCGCCGAGGGCATCAAGGTTCTGAACAAGGTAGCCGAAATCGACGGAAGCCTGGCTTTCGAATTCACCCATTTTCCGTGGGGATGCCAGTACTATCTCGAGACCGGCAAGATGATGCCGGACGACGGTATCGAGACCCTAAAGAAATTCGACGCGATCTATCTCGGAGCCGTCGGATTCCCGGGCGTTCCGGATCACATTTCCCTCTGGGATCTCCTCCTTCGCATCCGCAAGGAATTTGACCAGTACGTCAACATCCGCCCCGTCATCCTGCTCGACGGCGCACCGTGTCCCCTCAAGGACGTCCGCAAGGAAGACATCAACATGCTCTACATCCGCGAAAACAGCGAAGGCGAATATGCCGGCGCGGGCGACTGGCTCTACAAGGGCAAGCCGCACGAAGTCGTACTCCAGAACGGCGTCTTTTCGAGAGTCGGAACCGAGCGGATCATCCGCTACGCCTACGAAGAAGCGAGAAAACAGGGCCGCAGCCTGACCAGCATCAGCAAAGGCAACGCGCTCAATTACTCCATGGTGTTCTGGGACGAAGTCTTTAAAGAAGTCGGCCGGGAATATCCGGACGTCAAGACCTACTCGTATCTCGTCGATGCGGCCGCGATGTTTATGATCAAGGATCCCAAGAGATTCGAAGTCGTCGTAACGTCCAACCTGTTCGGCGATATCCTTACCGATCTCGGAGCCGCCATCTCCGGCGGCATGGGCCTCGCAGCCGGCGCCAACATCAACCCCGAGCGCAAGTACCCGTCCATGTTCGAGCCGATCCACGGATCCGCTCCCGACATCGCCGGTCAGGGCAAAGCCGACCCTCTTGCATCCATCTGGTCAGCCAGCCAGATGCTCGATTTCTTCGGTTACGAGAAGTGGGGCGCCGCATTGATCAAGATCATCGAAGAGCTGATGGTCGAAAAGAAGACCCTGACGCCCGACATGAACGGCACAGCCACAACCTCCGAAGTCGGAGATGCCGTCGTCGCGAAGGTTGCGGCACTTAAGAACTGATAACGGCTTTACAGAATAATTGAAAGCTCCCGGGAAATCGCGACTCCTCTTATCCTGCAAACCGCTTAGGTCTTGCCGGTTACAAAAGGAGAAGAGATTCCGGGAGCTTTTTAATTTGAGAACGCGTTGTTTCTGTTTTCAATGCGGAATTGCTGTGTTCATTTCTGCCTTCATTATCCAGTTTCAGCTTATCACTGCGCCGAAAAGACCGGCGCACATACGAAACTCAGGCTGGAAGTCCTTAACGTATGTGCATTGTGTTTCGGAGGAGGCATTGGAAGAGCCGGTGCACATACGAAACCCCGTCTTGCGGCTCATTTCGTATGTGCATTTCGTTCCGGAGGAGGCTTTGGAAGGGTCGGCGCACATACGAAACCCCGTCTTGCGGCCCTTCTCGTATGTGCATTGTGTTTCGGAGGAGGCATTGGAAGAGCCGGCGCACATACGAAACCCCGTCTTGCGGCTCATTTCGTATGTGCATTGTGTTTCGGAGGAGGCTTTGGAAGGGTCGACGCACATACGAAACCCCGTCTTGCGGCTCATTTCGTATGTGCATTTCGTTCCGGAGGAGGCTTTGGAAGGGTCGGCGCACATACGAAACCCCGTCTTGCGGCCCTTCTCGTATGTGCATTGTGTTTCGGAGAAGGTTCCCAGAGAACCGGCAAGCCGAAAGTACATATATGTACCCGCGAAACGCGCTATAAAAAAAATACTGCCGGTCACTGCACAACATTCACACAGTCAGCTTGCTTAAATTTACGCGGTACATTCTTATTAACGAAAATTCCGTAAGCCCTTTCATGAGATTGCGTGCTTACAGAAGTCTCCATATGAGATTGCTTGTTTTACGGAAATATTCTACATGATTGCAGTTTTTGATGTACTAGCCCTGAAGCGCTCCCCGCATGATCGAACGGCCAGAAAACACCGGCCGATCCGGTGTATCGAAGAAACCGCCGCCAACAGACAAACCGACAGGGACAGAACGGCAATCGGAACGGTCGCATCCATATAGGAATCGAATCGCATCAGCAGCATAACCGCTGCCGGAACACACATATACAGGATGCCGGACAGCCGGCCGATTCGGTCAAAGACGGGGCTGAACCGGCTCGGAATTCCCCTGCCCGCCTCTGCTCCGCTCCTGTCGCCTCCTCCCGACAAGATCCTCAACGTATCTTTCGCTCCCGCCGCAGCTCCCGGCACGGCCTCGCCTCCACCCTTCGCGCCTCCCCCGGACAAAACATACGATGTTGAGATGAACTCGGCAAACTTGAACATTGCCATCGGCAGCATCCACATTGGAAGCCCACCCGTGATCACCAAAGCCTGGTAAGACAACAACACAAAGAAGATGTCCGACACGAGGTCAAAGCAGGCTCCGAAACGTGTTGTCACCTTCCATTTTCGTGCGAGGAGACCGTCCAGAATGTCCGAAATATAAACACCCGCGAGCATCAGAATCGCAAGCCGCGGTTCCCCTCCAAGAACAAAGGCGAGGAACCCGACCGCGGCCGCGAGTCTTGACAAAGTAAGCAGATTGACGACAGCCGTACCCGCGACCTTATGCGGCCAGTTTTTTACCAAGTTCATACGCCTTCTCTCCAAAACTTCCGTCGTTTGCCATGAATTTCTGCTTCTCGACCGACAAAGCGCCTTTCATAGCCGGGTCGAACAAATCCAGCTCGGGTGCGGCTTCCATTCCGCCGTTGGAAAAGATAAGAACGGTCTTGCCGGAGAAATCACCGACGCGAAGTGCATAGTCCAGCAGAGCCTTCGAAGGCTGCCCCGCGAAAACAGTCGATCCCATGACGATCACCGAATACTGCGAAATATCGGCGGACAGCTTGGCATTCGGGTACACGAGCGTCACCTCATATCCGCTGTCATTCAGGCCTTCCGCGATTTTGGCGGCGATCTTTTCGGGCCGTCCTGACATGGAGGGCTGATATACGACCAGTGCTTTCGGCGCGTCGGCCGAAGGACCGGATAGCACCTTCGAATATGTTTTGTTCTCGTTGTTGTTCCTAGAGACCAGAATTGCCATTGTAGCGATCAGAATCACGATCATCAGGACGATTACCCCGATGAAAATCAATATGCCCATTAGTATCTTGTTCATTTCTTATTCCTCCTGCGTTACTTTATTCGTATCTTGTTCGAAAATGTTTTCCTTCATGAAAAGCGAATACAATAGTTTGAGATTATCGGCAAGGCGCTGCTTCATCTCGTCCCGGCTCTCATGCGATCGTCGGTTATGAATCCACGATGTGATTTCTCCGTACGTATAGCAGAACATGATGTCCGATAGCTGCCGGATCCGGTCCGGTGCCAGCGAATCGCCCGCAATCTTGCTGAGTGCCGTAAACGTGCTCTCTGTCGCACCGGAGAGAATCCGGACAGCCTCAGGCGAAGGATTTCCCTCCTGCTTTTCGAGCCACAGAAAACGGTACCAGCCGGGATGATCCACGGAGAAATCGAAGAATTTCAGAAAAACGCATAATACATCCCGCTCCGGCGACTCCGGCAAAGGCGGCACATCAGAAGCCGTCTCTTCCCTCGTCTCATCCATCATCCGCATAAGTATCCAGGCCGCCGCATCCCACCATATTTCGTTGAGGCTGCCATAATAGTTATACAGATTCGTATGCGCGCACCCTAAGCGCTTGGCAATCTCCCGAAGCGTAACGGACTTTCTGTCGCCCGTCTCTTCAATCAGGAGCGCCGCCGTCTCGGTGATCATCTCTCTGCTTATTTGCTTGCTCTCGGTCATTTTGGTCCTCCCGCAATCGTGTCGATCTCACACAATCACGCTTCTACATTGTATTCGGCGCCTTTGGCAATTACCGGTCGCGATAACCGGTAACGATTGCTCGTAACGATAACCGGCAACACTCTCCGGTATTGATTACCAGCAGTGATTACCAGTGGTAATTACCAACGGTAATCAATTTATCACAAGAATCCGCCCGATGCAAGCAGGAGACGAAAATATTTTAATTACGTCAGAAAATATCAGTCACCGCTCCATGTCAGCATCTCAAGCGACATGTGCTTTCTGTACCATTCGTCCGTCTCGAAAAGTTCCTCCGGTGTGCCGGCGATCTTCATTCGCCCGTTCTCCAGAATGACAATTCTATCGCTCTCGATCATGGACTTGAGCCGGTGCGAGATCGACAGAATCGTATGGTTCTCGCTGATGCGCTTTAATGCCGCGACGATTTTCTCCTCCGTGATCGAATCGAGGCCAGCGGTCATCTCGTCTAGGAGAAGAACCGGCGGGTTGGAGACGACGGCACGCGCAATCGACAACAGCTGCTTTTGCCCCTGCGAGAAGAGCTGCTTGCCGCCCGCATCCGTGTCCATGCCGTTTTCGAGAGACGACACATACTCATAAAGCCCGACCATCTCCAATGCCGCCCGGATGTTCTCCCTGTCAATAAGGGGATCCCCGAGACTGACCTGATCGGCCACCGTGCCCGGAATCAGGCTGAAATCCTGGTCGACATAGCCGAAGATCTTCCTTTTCTCGCTGTGGGGAATCTCGAAAACATCATAGCCGTTCACCGTAATGCTGCCGGATGACGGCTTCATCAGTCCCATCACGAGCCGGAAAAGCGTCGTTTTGCCGACACCGGTCCGCCCGATGAACGTCACTTTTTCGCGCGGGTTGAGCGTAAGCGTTATATCTTCGAGCACGTTTCTTTCGCCGTCATAGGAGAACGATACGCCGGCAAAGCCGATCGCGACCTCGCCGCCCCGGATCACGTCCGCAGCACGGATCTTCTCATCCTTGGGCGCCTCTTCCTTCAGCTCGCTGAACTCGTTTACGCGTCGGATGCCGGATATCGCCTGCTGGATGTTCTGCAGTTCCATGCCGAGCGTCTCGATCGGCGCGAAAAGATTCGAGATCAGTTCAATGGACGCGGCGACCATGCCGACGGTGAGGCCCGATAACTTGAGCTGATCCGCCGACAGGACAACGACAACTGTGATCACAATTGCCCTCACAAGCTGCACCGCCGGCGAGAAAATCGAATCGAAGAAGTTGATCTCTTCAACCGTCTTGTAGTTATCGCGCAAATGCTCCCGGTAGGTCTTCTCCATATAGGCTTCCCTGCCGAAGCTCTTGATCATGCGAAAGCTCGAAACGCTCTCCGCAATATGATTGTTGATCCGTGCAATCAGCATCCGGCTCCTCATCTGCGCCGCGAGCATACTCTTCTGCATCACGCGCATCAGGACAAAGATAACCGGCAGCAGGAGGAGCGTAAGGAGCCCCAATCGCATACTGAACATCCAGATCGACGCGACAATACCGACGGTCTTCAGAAGGTCAATGACCATCCCGACAATGCCGCCGGTAAACATCGTATTGATCGCGTCGACATCGTTCGTGAACCTCGACACGACGGTTCCTGTCGACGTGCTCGAAAAGTACTGCGCGTCGATTCTTCCGAGCTTCTTCATGAGCGACCGCATAATGTCGCACGAGACCTTCTGGCCGGCCGTGGTAAGAATCGCCCCTTTGAGAAAGTCGAATACACCTATAAGAACAAGAACGCCCAGATAAAGCGCCGCGCGCGAAATAAGCCCATCGCCGTCCCGCGGAACCAGATTCATGTCCACAATGATTTTGAGGATCTGAGGCGGCGCCAGGCTCGACAGAATCACCCCCACGACGGCGACTAAGAGCAAAACATCGAGAAGGATATTTTCGCGAATGATTTTGAGAAAAGAGCGGGTGACCAGCTTACTTCGCATCGAGATCCTCCCCCGCCGTACTCTGAAGGCTATAGATGTCGGAATAAAGCTTCGAGGACAAGATAAGGCTCTCGTGCGTGCCGACCTCGATCGATTTGTCCGCGTGCATAATGAGAATCTGGTTAACCGCGGGAAAAATCGCGAGTCTGTGCGAGATAAGAAGAATCACGGAATGCCTGTAATTCTCCCGTAAGCGCCGGATAATCGCTTCCTCGGTCTTCATATCGACCGCGGCAAAAGGATCGTCCAGAATGATGATCTTCTTCTTGTCAAGGAGAGTCCTCGCGAGCGCGATCCTCGACTGCTGCCCGCCGCTCAAGCGGATGCCGCGGTTCCCGACAAGCGTCTTTTCGCGCTCCGGCAGATCCAGAAGGTCCTGAACAAAAGCGACATCCTCCAGAACACTGTCTGTCACTTGCCCGCCGCCCAGTGTCAGATTGTTATAGATCGTATCCGAAAGAAGCTCCGGTCGATGCCCGAGATAGGCAATCATCGCGCACCGTTCCTCCTCCGTATACTCGCGAAGCTCGCGGCCGTCAATCCGAATGCTCCCGATATAAGGATAGAGACCGGTAAGTGCCAGCCCGAGCGTCGATTTGCCGGACGCCACCGCGCCCGTGATACCGACAATCTCGCCGTCCCGCGCCTCAAAATTCACATGCTCAATAATCCTCACATCCGAATCCGGATACGAGAAAGAAAGATCCTCAACGGCGAGCTTCGTCACATCGGTCCTTACCGGCGGAATTTCTGTCTTCTCCCGATACTCCCTGAGATACGGCTTAATCCGCTGCCAGGAAATCTTCGAGCCCTGCACCGAGTTAAAAAGCTTGGCCGCCTTGCTGGCCTTATACGCGAGCGCCGTAAACATCGCAAGATACGCCGAAAAAGCGCCGACCGACCAGGACGAATCGGCAACCTTCCCGCCGCCGAAATAGATGACCAGGACCACGCCCGTCATCGCGATCACGTTATAAATCGGCTGCATCGAATTCTCCAGAAGATTCGCCTTCACAGCCTTCACGCGGTAATCCTCAAGCTCCCCCGCGTACCGGTCGGCATAATGCGCCTCCAGCCCGTTCGCGCGGTACAGCATTGCGTGATCCACCGAATCATACGTCATCTGGGCAATCTCACTCTTTTTGCTGCGATACGCAGTCGAGAATTTATAAATAACTGTCTTCATCTTCTCCGCTAGCACCATCGCCGCCGGTATGAAAAGACACGACAAACACGTAATCTTCACATCATACAACAGCATCGCGATCAGGTACGACAGCATCAGCACGCCGGTATCGAAAAGCTCCGTCGTAAACTTCCTCATCCCCTCGACGCACAGATCGACGTCCGAGAGCGCCTTCGTCATCAGGTCGCCCGTCTTCTCCCGATCAAGCTCCTCCGCGCTCCTAAACATGATATTGTTGTAAATCACCATCCGCATCGCCGCGCTCGTCTTATTCGCGAACCGGCGGATATAGAACCTCTTAAAATACCGCATCACCTGAATGGCAAGCACCACGCCCGCAAACCAAAGTGCTGACGTAAGTACATTCGTTAAGACGTCCCCGTTCACCAGACTATCGAGAAGCTTGCCCTGAAAGAGCGGTGCCAGAAAAGACGCGCCATTAAACCCGATCCCGAAAATCACGATCATCAGAACAACGAACTTTTCGCGCTTCCAGTACTCGATCAGCCGATCCGGCTTACCAACGGGCGTAAATTCCGGAGACTTCATGCGGCATCCTCCATAAGTTATTTCATGTCATGCTCGAAAACGAGCCTGCTATAATTATCGAAGGCCTCCGAGATCTTCTGATTCTGCTCCGACGCCTTATCCCGAAGCGACGCGCCGAAAAGGTCCCTCGCCACAATCTTCCGGAACCACGCGGCCAGCTTCTCATGCTCGGCCTCTTCCTCTTCAAGCTCCGCAAACGTAAACTTCTCCCTCGCAATCTCCTTCTCGATCTCCTTCAAATACTTCCCACACTCCTCGATGAACTCCGAATACTCCTCATCCCGCATCCGGCTGAAAAGCTCCGTCACCCGGCGCTCATGCTCCTTCTCGAAAAAAGCACTCTCCATCATCAGCGCCTCGCCCCGATTCGCCTCAATCTCGTCGCAAATCTTCCGGAGCGTCAGAACATGATCCGCACAATCCGGCAGCGCCCACATCGACTGCTGAATACTGACCGCCCCCGCCTTCCTCAGCGCCCGCCAAACGGCCACACGCGGCCTCGAAGGCTCTGTCGGAAGCGTATAGGTAAGTACGATCCATTTCATATCATCCATAAAAACCTCTTGCCAATATACCCCGACAGTCAAAGGCCCAAAGTGCTCGAGAAATGTAATAACTGTTACAATCGGATTTTATCACTTTGTAACAGCTATTACAATAAGATTAGGGTTGACAAAACGCCCCGAATATCTGTATAATTTCCCTTGCGCATTACAAGCGATTCCGCCCCGTAATGCCGATTTAGCTCAGTTGGTAGAGCAGCTGATTTGTAATCAGCAGGTCAACGGTTCGAGTCCGTTAATCGGCTCCAAGAAACTGAAAAACCCTGCGGCTATAATGCCGCAGGGTTTTTCAGTTTCTTGGTATTTTTCTCTTCTTCTATTAATTTGAATATTTATATAAATGGGTACCGAATGTGTACCAGTTAATAAAATAACATGCCTGTAGTAATTGATCTTGTTTTTTGATTCCTAATACTCAATTTCGCGGTAGATAACAATTGGATTAATAATCCAAGATGTGCCTGATACCGATAATATACTTTTAGGCGCATCTTCAAAGGCTAAGATGGCCTTAGCGAAGTTTCCGTTTCCTGCTATTAATCCAACATCTTCGATAGAAACGTTATTTTTCGAATTTGTTATTCCTATCACGGTAAATTTTCCCGGCAATTTAGAACCAAAAATTGCTGTTAGCTGTGTAGCAGGAGTCATCAGGCACTCCTCACGCAGTGCACATAGTAAATCTTGATCCTCTGTTGTAAGAATACCTGTTACACCCAAAGGAATCATTTCAATAATAGCGTGAAGTAGGGTTTCCATTCCAAGGTCTCCCCTGTTGTTTGTGCCCGCGTAATGTGTCTTGGTGCTGACGGAGTTGCCTGTCCATCGTT
>CAZTXQ010000042.1:0-23992 GCA_964617375.1 uncultured Mageeibacillus sp. | reverse complement strand
TTCGTTCCAGAGAAGACATAAGGAGGGCCGGCGCACATACGAAACCACGTCTGGAAGCCCATTTCGTATGTGCATTCCCGAAACTGAGAAGCATTGCGCTAGAGCAGTTGACAGCGATAAAGGCAGCATAGTCAAGACTGACATTATGTAGGTTTTTGAATTTACACACAAATTTGGACTTGACCTAAAATTACCCACCAAATTAGGCTTTTGACTAAAATGGTGGGTAATCAATGATAAATGAAATAATCTACTCAATGGCAGATATATAAGAAAGCCGAAATGACTGATTTCGTAGATCATTGTCAAGTGACGAGTTTTAGCCAGCTTCGCGCCAACGAGCGTGCGACAAAGCATTCGTTTTGAAACAGCCTGTTTTCCCTCGTCAACCATGATTTTACCGTTATTTTCCGTCGTCAACCATTACGGTGCCGTCCTCTTCGACAGTGACTGTCATACCGGTTTTAACGAAATCCAGAAACTCGGGGCCGAGATTGTCGACCGTCGGCATATGTACGTCGGTCCATACATCGGATAGGATCGCTCCCGCCGCCGCGAGAGAATCGATCGGACCCGAGAACAGAAGACATGCGGCCTGCTGACCGAGCTGTGACGCACAGTACATGACCATGCCGCCCGTCGTCGATCCGATCGTCTGCGGCATGCAGAGTGCTTTGCCAAACATCGGCTTTCCGTAGAGATCCGCGTTATTCTGATCGGAGCAAGTCGCTTTCTTGTCGCCGGACATCAGGCTTTTCTGGAAACTGGCCAGCGTATTGAAGCCGGTATGGGATACGAGAGCTTCGGCCTTTGCCGAGCCCGGAACTACGGGGCGTCCGTGAAAGGTTCTCATATCAGATTCCTCCTTCGGAGAGATAACGAAGAATTTCATCGTCATCGTAATAGCGGGAGCTCGTGTAGGTTCTAAGCTTGTTGGAATTGGTGATAACCGGCATCATCCGGCATTTGGGATTGTTCATGTACATCAGAGGACAGATGTCCGACAGGATGACCTTCATCGCAGTAAGCTTGTTGTAATCCTCCGTTTTCTCGAACGAGTCCTTGACGGCCGGTGCCGCCGTGAAAACGGTCGGTACGGCAACGGTCTTTCGACCCGCTGCTGCGAGAGCATCTGACAACTTAACGGTCCAGTCATGCAGCTGGTTGCCGGACAGATGGGGACAGCCGATGAAGCAGAGCTTCGGCCGGGCATCCGGATCCGGCCAGATCAGCGGATAGCTTTTTTTGACGCGGGCGAGCTCGGCGTCATCGATTACATATACCCTGGCGTCGGGGCGGATCAGTGTCTCGCCGGACTCCACGGCTTCGGGCGTCAGTCCCGCGACGTGAAAAAGTCCGACCGCTCCGTTCGATGCGGTCGCCGCTCCCATGTCCTTCAGGTAATCCTTTACGCGTCCGTTGAGTTCGTTTCCGAGCAGGGAATCCAGTCCGCGGATATAAGGAACGTCTTCCATAACTTTAAGGCCGATCGCACTGCCGAGAAGCTGTGCGGGAGGGAGTTTAGAGGTCTTCAGCTCGACAATCCAGGATGCGCGCCGTCCCTCGTCCGTGAGAAGCCCGAAATAAGGGACTTCTCCGATAATGCTTCCGAACAGCTCGATGATGCCGGAATTGCGGTTCGACCGCGCTCCTAAGACACTGTTCGCGTAGACGACGGCACTGCTTTCGGCCCAGCTCAGGACATCGCCTTTGGCGGGGATGTTCCCGATCTCATCCATATAGCAGGTGCAGGTGAAGGCGTCGCCGGCCAGAAGACCAAGCTCCGCGAGCTGTTTCTCATACTCCGCCTGCTTGGAATACATGACCTTGAAGATCAGATTCTGAATCAGATTGGCCGGTACATTCTTGTCCATCGGCCGCGGATCTACGGTAAACGGCTGCGACGATAACGCGCCGGCGTCGATCAGTTCCTGCATCAATTTCTGCACCGGCTTCATGACGGACAGCCCGAAACTGGTGACGAGATGTCCCATTGCACCCGTGACGGGAACCATGCGTTCCGCACCGAATACATCGCCGTACATGACAAGTGTCTTCATTACCTTTGCGAGAGTCTCACCCTTGCTGCCGGACAGTAAGTCCTGTTGTTCTCTGGTAAGTTCCATAGTATCGCCTCTTTCTTATATGCTCTAAAAAGAACGGAAGGCCGGGGATCAGATCTTATACGCGAGGGTTATGGCCGCGCGTGTCGCTTCGAGGACTTTTCCCGCGCCGAAGCTGTCGCCGATGTTGAAGAGCTCGTTCGCTGCGTGAATCTCCTGCGCGCGGTAGATGAGACGATCGTCCGGACGGCCGCCGAGTGCGAGTACGACGAGATCGGCCGGAAGGGTTTCCTCCGTCACGGTGTCACCGATCTTCGGAGCGAGCGGGTTCTCGATATTTTCCGGCAGAATCGGCTGCCAGGTATTGTACGGATCGGGGACGCCTTTCGACGTATTGCGGCTTACAGTCACGCCGCCATTCTCGAAACGGGTGACTTTGGCACAGTTCATAAGGCGGACACCTGCTTTTTTCAGGTAGTAGATCAGGTGTCCGCGATTGGCGGTACAGACGCCCTTCATCAGATACGGGAGCATCTCGACGACTGTCACCTTGAGACCGTGTTCGTAGGCGAGCCAGTATGCCGTCTCGCAGCCGACCACACCGCCGCCGATCACGACGATATTTTTCGCGCCGCCGATCCGGGAGGGATCGGACAGCAGATCTACGGCCTGGACGGTCTTTGCCGACTCCATGCCCTGGAGCTTCGGCGCCGCATTGACCGTTCCGACAGCGAAAACAATGCTGTCATAGCCTTTGACCTTCAGTTGGTCAGGATCGACCGGCGTGTTCAGATGAAGCGTTACCGAGCCTTCAGCGACAGCTTCCGCAAGAATCTTTTCGAGATACTTCCGATAGTTCGCGACTTCGTACTTAATTTTCGGTACGCTGCCGGGAAGAAGTCTTCCGCCGATTGCACCGCTTTTCTCGTACAGATCCACCTTGTGTCCGCGTTTTGCGGCCGTAACGGCAAAGGTAATGCCGGCAGGGCCGCCGCCAACAACGGCGATCCGCTTCGGGAAGGACGCGGGGACCGGGGTCTCGTCTATCACATTTTCGAATCCGCTTCTCGGATTCACCGCGCACTGGGGATGACCGCCGTCGACGAATTCGTTGATACAGCCCTCCTGGCAGCCGATACAGGGACGGATGCCGCTCACGTTCCCGGAATACGCTTTGACAGGCCAGTCCGGATCGGCCAGAAGCGGCCGGCCGAGCATGATCATGTCACACTTGCCGTCCCGAAGCGCTTTCTCGGCGATGTCGGGATAACCGAGCTTGCCGACGGCGACAACCGGTACGGGAAGCCCCGCGTTGGAAAGAATCTTTTTCGTCTGGAAGCGAGTCCTGACGATCTCGGATATATCAAGAAAACACCCGGCAGGCATTCCGGCCGGAGGATGAGGGAGCCACCAGTTGTCGTAGCAGCCGAGATCCACGTCGAACATGTCGACGCCGGCTTCGACTAAGTGCTCCATATATTCGAGAGTCTCTTCGATGGTTCTGCCGTTCTTGAATTTCTTTAAGGCCGGAATACTCATCCCGTCTTCGCCGTATGTCTCATTCAGCGCGAGCGACAGGTCGATCCGGTACATGATCGGGTAGGAGGGACCACCGCGCCGGCGCATTTCGCGGACCATATCGAGTCCGAACATCTGCCAGTCGGAATAGCGGCCGAGCTTTCTGCGGTTGAAGGCCGGATTGGTCATCTGCTCTAACAGATAGCCTTCATGACCGTGCAGATATACGCCGTCGATACCTGCCGCGCGAGCGTCGGCCGTAGCCTGCCCGGCGTTTTTGATGATCTTCTTAAGCTTCCCCGTCGACAGCGCAAGGCAGGGGATCTGCGGTATGTAGAAATTCGGATTTATCGAAGCGGAGACGGGGAACTTCATCTCGTTGATCAGGCACTGAGGGTTTCCGACCCGGCCGAGCCCCGCCGTCAGCTGGATGAAGATACGGCAGCCGTTCGCGTGGACGCCCTGCGCGAGATCGCGCCAGCCGGAAAAAACGGTCCGGCTCCGGTCGATGCGAGGGAAGTAGGTGAGACCGCCCATTTCGGTAATCGACGGATCAATTCCGTGACTGACCGGGATCAGACCCGTCGTAATCAGGCCGACACCGCCTTTCGCACGCGCGAAAAAGTACTGCAGCATTTTGTCGTTCGGCCGGCCGGTCTCCTCGCACATATCGATGTTTCCCATCGGAGCCATCACGAGGCGGTTCTTCAACGTGACACCGTTTACGCGGATCGGCGAAAACATACTGTCATAGGGGAAGAGATCCATGCTCATCCTGCCGGTAAAACCGGCTTTGTTGTCGTCTTTTTCCGTCACCCAATTGCCGTAGCCGTCAATCAAATCCTGAATTTTCTGATCCTTTTTCATGTAGTCACCCCTTGCCGTTTGTCAACTTTATTCAAGGCTTGGCCGAGCGCTTTACGTGCCGGCCGGACCGGTTCGCATATATATTTATTGTATCAAAAAAGGGGCTGTCAAAAACCGAAGTGCATCAAAATATTGAGCAAAAGTCTAACATCTTGGTGCAGATAAAATGTTTGTTAGGGGATGACTCTAATTGACGCTAACTAATGGCCATGCAGTCCAACAATTTAAACGGGCAGAGCAGGTTGTATCTGTTGCTGCGAGGGACGAGTTGCGCATACAGGAAACTGTCTTGGTGGCTTAATCGGGCGGTAGCTTTCACTGCGACGGAGAGGATATTCACCAATGATTACAGCCTGGAATCGCTAAGCAGCCAATTCAGGCTTCATTCTTCGCCTCGACCCGGGGATTATTCACCAATGATTACAGCCTGGAATCGCTAAGCAGCCAATTCAGGCTGCATTCTTCGCCTCGACCCGGGGATTATTCACCAATGATTACAGCCTGGAATCGCTAAGCAGCCAATTCAGGCTGCATTCTTCGCCTCGACCCGGGGATTATTCACCAATGATTACAGCCTGAAATCGCAAAGCAGCCAATTCAGGCTGCTTTCTTCGCGTCAACCCGGGGATTATTCACCAATGATTACCGCCTGAATTGGCAGAGTGAAGTGCAGCTGCATTCCTCTCCGCGAGGGCCGGGTTACTCACATTCGGCAACGCCTCTTCCACCCGCGATTAATCGCAATCTCTCGTTTTGGTATATGATGATATGGATAGCCGGAATACCGCACGCACGGACTTTCCTCAGGGAGGGCTCCGTTCGGCCAAAGACCGGCGGATGAAGGCGATGGAGAAGATGGGAAATTCCAAATTTATCGAATCGAATCTGAGTCTATATATAGGAACCCTGCCGATGATCAAGAAGCACATCCTTCCGGATGCCACGCCGGAGGATCTTCTGCGGATCATGACCGATCTGAAGAGACGGGCAACAGAAGGCGCGGCCCGGGAAGATCTCCTGCCCGAAGTCTATGCCGCCGTATACACGGCCGTCGAACGCGCGCTTTCGATCACGCCCCATGATGCGCAGCTGATGGCCTCGACGGCGATGGCTATGGGAAGGCTGATCGAGCTTCCGACCGGCGAGGGCAAGACCATCGCGGCCGTTTTCCCGGCTTGCCTTGAAGCCTTAACCGGCGAAGGCGTCCATGTCCTGACCTTCAACGATTATCTTGCGAAACGCGACGCCCTCTGGATGGAGCCCGTCTATTCGATGCTCGGATTTACCGTCGCCTATATCCGCGAGACCTCGGATACCGATGCGCGAAAAGCCGCGTACGCGGCCGATATCACGTATCTTACGGCCAAGGAAGCTGGTTTCGATTATCTCCGCGAATTCCTGGCCTACGATGCCGCTCAGATCTGCCGCCGCCCCTTTCATTTTGCGATCCTGGATGAAGCCGATTCGATCCTGATCGACGAAGCCCGGATTCCTCTCGTCATCTCCGGCGACATTCCTTCGCTCGTGGACATGGACCGGCGCATGATCGCGACCGTAAGAAGCTGCGGGAAAGATCTTCACTACGTCACGGATGAGTATGGAAACAATATCTCGCTGACCGAAGAAGGAATCGCCTATATCGAGAAGAGCCTCGGTCTCGATAACCTATATGATGAGAATAACCACGATCTCCTGTCGAAGATCAATGTCTTTCTGCAGGCCGAATTCCTGCTGAAGCGCGACGTCGATTACATCATAAAGAACTCCGAGGTACAGCTCGTCGACGAATTCACGGGACGCGTCGACAAGAACCGCGAGTGGCCGGACGGCCTGCAGGCAGCCGTCGAGCTGAAGGAAGGCTTGACGCCGAAGGAACACGGGCTCGTGATGAACCGGATCACCTTGCGGGATTATCTGCGCTTCTATCCGGAATTCTGCGGAATGACCGGCACAGCGGCTGACTCAGCCTACGAATTCTATGAGTTCTACGGGAAAATGGTTACGGTCATTCCTCCGGAAATCCCCTGCATACGCATCGATCACGAAGACCGGCTTTTCGCGAGTACAAAGGCTAAATTTGACGCATTATGCGAGGAGATTGAGACGGTTCACCTGACGGGCCGGCCGATCCTGATCGGCACACATACGATCCGCGAATCCGAGCTTCTCTCAGGTATACTCCGGTTCCGGATACCGGAACTTCGCATCCTGAACGCCAAGAACGACGAGGAAGAAGCGAAAATCATCGCCGACGCCGGAAAAAGAAGCGCCGTTACCATATCGACCAATATGGCCGGCCGAGGCGTTGATATCCGATTGGGCGGCATGAGCGGCGAACAGTACGCCGAAGTCAAGAATTTAGGCGGCCTCTATGTGATCGGTACCAACCGGCACGAGAGCCGGCGAATCGACAAGCAGCTGCGCGGGCGTGCCGGGCGACAGGGAGACCCCGGTGAAAGCCGCTTCTTCATATCCTTCGAGGACGATCTGATGCAGAAGTACCGCCTCCGCGAGAGCCTTCCGAAGAATATCCGGGAAGACGGCCGCGGTGAAGTAACGGGACGGGCGGCGGTACGCGCGGTCGCGCATACACAGCGGGTCTCGGAAGGGCAGATCACAGACGCGAAAATTACCCTCTCCAAGTATTCGATCCTCGTCGAGGACCACCGCCGGATCGTCCACGAGAAGCGCATGCGGATTCTCACGGACAAGGACTCCTTATCCGTGCTCGAAAAATACGATCCCGCGAAGTGCGCAGAGATCCGGAAACAGATTTCGGAAGAAGAATATCAGGCGGGGCGCAAACACATCGAGCTGTATGCGATCAATCTCTGCTGGGCCGATTATTTGACGCTCGTCGAAAATGCGCTTGACGAAGTTCTTATGCTGAGCCAGGTCCGGGAAGATCCGCTCATGCATTACAACAACCGGCTCGTAAAAGCTTTTGACGGATTGGAAGACCATATAAGGGATACGGTTCGCGATCTTTTTTCGCGCGCGGTTATATCGGACGGAAAGATCGATTTCGGCGAAATGGGGATCAAGGGACCGTCGTCGACGAGAACCTATCTGGTCAATGACGGTACTGAGCAATTCGGCATGGTCAACGATCTGATCGCATCCTCCAATCCGGTATCGGCACCTCTTTATGCGCTGTATCGGCTGGCCGATTATTTTCATAGGAACAAGAAGGAAAAGGGATCCTAGGATGTGATTATGCTTTATATAATCCACTTTTACGAAAACAGTTCTTTTAGATAAGCATGATCCAGTGTAAAATGTGTTTTATATATATTTTGGCAATTGGTATAAACGGGGGGAAATCTATGAAAAAGCACAAGCCGGCTCACTCAAAGACACTCGCGATTCTGCTTGCAGTTTCGCTTTTAACAGGCATATTGCTGCCGTCCATTCTGTCGAAAGACAAAGCATTGGCCGTATCCCAAAGTGCGACGGTGTTTGCGTCAAAAGATAAATATGTGGATGCAGAGGGTGGATATAGCAACTGGACTGTAAGCGGGCGTTCGTACTTATATACGGGCAATCAGGTTTCGCCATTTGGTTTGGAGCAAAGTGTGTTCAGCTTTGATCTCTCATCCATACCCGGTCCGATCACTTCCGCTGATTTGCGGTTATATCCGTATCATGTCGAAGGAACCTGCAAAGTGAATGTTTACGGCTCGAACAGCGATTCCTGGAGTGTATCGGATGCCACGGTGCCGACAAAGGATGTCACCCTGGTCACAGGTAAGCTGGCGACAGCCGGCGGCGAGAGCGAATTTGCCTTATATCCAAATGATTTTGACGTAACCTCCTTTGTAGAAGGACAACGAACAGGCGACCGTGTGGCGACGCTTGTGTTAAGTCCGGCCGACACAGCAAGCATCAACGAGTTTTCGGTGCTTTCTAGCGAGGATCCCAACGCGGCTTACAGACCGCAGCTCTTAATCACTTACACCGCGCCTTCGGCGTCTCTCACCTCGGGGGCTCTTACCGAGAGCAACATCAACGGAGCGACCGTCAATCTTGCGCTGGATGCCACTATTTTTACCGACAATGTATTGAGCGCGTCGAATTTTACGGTTACCGGAGCGCCGTTTACGGTATCCGGTGTCAGTTTCACCGATTCAACGCACTGTGCACTTACCCTTGCGTATGGCGGAGCCGATTTTGACAGCAGCAAAGCGTTCGGGATCACCGTTGCGGGTTCGGAGGTCAGTGTCGGAAGCAATATCATGACGACCGATACATTAACGGTTGCGGCCAATAACGACGCGGAAAGCCTGTCGTTAAGCGGCAGCGGGACGGAAGGGTCCGAGAACAACGCATTCATTATCGTGACGATATCCGGAGGACAGTTCGCGGCTTCGATTACGGCCGCAAACTGGACGATGTCGAACCTTCCCGACGGAGTCACCAAAGGCGCGGTATCGAGAGTTGACAATACGCATGTCCGCATTGCGCTATCCGGAAATGCTGCGTCTGATTATGATGCAAACATTACAAATGTTACCGTATCGTGTACATCAGCCGAATATATCGACAACACGGGAGGCGGGAGTATTTCGGCCAATACCGGATTCACACTGATTGCCGTGAACGACGCGGAAAGCATCTCGATCAGTGACGACGGATCGATTCTGGAAGAAGCCGAGAACGGCGAGGTCATTACGGCAACTCTTTCGGGCGGCCAGTTTGCCGATACCCTTACGCCGGCCAACTGGACGGTCTCCAATCTGCCGGCCGGCGTAACCGTCGGATCGGTAGCGAGAGTGGACGATACGCATGCTGCGATTACCCTGTCAGGCAATTCGACGATCTACTACACCACCGATATCACGAACGTAACCGTTTCCTGTACGGCCGCGGAATATATGGACAGCACCGGGAACGGCATCCTGACGGACAATTCCGGTGTCACACTGACGGCTGTTATCCGGAAAGACGTGATCCTTACGACATCTCCTGCTCTTACCGAGGACAACATCAACGGCGCGATTGTGAATCTCGCGCTGGTCGGCGTAACTTTTTCCGGTACCACGCCTGATCAGGCGAATTACACGGTGGTCGGTGCGCCGTTTACGGTCTCGGGTGTAAGTTATATCGACAGTACCCATATAACACTCACACTCGCTTATACGGGAGAGGACTTTGACCAGGATCAATCTTTCAGCATAGCGGTGGCGGGAGCCGAGCTCTCAGACAGCACCGGTTTCACATCGAATACGATCGGTGTTGCCGCTGTAATCGATGCGGAATCTCTCGCGATCAGCGATGACGGCGTTATTACGGAAGGCGCGGAAAACGGCGAAGTTATTACGGCAGCATTGTCGGACGGACAGTTTTCCGGCACGATTACTCCTGCGAATTGGACGGTTGCCGGCCTTCCCTCGGGTGTATCCAAGGGCGCGGTTACAAGAGTGGACGATCATCACGTATCGATCACGCTGTCCGGAAATTCTGCCTATGACTTCGACAGCGATATTACAAATATTTCTGTGACCTGTACGGCCGACGAATATGTGGATCATACGGGAGACGGAAGTCTCACCGCCGGTACCGGTGTTGTGCTGACAGCCGTAAACGACGCGGAGACGCTGTCGGTAAGCGATGACGGGGCGATTGCAGAGGGAGCCGAGAACGGTGAGGTTATCACCGCGGAGATTTCGGGCGGCCAGTTAGCGGCCGGCATCACTCCTTCGAACTGGACGGTATCCAATCTGCCGGACGGCATAACCAAGGGAACGGTCACACGAGTGGACGACCATCATGTGTCGATTACACTTTCCGGCGATTCGACAAAGGACTACGATGCCGACATTGCGAACGTTACGGTATCCTGCACGGCTTCCGAGTACAGCGACAGTACGGGAGGCGGGATCATTTCTGATAACTCCGGTATTACGCTCACCGCGGTCAATGATCCGGAAAGCATTTCGATAAGCGACGACGGTCTCATTACGGAAGGCGCCGAGGACGGCGAGATCCTTGCCGTTACGCTTACCGGCGGACAGTATGCGTCAAGCCTGTCCTCTGCGAACTGGACGGTCTCAAACCTGCCCGTAGGTGTTGCGAAGGGTACGGTCACGAGAATTGACGATACTCATGTACAGATTGCGCTGTCCGGTAATTCGAGCGTGGACTATGACAGTGACATAACAGACGTAACGGTTACCTGCACGGATTCCGAGTATCTCGACAGTACGGGCGACGGGTCTCTTACCGACAACTCCGGTATTACGTTCATCGCGACAAACGACACGGAAAGCATTGTGATCAGCGATGACGGAAATATCGCGGAAGGCGCGGAGAACGGTGAAATCATAACCGTTACGCTCTCCGGAGGTCACTTCGCGGGCGCCGTTATTCCTTCGAACTGGACGGTGTCGGGTCTTCCCGACGGCGTCACAAAAGGTGTGGTGACGCGTGTCGACAATACACACGTGACGATTGCGCTCTCCGGCAATGCCTCGACAGACTACGACATCGATATAACGAATGTATCGGTTACCTGCGAACCGGCCGAATACGCCGACAGTGACGGCGGTTCCGGAATTACCGGAACGGGCGTGACTCTTCGTGCGGTCAATGATGCGGAGGCACTGCGTATAAGCGATGACGGTCTCATCACCGAGGGTCAGGAAGACGGAGAAGTCATCACCGCGACGATTTCGGGCGGTCAATTTACGGATACGCTGACCTCTGCGAACTGGACTCTGTCAAATCTTCCGGCCGGTGTCGCCATAGGCACAGTCATCCGTATTGACGACCATACGGTAACGATTTCCCTTTCCGGGAATTCCACGGTGGATTACGATACGGATATTACGGATATTTCGATAACCTGTACTGCGGACGAGTACAGCGACAACACGGGTAACGGAGCCTTAAGCGCGACCGGAATAGTATTTATCGCCATTGTCGAGCCTGAAGTGATCCTTACCGCGTCTGTCTTGCCGGACGAAAGCAATATCAACGGTGCCACATTGAATCTTCGCCTTAAAGGCATGACATTTGCCGACGGGACACTGGATGCGGCAAACTTTACAGCATCCGCTCCGTTCTCCGTTTCCAATGTGCTCTATGTCGACTCTACACACTGCACGGTGACCATTTCATACAGCGGCGCGGATTTTGACAGTACTCTTCCTCTCGATATAACGATCGCGGGAAGTGAACTATCCACCGGGCTTGAAACGAAGTCGAATCCGATCGATGTTGCCGCGACAGATGACGCCGAGTCCATCACGGTACAGAGCGACGGCAATATCACCGAGGGCGCGGAGAACGGCGAAATCATCACGGCAATCCTTGCCGGCGGCACCTTTGCCGGTACGCTTACCCCGGCCAACTGGACCCTGTCCGGCCTGCCGGACGGAGTGACTGCCGGATCGGTTACGAGAGTGGATGCCACACATGTTACGATCGCGCTTTCCGGCAACGCGCGCTGGGACTATGACACGAATATGGATATTAGCGTGACCTGTACGGCTGATGAGTACAGGGACAGCACGGGAGGCGGCAGCCTTACCGCGGCCGGAGTTACTCTCACCGCTGTAAATGACGCAGAGTCCATCTCGATGCACGACGACGGAAACATTACGGAGGGCGCGGAAAACGGCGAGATCATAACGGTAACGCTGACAGGCGGACAGTTTGCCGCGAGTCTCACCCCGGCTTCCTGGACGGTTTCGAATCTGCCGTCCGGTGTCACTCCGGGCAGCTTTACGAGAATAGACGACCATACGGTGACGATCACCCTGTCAGGCAGCTCTGCAGCCGATTACGATACGGATATAACGAATGTGTCGGTCACATGTGCCGCAGACCAGTATGCTTCCGGACTTGATGTGCTGGCCACATCAACCGGTGTCGTACTAAAGTCGGTCATCGAAACGACACCGACACCAACGGCAACACCGACACCGATTCCTTCCGCGACGCCGACCCCGACGGCTGCACCTACGGCGACTCCGGTTCCTACGGCGGCACCGGCTGTGACGGCAACTCCGATCCCGACCAGGACTCCGACCGCGACGCCCGTACCGACGAAGAGTCCGGCTGCGACCTTGACACCCGTGCCTACTAAGACGCCTGTACCGACGGCAACAACGGCACCCGACGCAACAACAGCTCCTTCGGATACCGCGACTGACGAAACGACAGCTTCAACAAGTGCTCCGACTGCTTCCGATGCGTCAAATCCGGCGACGGAACAGACCGATGCTCCGGGTCCGTCCCAGGCGACGTTGGAACAGGGTGATAAGGCGGGATCGCTGGATCGGCCCGGCACGTCTGCCAAGAGCAGCCTGTGGATCTGGATTCTGATTGCGGTCTTACTCGTGGCAGCTGTTATTATCATTGTCTGGTTTGTAAGAAGAGGACAGAAGGGGAAGTCCCGGCATACGCGTTAACAGATAGCCCGGAAGAGAAGAACACCGGCATCGCATATGTCGGCCCGGCCCGATGAACCGGACCGGATCAATCCCAGGTGAATACACTGTGCAGAATCAGCGGGCTGTCTCCGACATTCTCATAGGTGTGCTCTTTGTCAGAGTGGAAGCGGATGGCGTCGCCTTCGTTCACTTCATAAGAGCTGCCGTCAAGTATAAGACGCATACTGCCCTGGAATACCGTAACGTATTCCAGGGTATTTTTTCCGTGAGAGCCGGTTGTGTGGGACGCGTGGGGTTTGACCTCAATTGTGTATATCTCGAAGTCTCTGTCTTCCTCATAGGGAAAATAGGAATAGATCTTAGCGTTTTCTGTGTTCTCATGCATGGTATCGAGCGAACTCTTAAGAACCGTGACGACATCCGTCTTCGGCGACCCGACCAGGGCCAAGAAGGGAATGCGAAGCCCGCTGACGATTTTACCGAGCGTCGCAATGGTCGGATTCGATTCGCCGCGCTCAATCTGACCGAGCATGCTCTTGCTGATGCCGGTCTGCTCGGCCAGAACATCAAGACTCATTTTGTTCTCTTTGCGAAGACGCTTCAGATTATAGGCGACGTTTTCTGAGAAGTAATCCATACCGCACCGCTTTCCCTTGGTTTGATAGTATCATCATAGTACTGTCGTGACGGGAACACAACATTAGAAATGAAATTGGAAAGTCATGATCATTCATAAAACCGCTGGGACGCCGTGAACGAACCTGTCCGGCAGGGGGCTCGCGATCCTGCGCGGTTCATGACTTAAGTCCTCTCGAAAGACGGTTATGTGAACCCGTATGTGTTGTATGGCGCACTATAAAGCTCGAAAAGTGTCGATAATACTTTGAAATGTGCGCTATAGTGTCCAGTTTCCAAAAATGACCGGAGAGTTTCGCAAAATTGCGGTTGACATTATGCGAAAGCTGTAGCATTGTATGTTTATAAGAATTGTTTCGCCCGAAAATGACGGAACGGCAACAATGAATTGCAAAACGCAAAGGAGGTGACATCACATTATGAAGAAACTGGAAATCATTATCCGGCCGGATAGATTGGAAGATCTTAAGCAGATTCTGAATGGATACGCGGTCGGCGGCATGACCGTTTTCAGCGTTATGGGCTGCGGCAACCAGAAGGGTGACGTAAGCGAGCTCAAAGGAATGAAGCTGGTCAGCATGAACCTGATACCCAAGATTCAGGCGAATGTTGTTGTGGATGACGACGTCGTGGACGATATACTGAATCTCGTTACGGAGAAGCTTACAAGCGGA
Source organism: uncultured Mageeibacillus sp. (assembly GCA_964617375.1). Lineage (GTDB taxonomy): Bacteria > Bacillota > Clostridia > Saccharofermentanales > Saccharofermentanaceae > Firm-13. The sequence continues at coordinate 9,838 of CAZTXQ010000042.1, read as the reverse complement.
CGGGTCGGAGACGGCAAGGTGTTTGTATATCCTGTCGAAGAAGCGATGCGGATCAGAACCGGGGAGAGAGGCACAAAGGCCATCTGATGAACGGAGCCGGGCCGACAGCCGGCATGACGCGAAGACAATCGGTAAGCACATGATATGCGCCAGCGAGGGCGGAAGATCCGACAAAGGATTTCCGGCTTTTTTTTATTCTTTTTACGCCAAAGAAGGCACGGTATCTGAAGAACGGATACCGCGCCTTCTTTTTTTCGCCATAACAAGGGGAGGCCTGACAACATGTCAAACAAAGCGATCGTGCAACTCAATCATGTTGAAAAATTCTACGGAGAGAACCATGTCGTGAAAAATCTGGAGATGGAAGTCTACGAGGGCGAATTCCTTTCGATTCTCGGACCTTCCGGCTGCGGCAAAACAACGACGCTGCGCATGATCGCCGGTTTTGAACAACAGAGCGAAGGCATCATTCTTGTCGAAGGCGAAGCGGTCGGAAACAAGGAGCCGTTTGAGCGCAACGTCAACACGGTCTTTCAGAGTTATGCGCTTTTCCCGCATATGAATGTCTTCGACAATGTCGCCTTCGGACTCAAGATGAAGAAGGTCGGAAAGACAGAGATTAAGAAGGAAGTCCTGAAAACTCTCGCCCTTGTCCAGCTGGAAGGCTTCGAGAAGAGATTCCCGTCACAGCTCTCCGGCGGACAGAAGCAGCGTGTTGCGATTGCCCGTGCGATCATCAACAAGCCCAGGGTCCTCCTCCTCGACGAACCTCTGGGTGCTCTTGATAAGAAGCTCAGAAAGCAGATGCAGTTCGAGTTGAAAAGACTTCAGAAGAAACTCGAAATTACCTTCGTATATGTGACGCACGATCAGGAAGAGGCTCTTACGATGAGCGACCGTATCGCGATTATGAACGGAGGCATTCTCGAACAGATCGACACCCCGTCCGAAATATATGATCATCCGAAGACGAAATTCGTCGCGGACTTTATCGGTGAGTCGAACCTCTTCGATGCCGTGGTCGAAAAAGCCGACGAAGACGGCATCGTGCTTTCCACGGAGGCCGGGTTCGTATACGGGACCGGCAAGGGTTTCCGTGAGAAAGAAATGATTTATCTCTCGGTACGTCCCGAGAAGACCAGGTGCTCCTTAAGCCCCGTCGACGGCTTCAGCGTGCAGGGCTTTATCAAGGAGAGTGTCTTCATCGGTACGCTCGTAACCAGCATCATGGTGCTGCAGAACGGACAGGAAATCAAGATTACGACACTCGCCGGTCAGCCCGCGCCAGTGGTCGGTTCCACACAATACCTTTACTGGCAGCCGGAAGACGCCGTTCTCATGCACTCCGCATCAAATGACGTATTAGCGGCCGTAGACAATGTCGACTTGAGCGGATACTCGGCGGACGCCGGAATGGGGGGCTTGGGATGAAGGATGAGACAAGGCACCGTTTCAAGAATAAGACGCTGCCGCTTATAACGATGATTTCGCCCGTTACGGTCTGGCTTCTGCTCCTGATCGCGATTCCGCTTCTCTATATTCTGGTCATCAGCTTCGCCTCAACGGATTCCTCGCATAATATCGTTTTTCAGTTTACTCTCAATAATTATGCGAAGCTTCTGGATCCGACGCTTCTGACCATTTACGGGAATTCACTCGCCGTAGCGGGACTTACCACACTCATATGCATTCTGATCGGGTACCCTTTCGCGTACATTATGGCAAGGACGACACCGTTCAGGAAGACGCTGATGCTGATTTTTCTGATGCTGCCGTTCTGGACGAATTCTATTATCCGCCTCTATGGATGGCGTACTCTGCTCGGCGAAAATGGATATATCAATCATTTTCTTGTGCTGACGGGAATCATAAAGGAGCCGATCGGCATGCTTTTCACAAGGGAAGCGGTCGTTCTGGGTATGGTCTACACGCTGATCCCGTTCATGGTGCTGCCGCTTCATACGGTTATCGACAAACTGGACAGGAGCCTCCTGGAAGCGGCCGGCGATCTCGGGGCAAAGTCGGTCAAGACGTTCTTCTACGTAACGCTTCCGCTTACGGCGTCGGGCATCTTCGCCGGTATTATCATGGTCTTTATCCCGTGCCTCGGATACTTTTTCGTGTCGGATCTGATGGGCGGGGGAAAGAGCCAGCTCATCGGAAATGTTATCGAGCGGCAGTTCAAGGAATCCTTCAACTGGCCTTTCGGCGCCGCGCTCTCGATTGTTCTGATTCTGATTACCCTGATCCTAGTCAAGATCTATACGAAGGTCGGCGGAAAAGTCGATGATCTGGGGGTGGTCTGATGAATAAGCGAAAAGTCATGAGGACAACCGGGAAGATTGCCGCGAGACTGTTCTCCGCGATGATGTACATCTTCCTCTATCTGCCGATCGCAATCGTCATATTGTTCTCGTTCAATGTGTCGAAGCGGAACATCCTCTTTGAAGGCTTCACTCTCGACTGGTATGGCGTGATGGCCGGCAACAGTGCACTGCTCGAGGCCTTCGGCAACACTCTGATTGTGGCCGCTGCGAGTACGATTGTCGCCACGGCGATCGGAACACTGACGGCGGTTGCGATGTTCCGGTACAAGTTCAGAGGCAAAAGCGCGATCGACGCGCTCCTTTATATTCCGGTCGTCATTCCGGAGATCGTCCTGGGCATCGCGCTCCTGTCCATTTTCTCGATCTGCAAGGTTCCTCTGGGACTCGTAAGCATGATCATCGCCCATATAACCTTCTCGATACCGTTTGTCGTATTCACGGTACGGGCCAGACTCTCGGGCTATGACCGATCGGTGGAGGAGGCGGCGATGGATCTCGGCGCGAACCGCAGGAAAGTTTTCTTCAACATAACGGTGCCGATTATCCTGCCGGGGATTCTCTCGGGTGCCGTGCTGGCATTTACCCTGTCGATCGACGACATTATCATCAGCTTCTTTACAACGGGCGCAACGAGCACGACATTCCCTCTCAAGATCCTTGAACTGGTAAGGTCGGGAGTCAGTCCGGATGTATACGCACTTTCGACACTGATCATTCTCATAACCTTCGCCATCGTCATCACCAGTCAGACCATCGCATACAAGAAAAAGAGTTGAGACAAATTGCGTTTAAGAATTCCCGAATGAACAAGGAGGAAAAAGATGAAAAAGGATGCAGGATTAAAAGGAAAACGACTCAAACAGATCGCAGCAGCAGCCCTCTCGGCGCTTATGCTCGGAGGAATGGTCATCACAAGCGGGTGCTCCAACACACCCAAGAAGGAACTCAACGTATTTGTATGGACCGAATACATGCCGGACACGGTCTTTGATGCTTTCGAAAAGGAGTACGGCGTCAAGGTGAATGTTACCACGTACTCGTCGAATGAAGATATGCTCGCGAAAATCAAGGGCAGCAACGAAGGCATCTACGACATTGTCGTCCCGAGCGATTACATGGTCAAAATGATGATCGACCAGGGTCTTCTTCAGAAGATCGACAAGACGAAGATGACGAATCTGTCCAACATGGATCCGGCATTCCTCGATCAGAGCTTCGATCCGGGCAACGAGTATTCGGTTCCCTACATGGGCGGCGTCGTGGCGCTCTGTGTCAACACGACGAAGGTTACCGACGAGATCACATCCTTCGCGCAGATTATGGATCCCCAATACAAGGACTCCCTGGTTCTTCTGGACGATTTTCGCGCGGTAATCGGCGAAACATCCAAGAGTCTCGGATATTCTCTGAATACGACGGACGACCAGGAGCTCGAGCAGGTAGCGGCGAAGCTTGCGGAACTGAAGCCGAACGTCAGGCTCCTCGACAGCGATTCGCCGAAGACCGCGATGCTGAACGGCGAGACGAGCATCGGATATATGTGGAACGCGGAAATCGCCATCTGCATGCAGGAGAGTTCTGATTTCGAAATCGTCTTCCCGTCCGAAGGTACCTACAAATTCATCGACAATCTCTGCATTACCAAGGGGGCCAAGAACTCCGACACGGCAAACGAATTCCTGAATTTCCTGATGCGTCCCGAGATCAGCAAGCTCGTATCCGACGAGTATCCATACCTGAACCCGAACGCGGCCGCCGTTGCGCTGCTTCCGGACAGTTACAAGAACTCGCCGGCGTCCAATATCCCGTCCGATGTTTTTGCCAATGGCGAATTCACACAGGATATCGGATCCGATGTCGAGAAATACGACAAGCTCTGGACGACATTCACGGAGTAACCGATCGTAAGCAGGAATTGAGGTAAGGTATATGAGTGATATCGGGAAAATGTATATTGGCGGTCAATGGGTCACAGCGATCAACGGCAAGACCCGGGACGTTATCGGACCGGCCGACGGACAAATCGTCGCGGTCGTGACCGAAGGAGACAAGGAAGATGTAATCGAGGCGGTTGCCGCCGCCAAAGCCGCCTTCGACAAGGGCGACTGGCGCCGTACGACGCCGAACGAGAGGGCTGCACTTCTTCACGGCATCGCCGACAAGCTCGCGGCGCGGATCGACGAATTCGCCAATCTGGAGACTCTCAATAATGGTAAGCCACTAAGGGACAGCACCTATGACGTCTACGACTCCATTGACTGTCTCCGGTACTACGCAGGACTGATCAACAAGCCGTCCGGACAGAAATACGCCGTACCGAATCCGGATATGGAGGCGATGGTCGTCCGCGAGCCGATCGGTGTCTGCGGGCAGATCGTTCCCTGGAATTATCCGCTGATGATGGCGGCGTGGAAGCTCGCGCCGTGTCTTGCGGCCGGAAACACGGTGGTATTCAAGCCGTCGGAGCTTACACCCTTAACGGCGATCAAGCTTTTCGAGATCCTGGAAGAAGTCGGAATCCCGGCCGGCGTTGCGAACCTTGTACTCGGTGCCGGAGCGACGGTCGGACAGGAAATTGCCGAAAACATGGATATCGAGAAAGTCGCCTTCACCGGCGGAACGGTTACCGGCCGCAAGATCATGACCGCGGCCACAGGGAACCTGAAGAACATCAGCCTGGAGCTCGGCGGCAAATCGCCCTGCATCGTGTTTGACGATTACGATCTGGAGAAAGCAGTCGACTGGGCGATGTTCGCGATCTTCTGCAACCAGGGTCAGGTCTGCTCCGCGGGTTCGCGCCTGCTCTTACAGGACACGATCTACGACACTTTTCTCGAGCGCATGACCGAGCGGACTCTGAAGATCCGGATCGCAAAAGGCGATGCCGAGGGCGCGGAAATGGGGCCGCTCATAAGCGAAGCGCATATGAACAAAGTCCTTTCCTATGTCGAGATCGGAAAAGCGGAAGGCGCGAGGCTGCTGTGCGGCGGATACCGCATGACGGAGCCGGAATTTGCGGACGGATACTTCGTCGCGCCGGCTATTTTCGCGGACTGTACGCCGGATATGAGAATCGTTCAGGAAGAGATCTTCGGGCCTGTTCTCGCGGTACAGAAATTCCACGACGAGGAGGAAGCGATCTACCTGGCTAACCATACCGCGTACGGACTTGCCGGAGGTGTGTTCTCCAACGATCTCTCCAAAGCGATGCGTGTGATCAAGGCCGTCCGGGCCGGCATCACCTGGATCAACGCATACCATCCGACATACCCCGAAGCACCGTGGGGCGGGTACAAGCAGAGCGGCATCGGCCGCGAGCTCGGCACCTTCGGGCTTGACGAATATACGGAGATCAAGCAGATCAACATCAATCTCTCACCCGAGAATTCGGGCTGGTTTGAGATCCGCTGATTGGTTCCATTCATTCTATTGCTCTGGTTATAACGAAAAGGAGGGTTGATACATCCGTCACCAAACACAAGAAACCGTGACGGACGAACAAACTGGAAAGGGATTCTCAAAAAAATGGAATAACCGCCTCCCAACAGCATAATGCATACAATAGAAAGGAAATAACTATGAGTTCAGCAAAGGCACAGGAAGTACTCGAAAAGGCTCTCGGCTATATAACGGCCGTTGAACTGACAGATCAGCAGAAGAAAGACATGACCGGAGAATGTATCGACAACTACAACAACTACATCAATCCGGGCTGGCTCAAGTACAGGAAATCCGTATCGACCAATGAGGCCTTTATCGAATGGGAAGACCACGACTCGTATTTCACCGACATCTACGGCACCGAGTTTATCGACTGCCTTGGCGGTTTCGGTATCTATACGTTCGGTCACAGAAACCCCGAGATCGTGAAATATGTCGAGGCACAGCTGCACCGCCAGGCCCTGCACAGCCAGGAGCTTCTCGATCCGCTCCGCGGTTACCTCGCGCAGGCGCTGTCCGAGATCACCCCGGGCGATCTGCAGTACTGCTTCTTCACGAACGGCGGAGCCGAAGCCGTCGAAATGGCACTCAAGCTGGCGCGAATCGCAACCGGCAAGAAATGGTATATCTCGACGATCGGCGGATTCCACGGCAAGACGTACGGAGCGATATCGGTCGGCGGCAAGAACACCTACCGGACACCATACCTGCCGATGATCCAGCAGGTGGCACATGCCATCTACGGAGATATCGCCGATATGACGAGAACCATAGAGAAGCTGATCGCGACAGGCGAGAGCATTGCGGCGGTTATTCTCGAGCCGATTCAGGGCGAAGCGGGCATCATCATACCGCCGGCCGGATACCTGAAAGCGGTCCGGGAACTCTGCGACAAATATGAGATCTGCCTGATTTTCGACGAGATACAGACAGGCATGGGCCGCACGGGAAGCTACTTCCGATGCTGCGAAGAAGACGTGACACCGGATATCATGACATACGGCAAGGCGTTCGGCGGCGGCATCATGCCGATTACCGGAATCATTGCCCGCCCGAAAATGTGGGTCGAAGAGCTCAAGGAGAACCCATGGATACTCGGTTCCCCGACCTTCGGCGGCAACCCGCTCGCCTGCTCGGCCGCACTCGCCGCGATCAACTTCATGGTCACGAACGACGTGCCGAAACTCGCGAGAGAGAAGGGCGAATTCCTCCTGAAGGGACTAAATGCCTTCAAGGAGAAATACCCGACCGTCATCCGCGAAGTCCGCGGTATCGGACTGATGATCGGAGTCGAATTCTTCGAATCCGAGATCGGATATTCGGTTGCCAAGGGCCTGTTTGCGCGGCGCGTCATGACCGCCGGCACACTGAACAACGCCAGAACCATCCGCTTCGAGCCCGCCGCGACGACAAGTTACGAAGATTTCCAGAAGGTGCTGGACCGCCTGGACGAGGCACTGGCCGATACGAAGAAAGAGTTTAGTCTCTGATTCGTGAACGACGCGAAAATGAATAAGGAATCCCGGACCCGGGAATGTTTTCACTCGAAGACATTCCCGGGTTGGACGTATGCGGGTAAAGACACTGATAGAAAAAGAGGTCACTTGACATGCTTAGAAACGAATTGCCGAAAATCGTAACCGGAACCGTACCCGGCCCCAAAGCACAGGCCATTCTGCAGAGAAGAAACGCCGCTGTTCCGAAAGCACTCTGCGGAACCACCTATCCGGTCGTCATCAAGAGAGGCAGCGGCGCGATGATCAAGGACGTCGACGGGAACCGGATCCTGGACTGGATCGGCGGCGTCGGCGTACTTAACATCGGCTACTCGAGACCGGAGGTCATCGAGGCCGTAAAGAAGCAGTCCGACAAATACTTCCACACGATCTTTAACGTCGCCGTACACGAAGGGTACATCGAGCTGGCCGAGAAGCTGAACGCCACCGTGCCCTGCCGCGGCGACCGGAAGAAGACCTACTTCGCCAACAGCGGAGCCGAGGCGGACGAGAACGCGATTAAGGTCGCCAAGGCCTTTACGGGCCGACCCAACGTCATATGCTTCTCCGGCGCCTTCCACGGCCGGACCAATCTGATGATGGCGCTGACATCCCAGAAAGCCTATTCCATCGGCATGGGACCTTTCCCGTCCGGAATCTACCGCGCGGAATTTCCCTATCTCTATCGTGCGCCGAAGGGCCTTACGGGAAAAAAGGCAATCCGCTATTATGTCGATGAACTGAAACGGATCCTTACGGAGGAGACCCGTCCGGAGGACGTCGCGGCAATCCTGATCGAGCCTTTTCAGGGAGAAGGCGGATTCATTGAGGCGCCGATCCCGTGGGTCAAGGCTGTGCGGGAAATCTGCGATACCTACGGGATTATGCTGATTGCAGACGAGGTCCAGTGCGGCAACTGCCGAACGGGAAAATACTTCGCGTCCGAATACTGGAGAGATGCCGATGCCGCCCCGGACATCATCGCGACGGCCAAGTCCTTAGGCGGCGGCGTTCCGATCAGCTCGATCACCGCCCGCGAAGAAATCATGGACTCCATTATACCCGGCACCATCGGCGGAACCTATTGCGGCAACCCGCTGGCCTGTGCTTCGGCGATCGCAGTCATGGACATCATGAAGAAGGAAGACTTCTGCGGGAAGGCCCTGAAAATCGGCCGTGCTGTCATGACACGCTTCGAGACCCTGAAAGAGAAATACCCGGTCGTCGGCGATGTGCGCGGACTTGGTGCGATGATCGGCATCGAATTCGTAAAAGACAAAACGACCAAAGAGCCGTATCCCGAATTCGTGAGCCGCCTGATTGCGGCAGCCTTGCAAAAAGGACTTCTGATCGAAAACGCCGGATCATACGGCAATGTCGTCCGTTTCCTGGCGCCCCTTGTCATAACCGGCGAGCAGCTCGAGAAGGGCCTCGACATTTTCGAAGAATCCTTGAAAGAAACGCTGGCTTCGATATAATCCAATCAAGAACCGTCCGACAAACGCCCCCCAAGGAGGAAGAAAGCATGAACTTCACTTACAACCTTCCGGTAAACCTGCTGTTCGGCCGCGGCAAGATCGCGGAAATCGGCACTCTTGCCGCCCAATACGGCAGAAAGGCGCTGATCGTAACCGGCACCTCCAGCACCCGGAAATCGGGACTTCTGGACCGCACGGTCGAATACGTAAAGAGCGCCGGGGTCGAATCGGTCATATTTGACAAAGTCGTGCAGAACCCGCTCACGACGACCGCCGAAGACGGGGCCCTTTTCGCGCGTCAGCAGAATTGTGACGTAATCATCGGCCTGGGCGGCGGCAGCATCATGGACTGCGCCAAGGCGATTGCGTTCCTCGCCAGGAACGACGGTGACATCAACGACTACATATTCGGCCGCAGAACCGGAAGCGAAGCCCTGCCGCTCCTCCTCGTCCCGACCACCTGCGGTACCGGAAGCGAGGGCAACGGATTCGCCGTCCTGACCAATCCCGAGACCGGCGACAAGAAATCTTTACGGACCAACGCCATCGTCGCAAAGGCCTCGATCATCGACTCCGACTTGATGCGGACCATGCCGAAGAGCCTTCTGGCGACCGTCGGCTTCGACGCCCTGACACACTGCATGGAAGCCTACATCTCGAAAATAGCGAACCCGATCTCCGATGCCCTAAGTCTTCAGGGCATGGAATACATCGGCCGCTGCCTCGTCCCGCTTTACGAGGGCAGTGACGACCCGGAGCTCTGGGATCAGATGACCGCCGCCAGCACACTCGGCGGTATGGTCATCCACATGGCCGGCGTCACGCTCACCCACGGTATGGAACATCCCGTGAGCGGCCTCAAAGACATCGTGCACGGCAAAGGCCTTGCCGCCCTGACCCCCGTCGTTATGGCCGCCAGCATCGAGGGCTGCCCCGCGAAAATGGCCGAGATCTCGAAAAGGCTTGGCGGCACGGACGAGAACGATCTGGTCGCCGCAATTGGGTCCCTGCTCGAAAAAATCGGTCTTTCCACATCGCTTTCGAAGCTCGGCGTCAGACCGGACGATATCGAATGGATGACCGAAAACTGCTTCAA
>CAZTXQ010000041.1:22527-24780 GCA_964617375.1 uncultured Mageeibacillus sp. | reverse complement strand
GGCGAGCCGGGTGATCGCATCGCGCAGCTTTTCGGGCGTGATCGACGCGAGCTCGAGGGACTCGCCGAGGCCGTTCTCGACGATGCGCTTCGCGACGAGAAACTGGTCGTTCGCGAATGGTACGGCCAGCATCGGCACTCCGAAAAGGATCGCCTCATGCGCGCTGTTGAAGCCCGCGTGCGTTACGAACACGGCCGCTTGCGGCAGGATCTCGAGCTGCGAAACATAGGCGGCTGCCGTTATATTCTCGGGCAGGTCGCCCAATGATTCGAGGGGAATCTTTGCGCCGACCGAGAGAATTCCGCGGAATTCCGTGCCGCGCAGGGCTTCGATGCACGCGCGAAAAAAGGACGGATCGGAGATCCCGATGCTGCCCATCGAGACCAGCACGATCGGGCGGCCGTCTTCCGGCGCTTCGAAAACAGGCTCCGCCGATCTCCGACGCAGCGACGGACCGACGAACAAGTAGCCGTCATCGGAGCCGTCCTCGGGCGCTGGGAATCCCCCGAACTTGCGGCTCGTATTGACCAGATTCAGATCGCCGCGGCTCACGAAGATCTCTTCCTGCGTGGCGGGCTTGATGCCGTATGTTTCGGCAATCCGCTCTGAGATGGCATTCGATCGGTCAAGCTGCGGATGAAAGCCCGGCTGCAGCATGCGCTTCGGCAGGGGCGTGCGCTTCGAGGCGAACGTCGAATGCGACACGACGATCGGTATGCCGAGGATCTGCTTGAGAAAGTACGCACCGCCGAACACCGAATCGCAGACCAGCACATCGAAATTCCCGCGGCGGCAGAGTGTCAGAATGACCGGGAGCATCGCTTCATCCCAGGAGAAAATGTATTCGGTCAGGAGGAAGAAGGGATGCCGGTCCGAGGGCCGGTATTCGGCAAAGAACTTTACGAGCGACTCCGGAAAGCCTTCAAACTTTGCGCCGATCTCTTCCGCCGCGCCGCGAAATTCTTCGCCGCTAAAGAAGGAGACCTCGTGGCCCCTTTTGACAAGGACTTCTGCCATCTCGAGTGTCGGATGCACGTGCCCCTTCAGATTCGCGTTAACAAACAGTATCTTCATAATCCCGCCTCCGATATGCCTGAACCCTCCTGTGTTCGGGGCGCATGTATGGGCTCTGCGAACAGAAGAGGGTATCAGAGTGATATAGTCTTTTCGCATATCATAGAACGAAAGGAGGCGGATGTAAAGAGGGAACGCTCAGGACCTGCCGACCTTTTCGTTCATCCGGCGGATCTTGCTCCTCCAGATGAAATACTGAACCACCCAGACGAAGACGAAGATTCCGGCAAAGACGCCGAAGTAGAGGAGGAATCCGGCGACGGTGTGCTCCATCCAGTTTGTCAGGTAGGCGATCGGCATCATCGTTACGGCCGTTATTGCAAAGTAGGTGCCGGTCTGGCGCATGATGCTCCAGTCCTCGATTTCCCAGATCACCGAGCACATCGCGAACACCGCGCCAAGGAGCCCGGAGAGCGCCGCCTGCAGGACGACGGCGCCGATTTCGCTGCCCATCGTCGTGATCAGATCCGGAACGCACGGTGTGTAATAGCTCTGGCCCCAGCCGAGCGAGAGCACGATTGTGATGATATATCCCAAACAAATTCCAAGAGGGAAGCCCAGGAGCCCCCGAAGCAAAACTTTCTTTTTCATGTGGATCACCTCATATTCCCAATACTTTTTTGATATCTGCCACGTACCGTCTGGACACGTAGCTTGCGGAGGAATCGATAAATTTGACGCAGATGGTACCGGCGAGATTCAGGTCGAAAGACTTAACCATTCGAAGATTGATGATTTCGGAATTCGAGATGCGGACGAAGTCGGATTTCCCGAGGCGCTCCTCGATTTCGTAGAGACGGAGGCGAAGCGTGTATTCGCCGTCGCGCGTCGCGGCGAACACTTTTCCCGAATTCGCGAAAATCCGGATGACCGAAGACGGTTCGAGAAGCACGACCGTGTCCTCACGGAAGCCGGCCAGCACTTTCGGGCTGTTTTCCGACAGGCGCCGGACCAGCTCGTTGACTTCGTCGTTCACTTCGCCGGCGTAAATGACGACCCGTGTTTCTCCGTATGTCTTGTCGGTTATGATTTCGATTTTCACGTTCTGTTCCCCCCTCGTCTTATGGGTTCAGAATACAAAAGATCGGGGCGGCGCGCCAGCGATTTTCGATGATCGGTCGTTTTTGGGGGACAGGCGGTTGGAGAGGGGAAGGGCTAGCGAGAGGGCGCAAGTAGGTA
>CAZTXQ010000041.1:15726-22517 GCA_964617375.1 uncultured Mageeibacillus sp. | reverse complement strand
CTATGCGGGTCTGATGTTGAGGGGGGCGCGCGAAAAGAGCGGGGCACGAAGACTATGCGGGTCTGATGTTGAGGGGGGCGCGCGAAAAAGGGCGCCGGATGGGCGCCTCGGATGGCAAGGGGTAAGAGCCGGGGAATCCTCGGGGCGGGGGATTGAAAATGAATGGTGAAGATATATGCCAATGGGAAAATATCCCGTAGCATCACATAGTATACCCACCAAAAATTGAAAAATGAGAATTTGGTGTGTAATTTGTGAGAAGAAAACGGCGATTTTTGTGATTAATTGCATAAAATTATAACTTATATAGACGAAATTCTTCATTGCGATGATAATCATTGAACGAGAATAGTATTTTTACATATTTCTTTACACACCAATTAGTCAATTTCTCGAATTTGGTGTGTAATCAATGAGCAGCAAAACAGATTATCAACATGGATATATATACTTGAAAATGAATTTGCGTGATTTCGTCGGTAATCATTGAGCAAAAAAGCGTTTTCTGCATTCTGAATTTCCGAGGGAGGATGTCGGACGCGGATATCAGCTTGTCCGATGGTTACTGGGGCGCAACTACGAATTCGCTTCGAGCATCGCTTGCATAGTTTCGTGTCATGCCGCGTATCAGCCTGGCCGCGTATCAGCCTGACCGCGTATCAGCCTGGCCGCATCGGCCATTCACACCGCTTTTCGAGCACGAAAATACAGATGCTATGGCAACAATGTAATCTGAAGCGGTAGAAATGTCGTATATAGTTGACACAATGTCGTAAGGATGGTATTCTTCACTTCAGGAGGTGATGAAATGACGCGCAATATTCCGATCAAGGTCGCACGGGCCGCGAAAGATATGACGCAGGGTGAGCTGGCGGATGCCGTCGGCGTCTCCCGACAGACCATGAACGCAATTGAACAGGGCAATTATAATCCCACCATCAAGCTCTGCCGCGCAATCTGCAGAGTATTAGGGAAAACACTGGATGAACTTTTTGGGGAGGAATAAGAATGAGAAACAAGGATAACTATGACGAGAGACAAATCATCGAGCGCGGGAAGGCATTTCAGATCGGATTCATGACGGCGATTGTTTTGTCGCTGGTGACTTTTCTTGTGACAGGTCTGTTTGACATTCGCATCTCGGCAATGACCATTTTCGGGATCCAGACGACCATGCCGATTATGGTCTGTATGATGGCTATGATCCTGAAGAACGCCTATGATCCGATGAACAAGCGCGTGGCGCCGATTCTTTGCGGCATCTTCACCGTCCTCGGCCTATACCTGGTTCTTTTCTCAGCCGGCCGGGTTCTCCTCGGTCAGAACAGTTTTCTCGAGGGCGGCGCCGTGACAGATACGAGCGGCTTTATTGTCGTCGGGCTGTCAATGATCGGAACGGGCATCGTGTACCTGATCCGCAAACAGAGGAACAAGAAGGAACTGACGGAGGAGTAATTTCGAAATGGGAGGGGGAGGATGTTTTCCTTCTATCGAAAAGCCGCACGTATGGTTCGAGTTCTATCGAGTGTTGCCCATATAAAATGTATTGATTTGCTCCATCTAGTGCACTATAATTGCAGTAGGTGGAGTAAATATGATTAAAACGTACAGAATGTTGATTCAGGAGTTCTATAATTACAGCAACCCGGCCGACAAGATTCGCAGAATGGTGAAGGATGGGGGGCTGATTCCGGTAACGCGCGGAATATACGAGACGAATCGTGCGACGCCCGGTTATTGTCTTGCGCCGATTATATACGGGCCGTCGTATTTGTCGTTTGCCTTTGCTTTGGCCTATCACGGACTCATACCCGAAGCCGTTTATCAATACACCTCGGCAACGATCGGAAAGAGAAGATCGAAGCAATATAATACGCCGTTCGGCGTTTTTACTTACCGCGACATTCCCGAATCCGCTTATCCGACCGGTCTTCTGTATCGGGTTGAGAACGGTTACTCTTATTTTCTTGCGACTCCCGAAAAGGCACTCTGCGACCAGCTGTACCAGATTGCACCGCTCAAATCGCAGCGTGATCTGGAGCAGTATCTTTTCGAAGATCTGCGCATGGATACAGACGAATTTATGCGCCTTAACCAGAAGGATTTATCCGTAATTGCGGGCCGTTACCATGCCAGGAATCACAAGCTGCTGACGGCGTATATCAAAAGGAGGCTACGAAATGCATCCGACGATTGAACAGATGCTGTCTTCCTATCCGACAACGAACGTTTACGACAAAAAGAACGCGATCAAAGAGATTCTTCAGGAGATTATCCTGTGCGGACTAAGTCGAGCCGGTTTTTTCAGAACGGCTGCTTTCTATGGCGGAACGGCGCTGCGCATTTTCTATGGGTTGGACAGATTCTCCGAGGACCTCGACTTCTCTCTTCAACAAAGAGATGAGATGTTTCATTTGCCGGATTACTTCCCGCAGCTAGAGGCGGAACTTCGGGCGTATGGGTTTTCTTTTCGCGCAGAGACCAGGGAGAAGTCGAGATCCTCGGATATTCACTCGGCTTTCCTGAAGGGCGGCACACGAGAGCATGTACTGCTTCTCAATCCGGAAGATCCCGCTGTGCTGTCTATTAGCCCGAACGAGCAAATCAAGATCAAATTCGAGGTGGATACGAATCCGCCGGACGATGCCGTTTTCGAGACACGCTATCGTCTGCTGCCGATCCCGTATGAAGTTACGCTCTATGACGCATCATCTCTGTTCGCCGGCAAGATCCATGCCGTACTGTGCAGAACATGGAAGTCACGGGTTAAGGGCCGCGATCTTTATGATTATGTCTTCTATCGATCGCGATCAACGCCTGTCAATCTCGCACATCTGACGGCAAGACTCCGCCAGTCGGGATTCCTGGCAGAAGACGAAATCCTTACGGATGCGGAATTGGAGAAGAAGCTTTGCGAAAAGTTTCTTAGCATCGACTATGAACAGGCGAAAAACGATGTGCTTCCTTTCATCAAGAATCCGGCTGTACTGGATGTCTGGAAGGCGGATTTCTTCTGTGCGATTACCAAGGGACTGACTTCACAGCCATAGAGAGGCCCCTTCTGCCTCAAACCTCAAAGAACTTTGCTTGCCAATGGCATATTTAACTTGCTACTATTTGAATCGTAAAGCCTGTCCTTGGCGCTTAAAATCCGGCCAAAGCGGGATTCTTTCGTGTTTGCTTCACGTTATATGGACATCTTTGGAGAGTCATCATGCTGCCTGAACTCGTAAATGGTCTTGAAATTGCCGTTGTTTATTTCCTCATCTGCGTGACGGGCGCCCTCATACTGCACCGCTTCTTCACCGTTCCGAAAGAAGTTTTTCGCAAAATCCTGCATTTGATTATTCTCGGTTCGATCTTCGTCTGGACCAACGCGTTTCATACGTGGTGGGTCGCCGTGATCGCCGTATTGGGCTTTATCGCCGTCGTATTCCCGTTCCTGGCGATTGCCGAACGGCTCGTTCCCGGCTACACCGATCTTCTGACGGAGCGCAGAGCCGGCGAAGTGAAGACCAGCCTGCTCGGTGCCTTCGCCATGTTCGCGCTCATAATCGCGGTCTGCTGGGGGCTTCTTGGCGAACGCTACCTCGTTCTCGCCTCCGTACTCGCGTGGGGCTTAGGCGATGCCGCCGCCGCGCTTGTCGGCAAACGGTTCGGCCGCCATCATGTTGAGGGCCGGCATATTGAAGGAAGAAAGAGTCTCGAGGGAACCCTGGCGATGTTTGTGGTTTCTTTTACCGTCGTACTCACTGTCCTGCTTATACACGACTCCGTTCACGGGCTCGGATATATTCCGATCGCGTTCCTGACCGCCGCCGTATGCACCGCCGCCGAGCTCTTTACCAGATACGGACTGGACAATATCACATGTCCATTGGCCGCGGTATCTGTCTTGATCCCGCTGGTTACCCTGGCAGTGAGATAAGAGCCGTCGTGTTATACCTTTTGGTTACCCTGGCGGTGAGAGAAGAGCCGCCGTGTTATACCTTTTGGTTACCCTGGCTGTTCGGTAAGTGACATCACGCTATATCCTTATGACTTCGCCCGTATGGCGGTCAATAAGCGCAATATCCAGATCGAGCCCGCAGAGAATTTTTGAGAGTGTTGCGAGCGAGGGTGTGTATGAATGATTCTCAACACGGGCAACTTGCGCCTGTGTTACTTTTGCCCGGCGTGCCAGCTGCGCTTGTGTCAGATTCTTCCGCTTGCGAACGGAAGCGATAGCCGCCATAAGATCGAGCTCGGCCTTCTCCTCCGGAGTCAGACTTGTGATCTCCTGCTTGAAATCAGACCATTTCATGATTGCTCACCTCGTATCCAAATCTTATATTCTCTTTCTGTTAGATCGATCTCTTGTTTCGGTGTCGAGTGGCTAATTCTGTTCCATGAAGACACCTCTGTTAGCCGATGTTGAACCTTCTATAAGACCTGTCTGATGATGAGCAGAGCCACCAAGTAAACAGGTGTCAGAGTACTGGAAAAGTGTTATTAATCATTGACTACAGCCTAAACCAAGAAAACTGGCGTTTTAGTATGTATTAGAGTGCGAGAAAATAACATTTACGCTTAATGCCGACTATCTATTAAGGCACAATTTTGCTATATTATATATATTTTATCGATAAAAATTGCGAAAATCTGCAATTTGTGTTCAATGATCTGCATACTAAACAAGCAAATCGGAGTTTTTGGTATGTATAACAATGTGCTGCACCCGCTTTTCTGCTCAATGATTACCTACTGTTCGACCCGCCTTGAAGTTTGTTTATGTATTGAAATGTGATGATGAGGCGCTTGCTGCCGAATTCTCATGACTTCCGCGTTACGGAAGCAATATGCGGCAACATATCTGGTGTCGAGCGACTTTTTTGCGAAAAGAGTGTAATAGAAGATTACTATGAATTTCTTCATTGATGTCTCCTTGCTCGTATTATATCATAATTGATATAAAATGGCGCGTGATTAGAAGGATCGCTTTTGTGAAGTACAGTTGTGATACGATAAGGATATTGATCATCCTGTACGCACGTCTTCGATAGGAGGAATATCTTCATGAGAACCGAAGAAGAGCTTCTCGCATTTGATAAATCGCAGCCCGATGCGCCGGCCGCCGCACTTGACGCGGAGGAGATTGATTTCCTGGTCACAAGCCTTGCGCGAAAAGAGGACGATCCCCGATACCGCGCGCTGCTTCTCCTGCTGAGCCGCTCGTCGGCCACACCGGATGTGTACCGGTATTGGGACGTTTTCAGGAGTAAGCTTACAAGTGACAACTCCTATCAGCGCAGCATCGGCATGCTGCTTCTGGCCGCGAATGCGCGCTGGGACGAGGGCGACCGGTGTGCGGAAGCGCTCGACGATATGACAAAGCTGCTCGGTGACGAGAAGCCGGTGACGATCCGCCAATGTGTCGGTGCTCTTGAGGCCGTGGCTCTGGCAGTTCCCGAAGTGCGCGAAAAGATCTGCACCCGCCTGATCTCGACGGACCTCTCGGTGATCCGCGAGACGATGCGAAAGCTCGTGCAGAAGGATATCGTACATGCCCTGACCGCGCTAAAAAGTGTTTGCTCGACGCCGGAGACGGAAGCCTATATTGCCCGTGCCTCGTCGCCGAACAATACAGACCGTATAAAATAACCGGAGGTAATCCATGCCCCTAACGATCGTCCGACAGGACATTACGAAGATGAAGACAGATGCGATTGTAAACGCCGCCAATACTTCGCTTAAGGCGGGTGACGGAGTAGGCGGTGCGATTTTTGAGGCGGCGGGTGAGGCCGAACTACAGGCTGCCTGCGACAAGCTCGCCCCGATCGCGACAGGCGACGCCGTCGTCACACCGGGATTCCGTTTGCCGGCCCGGTTCGTGATTCACACAGCCGGCCCCGTCTATCAGGACGGCCGGCATGGCGAGGAAGAGAAGCTTCGCGCCTCCTACCGGAACAGCCTTAAGCGCGCGATCGAGAACCGCTGCAAAAGCATCGCGTTTCCGCTGATTTCAAGCGGCATATACGGCTATCCGAAGGACAAAGCGCTTCGTGCCGCGACGGACGAGATCCGCGATTTCCTCGAGGACCACGAACTCGATGTTTTCCTGGTTGTTTTCGATACGGCGGCGTTCGAGGTCAGCAAGAAGCTATTGGGAGAAGTCGAGAACTATCTTGACGAGCACTGCATTACAGAACCCCGTTACGCAAGAAGAGAACAAGAGTTTAACGGGATCGACATCATGGAATCGCGATGCGAGTCGATCTGTTTCGCACCGTCACCGCAGTACGCCGACAAGGTCGAAGGCGGTGTGGACGACCTGATCGGAAGGCTCGACGAGCCGTTTTCGAGAACGCTTATGCGCCTCATTGATGCGAAAGGGATGACCGACCCGCAAGTCTATAAACGCGCCAATATTGACCGCAAATTATTCTCGAAAATACGCTCGGGCAAGGGCTATATGCCGGGTAAGCGGACGGCCGTCGCGCTCGCCGTGGCGCTCGAACTGTCGCTCGAGGAGACCGATGACCTTCTGGAGAGGGCCGGCTTTGCACTTTCGCACAGCCAGAAATTCGACGTAATTGTCGAGTACTTCATCATCCATCGGAGATACGACATTTTCGAGATCAACGAAGTGCTTTTCCGGTACGACCAGCCTCAGCTGGGCGGCTGAGAACGGCGATCCAGACCGAAGAGATGCAAGAAACATGGAATTTGAGAGATTACAGGATTTGTCCAACGGCGTATGAGGCCCCGTATTAGGGCATTTCAGCGAACATTCGAAATTCGTGGGAATGGAA
>CAZTXQ010000041.1:12488-15626 GCA_964617375.1 uncultured Mageeibacillus sp. | reverse complement strand
GTGGGAATGGAATTGCGAAATTTGTGGGAATGAGGTATTCTCCCAATATAGGAGGACTCCTTATGGAATATTCGTACCGATCACGCGTCGTGGATAAGAAGATTACACAATACCTCACTGCTTTTGGTGCGGTCTCGCTGGAGGGCCCGAAATGGTGCGGTAAGACATGTTCAGCCATGCACCACAGTAAGAGTTCTTTTTTTCTTGGTGACCCGCGCGGTAATTTCCAGAACCGTACGCTTGCCGGGTTGGACCCTTTTCTTGTCCTCGAGGGAGTGAGGCCGCGTCTGATCGACGAGTGGCAGGAAGTTCCGGCTTTATGGGATGCGGTCCGCCATGCGGTTGACCAGGATCCCGAGAAAGGCCGCTTTATTCTAACCGGATCGGCGACACCGCAGATCAAGGGCATTCTTCACAGCGGCGCGGGACGGATTGCTAAGATCCGCATGCGACCGATGTCTCTTTTTGAGTCCGGGGATTCAAGCGGAGCCGTATCACTTGAATCACTATGCCGGGGAGAAATTACATCCTCCATTACCGGCGAGGTGAATCTTAAGGATCTCATTACTTTGGTGATCCGCGGCGGCTGGCCGGGCAGTATCGGCGTACCGGTTGCGGATGCGGCACAGATCCCGGGCGAGTATCTGAATGCGATCGTGGAGGATGACTTTTTCCGGATGGATGGAGTGCGCCGTGACGTGAAAAAAATGAAACGCCTGCTTCGTTCTCTGGCACGCAACGAGAGCACGACAGCTTCCAATAAGACTCTTCTGCGGGATATCTCGGCAGAGGACGATGATACGATCGATCCGTCGACAATCGCCGAATATATTGGCCTTTTCGAGCGTATGTTCCTGGTTGAGAATCAGCTGCCCTTCGCGAGTCGGATTCGCTCCTCAACACGAATCAAGACAGCAGAAAAAAGACATTTCTCCGATCCGTCGCTTGCTGCTGCTTTGCTGGGCGCTACGCCCGAGAAACTTCTCTACGATCCGGAGACTCTGGGATTTCTCTTTGAGGCATTGTGCGAAAGGGACCTTAGAATCTATGCCGAATCCATGGATGCGAAATTATACCACTATCAGGATTATAGAAATAACGAGATCGATGCCGTTATTGAGGAAAAGGACGGTACCTGGCATGCTTTTGAGATCAAGCTCGGCGCGAAGCAGATTGACGAAGCCGCGGCAAATTTACTGCGTATCAAGAGTGAAATCGAGAGAGATCCGGCCGGAAAACCGCCGTCTGTCTTGTGCGTAATCGCTGGACTTTCGAACGCCGTATACCGAAGAGATGACGGTATCTTCGTCGTGCCAATTACGGCACTTCGGGCTTGACAGACCGGAAGTTGAGAGCCGGGAATTTGCGCGCAATTTGTCAGGAGACTGCTGATCGGGACGTTACTTTTCCTCATACCGGTGAAGTGAGCTTGCTCTTTTTCGCGAAAAATCTCGCCGAGAGTATTCCGACGGGAATGAAATAGGCGCACCAGAATTCCACGAGAATCGTGCCGGTCTGATCGGAGCCTTCTTTGCCGCCGGCGGCCTCTGTTCCGAAAACGCCGAGCATCGGAATAATCATGCAGGTCAGGAAGAAGACACCGTGAATCAGAAGGAGCGCGCGGAGCCATTTGTCCGCCTTCGTCTGTACGTCGAGCATCAGCCCCGCGAAAAACGTCGCGAGTCCCATCAGCGCGTATCCCAGAAGATCCAGATTGAAGAAGAGTCCGAATTTGCTGTAATCGAGAATTCGCGATGCCTCGGTGGACAATGTTTCGAGGCGTACGGTCGTCAGCTGCGTGAAGTAAACGACGATTATGACGACGGCGTATATCGCGGCAAAAAGCATCGCCGCATTGGCTGCGACGCGCTTGTCGGGCTTCGCATATGCCGCAAAAGCGGAGAGCAGGAGGACGAAGCTCAGCGCGATTCCGATCGACGACAGGTAGCACCCGTTCAAGGAGTTGATAGGCATACAGATCGCGAAAATTGCCACGCAGACGATGTTTAGGATAGATGCCGTGACGCCGAGTGTTCTGTTCATAATAAGGATTCCTTTCCTTTGAGGCCGCTGTGATGCGGCTTTTCTATTGCCGTTTTTCGATAAATCTTAAGGGCGGGCGGCTTCGTTCGGCGGTCCGGCCTCGTGAATCGGCTTCCCGCATTTTTCGATCGCCAGAAGTCCGATGATCCGCGAAATAAACGCGTCGCGGTCGGTGTTTTTCGCGAAGTCAAAGCCCCATAAAGCCACAGCCGCATCACGGCCGAGGAAGGCTGCCTGCATCGCGCTCGTCAGAATCAGCGCGAGGAGGGCGCGGTCTTGAGGGTCGGCGACGCCGGAGAGCGCCAGGGCGAAACCCTTCTGGGTGCCGCCCGTGTTGGAGCCGGCCGTGTACGCGTGCATGTCGGAGAGGATCGAGATGCGGCTGATTTCCGGATGCTCGAAAAGAAACGCGAACACATGCTGTGCCCAGGCCTCGAGCCGCGACCGGTCGTCCGGGTAGATCTTCGACGTGTCGAAGCCCAGGATCACCTTGCGGATGATCCGTGCGACACACTCGGCGACGAGGTTCTCCTTGCTGCCGAAATAGTAGTTGATGAGGCCCAGCGCGACGCCCGCCCTTATAGCGACGGACCGCGCGGTTATGCGCTCGGCGTTGCCGCCGGTCTCTTCGATCAGGGCGGTGGCCGCTTCGACGATGCGTTCGCGGATTTCTTCTTTTCCCGGCATATGTCCTCCTGTGCTTTTGCTCATTGTATTGAACGACGTTCAATATGTCAAGCCACATTAATTTTAGGTTAGCTTAAGCTTTCCTTGAGTCTTAAGAAACCTTGCCGCCGTATGCTCGGAGAAGATCGTGCATACGGCTCGATTTTTTAGGGAGGGTAACATGAAAATCACACGTAAAAGAGTCATTTTGACAGCAATAGCGGCACTTTTCCTGGTCTCCGCGGTATCCGCAGCCGCGTATGTCGCGTACGGCATTCACTATCCGACGCCGGAAGGCGAATACAAAGTCGGACAGACGAAGCTCTATATAACGGATAAAGAGCGCCTTGAAGTCTTTTCGGACACGCCTGATGATCTGCGCGAGCTCCCGGTGACCGTTTATTATCCGGCCGAGCCCGCAAAGGGCGG
>CAZTXQ010000041.1:6529-12388 GCA_964617375.1 uncultured Mageeibacillus sp. | reverse complement strand
GACAATGACAAGCTTGAAGCAAATTCCAATGTGCTATGCGATATCTGGACGGCGGACATGTTATATGTGTTCGATTCATTAGACGAGCTGAATGAGTCGAATGCGATTCTTAAGGGCTCTATGAATCTCTCGAAAACGGGCATTTTCGGGCATTCGTTCGGCGGCGCGGCCGCGATTCAGTGCCTGCAGGAGCGAAAAGAACTCGCCGGCGGCATCAACATGGACGGTTCTATTTACGGGAAACAGACGACGACGCCTGTGGATCAGCCGTTCGTCTTCATGAACAATTCGCAGGAATCGATCATCGGTGCGATCTGTTTTCAGGAAAAGGTCGTCGCGTCGGAGTCTTCCGAGGCCTGCTATCACATGATGCTTCTTGATTCGACGCACGATTCTTTTGCGACCGATTCGGGTCTTCTCTATGACAAATTCCCATTCATGAAAATGGGAGACATCGCGGATGTGGACGGGAAGAGCGCACTCGCTTCGCTGACCGCCTACGTCACGGCATTTTTCGATCAGTATATAGAAGGCGTGCCGTCGGAGATGCTGGAAACCGGGTACTCGGCCGACTATCCGGCGATCTACAGCATGAAGTATGAGGAGTAAATCAATGAAAACAAGAAAGAAACGTCTGCTGATTCTGATCCCTTTGATCCTTCTGGTTACGGTAATGGTCGTCACGGCCATCGTCGGAAGCATCCGACAGGCCGACGCACTCCGGAACGCCCGCGAATACGCCTGGCCGGGGCAGCTCTATACGGTCGGGAACGGGAAAATGTATGCCGAAATCAACGGACCCGCCGACGCGGTTCCGGTCGTGTTTGTTCCGGGACTTGCGGACGGAGCGTATTCCTTTTGTACCTACGCTCCGCTGATCGGGGATCGGTACCGGACGATTGTTTATGATCCTATGGGGGTCGGAGAAAGCAGCGACTCCTCGGGGGACCGTTCCGCGGACTTTGAGATCAATGATCTGCACTCGCTTCTCGAAGCGGCCGATATCGAAGGCCCTTGCATTTTCGTCGGGCATTCCCGCGGAGGCGCCATCGTCCGGCGCTACGCGGAGCTTTTCCCGAACGACGTAATGGGCGTCGTACTGGTCGACGCGACAAACGAGGCGATGATCTCCGACACATTCGCGCGAGTGGCATATCAGGCGAACAAGCTTCAGTATCAACTGCTGGGTCTCACGAACAAGGTCGGATTCCCGCGGCTTCTTGAGGACATGGGCGTCCGGCTTCTTGACCGTGAGATTGACGGACGGATTGAAGCGGCTATGGGCACCGATTATCTTAACGCGATCAACGAGAACTGCTACCGCGATTCTTATGTATCGACGGTAGCCGAACAGTTCGGTTCCGTCAACAGTCTCCTGGACAAGGCTGCAAAGGGCGATCCCCTAAACGGAATTCCGGCTTATGTGCTCTACGAAGTATCGACGCATGATCCCGATTCGCCGGTCGACGAGACGCTCGAGATGCTCGGGGTCTGTGTCGAAAACGTGTCCCGCCAGTTTCCCGAAATCAAATCGCAAATCGTATACGACGCCGGTCACTATATCCATTTCGTAATGCCCGACGAAATAACCGCCGGGATCGAATGGGTCGCCGGGCAAGCGGAGAATCCGGCGGCGTAAGAAACCCGCATGACGCGAAAACAAGCACCCGACAAAATGAAACTCCAAGGGAGAAATCACATGAAGAAGAACATCATAAGAAACCTGCTGACGGCTTTATTCCTTGTATTATCGATTGTTTGCGCGATGCCGTTCGCCGCTTTTGCCGCATCGGCGGATTCCGTAAACGCGGCGACTGGAGCCGGCACCGTAATCACGCCGTCCGGAATAACCTCCGACCAAATTGAGTCGCAGATCGATGCCGTCGTCAACGAATATATCGGGAAGACCTGCCCCGGCGCGGCCGTCGTCCTTGTCAAGGACGGGAAGACCGTCTTTTCGAAAGGCTACGGAATGGCTGACATCGAGACCGGGACGTCCGTCGATCCGGACAAGACCATCTTCGAATGGGGCTCGGTATCGAAGACCTTTGTCTGGACTTCCGTCATGCAGCTAAAAGAGCAAGGCCTGATCGATCTTGACGCATCGATCTCGGATTACCTGCCCGCCGACTTCTACGCGAAGCTTGGCCTTGAATATGAGATCACGATGCTCGATCTGATGAATCACCGGGCGGGTTTCGAGGATGTCTACTACGATCTGATCTCCTCTCAGAAATCGGGTCCCGTCGATCTGGCGAAAGCGCTTCTGAACTATGTGCCTGAGCAGGTCTTTAAGCCGGATACCGTCACTTCGTACTCCAATTTTTCCGCCGCTCTTGCGGGATATATCGTCGAATGCATTACGAACGAGCGATATGCCGATTATGTGCGCGAAAATATTCTGGCTCCGCTCGGTATGAATCAGACAGGACTTGAGGCGGACTTAAGCGATGCCCCGGATATTCTGAAAGACAAAGCAATGGGTTACACGATTGCGGAAAGCGGTTCTTTCGCCAAATACGGCAGCAGTTATGTGAATCTCTATCCCGCCGGATCCATGAACGGTACGGCGGCCGATCTCGCGAAGTTCGCGATTGCGCTGCTCGATACCGACGGAGGACTTTTCGAGAATCCAGAGACCGGGGCGGAGATATTCACGGAGAGCTGCCGAAGCTCGCCGGAGCTGCAAGGCTGCTCCCACGGGTTCTGGGAGTACAAAGGCGATACGACCGCGTACGGACATGTCGGCAACACGAACGCCTTTTCCGCATATATGATGGTGTCGCCCGAAGATCAATTCGGGTTTGTCATCCTGGTGAATCGCGAAAGCGAGACCGAAATTCTCGGCGCCCTGGAGGGTCTCTTTCTCGGGGAAAAAGCGGTGACCGATCTTCCCGAGGCGGCCGGAACGCTTCCCGACGTATCGGAATTCACGGGCGGCACGTATGTCGTGTCCAGAGGCAGCTTCACCGCGCCGGTCTTCGGGCAGCTCGGCATGATCGGCATGATGACATTCGAAGAGGCCGGCGGCAACAAAATCGCCCTTAAAATGCTTCTCGTGCCGTCGGAAGACGAGATCTTTACGCAGACGTCCCCGGGAGTCTTTACGGCGGACAAACCCGGAGGTACGGCGGAGAAACTCTGCTTTATCAAGGAGGGAGGGAAGATCATCACCGTCTCCATGGGGTCGGATTCGGAACTCGTTTCCCTGGACAGCATTGAGGGCGCGTCCCGGACGGGATTCCTGATCTGCGCGGTGATCTTCGTTATGGCCGTCGCGTTTTGCACGATTTCCCTGCCCGTTTACATCGGCATCGGTATTGTAAACCTGATCCGTAAGCCGAACCCGGACAAGGTACTGTCCCTCGAGAGCCGCCAAATGCGCCTGTCCGCAAGGCTTGTCGCAGGTACCGCAGTACTCTCGGCCGTCAATATTTTCGCACTCGTCGTAAGAGAATTGGGGTACGGCGACTTGTCAAAATTGACGTGCAACCTGCATATCTATGCGGCTATTCTGATCCTGCTCCTCTTCTTCGCGGCAGTCGCCCGTGAGGTATATCTCTTTATACGGAAATCCGGGGAGATCAAACAATCCGTTGCAATCAAGGCCATCCTTTCAACGATACTCGTCGCGGCTATGTATGTTGTGCTTGCACTTTGGAACTTCTTTGCGATAATTTAAGTAATGACATATCTTCTGAATACGCTGCATTGCCGGCTTTTTTCCAGAGCCTATTCAAACGGAGGAAAATCTTGTGGGTACGATGATCCTGATAGCCGACGACGAGAAAGAAATCCGCGATCTCCTGCGCCTCTACCTCGAGAACGAGAACTATACCGTCGTCGAAGCATCGGACGGTATCGAGGCGCTCGAAAAGCTGAGCGGAACCGATTTTGACCTGGCCATCATCGACATCATGATGCCGGGCATGAACGGACACACCCTCGTCAAGAGAATCCGCGAGACCAATAACCTCCCGGTCCTTTTCCTGTCGGCGAAAAGCGATCCCCACGACCGCGTGCTCGGGCTGAAACTAGGCGCGGACGATTATGTGACGAAGCCCTTTAACCCGCTCGAACTCTGCGCCCGTGTCGAGGCACACCTTAGACGCTCGCAGCGGTTCGACACCCGGCTGTCCGAGCGCGATCGCCGGATTGCCATTCGCGACCTGGTTCTCGATACGGAGCAGTGCCTCCTTTTCCGGCATGGAACGCCGATTGAACTGACGTCCACCGAATACCGGATTCTGAAGCAATTCATGGAGAATCCGGGCCGCGTTTTCACGAAGCAGCAGATCTACGAGGCCGGCTGGAATGAATCGAGCTTTGTCGACGACAACAGCATCATGGTCTCCATCAGCAAGCTGCGCGCTAAGCTCGGCGATACGGAGAGCGAATCCATCAAGACAATCCGCGGGCTGGGGTACCGCTTCGAGAAATGACGGGCGATCGGAAACTCTTTACCAGCATCTTCGGCAAACGGGATCCGGTCACCGGCAAGAGGAAGAGAAAG
Source organism: uncultured Mageeibacillus sp. (assembly GCA_964617375.1). Classification (GTDB taxonomy): domain Bacteria; phylum Bacillota; class Clostridia; order Saccharofermentanales; family Saccharofermentanaceae; genus Firm-13. The sequence goes on along the minus strand of CAZTXQ010000041.1, from coordinate 7,875 downwards.
CCGCGTCTGATGATCTACTCGATGATGAGCTTCATCGGATTCTCTGTCCTGATCAGCATCGCATGGCCTGTCATGCTCGCGATCGGCACCTTGCTGATGGCGCTTCTGGACTCTGTCAACAGCGTCCTGTCTATGATCATGGGCATATTTCTCATGATCTTATATCTATGTGCTATCCTGACCTTTATTTGGATTTTCGCATACCTGTTGAAGCAAAAAGTTATGGAGCCGATCAACCGTCTCACGACCGGCCTTCGGGAAATCACAAGCGGCGACCGTACCGCGCGCCTCACGGGACGGATCAATGTCGAATTTGAAGAGATGCAGGACGCCTTCAACTACATGGCGGGGCAGCTCGAAGAGGCAGATAACGCCAAGCGGGCGTACGAGCGCGAACGCAGCATGATCTTCTCCAACATTTCCCACGACTTGAAAACTCCGATCTCGACGATCGCCGGATACGCCGGCGCTCTTTCCGACGGGCTGGTGACGGACGAGAGTAAGAAGGACGAGTACTTACAAGCGATTCGCGCCAAAGCCCTTCATATGAACGAACTTGTCGAGCTTCTTTTCGAATACTCGCGCCTCGACAATCCGGGCTATGAGATCCGCCGCGAAAAACTCGAGCTGACCGAGCTCCTTCGCAGCGTCATCGCGACCATGTACGGCGAATTCGAGAAGCAGTCCATCATGCTCGACATTGATCTTCCCGACGAATCCGTCGGCATCACGGGCGACCGCCTCGAGCTCTCCCGCGCCGTCACCAACCTCTTAAACAACGCAATCCTCCATAACGGCCCCGGCCGTCACGTCCGCATCAGCCTCGCCAGAATAAGCGGGACGCCGGAGGAGAATGCGGCCGAGATGGAAGGTGTAGCTCCGGTGGCCGGTGCGGTGCCGGTGGCCGGTCTAGTGCCGGTGAACGGTGTAGCTCCGGTGGCCGGCGTCCTGTCCAATCACGGCATCGCCTCGAAATCCGGCTCGAACGCCGGTGCCCGAACGCCCGTCAGCAATGTGCCAAACGCCGGTGCGGGATCCCCCGTCACCTGCTGGGAGATTCAAATCTCGGACGACGGTGATGCGATCCCCGAAGAACTTGCCTCAAGGCTGTTTACGCCGTTTGTCGTCGGCGACGAATCGAGAAGCACACGTGGCGGCAGCGGCTTAGGACTTGCGATCACACGTAAAATCATCGAACGACACGGCGGCTGCGCCATACTCCGACAGGGCCCCGAAGGATATACAAAGAGCTTCGCGATCCTGCTGCCGGAGGAGACTGCCGACGAACAGCCGGAAAATGCGTCTGAAGATTAAACGGAAATGCCGAAGTATTTGGCGAAGGATCA
>CAZTXQ010000041.1:2211-6429 GCA_964617375.1 uncultured Mageeibacillus sp. | reverse complement strand
CGGAAAATGCGTCTGAAGATTAAACGGAAATGCCGAAGTATTTGGCGAAGGATCAAGCGAAGGATCAGGAAACCTTCGCCAAAAAACATCACCGGGTTGTTTGCTTTGTTCTCGAACCCACATCGGCGCGGACAACCGCCTAGAAGAGCTCAACAGCCGATTCAGGCGGCAGGTCTTACCTCGACAGAGGGACTTTGCATGGGAACCTACCGCCTAGAAGAGCTCGCCGGCTTAAATAGGCGGCAGGTCTCGCCTCGACAGAGGGACTTTGCATGGGAACCTACCGCCTAGAAGGGCTCGCCGGCTTAAATAGGCGGTAGGTCTCGCCTCGACAGAGGGACTTTGCATGGGATCCTACCGCCTAGAAGAGCTTGCCGGTTTAAATAGGCGGTAGGTCTTGCAGTGCGACGGCGCCAATACCTTTACGCATGTCAACGCTTGCCGGGCAGCCTTGAAGACAGAGTATGCGTACTAAACAGGTCACTCGGTGCTTTTTAGTACGCATGCCGTATAGTGCGCGGACGCCGTTCTACGGCGCCAATACCACTACGCATGCCGTATAGTGCGCGGGCGCCGTTTACGGCGCCAATACCTTTTCGAGCACCGCGGGCGCCGTGCGACGGCGCTAATACCACTACGCATGCCGTATAGTGCGCGGGCGCCGTTTACGATGCCAATACCACTACGCATACCGCGAGCGGGTGTTAACGCGTCGTAGCGTTAACACCAACACCTTTTCGCAAACCGTCCCGGCATAAAGGCCGCCTGAATTGGCTTAACGAACACAGCACTCTTCGATTGAATACAGCCCTACGGCCGGCGATTTTGGGCAGCCGGTCAGAAATCAGAGTAAGGAGAATCCGAAATGCTTATTCGACTCATGGAAGACCGCGATATCGACGCGGCAAGACACCTCTTAGCAATCCTTAACGGCAGCCTTATGACCCCGGAAGAAATGCGGGACCGGCTCGAGATGACCCGCCGGAGCATCAGCGACGAGCTGTTCGTCTATGAGGACGACGGCGTGATCAGCGGCGTAATGGGCTTTCGACTTCGCGAGAGGATCGAGCATGTCTCCCGGTACGGCGAGATCTCGGCACTCGTAACCGAAGCAGAGCACCGCCGCGCCGGCATCGGCCGGTCGCTTGTTGCCTTTGCCGAGCAGCACGCCGCCGAAAAGGGGTGCGAGGGGACCTGGCTCGCGTCGGGGTTCCAGAGAAAAGAGGAAGCCCACCTGTTCTATGAGTCACTCGGCTATGAGAAGACCGGCTACCGGTTCGTAAAAAAGCTGTAAAATGTTAATTTTAATCAAAATTAATTTGATTCGCTTGAATAATTAATTGAAGTGCCTTAAAATAATTAGAGAATCAAATTGATATAAGGCGGTGCTTCTATGCGAGAGGCTGCTCAAAACAAGGTAACGATGAATGACATTGCCGCAAAGCTCGGCGTAAGCAACGTTACCGTTTCCAATGCTTTTTCAGGGAAAAAAGGTGTCAGTCCGGCTGTTCGGGAAGAAATTTTTCGCGCGGCAGGCGAGCTGGGATATGTCTACTCCAAGACCAGTCCCAAGCCCAGCCCCGATCTTCTCGTCGGGTGCGACATCGGCATTCTTACCGCACAGCGGTATATAAAGTACAGCCTGTCTTTCTACTGGGAGCTCTACCAGAAGCTGGCGGTCGAACTCAAGCTTCGCGGCCTCATCAGTATTTTCGACATTCTCTCCTCTGAAGACGAGATGTCTTGCACAATTTCCAAAATGATTGTCGAGAAGCGAGTCTCATCGCTCATTATCATCGGGCAGCTGTCTCCCGAGTATCTGCGCTGTATTGCGGATACGGGGATTTCCTGCGTGTATCTGGATTTTTACGAGAAAGATTTCGACGTCGATTCCATTACGACGGACAATTATTTCGATATGTATTTGATGACGGATTATCTGTTCGGAGCCGGACATACACGTATCGGTTTCGTCGGGAATGTGCACGCGACGACGAGTATCATGGACCGCTATATGGGATATTGCCGGGCGCTTATTGAGCACGGATTTTCTCCGCGAAAAGACTGGCTGATCTCAGACCGTACCGACGACGGCGACAATATCGAATTTGTGCTGCCGGATGAAATGCCCGAAGCGTTCGTATGCAACTGCGACGAGGTCGGGTACCGGTTCATTAAGTATCTCCAGTCGAAAGGATACCGCGTACCGGAAGACATATCGGTCGTAGGTTTCGATAACTACTCGACGGCGGACAACACCTCGACCCCTCGCATTACTACGGTGGAGGTCAATATGAAGGAACTGGCAAGGGCCGCGGTCAACACCGTTATAAAGCGTTACAAGAATCCGGCCTATCGGGCCGGGCGGATCCAGATCGGCGGCAAGCTGGTCTTCAAGGATTCGGTACTTCCTGTGAAACAAGCATAAGATTCTTATAGCAGACCCGATTCGGGCGAGAATTTGTCTTCCTGACGTTGTGCGGCATGTTCGTCCGAATTTTCGCGCGCGGTCATTCTGTAGCGGAGCGGAGTCGTGCCATATGTTTCCCGAAAACGCCGTACGAAATAGGAGACGTTCTCCATGGCAACATCCGCGGCGATCTGCGTGACGGAACGATCCGTCGCGAAAAGAAGCTTTGCCGCAGATTCGATTCGCCGGTTGATCAGATATTCGATCGGAGACGATGAGAAAAGCGCTTTGAATTCCTTTGCCAACTTAAACTTGTTCATATGAAGTTCTCTCGAAATGCCGTCGAGGGAGATTCTCTCGCCGTATCTGGAATCAAGAATATTCTTCATCGCAGCCATGTAGTACGGTGCGGTAAGCGACTTCTCCGGCCCGGCTTCGACGCATCGCCGGAGTACATTCATGATCTCTTTTATTGGATCTTCTTCAATCGCGGCAGATGTCCTGCAGGCTGTGCGGCGGAAATTCCGCTGCAATGCACAGGACAATTCTGCTGTTTCCGGGAAACGGTGAACCGGCGGTGTGTCGTGAAAGACGTCCCCAAGGCCGCGTGTCAGACATAATGCGGAGAGGGAGAGGGAATCGCAGGCAAGATCGACAACCGCGGGAAGATGCGCCCGGTAAAGAAGAGCGTACCCGGCGATCATCGGGTACTCCCGGCCGCCGGAGATGAGCATGCCTTCGCCGGATCGCACCCGGAGCAGGATATACCCGCCGTTTTCGAAAAACGGAAGCAAAGTTCTTGTGTAAATTGTTCCGTCCAGAATTCGTGAAATACTTTCCGGTCCTGCCGGAGTAAGGTTGGAGGAAGAAGTATTTTGTGATTCATGACCGTTCATATACTTAATTTCTCCCGAATGCCTTGCGCTTTCCGTAGGGATCATGTGGTCTCATTATAGAAGTGCAACTTTTTGAAATCAAGTCTTTTAATAAAACTAGATTAATTTAATGAATTAATCGAAACTCGAGATAAGAATAATTAAGTTAAGTAATCCTGTTTAATTGAAATCGGGCCTCTGAATCAAGGTCAAAATACCTAAAAACGAGGTTATTACCACAATCATTTTATGTACTTTGACAAAAAGGCCAACATAGTGATAAAATCCCAAAATAGTACAATGACAATCAAGTAAGAAGCGGATAAGATACAAACATGGTTAATAAACTTAATTTTCCAGATTTATTAAGGAGGAAAAACATGAAGAAAATTGTTACTTTAATCCTTGCGATGGTTATGGCGCTTTCCGCCACAGCCTGTACCGGTACGGCCAAGACAGTCGAGACGACCAAGGCCGCCGACACCACCGCCGCACCTGCAGAGACGACAACAGGCTCCGCAGAGACCACCGCTGCCACGACCGATCCCTACAGCAAGACCTTCGATCAGCTTGTCGTCGGTGAGGACGGCACTGACCTTAACGTGGAGCTCAAATTTCTCACCCACCGCACGGACCTTGTTGACACTGCTTTGGCGGATTATATCAAGGAATTCAACAAGATCTATCCGAATATCAAGATCACCTATGAAGGCGTCACCGACTATCAGCAGGATGTGACAACGCGTCTTTCTTCTTCTGATTGGGGCGACATCTGCATGATCCCCAGCACGATCGACAAGAAAGACCTCGGAACCTATTTCAAGCCTTTCGGCGATCAGGCTGTCCTTTCTGAGAAGTACCTGTTTATGCAGGACAAGTCTTTTGACGGTGTTTCTTACGGTATTGCTTCTACGGGCAATGCGCAGGGTGTCG
>CAZTXQ010000041.1:0-2195 GCA_964617375.1 uncultured Mageeibacillus sp. | reverse complement strand
TTATAACAAGGCTGTTTTCACAGCTGCCGGTATTACAACTCTGCCGAAGACTCCGACGGAGTTCATCGCAGCCCTCCAGTTGGTCAAAGACAACACGGATGCCATCCCGCTTTATACTAATTTTGCGGCCGGCTGGACAATGGGTGCATGGGACGCTTATATCGGCGGTTCTGCGACCGGGGATGCGAATTTCATGAATCAGGTCCTTCCTCATGCCAAAGATCCTTTTGCCAACCGCGGCGATGAGACGGGCCCGTATGCCGTATACAGTGTTCTTTATGACGCAGTTGCCAAGGGACTTGTGGAAGACGATCCGACGACCACCGATTGGGAAGCCTGCAAGGCCATGATCAACAACGGTGAAATCGCGACGATGGTCCTCGGCTCCTGGGCCGTTGTTCAGATGCAGCAGGCCGGCGAGAACGCCGACGACATCGGTTATATGTCTTTCCCGATTACAGTTGACGGCAAACAGTATGCTTCGGCAGGCCCCGACTACTGCTACGGTATCAATGTCAATTCTTCTGCCGACAAGCAGCTGGCCGCCGCACTCTATATCAAGTGGCTGACCGAATCCTCGAACTTCGCATACGATCAGGGCGGAATCCCCGTCGTTATCGGAGCAGAGTATCCCGATACGTTGAAGGCCTTCTCCGATGTTACTCTTGTTGTTGACAATCCTGCGATTGCCGGCGAAGAAGGTCTCCTCGGCGTGGTCAACACGGATTCCGAAATCAGCCTTAATTCCGATCCCAAGCACGTCTCTGCAATTGTTGAAGCAGCGCTTGACGGCTCCAAGACACTTGAGGATATCGTAGCGGAATGGAATGCCAGCTGGACGGATGCTCAGGAAGCTGCCGGTGTAACTCCCGGCTAAGATGCTCCTCATAAGCTTTACCCGGTTTTTTAAAGTATATGCTCATGGGCCAGTGCTTCCGGCACTGGCTCATGAGTTTCGGGGGAGGATTTCCAATGATAAAAGCAGAAACGAATTCGCAAAAGATCAAGTTCAACAGATGGAGAAAAGGAATGGGCGGACAGAAGTTCCTTGTCGGCTTCACATTTCTTATCGTTCCGCTGATTCTACTGTTCGTATTTACCTATCTGCCTTTTTTCAAGATGTTTGAGTTCAGCTTCTATAAGATGAAATACTTAGGGTCACGTACCTTCATCGGGCTGGAGAATTATCTGGATGTTTTTCAGCGTGACGACATCTTCGGTTCGCTTAAACTGAGCTTCTACTATATGGGCGGTGCACTGCTGCAGATGGCTCTTGCACTCTTTTTTGCAACGATCCTGAGTTTTAAAATCAGGGGCGGAAATTTCTTCAAAGGCGCAATCTTTTTTCCTTTCCTGGTGAACGGCATTGCGCTCGGATTCATTTTCAAGTTCTTCTATACCCGCGGATTTGTCCTGGATACGCTTCTGGGTTCGATCGGAATCGATACAAATTCGCTTCCTTACTGGCTGAAAGACACCAGCATCAATAATTTCTCGCTTGTTGCGACTTCCGTTTGGAAATACATGGGACAAAACATGGTCCTGTTTATCGGGGCGATTATGTCGGTCGACCCGAATATGTATGAGGCCGCTGAAATTGACGGCGCTAACAAATGGCACAAGTTTATCTATATCATTCTTCCGAGTATCCGGACGATCGTTCTGCTGAACCTGATCCTTTCCATCACGGGATCGCTGTCCGCATTTGAGCCTCCGTTCGTTATTACCAAAGGCAATTTCGGTACTTCGACGTACTTCGTTACCATGCATACGATCGCTCACGAGAATCAGAAGGTCGGGCTTGCCTCGGCGATGGCCGTCGTCCTGATGGGAATCATCGTAATCGCAACGCTTGCACAGAAGCTGTTCTTCCGATATGCCTTCAACGAAGACGATGACGGGACAGGCACTTCGAAAAGAGCCCTCCAGCGTGCGTCGAAACGCGACAGAGATTCGTCCCGTCTTAAGGCCCGATCCTTTTCGGGAACGCGTCCCGGGGCAGGGGCATCTGCGAAAATAGACCATAAGGCATCGGCCTTTGCGAAAACGGAAAGGACGAGGTGAGGAAGATGGCAAATAACAGCGGCCTTTCGAACGGCGAGCGAATCCTTCGTGTTCTCACGGCGATCGCCAAATACTTCCTTCTGATCTTTGCAAGCTTTCTCTGCGTCGTCCCGATCGTATCCTGCGTCGTC
>CAZTXQ010000040.1:0-26495 GCA_964617375.1 uncultured Mageeibacillus sp. | reverse complement strand
TCTTCGAAGGATTCGTGAATGTCGCCTGAACAGACCATTTCTTCTTAGCGCCGCCGTCAATGGTATATTGAGTCAAATCGAATGCATTATTCGCTGCCGATCCGTCTTTATGATAATAAAGAACACTTTCCTTTGTTGTCGGGTCTGTTTCGAAGTATATGGCCGTATATCCCGCGTCCCCGGCAACAAGAATAGGATCACTGCTGATTTTGATGGTATTGGCGTTCACGGTCAGATTCTCGATCGCCTGCATATTTATAGCTGCAAAATCCTTTGCATCGTTGATGACAGCTATGTTTGCGTGGGATGCGTTGACAATATAGAAGGTTGAATAAACCACGGAAAGAAGAATCAGAAGAATTGCCATAGTAAGCACGATTTCAAGAAGCGTGAAACCGGATCGTACATGATTCTTAATTTTATTCACTTTGCGCATAATAATAAGTGCTCCTTATTTCTCTATCAAGTCAATGCTTTGCCGCAATAAATGAAGCCATGCCGTTTTGTCGAATTTAGAGTTGTGCTTTCCTGATAGGCTGCGTCACCGAAGCTCGTATCCGTTGTCGGAGCAGCTGTGAAATCAACAACACCAAGGTTCCTATAGGTCGTCGAGCTGAATTGGAGATGAATGGCTCTTGTAGGTATCGTAGAGGCATCGACAGCTGTAGTAGCCATCTGAGAATACACAGTACCTGCGGCTGTCGTACCGGTTTTGGAATAGAGCGCTGAGTTTGTAGAAATCTGCATGGTGGAAACAAAGCCCTGATAAACAATAAGGGTAAGCACAAAAAGGAGGGCTATGGAAAGCATCGTCTCCAGGAGCGTAAAACCTCGTTTACCTTTCACATTATGCTTGACGGTTACTTTGCGAGCGGGAAAAAGAAAGCACATATTCCTGACCTCCATTATCGATACATCAATACCCTAGATCTACAAACTTGGAGTTGATCTTGGAGTTAGCGGTTGAAAAAGATTGGTTTGCTGAAGAGACATTCTTCTTAGCGGCCTTTGCTCTGTTCAGGTAAGAGGAAACAGAGAAAAACAGAACGCTTGCCAATATCACTATGATTGCAATGACAATCACAATTTCGAGTAATGTAAATCCAAACTTATTCTTGTGAATTCTTTTCATCTGGTACCCTCCGGATAATAGAAGAAGCGAATTAAAAATACTTACTATTTATTATATCATGGAAATAGCATTTGAAGTAAAAAAAGTAGTTGAAATGCATGAAAAATAACGAAAAATATCGAACCATGGGTGGCGAACACGAACGAAAAAGATGCCGTTCAGTTACTACTGAACGGCACCCCCTCACAGTTTAATTGGATAATGTCCTAACCAACTTAGATCTCAGCAGAAATATCTGCGTTCGCCTTGTTGATTTCGTCATTATGAGTCTGGATCATGGACTTAGCGGACTTAGCCTTGTTCAGGTAATCGCTGACAGAGAAGAAAAGAACGGAAGCCAGAATAACGATGATTGCGATAACAAGAACCATTTCAACGAGTGTAAAGCCTTTTTTATTCTTCTGGATCTTTTTCATGTGCACATCCTCCTTAGGATTTCAAGTGATTTATAGGTATATTATAACATGGCTGTGAAGAAATGCAACATAAACTTTGTAATTTCTTCACAATTTTATGGCGAAATTGGAAACTACGCGGCCGGTGTCGGGGCTGCTTCCGTAGCATCCGGAACTTGGGCTGCATCGCCTGCATCAGGAACACCTCCGGATACCTGTGTTGTTGCAAACGGTCTAAAGAAGACCTCAAGCAGCTTCGACGGCGGAACATTGTCGTAAGGAATTCCGATTTTGCCGCCTGTGGCAACCGCTTCGCGGTACCAGGAGAGATAAGGATCGCTTGTGTCGATCGGGTCAATTCTTTCCGAGGATAGAACGAACTGATATACATCGACGCTGATAAAGAAATACTGGAATCCTTGTTGGGTCTCTTCCATTGAAATCGAATAGATCCGTATCGCTTCCGGATTTTCGGTTTCGATGGTCTTTACGGCTTTAATAAAATCTTCGTATCCGGAAGCGGGAATACCGCCTTCGGTCACGCCGTCTTTACCGGATACCTTCATCGAAATGCGAATGTACTGTACACTATCACCGCTGGTCGTACCATCGGCGCGCTGCAGCATAATCGATGTGGGCATAGTCGAAGTAATCTTGGTTACGAATTCCAGATTGTTGGCTGCAAAAATATCGGCAAACCGGGATGTAATTACCTCGACATCCAGTTCGGGGAGTAAGCTGTTCTCGATTGTCGCAATCTCATTTTTCAAGTCATCACGGGTACTCGTAAGGGCTGCGACTTTGTCGATAATATTCTTATTCTCTTCTTGTTGGACGGTCAGGTTTCTATATTCCTGCTGTGCCTCAAAAAGCTCGTCGGTAGCAGGTCTGTAGATAACAGATGAATATAAGACTATGAGCAGGGCGATGAGCAGACCGCCGGCCAAAATTAATTCGGTCTTTGTAAGCTTCATGATTGAGCACCTCCATCAGCGACATAGTAGATCTTAATATCCGTAGCCGCATTCGTTATACCCGTAATAAGATCATTCTGTTTGACTGTAGCAAGCTGCTGCTCCGTGAGCACGATATTGTTCACAAGGATGCGGCTTACGGTATAGACTGTACCGTTCTCGGAAGTATACGTGTTGATGTTCTTGATCTCGTACTTCTCGCCGAGTCCCAATGTTTGACTGTCTACGGCCGTAAGCGGTGTAGAGGCTGTATCATCGATCAATCTTGAGGTAACAACCGGATAAGTATCCTTCAGGTAACATGCAATATCGAAGGAGAACTTGCTGGCTGCCGCTATTTCCTCTGGCGGCATAGGAGATGTGCTGAAATCAATCTGTTCAATAGATAAAATCTCGATATTCGAAAAAAGTGATACTTCTCTAAAATTGGCCAGCATGGAAAGCGGTGTGAAATAACTGTCACATGTGCCCGTTAATTGAACTTTACCTGACTCATACGATAAATCGGATACGAAAACGTCCACCGGAAGATTCGTATAAACGGCATCCATTACGGTAGAATCGATTTTATCCGTGTTCTTTACGTTAGAGAACAGAGAGGACACATCGTAATACTGCAAATTGTAACCGGCCAGACTGTTATATGTGTCGGTATATTCCTTGAGATTCTTTTGATTCTCTTCGGAATTGATTTCAGCATTCAGAATGTCAATCTGGCTCCTTACGGCTGCGGTTTGAATTTTAAGAAATCCGAAGACCACGCCTCCGACCACAACAAGTGCTACAAGAATAAGGAGAGCATACGGAACAATCGCGTTCACCTGGCTGGATGGTCCCGAAAACTCCGAAAAGAAGTTCATATCCTTTTTAGACAATTCAATCTTAGTATTGGCCATTTCTTAACCCCCCCTCATTTCTCACGAATCAGCGCACCGCAAGCATTCACATACTCGGAAAGTATGAAATCCTTGGGAGTGACGACGTTGCTCAGTGAATTAAGAACTTCCACCTGTGTGCCGAGCTGTCTCGACAACTCTTTATCCATCTTCTTGTAAAGCGCGCCGCTGCCGTAAAGGAGGCAGGTACTGATGCTGTCAAGATGGTATTTGGATATCGAGAACTGAGCCGTACGGGAAACCGCATCGGTAAGACTCTTGAAGTACGAAGAAACCGCACTGTTTAGTGAAGGTTCATCCTTGACCGTCTCGTTCCATACGTCAATATCCGATATCTCCAGTGATTTAACGCTCTCACCCTTTACAACCTGAAGACGTCTGGTTAGAATCGACGATTTATCGGCGGCATTCGTCTGGAGTTTTTTGACGGACTCGGCTACCTGATGGATATTGTTATGACCGAATTGAAGCCGCCTGGAGATAACCGGGAATCCTTTGTCGAGGACGGTTACGTTTGTCGTTTTGCCGCAAAGTTCGATCAATAAAAGTGTGTTGGCTTCGATGTTGATGTGAGAATTGATCATACCCGAATGAAACAGCTTGCGGATCGCATTCGGATTCACGTCCAGTGCGACCGGAGTGAGAGCGCAAGTCTTCATAAGATCTCTCATGTCGCTCGCAATTTCTTTCGGAATGGCGGTGGCACGGACCTTATACTTAGTCTGCTTCGTTTCTTCGTCAACGATAGTGCCATAAACAATATACTCGACGATCATATCCCGGTTCGTGTTGCTCTGGCCGAGAACTTCATAGTGGACCATGTCGCGGAGCTGTTCAGGTTTGACAGCCGGGAGTTCCAGATCTTTTGTATGAAGGTAACTGCCTTCAATTGTAAAAATCGTCCTCCTTGTTGCGATATCAAGCTTGGCGAGTGTGTTCTTGAGTGCCATAACGACACCGAACTGATCCGATATGACTCCGTCTGCAATCGTATCGGGTTCAAGCGTTACAATACCGGCCTTTTCAATCTGAAGAGTTCCGCTCTTGCGATTGTAATTGCCCTGTACCAGCTTCAGGTTCGAGCTGGCAGCATCTATCGCAATATCGCCGGTGCCTGCAAGCTTGTTCATTGAGCTTCCCATACTTTATCTCCTTTCGAGGTTCCGTAGTTTGATTAACACATTACAAAATAGAGGAGGACATGCTCAGGATCGGAGCACCGCAAGCGGCGATGATCAGACCGACAACAACGGCCATAATGATAATCATCAGAGGCTCCATTGCAGCCGTCATCTTGGCCGTGGCGGCGTCTGCTTCTTCTTCGAAAAAGTCGGCGGCTCTGTCAAGAATCGTATCGAGTGTTCCCGATTCTTCACCGATCGCAACCATTGCGTAGATCATTTGCGGAAATTCGGTAATGTTGCGTATCGAACGGGACAGCGAAACACCTTTACGAATCTCATTTCTCGAATCCGCCAGGCGCGTTACAAGATATTTGTTGCCGAGCGTACGGCTGGTGATCTCCATTGCTTCGAGAACGTTGATACCGCTGCGAAGCAAGGTGGACATGGTTCTCGTAAAACGGGCAGCAGCCGTCATCTTAACGGATTTTCCGATGATCGGAATCTTAAGCTTGGTTTTATCCCACGCTTTACCGCCGGCATCTGATCGGGTATACGCTTTCCAGATCGTGATAATTGCAAATACAGCTAAGCAATACAGGTACCAGTAGGCAATCAAATTATTGCTCATGCCCATAACAAACTTGGTTATATCGGGAAGTTCCGTGCCTAGATCGGCCAGTGTTTTCGCGAATTCGGGAACGACAAAGACCATCAGGCCGATGGTGATTGCAAAGGTCACGAATGCGAGAATCGACGGATAAACCATTGCGGCACCGACTTTGTTTTTGAGTTTGGATTCCTTTTCGAAATGAGCGGAAAGTCTCGTCATTACCTCGTCAAGCCGGCCGGACTCTTCACCTGCGGAAATCATGCTTACCATAATGGTGGGCAGTGCTTTCTCCTGTTCGCGAAAAGCTTCCGAGAGTGTTTTTCCGGATTGAATGCTTTCGTAAATATTGCCGATGACTTCTTTCGCTCTCTTGCTCTCCATTTGCTGGTAAAGCATGTCCAAAGCGCGGATGACGGTAATACCTGCACTGAGAAGGGAAGAGAGCTGACGGCATATGAGCATGAGATCTTTTGTCTTAAGCTTCTGACTTCCGAACTTCATGTTTAATATACTTGTGCCCTTGTCCGCTTGGAGAGAGACAATATATCGTCCATCCGAACGTAAAGCCTTGGCAGCATCGTCTTTGTTCGGAGCCTCGATGACACCTTTTGACGAACCGCCTGCGGAGTCGATTGTTTCATATTTGAAATTTGGCATTCTTCAGACCTCCCGTCTTTTATTAATACTCGAGCGAGTCAAACAATCCGCTGGCGGCCGAACCGCCGGCACTTCCGGTGTTGGACAGATAACGCTTGTAATCATCGGGGTTACGGCACTTTGACAACGCCATATCACGCGTTATCAAGCCCTTCTTTGTAAGCTCGGCCAGATAAAAATCGAGCGAACACATACCGGATTTGAGGTTTGTCGCTATTGTATTGTCGATCTGATATGTCTTTCCTTCACGGATCAGATTTCGTACGGCGTCATTGGCGATCAGAATTTCAAAGGCCGCGACTCTTCCGGTGCCGTCCGCGCGGGGAATCAGCGTCTGAGAGATAACCGCGACCAGAACGGAACCGAGCTGAACACGGATCTGATCCTGCTGATGAGGAGGGAAAACGTCAATGATACGGTTAACTGTGTCGGAGGCACTGCTGGTATGCAGCGTCGACATAACCATATGACCGGTTTCGGATGCGGTAATTGCCGTGCTGATCGTATCAAGGTCGCGCATTTCTCCGACCATGATAACGTCCGGATCTTCACGGAGAGCGGAGCGGAGAGCATTGGAGAATGTCAGTGTATCTTCATGTACCTCGCGCTGGTTGATCATGGCTTCTCCGTGCTTGTGGAGATATTCGATCGGTTCCTCGAGAGTCAGAACATGACAGCGGCGATTGCGGTTGATATGTCCGATCATCGCGGCAAGCGTGGTTGATTTACCGGAACCCGTCGGTCCGGTTACGAGAATCAGACCTCTCGGACGAAGAGCAAGCTCTTTGAAGAGTTCCGGAAGAGCAAGCTGTTCACAGGTTGGGATCTCGGTCGTTATCGTTCTGGCCGCGAGAGTATAGCTGCCGCGCTGCTTGAAAACATTACATCTGAAACGGCTGTAATCCCTGACTACATAAGAAAAATCAACCTCGCCGCGCTCCGCCAGATACTGAAGACGTGCTTTGTCGAGCATTGATTTGCATAAATACTCAGTGTCGCTCTGCGTAAGTATATTTGAACTCAGCGGCATTAAATCTCCGTTTACGCGGATCATTGGCGGAAGACCGACCGTCAGATGCGTGTCCGAAGCCTGTCGCCGAACCGCTTCCGTCAGAATAGCCTCCATAGATAATGTAAATCCTTCCACCATATAACCTCCTGTCAGTCAATTGAATAGGTAACTTTATTCATTTCTTTAACGGTAGTAATTCCTTCAAGAACCAGTTCGTAGGCTGCCTGAGCGAGCATCTGGGTTCCTTCCTTCATTGCCAGATTGCGCATTTCTTCCTCGCTGGCTCTTCTTTCCATCAGAACCTTCATAGCTTTGGTCATGACAACGATCTCATGTATGGCGATACGTCCCTTATATCCGGATCCCGAACACTCGGAACACCCGGAACCTTCGTATAGCTTCTGTCCGGGCTTCAGATTCAATAAATCCTTCTCAAGCTGGTCCGGTTCGTATTCTCTTCTGCAGTTTGTGCAGATACGGCGGACAAGTCGCTGAGAAACAACGCCGATCAGAGCGGAGGATACCATGAAAGGCTCAAGTCCCATATCGATCAAACGGTTGATCGAAGAAACAGCATCATTTGTATGGATGGTACTGAAAACAAGGTGACCCGTAATAGCGGCTCGCATGGCAATCTCAGCTGTTTCACCGTCGCGGATTTCTCCGACGAGAATAATATCGGGGTCCTGTCTCAGAATAGAGCGAAGACCTCCGGCGAACGTCATGCCGGCCTTTACATTAACCTGAACCTGATTGATGCCGGGAATCTGAATTTCGACGGGATCCTCAACGGTAACGATGTTGGTATCCGGTTCGTTCTTCTCGGCGAGAAGAGTGTACAGGGTCGTCGTTTTACCGGAACCGGTAGGTCCCGAAATCAGCACGATGCCCTGAGGAACCTTAACGATCTTGTCGATCATATCATTATTATGAGCGTTGATTCCGAGATATTTGCGGTTCAGATTGGCGTCATTCTTGGCGAGAATACGGATAACGGTCTTTTCGCCGTGAACGGTCGGCAGAATCGAAACACGCATATCGACCGGCTTGCCGTTGACCAATGTCTGAATACGTCCGTCCTGAGGGATACGCTTCTCGGCGATGTTAAGCCCGGCCAGAATCTTAAGACGTGTGATAATGGCGTCGCGGGCTCCTAAGGGATTGCTCATGATCTCGGAAAGCACGCCGTCGATACGGATACGGACACGAACCCGGTCAGCCATCGGTTCGACGTGAATATCGGATGCGTTGGCGCGTATCGCAAAATCAATCATGGAGTTGACAAGCTTGACGACGGGCGCCTGATTGACTTCGTCGGTAATTTGATCGCCTAAACTCTGAATGGCCGCGATATCGAGCTCCTGCTCTAAGTCAGCGGCGGCCTTCTGTGCAACTTCCTTGCCGTAATTCCTTGAGATGGCTTCCTCAATCGCCTTCTTCGGGGCGAGCATCGGAATGACTTCATTGCCGGTTCTGAAACGAAGGTCGTCGGAAACAAGAATATTGAGAGGATCATAAATGGCGACGACAAGACGGTCGCCCTCAAATCCGATCGGAACAATCGTGTTCTCGACACAATACTGCTCTGTCACGATCTTGGTCGCTTCGGGATCAATTTCGACGTTTTGAAGATCGATAATCGGTGTGTCATACTGGCTGGATATGGCGCGAAGAATGTCCAGTTCGGTCAGAAGACCCATGTCGACGATAACTTCGCCTAATTTTTTCTTAGATACTTGTTGAGCGCTTAATGCTTCTGCCAGTTCTGCTGCGGTCAGAAAACCGCTGTCAATCAAAATGTCTCCAAGTCGCTTCATCTTTGCCTCCAAGAAAAATATGGTATATTATGTAGTAATTAAGCATATATTCAAGCTGAACACACATACAAAAGTAATTTACATCATTGTGGCAGGCCTTGTATATCTACTATATTGACAATTCGAACATGGGATTCTTGTTGATAATAGACAAAAAATCCTGATAAGTAAAGAGAAATGTTATTTAGATACTATTATACTCGTTCGCGGATAAAAAAAAACAGGATATTATTTGTATCAAGATTTTTATACATTTAGCAAGTTACGTCATTCTTATGAATCCTCCGAAATATTGATTCCTCTGATGTGATAAAATATGAAGAAAAGCGCGGGAGAATGACATGGACATCTATACTGTTTTTCAGATCGTCAACACGGCTCTCTTCGGATTATTCGGACTGATCATCGGCAGCTTTCTGAATGTTTGCATTTATAGGCTCCCTGAGAAAAGAACGATTGTTAAAGGGCATTCCATGTGCATGACGTGCGGCCACGAGTTGGGACCGCTTGATCTGTTTCCGCTGTTCAGCTGGCTTTTTCTTCGCGGCAAGTGCCGTTATTGCCGCGCCCCGATCGCTTCCCGCTATGCGATTATAGAAGGATTGACCGGTTTTGTGTTTGCTGTTCTCGCTTGGATGCGGCGGGATGTCTATATTTTTCCGGGTGCTTCGGACATCGATATCGTCGGTTTTCTTAAGCTTGTCCTGCTGCTTGGAGCGGCGGCGACGGTTATTGTTGCGATGATGATACAAAAAGATAAAAGAACCGGCATGTACCGGTTTTCTCTGGTACTTCTGGGAATTGCTGCCGTACGGCTGATTCTTGCGTTTTTTGATGACACTCCTTTATGGATTCCATATTACTCGAGCCTTCTGGGGATACTGATTTCGCTCCTGGTAATCGTTTTACTCGCAGCGTTTGTTCCCTCGGTTTCCAAACCGGTTAAAGCCCGTTTAGCTGACGCGTTTAACGGGAATGCTTTCCGGGATTATTTTCATGAAGAAAATCGCCCTATACGCATTACGGATTCCCTCGTAATCAGTTTGTGTGTTGTAATCGGAGGACCGGCCGACATCATTTTGCTTTTTTGCTATTTTACGGTACGGTCAGCAAAAAAGCCGCAATTCTTTTTGCCGTATCTCGGAATCATCGTCGCGGCTTCGGCTTTCCTGGGCCTCATATTTCTTCCGAATAAGATATTTTAGTCCGCGGAGCAGAGTACGGCCGTACAGGTTTGATTTTATGATGCTTTTCGCGTACTATAAATAGGATAATTAAAGAGGTTTCGGGAGGTAAATATGTCAGGTCATTCCAAATGGAATAACATCAAAAGAAAAAAGGGCGCATCGGATGCCGCTAAAGGGGCAATCTTTACGAAGTCGGCCAAGGAAATTATGGTCGCCGTTAAATCGGGAGGATCCGATCCGGAAGGCAACTCGCGTCTTAAAGATGTTATCGCAAAAGCAAAAGCGAACAACATGCCGAACGACAACATCATGCGCGCAATCAAAAAAGCGGCAGGTGCGGGCGAAGGTGATGAATATGAAGAAATCATCTATGAGGGATACGGCCCCGGCGGTATCGCCATTATGGTCCGTACTCTGACAAACAACAGAAATCGTACCGCAGGTGATGTTCGGCATTTGTTCGACAAGTACGGCGGAAATATGGGCGTATCCGGAAGTGTTTCGTTTCTTTTTCAGGAGAAGGGAAGTATTCTGATCGATTCTGAAGAATACGACGATGAAGAGAAGGTTATGATGGACGCTCTTGAAGCGGGTGCCGAGGATTTCTCCGCGGAAGAAGGATACTATGAAGTTCTGACGGCGCCGGGTGATTATTATTCGGTCAAGGATGCCCTTCAGGCTAAAGGCTATGTTTTTGCCGATTCGAATCTCGGCCCTGTACCGATTACATGGACCGCCGTCGAGGATTCCGAGATCATGGAGAATCTCGAGAAAATGCTCGAAAAAATGGATGAAAACGACGATATTCAGGAAGTCTATCATAATTGGGACAACTGATAGTCAGCCGCTTTTGTTCACATGAAGGGTATTAAGACGTGGAACAGCAGAAGATGCAAGGCTCAAAAGACAAATCGCAGGAACCGTCCGGTGCACCGATACCGGCGGTTCCTGTTCGTCGTGCGGTCCGGATTCCGGAGCTTATGTCGACACTTAAACGCTTCGAGCGGATCGGCGACGGTCTTGCGCATCAGCGTGTCGAGCGAAAAATCGAGGAAGTAACCAACAACGAGAAGATCATGCGCGAGATCTTGTCACAGATCGCGGTTGTCGCGTTCATCGGACCTTCGGGAACCGGCAAGAGCACACGGGCGATCAAAGTAGCGCGCGAAAATGCCATTTATTACATTATCGACGACGGTCTTCTGATTAACGGGAGCCGTATCGTGGCCGGCACCTCCGCGAAGAAGGCTCCGACAAAGCTCGAATCGGTCCGCCAGGCTCTTTACGCGGATGAAAGCCGATCAAGCGTCATGCGGCGGGCACTTGCGGAGCACTTGCCGACGACGCTGATGATTCTCGGTACTTCGGATGCGATGCTCGAAAAGATCTGCAACAATCTCTGGCTGAATCAGCCGTCCATGCTGATCCGCATCGAAGATATCAGTTCGGAAGAGGAGATGCAGCAGGCCAAGCATACCCGTATGACGGAGGGCATGCACACGATCCCCGTTCCGAGCATGGAAATCAAGCACGAATTCTCGGGAAAATTTTCAGATCCTCTGAACCGGCTTCGCCGCCGGCTCGACAAGGAACGGGGCGTGCAGACAATCGCACCGGACACCGAGCGTACGGTCGTACGCCCGACATTTTCAACTTTGGGTTCCTATTCGATATCCGACGAGGCCCTTCTGGACCTTGTCCGCATCATTCTGCATAAGGTTCCCGGTGTATATGACGTGATTCGCTTTCAGACCGAAAAACGCACCTACGGCGTTGTCTTAAGCGTCGACCTCGCTTTGATTTACGGATATAACGCCCAGGAAGTTCTTCGCGCCTCTCAGGAAAGAATCGGCCGGTATGTCGAAGAGTATTCCTCCATCAATATGGTTGCGGTAGATGTCCGCGCCAAACGCCTGGTCCATGCCGGTTCGCCCAATTTGAACATCGGAGAGAACGCAAGATGAAAGAAAAGATCTATATGATTCCCGTGAACGATGCGTATCGTTCGACACAGGGATGCCCTCTTTGCCAACTGAAAAGAACGGTTGAGTCAAGTTCTCTCGACTATTTTCTCGGACCGTCGCTAATGGAGCCCGACGTACGCGTCTCAACCAACACGACGGGTTTCTGCGGCCAACATCTGAAAAAAATGTACGGCAAGGAAATCAACCGCCTGGGGCTCGGACTCATGCTTCATACACATATGCAGGATTTGCGGAAAGACGTAGGGGAGACGATAGAGAACGCCGCTCCGGCTCCCGGCAGTATTTTTAAAGGACGCGACCGCGACTATCGCAAGAATCTTGAAGCGGCCGCGGCCAGAATAGAAGGTCGCGCCGATTCGTGCATCATCTGCGACAAGATCAACCGCACCATGGAGCGGTATCTGGATGTTCTTTTGTGGATGTTTTTTGAAGATCCGGCTTTCCGTCCGCTTTTTGAAGCGCAAACGCATCATTGCCTTCACCACACGGCGTTTCTCCTGCGCGGTGCCGCGCGTTATTTGAATCAGAATCAGGCATCCGAGTTCGTATCCGTTCTGGCAAAGAGTCAAAACGGGGGTATGGATCAAATGATTGCCGATGTCGAATGGTTTACGTTGAAGTTTGATTACCGCAACAAGGATAAGCCCTGGGGCAACAGCAAGAATGCGATTCCCAGAGCAATATCTCTTTTATCGGAGGAAGGCGGGGTCTCAGATGACGAGAAAAGCGGAGGGTAAGGGCAGAAAAGAAAGCGCGGCTCAGGCGCTTACGCTCGACAGGGTCGTATCCGTACACGAGGATACGATTCTCGAACCGGAGTTTGAACTATTGGCGGCGCACGGACATCCGGGCCGCATTATCGTCGCGATTTCGGACGACAGGCTCGGCACGGCGGATGACGGACACGGAGAGGACCTGATGCAGATCTTCCTTCGAGGTCTTCTGGATCGGATGACACTTCCGGACGAGGTCGTTTTTTATCACCGCGGTGTTTTGCTGCTCGAAAAGGGACACCCGGCCGAGACCGTTATCGCCCACCTTTGTACGCTTGATCTGGAAATGAAGGCATGCACGGAAAGCCTCGAATTCTATAAAAAAGAACCGGCCGCATATAAAATACAGCCGGTTCCGATGAGCGAAATAACAAGAGACCTTCTGAAAGCCGACAGGGTGATACACCCGTAGCCGGGAACCCGGGGTCTTACTTGATGATCTTGATCTTTCCGATGAGAGGAAGCTCTTTCTGCTCGCCCTTGGAAGCATTGATGATGCCCATGATGGCGAAAATGGTAAGAGGAATATAGAGAATAAATCCGATAATCAGGAAAGAGAGAAGTCCGGCGATAAACCAGCCAATCGTAAGCACGATTCCCTGATTGACATGGAATTTTACATCCTGTTCGTCCTTGGCGGCAAGAAGCCCGATCAGCCAAAACGGTGCAATGTAAGCCAGAATACTATAGAGTTTATTGTTGTTATCCATAAATACACCCTCCAATTAGAATTTTTGATAATTGCATTTTATCATATCTGAAATCATATGAACATCATAATATATGGAAAATTTAACAAATAATCCTCTTTATCGATAAAGAGGGGCTGTTTATTATTCGGTTCGTCTATGCTATTCTATCGGACTAGGACAGAAAATGTGAGAGGAAATGAAATGAAGGACAACAAAGAAGAGGTTCGGGTTTCGGAAGCCCCGGCAACGGGTTCCGCTAATGATCATATGAGCCGCCGCGAAAAAGTACTTGCGGAAAAGAAAATCGCGCCGCTGGTTATATCTTTTATCATACCTACGATGATCGGCATGATGGTTAATGCAATTTATAATATTGTCGATCGTTTCTGGATCGGCAAGATGGACGACGGAGCGATGGCTATGGCCGGCGTCGGGTTGACTTTGCCGATGACGACGATCGCGTTTTCGTTCATGGCTTTGATCGGTATCGGCGCAACCGCCCTTATCTCGATCAAGCTTGGCGAAAAGAAGAGAAGCGAGGCGGAACAGGGCCTCGGGAACGCTGCTTCTTTCTCGTTTATCATCGGGACGATCATCATGATCCTGGGAATTCTTTTCGCGAATCCGGTTCTTCAGTTGTTCGGGGCCAGCGGCAACACCATGCCCTTTGCGCTTGAGTACATATATGTGATTTTTGCCTTCAACACGATCAATACCATACAGTTTTCTATGTCCAGCGTAATGCGGGGAGTGGGGCATCCGACATGGTCCGTCGTGACACAGGTTGCGGGAGCCGTTACCAATATTATCCTGGATCCGATCTTCATTTTCCGTGCGGGCAATATCAAGCTTATGGGTTTCTCGTTCTATCTTCCGTTCGGTCTCGGAATGGGAGTTACAGGAGCGGCGCTTGCGACCGGTATTGCGCAGACGGTCTCTCTCCTGATTGCCGTCTACTATTATGCGAGCGGCAAATCCCCCGTACGGCTTCATGTGAAGAATCTTATTCCGCGCCTGAAAACGTTCGGGAGAATCGCCGCGATCGGAAGCTCTTCCTTTGCTCTCCAGTGCGCGGCCTCCTTCGTGCAGATCGCTGCGAATATGCAGCTTGCCAAATTCGGAGGGGACCTCGCGATATCGGCGATGACTCTCGTAAATTCCATTGCATTGTTCTGTATTATGCCCTTGATCGGCATTAATCAGGGGATTCAGCCGATTATCGGTTACAACTACGGAGCCGGCAATCTGCGGCGTGTCCGGTCAACGTATTTTTTCGCGATCGCAATCGCTTCGGTTCTGACGATATCCGCAAGTATATTGATACAGGTTTATCCGGACAGGATCATATCGCTGTTCAGCGAGGATCCGGAACTCGTAAGAATATCCTCCCGGGGGCTAAAGATTCTGATGATGATGCTCCCGTTCCTCGGATTCCAGATTCTATCCTCGAATTATTTCCAGTTCGTCGGCAAATCGGTCGTATCGCTTGTTATGACACTTCTTCGTCAGATCCTTATGCTGCTGCCGCTATACTTTATACTTCCGGCATTTTTGAAACTGGACGGGATATGGTATGCCAGTCCCATATCGGACGGAATTGCCATATTGATCACGGCATTGGTTATATCCAAAGAAATGATCCGGCTCAGCAGGCGAATCCGGCAGGAGGAGAAAAGCAAGCTCAAACTTTCTCCGGAATCGTAAATCCGGATGCGAATTTCAGAGAAATATTCCGACGAAAAGAAAGAACATCCGGGCAACCCTATTGCATGACCGGCTAAACCATGTTAAAATTCCATGGTACTTAAGATATGAAATAAGATGGAGGTGAAGGAAAATGCCGAATATCAAATCCGCAATTAAGCGCGTCAAGGTTACAGAAAAGAAAACTGCTGCGAATAAGATGAAGAAGAGTGAGATTCGCACGGTGGTAAAGAAGGCGAAGGCCTCCATCGCAACGACAGCCGCAGATACGTCTGATACGATCGTTGCAACGCAGACGACTCTTGATAAAGCTGCTGCCAAGGGCTACATCCACAAGAATACTGCTGCCAGACAGAAGTCCCGTCTTGCAAAGGCCGTTAACGCAGCCAAGGCGTAATCTTAAATAAGATATTGGTAAACGAGATCCCGGACGATTGTATCGCCCGGGATTTTTTGTCTTTGCATTCCTGATCAAAACTCCCGGACAAATCGGCATTCAGCCGACAGAACGATAACATACACTTGCTCCGGTAAAAGAGATGTGGTAATCTGGTAGAAATTGAACGCGTTCAATAAATGGAGGAGCCGCATGAAGATCGATATAACCAGGGATAAGTTAAGAGACGCGACGCGAAAGCTTATGTCCGAATGCGACTCGCCGTTGGAGGTTACATCGCGTTCCATCGCAAAAGAAGCGGGCGTTCAGCTTGCGATGATTAATTATTGCTTCGGCTCAAGAGAAGCTCTGATTTTTGAAGTTTTCCAAACGATGTCTTCCACAGTTATCGATCAGAACCCGGAAATGTCGGAAATCATGAACAGCGACATGACTCCAAAAGAGAAACTGAAAAAAATGCACATGATCGTTACGAAGTTCCTCCTTAATAATCTATCCTTCTCCAGGGCCATAACTAAATATGTGCTTCTGAACCGAGATTTGTCCAGACAGCTTAACAGTCTTCCGTTTGTTCGTGCACATTACGGCGGGAGAAAATCCGAGCAGGAATTGAAACTGATCTCTTATGAACTCTCGAGTGTCCTTCAGCTTGCCGTATACAGGCATGAAGCCATTTATGATTTCTGCGGGCTTGATATCCGCAGGGAAGAAGATCTTGAGAAGTTCATCAATATGCAAATCGATCTGTTTCTTGCCGATTAAGGAGAAGGATATGAAGAACGTCTATTCACTTAAAGAAATTGTATCCGTTCCATCGCTGCATTTCGGCGGCAAGGCTGAATCTTTATCCCGCATGATACGCGCAGGGCTTCCGGTTCCCGGCGGTTACGCCGTCGCGGCCGAAGCTTTTCTAAGTGACGGGATACATCCGGATGCAAAAGAGGAATTGCTGGAATGCATCGGATCGCTGTCCGGTAAATATACCTATGCAGTCCGTTCCTCGGCTGTCGGCGAGGACGGGAAATCCGCCTCCTTTGCGGGTATGTATGAAACGGTGCTCGATGTGAAGAAAGAAGACATCCTCGAGGCTGTTTTGGCCGTGATTGCTTCTGCCCGAAGCGGGCGCGTATCCGTATACCGTGAGAGCACCGAAAGCACGGCCGGAGCGATGGGCGTCATAATCGAACGGTTTATAAAGCCCGATTATGCAGGCGTTCTTTTCACCGTGGATATTATAACCGGAAGCTCCGCAGTCATGCGGGGGAATTACGTGCGGGGCTGCGGAGAAGCCCTTGTATCGGGATCGTCCGATGCCGGGAGCTTCTCCTTCGATGCGATCCGTTATCGATATTCGGGAGATGCGGAGTTTCTCCCGAATGCCCGACAACTTTACAGGTACTCGGTCAGGATCCGAAAGCTTTTCTCCGGCCCGCAGGATATCGAGTGGGCCGTATCCGGAAGTCGGGTATATATCCTTCAGTCCCGGCCGATCACGACTCTGGATTCACATGACGAAGATCGATATGATATCAACGATTCGCGAAGCGGCGAATATCTCCTCTCGAAAACGAATGTCGGCGAAATATTCATGCAGCCCGTATCGCCCGCGACACACAGTGTGCTGTGCTCGGTATTTGACATGCTCGGAATACCCTTGATTGCCAATATATACGGACAGGCATACTGCAATATAAGCGCTTTGTGTTCGATTCTAGTGTCGTTCGGTATAAGCAGGGAAAAAGCCTATCAAATGATCTCGGATATTGCGGGGAGGCTGCCTCCCGATGTAACGATCCCCGTATATCCTTTTGACAGGGCCGCACTTATCCGGAAAATGAGTTCTCTCCTGTTAACACCCGGAAAAAAGGCGGATTTCGGCGTCGACAGAAAGCATTTTCCGAATCAGATTTCGTCGATTGCAGACCGTCTGATCGATCAAATTCATGCGATCCGGGATAAAGCCGCCCTATATTCTTTCTGGACGGATGTCTGTGATGCCTTTATGTCCAGGGTGATGTCTTCGATTATAAAAAGCTTATCCGTTAAATCTCTTGTCGGGACGCGTGATAAAATTAGCGCGATCGCCGGCGAAAGCCTTGCTAACGAACTGTGTTCGAACTGTTCAAAGGACGGAATTCTGGAAAGCATGAAGCCTCTGCTTCTGGTGGAGGATATTCTTGCCGGGAAAATGACGGAAGCAGAGTATTTGAAAAGATACGGCCATCGCCATGCGAACGAGATGGAGCTTGCCTGTCCGTATCCGTATGAGAATCCCGAATATGTCCGGGAGTTGATTGACGGGTATCTGCGCGGCGGTATAAAGGCAAGTGAAATGAAATCCGCACAGGTTAAGCGGTATGAGAATGCGGTCGCCGAATTTAACCGCGTGTATCCGTCAAAAGCAAAATGGCTGGACAAGAATCTGCGTTCCTTTTCCGAGGCTGTATATAAAAGGGAAGATATCAGGGGTCAATCGGTCAAGCTGTTCTGCCTGATGCGCGAATTCATGCTGAAAGCAGCGTCACTCACGGGAATCGGCGAGGATGTCTTCATGCTGCATTTCAGCGAGGTCATGACCTTGCTGTCGGGAGATGAAACGGTGCTGAAGAATATACCGCCCCGCCGCGAAAATTATCGCAAATATCTCGATATGCCGGCTTTCCCCAACATTATTCTGGGAAGATTCGATCCGGAGAAGTGGGTCTCAGACTCGAATCGCCGATCGGATTTCTATCAATTCGGTGAAACCGGGCGATCTCTAATAGCCCCGGATATTAAGGGGTACGCCGGGGCCTCGGGAAAGATCCGAGGAATTGCCAGGGTGCTTACGGATATATCAGAGGCGCCCCTGCTGCAGCAGGGCGAAATTCTTGTTACGACGGCGACTAACATCGGCTGGGTTTGTATTTTTCCGAAAGTATCGGCGATTGTAACCGATATCGGGGCGCCTCTTTCCCATGCCGCGATCGTCGCACGCGAACTCGGCATTCCTGCGGTCGTCGGGTGCGGGAACGCAACCGCAGTTCTTCGATCCGGCGATCAAATTGTTGTCGACGGTACGTGCGGAATGGTTTACAGGGTTAAGGAAGACGAATAAGGGCGGGTGACGTCTGTGATCCTATGTTAAGGTGCGGGATTGTTTGACGGCAAAGACCTATTTGTAAAAAAAGCCGGCCGCAATCTGCTGCGTCCGGCTTTTTAGGTGTTTTTTGGAATTTGATTGGAAGCGTTTCAGGATACGGCTTCAATCTTATGATAGATCTTTTTGCCCTTCCGGAGAATTGCTTCATCGGCGGAGAAGTCTTCTTTTTTGAGCATATAGAAGGGATCTTCAATGACCTTGTCATTCAAATAGATGCCCTTCTGCTGGATCAGACGCTTGCCTTCTCCCTTTGATGCGACAAGACCGGCTGTGAGGAGGACGTCGAGAAGGAAGATGCCTTCTTCTAAGTCGGCGGACTTAACCGCAGTGGACGGCATGTCGTCCGACCGGCCGCCTTTTTCAAAGAGATCTTCGGTCTGGCGTTTTGCGGCATCCGCCTCGGCTTCGCCGTGAACGATCTTTGTCACTTCATATGCGAGGCGCTTTTTGGCTTCGTTGATAGAGGCGTCGGTAAGCTTCGCATATTCCGCAACCTCCTCAAGCGGGAGAAAGGTAAGGAGCTTCATGCACTTGATCACGTCAGCATCGTCAATGTTGCGCCAGTACTGATAGAATTCGAAAGGTGTCGTCTTGTTGGGATCGAGCCAGACGGCGCCCTTGGCTGTCTTGCCCATCTTCTTGCCTTCGCTGTTTGTCAGAAGCGTGAAGGTAAGTCCGTAAGCTTCTCCCTGTTCTTTTCTGCGGATCAGTTCGACGCCGCCTAGTATATTTGACCACTGGTCGTCTCCGCCGAGCTCGAGTGTACAATTATATGTCTTGTAAAGGTATAGGAAATCGTAGCTCTGCATCAGCATATAGTTGAATTCAAGGAAAGAGAGCCCCTTCTCGAGACGTTGCTTGTAGCAATCGAAGGTGAGCATCCGGTTGACGGAGAAATGCGGACCGATATCCCGAAGGAACTCGATATAGTTCAGATTCAGAAGCCAGTCGGCATTGTTCACAAGTATCGCACGGTCATTCGTAAAGTCGACTACGGTCTTCATCTGACTGACGAACCGCGACACATTGTATTGAATGTCTTCGACGGAAAGCACTTTGCGCATATCCGTTCGTCCGGACGGGTCGCCGACCATACCTGTTCCGCCGCCCATAAGTGCGATCGGCCGGTGACCGGCCTTCTGCATATGGCTCATAACCATCATCTGCACGAAATGACCGACGTGCAGACTGTCAGCGGTAGGGTCAAAACCTATATAAAAAGTAACGCCCGGCTTCGAAAGAAGATTATAGATCTCTTCCTTATGGGTAGCCTGTGATATGTAACCGCGGGCTTCTAAAATATCGTATACATTCTCGGACATCTTTGATCCCCCCAATTGGTGATTCTTACCGGTAAAACCGGCATATCCATGTATTTTACCTCATTTATAAGGGAAATGGCAAGTATTGGGGCTCCTAATCGGACGCCGGGCGGCATAGAGATCCTTGAGATCCTTGCGGATTTCCGCCGGTGTTATCGGAACCCGGAACTGCCTTGTGTCCTTTCATACGGATCACGGTCCGATCAAATTCATGCCCGTAGGGATATCCCGCTTTCATTCCGCGCAGATCGGAACTGATCAGATCCAGTTCGGCCATTCTGGTCAGCAAAGGATTCTGTCCGTGTTCCAGGAAATCGGATGCTTTATCGATCAGAGGCAATTCCTTATATTTCCGCATAAGCTTCAAGAGATAACGCCCCTTATCGGTGAAACCCAGAATCCGGATATACGCGGGATTCTTCAATTCCTCGAGATCCTTAATGGTCTGTCCGGCAAGAAGCGACATGAGGGCGCGATTGACACGTGTCCTTGCATACCTCTTCGTGTCGCAGGCAAGATGAAATGCGTCGGAGAATCCTGTGTCCGGCGGAACACGCATATCGGAAGCCGCATTTTTTAAGCGCCGTGAGAGATGATCACCCATGTATGCGATCTTACTCAGATCCTCTTCAGTACGGGTTCGGATCAGTAACACGGCTTCGGGAAGAAAATCATCGGGAAGTACGGGACGAACGCCGCGTGAATACTCGGAAAGCATCGGAGCGAGAGACGCGGAGGGCATCCTTCCGGCAAGGGAGGATGCCAACAGAGAAATATCGGGAAGCCCCATTGCGAGGGACTTTGTAACAGTGTTACGGATCGCCGATGCACTGGCTAACGGCGCGTGAATGTCTTGTTCGTGGTATGCGGCACCGGCTCGCTCAAGTAGAGACGGTTTGATTCTGGATTTTGTCTTGATCAGCGCGGCAAGATATTCTATGGCGAGGATTGTGTTGGGAGATTTAAGAAATTCCTGCAGTTTAGACGAATCGAAAGGCTCGACCGAATTCTTGAAAAAGGCCTCGATTGCCGATTCTCTTGCCTCGGCATAGGACATTCCTTCTCCGAGGTTCGCCTTTAAAAGAGCCCTGTATTCCGGATTCTCCTCGGCGGTTACCTGGGCTATCTTTTGAAGTAAGTCAAGATCCGTGCACTCACTGCCGAAATAGAGATCTGTCACGATACCCGTCGCGTTTAAGAGACTGATCGCGCCGTGGGAAAAACGGTCGGCCGAAGCGCATGCAAACGTAAAGGGAAGCTCGATCACAAGATCGACTCCCATACGGAGAGCCGCTTCTGTACGGTTCCACTTTCCGGTAATGGCCGGCTCGCCGCGCTGGACGAAGTCGCCGCTCATAACCGCCACGATCGGTGTGTCCTGACCGAATTCTTCTTTCGCTTTGGCGATCTGGTATGCATGACCGTAATGAAAAGGATTGTATTCGGCGACAATTCCGACGACTTTCATGAGAGATACCTGCCTTGCCATGCGAATGTGCTAAAATAATGGTTGATTTGAAAAGCGGAGAAAGACTTTCGCATACATAGCATTTTACACGGGATCGTCCATTTCGAACAGTCTTTGGCAGGAACGTTCCCGTAAGTCCCGCGGAGGAATGGAATGAAAAATCGTTTATATAGATCCGGATCGATTCATCATAAATTTAGGATAATCTATATAGCAATCCCCGCGGCGCTCGTTTTGGCTGCTCTGGTTGCGCTGTACCTGCTGTTTGCCAATGGATTTTTTTACAAGCGCCACGATATCGGAGCGGTGCAAAGAACGTCAGGCGAAGACATCCGAACTGTGATTAACGCTTCCCCTGTATCCGCTTCCGGTCTTGCGGCAAGAACGTCGACGCTTCTAAGAACGTCGGCCCAAACGGATCCTTATGTCGTTTCCTGGTATGTACTGCCCGGAAGCATCAAGAGTCAGCCGGCTCTTCTCTCGGAATACCTGTTGGCCTCTGACCAGATCCTGCTCCTCCGAAGCTATATTACAGCCGATAAAAAGGACGCGGCAAAATCTCTTTCCGATTCCATAGAGAGAGATTTTACGGGAGAGAACGGATATCTGGTGCCGTGCCTAAAGAGCTCCGACGTTTTGTCCGGACAGAATTCTCCTTTTCAGACGGATATAAGTTACGACGAGCTGCCCGCCGGTACATATTCCTTCGAAGAAACCGTCGCTTATTTGCGGGCTTTGCTCGAATACTATGCCAAATGGGGAAGTGAGTCCGATTGGACGCGGATCAACGCCATCGCCGGTTTGCTGGCTTCGGACGGGAATGTGTTTCCCGAAGATCTGACACTCATAGGGACGACACCGGCGCCGGTTATTACGGGAGAGAAGAGCGATGTTGTCTCGCTGCCCGAGGATCAAATTGCGTCGGAGGGTTCCTATTCCGGAGTTCTGCTTTCGGGGCTGGATCTGGAGGTCTTTCGGATGCTCGCGGTCATCGACGCAAAGTATCAGCCGCTATATGACAAGGCAGTCGAAATTGTATCCGGCGGCTATATTTCCTCGCAATTGCCGCTTTTCGCGTATGCCTATACGCAAAGCACGGGAGGTTATACATATACAAGCGGCAATGCGACCGGGGTGGATCTTGTGTCATCTCTTAAGGTGATTCTGCATCTTGCGGAGGAGGGGAAAGCTCCGGCGGCAAGCCTTGCATGGATCAAGGAACAGCTTTACAACCAGGGGATTTTGTATAAGACATACGATGTGATTACCGGAGAGGCTATTTCCGAAGAAGAGTGTACGGAAGGGTACGGAATCATACTGCAGATTGCACGTGCTGCAGATGATCCGAATCTGTTCGATGCGGCTCTTTCCTGTACCGAAAACCACCTTGCGACGAAATCGAACAGCGCCGCCGTCGGCGCGATTTACCGGAATACCGATTCTTCAAGAATTGTGGTCTATGCCAAAGACAATCTCGAAACATTGCTGGGAGTCGTATAATCCAATGCTTTTTTCCTGTATGTGCCGTACAGTCATCGTTGTTGCGCGATAAATTTACGGTTAAAATGAAAATCATTTACAAAAAAGCGGCGTTTTTCCATTGTCTTGATCTGAATAATTCTTTATACTACTAGCGGCAACCAACAGAGCCCACTAATAGAAAGAAGGAAATTCTCATGGCATTTATTGACACAATTATGGAAAAGGCCAAAGCGGCCGGTAAAACGATTGTTTTTCCCGAGGGAAATGATCCCCGGACGATCGAAGCGGCAGCCAAGCTTATCGAGCGTGGTATCGTTAAGGTTATTCTGATCGGTAATAAAGAGAAATTAATGAGCAGCGCCGGGGAATGGGATATTTCGGGAGCTGCTTTTGTTGATCCCCAGAATTATGAGAAATACGACGAATTTGTCGAAGCCTTTGCCGAAATGCGCAAGAAGAAGTTCCCGACGATCGAAGAAGCCCGCGCCAAAGCGAAGCTTCTCATGCGGGACGAGAATTTTATCGGAGTTATGATGGTGAAGGCCGGTATGGCCGACGGCATGGTTTCCGGTGCATGCCACAGCACGGCGGATACGCTTCGCCCTTCACTGCAGATCCTGAAGACCGCTCCCGGCACCAAGCTGGTATCGGCTTTCTTTATGATTATCGTTCCGGACTGCGAATACGGTTCGAACGGCGTCTTTCTCTTCGGTGATTCGGGTCTCGTCGAGAATCCCAGCGCGGATGATCTTTCCGAGATTGCATACTCATCTTCCAAGAGCTTTAAGCTTCTTGCCGGAGACGAGCCTCGGGTCGCAATGCTTTCCTACTCGACATACGGTTCCGCTCATTCTGAACTGACGGAAAAAGTGGTTGAAGCCACACGTCTGGCCAAAGAGAAGTTCCCCGAGTTGTCTCTTGACGGCGAGCTTCAGCTCGATGCCGCCATCGTTCCTTCCGTCGGAAAGAGCAAGGCACCGGGCAGCAAAGTCGCAGGTACGGCGAACGTTCTTATTTTCCCGAACCTCGATGCCGGCAATATCGGATACAAGCTCGCTCAGCGTCTTGCCAAGGCAGAGGCTTATGGTCCTATCACACAGGGCATTGCCGCTCCGGTCAACGATCTTTCCCGCGGATGTTCTGCGGATGATATCGTGGGCGTCGCAGCAATCACTGCGGTTCAGGCGATCAAGTAATATTTTCCACTTATATACAGGCGAAAAAGGAACCGGGGAAGAGCCGAACGAACGGCTTTTTCCCGGATTCAACATGCGAAGGAGACCAACATGAATATTCTGGTTATCAATGCGGGAAGCTCATCACTTAAGTATCAGTTCATCGAGACCGAGACGAAGGCAGTCCTGGCCAAGGGCGGAGCCGAAAGAATCGGCCTTGACAATGCCCTTATCGTACATGCAAAGGGAAAAGAGGATAAGGTTACCATAGAGGTTGATCTGCCCGATCACAAAACGGCTGTCGCCAAAGTCCTGGAGATTCTGACCAGCGCGGATCACGGCGTAATCGCGAGTCTCTCCGAAATCGATGCGGTCGGACACCGCGTTGTTCACGGCGGAGAAAAGTTTGCACATTCCGTTATCATCACGCCGGCCGTCAAAACGGCGATCCGCGTCTGCTCCGATCTCGCGCCCCTTCATAATCCCGCGAACATGACCGGTATCGACGCATGTGAAGCTGCCATGCCGGGAGTGCCTCAGGTTGCGGTTTTTGATACCGCTTTTCATCAGACAATGCCTTCCGAAGCGTATATGTATGCGCTCCCTTATGACGTTTACGAAGAATATGGCATCCGCCGCTACGGTTTCCACGGTACATCTCATGCATACGTTGCGAACCGTGCCGCCGAAATGCTCGGCAGACCGATCGAGGACTTGAAAATCATCACCTGTCATCTCGGCAACGGTTCTTCCATCGCCGCGGTTAAGAACGGCAAATCTGTGGATACTTCCATGGGTCTCACGCCCCTGGCCGGTATCTGCATGGGAACCAGATGCGGAGATATCGACCCCGCGATTGTCACTTTCCTTATGAACAAGGAAGGTCTTGACATGAAGGGTATCGACAATCTGATGAACAAGAAGTCGGGTGTTGCGGGTATTTCGGGCGTGTCTTCCGATTTCCGCGATCTTTATAACGCTGCCGAAGCCGGCAATAAGAGAGCGAGACTTGCTCTGGATATGTTTATCTATCAGTGCAAGAAGTTTATCGGCGCGTATGCTGCAGCAATGGGCGGCGTCGACGCTATCGTATTTACGGCCGGTATCGGAGAGAATACGCCTCAGATCCGTGAGGGCGCGGTTAAGGGCCTTGAGTATTTGGGCGTAAAAGTGGACCCCCAAAAGAATGCCGGCCTCCGCGGCGTCGAAGCGAACATCTCCGCCGATGACGCAACCGTTCAGGTTCTTACGATTCCGACGAACGAAGAACTTGCGATCGCGCGCGATACCAGCAAACTTGTAAAGGAACTGCACGGAGCCGTCTGATTGAGACAAGCCGCGGGATTCCTGAATTCATGAAGGGTCACGCGATGGACGATCCGACTTTTTTGGTAGTTGCGAACCGGGGGAAGCGGATAGATCCCATGCTCGGGCGAGTGCCTCAACACCGTTTATAATCTCCCGGTCGGAGAGGCCGGCGTAGCCAAGGAGAACGGTGCTTGGGGGGATCCGGAGACTTACTGATTTCTCCCCTGTTTCCTTTAGATAATATGCTGAAATGCCGTAGACTTTTGTCGCGGCATTTCTTGCGTTTGCGATCAGATCCTCTTCCGACATACCGTTTTTTACGCGGCACAGGAGATGGTGTCCCGCGTCCGTACCCGATATGTCGAGCTGGCTCCTGTAAGGGGCAAGCGAATGAAGAAAGAGATTCCGCTTTTTCCTGTAAAGAGTGCGCATACGGTTAATATGCCTTTCGAAATCTCCGTTGTCGATGAACCGGGACAGAATGATCTGTTCGGCACCCGTTACGGTCGTGTTGTAATAGGAAAGACCGGTTTGACAGACTTGCATGAGAACCGGCGGCAGCACCAGATAGCTGATACGGACGGAGGGGGCGATCGACTTCGAGAACGTTCCCAGATAGATCACACGATTCGCCGCATCCATCGCTTTAATCGGAGGAATGGGGCGGCCGGCATAACGGAATTCGCTGTCGTAGTCGTCTTCTATGATGAACCGGTCACCTGATAGAGCCGCCCATTCCAGAAGCTCGGTCCGGCGGCTGATCGGCATGATGATGCCGAGCGGGAACTGATGGGCCGGTGTCATGTATACGATGTTGGCCGGGCTCGTGCCAAGGGATTTCATTTCAATACCCGATTTATCCAAAGGGATCAGGTCGACGGGCACACCGAGTCCTGTAAAGATCTGATACGCTTTGTTATAAACGGGGTTTTCCATCGCGACGCGTGTGGGACTTTTCGCGTAAGAGATGATCTGAATTAAGAGCTGAAGGATATAGTCGGTACCCGCGCCGATCAGAATCTGTTCGGGGCGGCAGTCAATCCCTCTTGACTGACCGAGGTACCGGCAAAGTGAACTTCTGAGTTCGGCCGATCCGAGGGAGCCGCAAGCGCGAAAAAGATCCGCTTCAGGATCTGCGAATACATCGCGTATACATTT
Organism: uncultured Mageeibacillus sp.; assembly: GCA_964617375.1. Taxonomy (GTDB): domain Bacteria; phylum Bacillota; class Clostridia; order Saccharofermentanales; family Saccharofermentanaceae; genus Firm-13. The sequence continues at coordinate 85 of CAZTXQ010000040.1, read as the reverse complement.
TCTGATTTTATCAAGAGGGAGAGCCGGCAAATCGACACCGTTCGGCGAAAAATCAAGGATCGGATTGTCCGGGCAGGGAGGGTGT
>CAZTXQ010000039.1:0-26935 GCA_964617375.1 uncultured Mageeibacillus sp. | reverse complement strand
CGGCGTATGCCTTTTCAGGGTTTAGACTCGATTACTTGCCGATTTCAGGTTAAAATTATAGTAGGCTTTGTTGCCCCCAAGCAACCAATAACCCTGTTGGGATTTAGCCGTACCTATCTGAACCCATCCACTTGTTGTTGAACCTCCAGGACTAGAAACTGATGAGCTCCAGTCTGTATGCATGTAATCTACATAGTTTGAATAGTTACCTGAAAAAATATTCGCTCCATAATTCCAAATGCCGGAATCAGTCACAGTTCTGGTTGCAGAAACCGCAACTGCTGATCCGATTATTAGTGCAATGGAGGCAAGGGCAACAATCTTTTTTAACATAATAGTTCCTCTCTATTCTATCTTATTGGCGCCTATTCATAACTATATTATTTATTTAAATAAATGTCAATAATTTTAGATTTTCATTTTTATATATCGAAAATAGTATCAAATGTCGGGGTAGCTTTGTAATTTTATTCTATTAGCTCTATAATATTTTTGATTTCGTTTCTCTTGCAGCAAGTTGAAAAAACAGAAACCTTGAAACGTTTAGGGACTATCATAACGGTGGAATGAAATGATAAAAGCAATGAAAAAGACCATATGTCTCATACTGATCATCCTGCTATGCATCCCCTTTGTCGGATGCACAAAAAGAATTACTGCGCAGACTGAATACCATGACAGAATTGCAGGTCTGGAGCAGTATGTTTTGGAATCCATGGGCGACTATATTGGGTTCGAGGAACCATATTATAACGAAAGTAAAACTGGTAATTTTATCTATATGAAAATATATTTTCTTACAGACTACCTTGAAAACCGGAAAGAAAAATCGCTTGACCAAGTCGTAAATGAGACCAGAATGTTGATAAATGAATACATGATTGATAATCCCGATTTTTTCTTAAACGATGGTTACGATATTGAAATAGATTTCAGAATTTTAAACGATGTCATGTTCAGCAGTGCGAATCCTGTTAAAAGCACAGTGGCTTCTGTAAGTAACCAGACAGGCATCATTAAGAGAAGCGATGAAGATATTTACGAGTATCTGTATACACTGGCTCTGGAAAATGAGGATCTTGAATATATTAAAACAATATCCGATGTGAAGATGATTTATCTGACAAAGAGCAACATAACACAAATTCTGGATGTTGTGGATCATTGCCCGAATATTGAACGCGTGGTTGTATACACTTCAGAAATGGCAGAAGAATTAAACGAATTGAGATCAAATGTTACTTTTGTAGCAGAGTCAGATATGGGATATGCAGGAATCTATAAAAACCAGTGAGGCTTTATCTGATTTTATTCAGCCGCTTTTTTTATGCCAATTCATCACGCCTCCCGTCTCTTTACCTCAAACGATCAGGCGTCTATAATGAATCCTAATCAATTTAGCGAGCATAAAACAATATGCTCGCCTTTCGGAGGATACGACGACGGAAACCATACTACTCCGCGAAGTACGCGCGGATGAACTTGACGCATGTGCCGCGATGATTCGCGAGAGCTTCATGACCGTGGCAAAGGAATTCGGCCTGACGCCCGAGAACTGCGCGACGAACGGTGCATTCCTTCCTCTGGAGCGTCTCCTTAACGACTTTAAGAACGGCAATATCATGTTCGGTTCATTTGCGGATGGGGACCGCCCGGTCGGATTTATGCAGCTTCGTGACAAGGGTGAAGGCGTTTTCTCTCTCGAGAAGCTCTGCGTTCTTCCCGAATACAGGCACGACGGCATCGGCGCGGTGCTTCTCGAAAAGGCCCGGACCGAGGCGATTCGTCTCGGCGGACATAAAATTGAGATCGGAATCATCGAAGAGAACACACGTCTTAAGGACTGGTATCTGCTTAATGGATTTACGCACACGGGAACCATTGATTTGCCGCATCTGCCCTTCATTGTAGGATTTATGGAGATGCCGCTGATCTGCCGCGAAATGTAATACAAGAGTAGTCTTCCCGTTTCACCGCCTATGTTAAGATAAGTTTGTATACTTATATTCTTATGGAAATGCGGAGACAGAGTATGGAATTAATTGTATTGCTGCCCTTTTATAACGAAGAACTGCAGATACCGATATCGATCGAGCGGCTCATTCCCATATTGGACACCCTTCATATGGAGTATTCGATGCTTCTTGTCGACGACGGCTCGAAGGACGGCACTTGGAACGCAATTTCCGAGGGCGCGAAAAAATACCCCGATAAGGTACGCGGCCTCAAGCTGTCGCGGAACTTCGGCAAAGAAGCTGCGGTCCTGGCGGGGCTCGACGCCGCCGATGCGGATGCCGTCATTCTGATGGACGGCGATCTTCAGCATCCGCCGGAGCATATACCCGAGATGGTCGCCCTCTGGAAGCAGGGCTACGAAGTCGTCGAGGGCGTCAAAAGTTCCCGCGGCAAGGAGAGTCTCGCAAGCAAGTTAAACTCGTTCGTGTTCTACGGACTTTTCCATAAGGTTTCCGGATTCAAGCTGGCCAATGCGTCTGATTACAAGCTTCTCGACCGCAAAGTCGTTCTGCAGTGGCGCGAATTCACCGAGCACAGCACCTTTTTTCGCGGACTGTCCGCCTGGCTCGGTTACAAGCGCACGACGTTCACCTTCGAAGTCGCCGAGCGCGAGACAGGACATACCCGCTGGTCTTTCCGCAAATTGATTAAGCTCTCCGTCGATGCCATCACGTCTTTTTCGGCGATACCTCTTCGCCTCATTACGATCATCGGCATTCTCTTTATGATCGGAGCGCTGATCCTCTTAATACAGACTCTCATAAACTTCTTTACGGGTCAGGCCGCAAACGGCTTTACGACCGTTATCGTGATCGAGCTTGTGGTCGGCGCCTGTATTATGATCAGCCTCGGGCTGATCGGAACGTATATCGCCCGGATTTTCGAAGAGGTAAAAAATCGCCCGCGTTATATCGTATCCGAAGATACGGACAGACCCCTCTCTAAAAAACTGTCACTTTCATCTGAATCTTCTGACAGGGAGGCATAAACCATGCCCGGATATCTGTTTTTGATCGTTTATATGGGAATATGTCTTTTCTTCGGGACAGAGCTTCTTTATTTTCTGCTTCCGGATCCGCAGAGGCTGTTCCTCGGAATTGCGCCGAAAAAGACAACCCTCACGCTGATTCCGACACAGCTTTTCTATCTTCCCGCCGGCTTCATCATCGGGCTTTGTCTGATCACCTTTTTTAATTACTGGATTGCGCTTCTTATGACGCCCTTTATACCGGCTGACATGCACGTGCTTTATCCCGCCAACGTCGTCACAATCTGCCTGTTCCTTTACCTGGGAAGCTTTTTCTGGCAGAAAGGCTATGCGCGAAGGAATCCGACTCCCCCCGAAGAGATTCCGGAAGAACCGGTTCGCAGGCGTCGAAACGGCACCCCCGTCCCTCAGAAGAAGTCGCCTAAGGTTAAAAAGGCGCTGCCGCTTCTGCCAAAGTTTTACAATCGAACAACCGGTTCGATGTTATTCTTCGGCTTCGCACTCGTCCTTTTCGCGCTCGCGGCTTTTGCTCTTTTCTATTACTCGTTCCATGCAAACGGCAGCAAGGTTGGCGCCGGTTATTCCGTTTTCAGCGACCTTTCACCCCACACAGCGCTGATCTCCTCTTTCTCGCACGGGCTCAATTTTCCGACGGATTATCCGCATTTCCCGGGCGAAGGGATCCGCTATCACTTCCTCTTCTACTTCCTTTGCGGCAACCTGAATCTGATGGGTCTTCGGATCGACAATGCACTGAACATTCCGTCCGCACTCACCATGATCGCCTGCTTCATTCTCCTTGGTGTGCTGGCCGTACTTATAACCGGACGCCGCGCCACATTCTGGCTGGCTCCCGTTCTCGTCCTCTTCCGCAGCTCCTTTGCGATCGTCACACAGATATCGGATCTTGCTGCAAACTCGCACATCGTCACGGCGGCAGAAGTCGCCGCGCTGCCCGCAAGCGTATCTTCCAATTCCGTCCTTCTGGCGATCCACCGCTTTTTCACGAACACCGTATGGATCGGCGACACCCCTTATGACAACTGGGGGCTTTGGGCCGTAAACGTGTATGCGAACCAGCGGCATCTGATGCTGGGTGTCGCTCTGCTTCTGATTCTCGTGATCCTCTTCCTCCCTCACGTGCGCCGCATGTTCCTTCACGTCAGGAAGGCGGAAGGTTTCAGGGACAAGATCCGTCAGTTTATGTTCTGCCGCGAGGCATGGCTCCCGCGCAAAAACGACCCTCTCAAGCCGTATTCACTGATTCTGATTGCCCTGCTGATCGTCATATGCATGCCGTTCTTCCACGGTGCGGCGCTAATCGCGGCACTCGTCCTACTTTTTGGCATGGCAATCTTCTCCGAGAACCGTCTCGCCTATCTGGCCATTGCACTCTGCTCCGTAGGATCCGCGCTTCTTCAGGCTCAGTTCTTCTCCGGCGGTGCCGGCAATGTCGCGAGTCTCTCCTTCCTTCCGGGATTTGTCGTCGATCATCCGGATCTCCTGAATGTCGCGATCTATATGGGAAAAGTCACGGGACTCGTGTCAATACTGATCCTGATCCTTCTTTTCGCGCAAAAGAATCTCTACCGTTCCGTGCTCATCCTGATCTTCGGACTGCCGACGCTTTTCGCGTTCCTGTTCAGCGTATCAAAGGAGATTACGGCCAACCACAAATTCATACAGATCAGTCTGATCCTCTTTACGATTTTCCTTGCTTCGCTTCTGGCATTCCTCTGGAAACCGTTCGCGCCGGATAAAGATCGTCCGGAGTCGGACGGGAACGCCGATCTGCCCGCTCCGAAGCGGCATTCCGTCAAACGCATTTTCGCGCTGATCGGAACCAGAACGCTCGCCGTGATTCTCTTTCTTACTCTTACGGCCACCGGCATCAGCGAATGGGTCGTATACTACAACCTTAACAAGAACTCGGTCGAGATGAATCTCAATTCGTCGATGGTGAATTGGATTGAAACCAATACCGAACCGCGCGCCGTATTCCTGACCGCGCCCTATGCCATGAACACCTTCTTCCTGTCCGGGCGGTTCACATACTATGGGCACCCCTATTACGCATGGTCGGCCGGTTATGATACGGAAAGCCGCATGGATATCTACGCGCAGCTACTTACCGGATGCGGCGGCAGTCTTGAGAATTTCACGAAGCTGTGCCATCAGGAAAACATCACCTATATACTGGTCGACAACGATCTTCGGAGTGTTTCGGATTTCACCTTCGACGAATCCTTCTTCAACAACAATCTCGAACTCGTCGCAAGTTTCCCGGACGAGAACAGCACGATTATCTACAAAGTCGGCTGAAGAACGCAACCTGTCATAAAACATCAAAACCCGGGAAGCGGACGTTCCCCGGGTTTTTTACATATCCGGAATACTGTAACGATCGATGATGAGGTACCACCGTCTGCACGGTGCCTGGTGAGCGGAGACGATGATGTGGTGTGAACCAGTGTTTACACTGAATTACTTGCGGTCTCCAAAAAAGTGAAAAATGCATCCCAAAACGGTGTTTCATATGCACTCACGCTGACAAGGTGTCCGTTTATTTGCAGAATTACACACCAAAATGGAGAAACGCTTGATTTGGTGTGTAATTATCGAACCGGCATGCAGTGTTCAGAAGCCGGATTACACACCAGAATGGAGAAATGCTTGAATTGGTGTGTAATTCTTGAGCTGGCCTGCAGTATGCAGGGGCTGGATTACACACCAAAATGGGAGAAAGTTTAATTTGGTGTGTAATTCTCGAACTGGCGCGCAGTGTGCAGATGCTGGATTACACACCAAAATGGGAGAAAGTTTAATTTGGTGTGTAATTCTCGAACTGGCGCGCAGTATGCTGATGCCGGATTACACACCAAAATGGAGAAATGCTTGATTTGGTGTGTAATTCTTGAGCTGCCCTGCAGCTCGAAAAGCCAAGCACAAAAAACCCGGTTCTCTGCTGGTTGAGAACCGGGCATCGTAAGGAAAGAATAGAGTGGTATTCTCCCCTGTTTGTGATCCGTTAACGGCTTAAGAGCTTTATTACTCCTCTTCTTCGAGCTGCGCCTTATGCTCCTGGATAACCTTGATCGCCACTTCGGCGGGTGCCTGCTCATAGCGCGCATGATCGATCGTGTACCAGCCGCGGCCCTGCGTCATCGACTTCAAGTCGGTGGCATAGGTGGCCATCTCGGACGTCGGCACTTCGCAGGAAACGGCGGAGCCGTCCTCGTCTGTATCGATTCCAATAATGCGTCCGCGTCTCTTGTTCATGTCGCCCATGATATCGCCCTGCTTGTCTTCCGGTATATGGACGACAACCGTGCTGATCGGCTCAAGAAGAACCGGGTTCGCAAGCGGAAGTCCGTTCTTGAAGGCAAGATGTGCGGCAATCTTGAACGCCATTTCGGACGAGTCAACATCATGGTAAGAACCGTCGACCAGAGTAGCCTTCAGGTTCACGACGGGGAATCCGGCAAGAACGCCGCGGCCTACCGATTCCTGAAGACCCTTCTCAACAGCCGGGAAGAAGTTCCTCGGCACAGAGCCTCCGAAAACATTCTCTTCGAAAACAAGCGCCTCCGACTCTGTCGGTTCGAACTCGACCCAGACGTCGCCGTACTGGCCGTGACCACCGGACTGCTTCTTATGCTTGCCCTGAACCTTAACCTTCTTGCGGATTGCTTCGCGATAAGGCACGCGCGGCGCTTCGATGGTAGAGTCTACGTTGAACTTAGTCTTGAGCTTGCTTCTCAGGACGGAAATCTCCTGTTCGCCCAGACCGGAAATGACCATCTGACGCGTCTCTGCATTCGTCGTCACGGCGAATACCGGATCCTCGTCGGACAGCTTGTGAAGGCCGGCCATGATCTTGTCCTCTTCGCCCTTCACTCTCGGAACAATCGCCATCGAAAGACACGGTGTCGGGAACTTAATTGCCGGCAGTGTCACAATACGGGAACGGTCGCACAGGGTGTCATTCGTCTGTGTGAGAACCAGCTTGGCAACGGCGCCGATGTCGCCGGCGTTGACCTGATCGGTCGGAATCTGCTTCTTGCCTACCATGTAGAACAGTCCGCTGATTCTCTCGTCCTTCTCCTTGACCGAGTTATAGACCGATGTGTTGGCCTTCATCACACCGGAATAGACCCGGAAGATGCTGATGCGGCCCACGAACGGGTCGGCAATCGTCTTAAACACAAAAGCGGCCAACGGTTCTTCATCGCTGCAGGCGACATCCAACGTTGACCCATCGGGGGCCGTACCCTGCACGGGTTCTTTCTCCCCGGCGGCCGGCGTATCTTTGGAAAGGCAATTCATCAGGAACTCCACGCCCCAGTTACGGTACGCAGAGCCGACATAGATCGGATGGAGACTCCCGTCGCGGAAACCCGCATGTACGCCTCTTCTGAACTCGTCCTCCGTAAACGCCTCGCCGGCAAAATACTTCTCCATCAGCTCTTCGTCCGATTCCGCGACAACTTCATTCACGGCGTCCTGGAGCTCGGTAATACGCGCATTAAAAGACTCCGGCACAGGGATCTCGGTCATGGCACCGGTCTTCTCGTCAATCGAGAACGCGCGGCGGTTCATAACGTCGACAATACCGGTCATCTGGTCATTCTTCATGATCGGAAGAGAAAGCGGAATAACACCGGAACCGTAGTTGTCGCGCATACGCTTGGCAACAGCTTCGAAATCGGCATTGGGCTCGTCCATCCGGTTCATGAAAAACAGGAAAGGAACATTTCTCTTCTTTAGAAGGCGGATCGCCTTCTCGGAACCGACGGAAGTACCGCCCTTGGCGCTGATCATAACAATTGCGCTGTCGGCAATTCGAATGCCGGCCATCGTTTCACCTAAAAAGTCAAAATCACCGGGGGTGTCGATGATGTTCATCTTGGAATTCTTCCACTCGCATGCTGCAAGCGTGGTGTTGATGGAAATCTTGCGCTTGACTTCTTCGGGGTCGAAGTCCATCGCTGTGTTGCCATCTGCGGAACGGCCAAGCCGGTCCACCGCCTTTGCGCTATACAGCATTGCCTCAGCTAGAGCTGTTTTACCGGATCCGCCATGTCCCAGCAACGTGATATTACGGATCTTGCCTGCTGGATAATTGATCATGTATCTGTCCTCCTTAGTATAGCTAATATCGCTATTATACTATCTAGAATGACCAATATCCACTGTTAAAATCCAGTAATTTATGTGCATTTTGTGTGCACTTTGACTCCTTTTCGAAAAAGAGTATCAACAAAGAAAACAGACAGTGCGATCGCCCCCGCAATCTCCATCGTCTGGAAAAAATACATGATGGCGTCCTGCTGGCGGTTCTCAATCAGACTGTAGACAATCCGGTACATGCCCGCGCCGGGCACGAACGGAAAAATGCAGGGGATCAGAAAAACCGTAACCGGCATCTTCTCGATGCGGGCCGCAATATTCGAAAGAAGTGCGACCAGAAGCGTCGCGAGGAAAGTCGAAATGACCGTTGGAAAAGAAGCGGCACCCGCCGTGAGATTCACAACACAGGACAATATACCGATTATTCCGCAGATCAGCGACTGCCTTACAGGAACCTCGAAAAGAAGCGCCGCGCCTGCAGATGTAAGGAACCCACCCACTGTCATGAGTATGTACTGCCACATAAATATGTCCCCCTTACAGCGGAATCAGCCGGTACAGGAAGATCCCCGCACCGACGCCGACGGCTACGGCCGCCGCGATAATAAAGGCCTCCGCCGCCCGTGCGGTGCCCGACTGGTAATCCCCGTGGAGAACGTCGCGGATCGCAGTGGTAATCGCCACGCCCGGTACCAGCGGCATGATCGAGCTGATAATAATCAGATTCGAGAACGCTTCCGTTTCAAGAAAGCGGCCGGCCAGCGAGGCTAGAAATGCAACGCCTGCTGCGCGGATCAGATCATGAAAAAAGGGAACAACCGACTGACGGATGAGCCACTTCGCGGATACCGCCAGCCATACGCCCGTCAAGAGGCAGATCGCGGCAGCTGACAAACTCCGGCCTCCGAAAAAAAGGAAGAAGCAGACCGGAAGAAAGATAAGGATCAGGGACTTGACCCATTCCGGAAACCCTTTCTTTTCGCGCATAGAGACAAGACGCGCATACGCGTCTTCCAGACTGATTTTGCCGTCGGTCAGTGCCCTGGCGACCGTGTTGGTTTCGGCCACCCGGGAGAGATTGTTTTCGCGCACGGGAACGCGTTTGAGCGTCGTCATCGCCTCGGAATCGGGCGTTCTCAAGGTAAGAAGGATGCAGGACGGCGTCACGAAGGACTCGCCTCCCGCGTATCCGGAAAGCGCCAGAAGGCGGCTGATCGTATCTTCTACGCGATAGATCTCGGCTCCGCTCGACAGAAGAATCTCGCCTGCTAAAAGCGTAACCGAAAAGAGCAATTTCACATCGGTTATCTGCGAATCCGTTTCCGGCATGTCACACATCCTCCCATCCGTTTCTTAAATCATTCTACCAAAAAAAGCCCCGGCTGCGCGTTTCTTTCGAAACATACGGCCGGGGCTTCAGTCTTGGCTAGCGTGTGAGGATCAGACGTTGAAAAGAATATCTCCGTACGTCGGGAAGGGCCATACATCCTGATCAACCATCATCTCAAGGGCGTCGGCCGGTACTCTAAGCTCAGCCATTGCCGTAAAGACATGGTCACGATAGAACTCGGCCTGCTTTTCGACGCCCTCGGAAACCGCCGCCGCAGCCGCGTTCTCTTTTTCGAGCTTCTTCAAAGCCGCATTCAGCTCGGTGAGCTTTGCCGAAGCCGCGACGAGGAGCTCGGTCTGAACAGACACATCGGCACCGGGTACAGCTTCCTTGACGGAGTTGATCGATTTCGCAAGGGAAGATGTGTACTTGACCACTGCGGGAACAATCTGCTTCTTTGTCATGTCGATCATCGTGCGGGCTTCGATGTTGATGACCTTGATGTAGCTCTCGTACGTGATCTCCGCACGGGAGTGAAGCTCGATGCTGTTCAGGACGTGATGCTTCTCGAAAATGCGGACGCTTTCCGGTGTAATCAGCGCAGGGATGCTGGCGACCGTTGACGTTATATTCGGAAGGCCTCTCCTGGCGGCTTCAGCGACCCACTCGTCGGAATAGCCGTTGCCGTTGAAGATAATGCGCTTGTGTTCCTTGACGTTGCGGCAGATCAGATCCCAGACGGCCTTGTTGAAGTCATCGGCCTTCTCGAGCTCGTCGGCGAACTGGCTCAAAATTTCGGATACGATCGTATTCAGGACAAAGTTCGGACCGGCAATGGAACCGGAAGACGGGACCATACGGAACTCGAACTTGTTGCCGGTGAAGGCGAAAGGTGAAGTACGGTTGCGGTCCGTTGCGTCCTTCTTAAGATTCGGAAGGCTTGCGACGCCGGTATCAAGGATGCCGCCGACCTTCGTATGATCGAGCTTTCCGGCTTCGATCTGCGCGAGGATATCGTCGAGCTGCTCGCCGAGGAAGATCGAGAGGATCGCAGGCGGCGCTTCGTTCGCACCGAGACGGTGGTCGTTGCCGGCATTGGCTGCCGAGAGACGAAGAAGCGGTGCGTATGTGTCGACCGCGTTGATGACGGCGACCAGGAACAGAAGGAACTGCATATTCTCATGCGGATTCTTTCCGGGATTCAGGAGGTTGATGCCGTCGTCCGTACCGATCGACCAGTTGTTGTGCTTGCCGGAACCGTTGACACCGGCGAAAGGCTTTTCGTGCATAAGACAGACAAGTCCGTGACGCTCGGCAACCTTCTTCAAGGTCTCCATAACGAGCTGGTTGTGGTCTGTCGCCATGTTGGCAGTACCGTAGAAAGGTGCAATTTCATGCTGCGCCGGGGCGACTTCATTGTGCTGTGTCTTGGCGGGAATGCCGAGCTTCCACATCTCTTCGTTGGCATCTTTCATGAAAGCAGCGATACGCTCTTTGATGGCACCGAAGTAATGATCGTCAAGTTCCTGACCCTTCGGAGGCATCGCTCCGAAAAGAGTACGGCCCGTGAAGATAAGGTCCTTTCTCTCGAGATACTTCTTCTTGTCGATAATGAAGTATTCCTGCTCGGGACCTACGGATGCGACAACGCGGTTGGATGTGGTGTTGCCGAAAAGTTTCAGAATGCGCATGCCCTGTGCATTCAAAGCCTGCATGGAGCGAAGGAGAGGCGTCTTCTTATCGAGCGCTTCTCCGGTATAAGAGCAGAATGCGGTCGGAATCACAAGGGTTACGCCGGCAGCGTCTTCACGGATAAAGGCAGGAGACGTGCAGTCCCAAGCCGTGTAGCCGCGTGCTTCAAAAGTTGCGCGGATTCCGCCGGAAGGGAAAGAGGAAGCATCCGGCTCGCCCTTAATGAGCTCTTTGCCGGAGAAATCCAGAATGGCCTTGCCTTCGGAATCGGGCGAAAGGAATGCGTCGTGCTTTTCGGCCGTAATACCGGTCATCGGCTGGAACCAGTGGGTATAGTGCGTGGCACCGCGCTCGACGGCCCAGTCGCGCATTGCAGCCGCTACGACATCGGCAACGGTCGAACTCAGATCGGCACCGTTCTCGATCGTCTTCTTAAGCTCTTTGTAAATGTTCTTCGGAAGACGTCTGCTCATTACTTCATCGTTAAAAACATTCATTCCGAAAATTTCAATGGTGTTTACAATCTCGCTCATATTTAACCTTCCTTACTAATTATTAGGTAAAAAATAAGAGGACGTCTTCCCGAAAGAAGACGCCCTCGCCTCAATGTGAAGTATTATAACACCCTGGTTTGTACTTTGGAAGAGGTAAAACAATTAATTTGTACCCTTCGATCTTACAAATATCAGGACTACGCGATCCTCTTTGATGAGCGGACCGCCTGAAAGAGATGTTTTCTCCGAACCGGTCAGGCTTGCCTGAAGCTTGCCGCCCTCATCGTTGATTACACTGTGCAGACGCCATCCGTCGGCACTTCTCCGTGACAGAGCTTCTTCGATTCCGGGGACGTCGATTTCTCCGCTCAGCTTATGCTGAATATTCTCAACAGCATATTCCATAGATCCCGCGTCTGCCAGACCTTTGATCCTTTCAATCTCGTCCGCCATTTCCTTCAACCTTTCTTCCTTACGTGCAAGTTCCTCTTCCTTTTCCGCAAGTGCCGACTTAAGGGAAGCGGCAGCATCCTCCGCCGCTTTGTATCTGTCTTCGAGCTCTTTGGTCAACCGGCCCTTCTCGTTCTCCGTAAATGCGATTTCCTTAATCAGCACTGCATGCTTTTCTGCTTCCAGAAGAATCCGTTCCGATTCTTCTCTCGCCTGATTGCGCGCCGTCTCAAGCTCCGCAGCTGCGGCCTTCCTGTCCTCCTGCGATCTCAGAATGTCGGCGCGCGCGGTCTCGATCTCGATACGAATGGCTGCGGCTTCCTGCTCGGCTTTCTCCTGAATCGCCTGGCGCTCTTCAAGAATCTTCTTCACTTCCGCTTCCGCCGCGGTTCTTGTCTGTTCCACTTCGTCAATAAAGCTTTGAGCTTCCTGCTGCGCCTTCGTTCTGGCGTCTTCGATATCGCGATTGATCTTTACCGATTCCTCATCCGCAAGTCGTCTGGCTTCCACATTCTGTGCCTTAAGCTGCTCTGCCTCGGCTTTGGCTGCTTCGGAATCCTGCATAATCCTGTCAATATCGGCACCGATCCTGAGTCTTTCGGCCTTAGCCTCTTCAATTGACGCAATTGCAATCTTCGCTTCTTCTATGTACGCCGCAAGCTCGGCCTGCGCCTGTGTTCTCGTATTCTCCGCGTTGACCGCGATCTGTTCTGCTTCAGCGAGAAGACGGTTCCTCTCCTGTTCCGCCTCATCGATTCTGGCCTGGCCGATGATTTGCGCCTGCTTATGGACTTCTTCGGCGTCGAGCTCAGCCTTTCGCACGATCTCGGCACTCTCAAGCTCCGCGTTCTTCTTCAGCTCCTCAACCATAGAGGAGGCTCTTATCTCCTCTTCTTTCGAGAGACGGCTAAGGCGTTCATACTCGGCCGCGGCTTCATCACGCTTTTTTACCTGCGCTTCCGCTTCTGTCTGCAGATGCTTCGCTTCATCCATCATCTGCTGCTTCTTGTTCATGGCTTCCTTGTATTCCTTCTGAACCTGAAGTGCAAGTGCTTCCGTTTCCGCCTGAGCAGCCATAAGAATCTGGTTTGCCTCTTTGCCGGCCGCATTCTTGGCGTCTTCGATGATCTTGCTGCCTTCGGCTTTAATGTGCTCAATAGCAGCCTTCTCGTCTTCAACCTGCTTCCTGATTACGCCCAGGTCTTTATCCAGGCGGGTTCTCTCCTCAAGAGCCTGCCTGCGGATCTCCACATATTCCTGTTCAATACGCAGCTTCTCGCCTTCAAGGGATCTCTGGATCTCGGCTATCTCAAGGCGGGCACTCTCACGGGCTTCCGATATAATCTTGCTCTCTTCCGCCTTCTTCTCTGCAACACGTCCCAGGGCTTCCTGCTCCGTATGCCGGACATTGGTGACAGCTTCTTTTCTGGCGATTTCCTCGCCTTCCGTCGCCGCCTTCTGAAAGTCGTACTTGCACATAAAACAGCGGGCAACGTTGTCACCCATCATGACTCCACATACCGGGCATTTTTTCATGATCTATCCCTCCGACACATAAACATTAATCTGATTATACGCTAAAACGCGATAATAGAAACACACGAACGACAAAATCCGGATGCTTCTTTATCAACTAACCGGCGATATAAAAAACTGCCCCCGGTAAACCCGAAAGCAGTCTGCTTAATCCGGTACTTAATACTTAATTGTAGTAATAACCATCCCAAACAGAGCTGAATGCTCCCGATAAAATCGTGATAAGCAATGCAATACCGCCAACGACATTCAGGATGATAGCGATAATGTTCATTGTCTTGGCTGAAGACAGGAGCTGATTGGCCTCGTCGATCGACCCTGCTTTACCGGCTTTGTTGCATTTGACTATGGCAATGATACCAAGAATACAAGCCGCAAGGTTCAAGAGATTGCAGCAGGACAGACCGCCAAGAACCGTATTGATGATAGAGAAAACCATCTGTCCGGACGTGCTGGGCATCTGTGAGGCATCCGCGGAATATACCGGTGCCGAATATACGGGCGCGGAGTATACGGGAGGTACAGTATTGGATGCATCGCTTCCGGCAGAATAGACCGTCGGATCCGGCGCAAACACAGGGGCCGAAACGGGTTCGGACGTCACAGGTGCAGATGTTACGGGTACGGAAGTCTCGGGTGCCGGCGATAGAGGTTCGGAAAAAATCGGTGCCGCCACAGGTGCTGCGATGATCGTCTCCGCGGTCTCATTCTTGGCTCCGCATGCCGGACAAAACTTTGCTCCGCCTATATCCGTTCCACAGCTCTTACAAAATGCCATATTCTATCCTCCATTTGTAATCAATATCGGCCCAATAGTTGTTAATGAACAACGTGATTGCCGATTAAAATATGATGTCTCGATGTTCTAAGCTTAATGAATTCAGCAGGATTCGTCAAGTAAATTTTGCATTTATAAAGATTAAATAGAAAACCCTCTTATGCATCCGGTGCCAGAAGCGAAAACGGAAAAATCGGAAGATTGCGCAGAATCGTAAAAGCAATGACCGCCAGAACCATTACGGCAAGTACGACAGGCGATATTTTTCCCGGGACCCAAAGTATACGCTTTCCGAAGAGGAGTTTCAGATACTCGCCCGCTGTAAGCCATATGAGCAGCACGGCCAAAAAGGGAAACAATGCATTGTTATTCAACATTCCCGAAAAGTCCAGATGAAGCAGTGCATACAATGCTCTTGTGTTTCCACAGCCGGGGCAATAAAGTCCCGTCAGTTTATGAAAAAAGCACGGAAGATAGTACCGGCTTTCAAGGTTCGGGTTGTGCGAGTAAACAAGAAACGCCGCAAGCAGTGCAACTGCCGGCACGCCGATAAGAATGAATAAACGTCCTGCTTTTCGCGAAAATCGCCTGCGGGTCTCCGCTTTTTGCAGCGATCGCGAGGAATGATCTGCTTTTCGCGCCGATTGCACAGGAATATCTGCTTCTTTCTCTGATCTGCTCATGTTATCGCGGCCTTTCCATCGTAACGGTCAGCTTGATGTCCAACCCATAAGGCAATTCCCTGGCGTCCGGATCTCAGCCTGCAAAATCCTGAACCCAACTATATGTGCTTCCGTCATAATAGCACGAGATTCCGATCTTCGTAAAAGACGCGCTCAATATGTTGGCCCGGTGACCTTCAGATCCCATCCAGTCATTCATTACACCCTCTGCCGAGGTCTGGCCTTGCGCGATGTTCTCGCCCATTGCGGAACAACCCGCCGGAAACGCTGAAAAACAATCCCCCCGCCCGGACGACTGTGGTCAAAAAGAATCGCGATTTCCGACGAACGGACATCGGCCGTCGCATCCAGAGAACTGTCTCTGCTAAGTGGTGCGAGACCGTTGCTGGCTCTTTCAGCGTTTACCCTGTCGAGGATAAGACTCTCCATGGTATCAATGTCAGATGAAGGAGCCGCTGCCGATGGCGGCGGCGGGACCGGGGTCGGGGTCGGGATCGGTTTGGGAGTTGCGGTAGGCCTTGGCGTTGCGGTAGGTGCCGGTGTTGCGGTAGGCTTCGGCGTCGCGGTAGGCCCCTGTGTTGCGGTGGGTGCCGGTGTTGCGGTCGGCCCCTGTGTTGCGGTCGATGCCGGTGTTGCCGTAGATACCGGTGTTGCCGTAGATGCCGGTGTTGCCGTAGATGCCGGTGTTGCGGTCGGCCCCGATGTCGGACCAGAAGCCGGTTTTACCGTAGGAAACGGCGTCGCGTCGGCACCGTCAGTGGATGTCGTATCCGGTGACATTACATAATCTGCGATAACGGAAGCAAAGTTTTGTCCGTAAACAATCCGGACAAAACCGACGCTTCCTAATATAACTCCTATAAATACGAAGGAAAGGACAACAGCAATTCTATGTTTGGCAAAAGACGCAAGAAATTTTTGTGCCCTCATAAATACCTCTTGGAAATCATTCTTCCGGCCGGTATGCCGGGCTCAAACAAACGAAAAAGGCAGACAAATCATAATCGATTTGTCTGCCATAATCTTTGGGTATAGTCGTGTTTTTGTCAAGTGCCTTATATTATGCGAAATGCTGAACCCAATAATACGTTCCGTTGCAGACGTAGCAGGAAACTCCGAGTGTTGTGAAGCTGGATCTTAATATATTCTCTGCATGACCGGGGGAATTCATCCATTCTGTCATCGCCTGTTCAGCCGATGCCTGTCCGTATGCAAGATTCTCGCCCATTTCTGTCTGTGCTCCGGCGGTCCACCACTCGGATCCGTCCGGTCTTGTGTGCGACCAGTTGACGACGATTTCAGTGGCACGAATACCGGCGGATTCCGCAAGTGTGTCGTTCCAGGTAAGTGCGGGTAGACCGGCTGCAGCTCTTTGCTGATTCACGAGATCGAAAACGGCACGAGCCATCGAGCTGTCGTAACTTCCGCTTATGTCTCCGAGAGAGGCAGGAGCTGCCGAAGCAGCTGCCGGTGCCGCGGCTGCAGGAGCGGCTGTGGTCGTGACCGGCGTTGACTGCGATTTTGCAGGCTTGTCAGTCGTCTCTGTCGCCTTTTCGGTAAGTATAGTCTTAGCCGATTCGGATATTTCTTCCGCCGTTTTTACCGTCTTCAAAGACAGTAATGCGTGGTTTGCATTATAATAAATCGCATTGGCCGCAGCGATGATGCTTTTGCGTAAGGCGTCTATTCTTTCCGCATCGCTCTTGGAAAACTGATTATCTGAAAAGTTACCCGCTTCAGGAATTGTTTTTACGATATCTGTTGCCGCAACGGTATTCACGGCGCCTGCCACATGACTCGCTTCTCCGGCTGCTACTGCCTGATTAAACGAGAAGCTGCAGATTACGGAAGTTGCCAGTGCAACTGCCGCTACAGTGATTCTTTTGTTCCCAAAAACGGTACTAAGTTTGATCATTTCTTTTCTCCTGTGAATATTCACATTTACGTCACTTTTTCCGAAACTATCTGAATCATTTGTGCTGTAGATTTGAATCGACGATTTTTGACTATTTGCAGCAGTTTTCGGGGATTTCTTGTCTACAACCAAATAGTAACATCCCACTCTAAAGGAGTGGTGATGAATCCGTAAACGAATTGTGTCGCTATTTCGAAGCATTATACCGGTTAATTGTGTCATAATTATGGAGCTAAATATTTATATGCTTTATAAATGCTTTTTGTTTTTAGACAAAAAAAGACCGCCCGCCCAGTTTCGAAGAACCGAGCGGACAGTCTATTTAATTCTTATTATTATTATTCGTGCCTTTTTAGTCAAAACCGGATTGGTACAGAAAGTTTGGATCAATCAGATGACAGCTTATGGTGTTGAAATTATTCCTGTGGGTGCAATGACATTTTTATATAGCAATTGGAGTTGTATGTTGCTAATGGTTTCATTCGGATCGATTATATAGTCCCAGTTTGGCGGTGTAATAGTAAGAGTTGTTCCGGAAATACTTGCCGTACAATTATAGGCACCATTGATGGTGGTTCCGGCGGGTACGGTTACCTGAATCGACCAATCACTAATTGGGGACGAGGTCGGGTTCTTAAGATTAAAATAGATCTGCGTGACTCTATTGCCGCCTGACTTCCAATTAGACGTCGAACCTACGCTAGCTTGAAGGCTGGAAACAGCCGGTGTCGGTGCAGCAGTAGGCGCGGCAGTCGGAGCTGCGGTCGGAGCTGCAGTAGGCGCAGCAGTAGGTGTCGGAGTTGCCGTCGGAATCGGTGTAGCCGTCGGTGTAGGTGTTGCTGTAGGTGTTGCTGTCGGTGTCGGAGTAGCGGCACCGGGCGCGGTGGTTGGCGTAGGTGTCGGTGTTGCCGTCGGTGCGCTTGTAGGCGTAGGCGTCGCTGCCGGAGATGAAGGTGCTTCTTTCTTCAGTAATGCAACGGCACTTTCTGCGACAGTATACTTATCCTGTTGTGCACTTGCCGTATCTGCGGCTGCGCGTGCTTTGTCAACATAATCTTTGACAGAATAGGTCAGCGCACCGGAAACGATGACAATAATTCCGATTGTGACCATCATCTCAAGAAGCGTGAATCCTTTTTTGTTTTTCATACGCACCATTTATCTCCTGTAAATCCATCGGTGAAGGTGTCCGTCATGTTTATTGAACTATTTGTAAACAGATTAGCATATTTATGTCCGATTTGCAACTTATTTTTCACATTTTATACACATTTGAGAAACTTTGTGAACACACTGCGATGATTTCAGCTTGTTTTCGGCTCCATAGAAGCGTTTTCTCAAATTTAATTGTGAACATTGTGTATATTTGGGTCTTATTTTTAATAAGAAATATGCTTTATTCTCTGCTGTTTGCGTCATAATAGGGACTCCCGGTTGAAAGAGACGAGTACCCGCAGCCGCTCATGACATAATTTCTATCCAAACTCTTTACAGAAAAATCATAGTCCGGCGCTATAATCGAATTAAAGAACAAAGATAGTCAAAGTCAGTCGAATGATTCATTGGCTGACAGTAAACAAACGAATC
Organism: uncultured Mageeibacillus sp.; assembly: GCA_964617375.1. GTDB lineage: Bacteria > Bacillota > Clostridia > Saccharofermentanales > Saccharofermentanaceae > Firm-13. The sequence goes on along the minus strand of CAZTXQ010000039.1, from coordinate 8,336 downwards.
AGGAGGTGCTTACTATGTTCGGACTTACACCATTTGACAGGAAAAACAGCGGACTTGAGCCCGCCGGTAATTATCGTTCGGATCTTGATCCTTTTTTCGACCGTTTCTTCGGGGGATCCATGGCGCCTGTCTTTGGCGGCGCCTTTAACCAGATGAAGGTGGATATTCGCGAGACGAAGGACGCCTATATTCTCGACGCCGATCTACCCGGTATAAAGAAAGATCAGATTCATCTTGATGTTGATGAGGATCGTCTTCTCATTTCCGTTGAAGCGGATGAGAATTATGAGACAAAGAGTGAAGGTTACATCTGCCGTGAACGCAGATCAGGCCGCTTCGCCAGAAGTTTCCCCCTTACCAATATTGATGCGGCAAATATCAGCGCATCGCTGGAGAATGGCACACTCACGGTGACCTTGCCGAAGAAGGACAAGGAGACACCGAAGAGCCGCCGAATCGACATTGCATAATACGCGTAATTTATAGGTAAACAAATCCCGGTCTCTTCAGTTCGAAGAGCCGGGATCTTTTTTTACCTGTGTTTCTTTGGCATACACATATTTAAGAAGCTTTTCGCGATCGTTGGGGAGCTCGCCGTCGATCACGAGCCGAAGAAGTTCGTCAAGGATCACACCGATCCCGGGGCCCCTTGGTGCGCCCATCCGAAGAAGGTCGTCGCCGTTCACCGCGAGATCTTTCATCGAGAAACAGGCGTTCCCGGACAGTACGACGTCGAGTAATTTATAGATGTTGGCCTGCTCCTCAAGCCGGTAACGGCTCTTCTCGGATTGGGCCAGTGTATCAGCCCGTTTCAGCGTAAGGAGATCCCGCAGCAGGGACTCGCCGAACTGGCCGAGTCTGCGCCGGATGATTTTTTCGGACGGCTCGATTTCCACGTCGTGCCACAGGACCAGAGTCTCTACCCGCTCACGGGTCCGGTTGTCAGCCTTCAGACGAAGAAGGACGTCGTGGGCAATATCCCGGCTGACCTTCTGATGGCCGTAGAAGTGTCCGATGCCATCCGCATCCATCACAAAAACGACCGGCTTACCTATATCGTGAAAAAGCGCAGCGAGACGAAGGATCTTGTCGGGAGGCGTATTCTTGACGACATAGGCCGTATGTTCGAGTACATCGTAGCAGTGATGCGGATTGTGCTGATTAAAGCCTCGCATGGGAAGAATCTCCGGAATCACGACGCCCAGAATCCGCGCATAGTACAGGAGTACCTGATCCGCATATTCTCCGCAGATCAGGCCGGTCAGTTCCGACCAGATTCGTTCGGCCGATACTTTCGGGAGCAGATTCTTATGCCGGAAAAGACTCCGGCGCGTCTCCTTCTCGATCGGAAATCCAAGAACCGCGGAGAAGCGGAGGGCCCGCAGAATTCGCAGCGCGTCTTCCTGTAACCGCTGTCCCGGCTCGCCGACCGAGCGGATGAGTTTGTTTTCGAGATCCGCGACGCCGCCGACATAATCGATTACGTTTCCTTCGGAGTCCATGGCCAGCGCATTGATTGTGAAGTCGCGGCGTTTCACATCTTCCGCGAGTGATTTGCTGAAAGATACGCCATCCGGCCGGCGGGCGTCCGAGTAAGAGCCGTCGATGCGGTAGGTCGTTATCTCGATGGGATATCCCGACGAAATGACCGTTACGGTGCCGTGCGCGATGCCGGTCGGGACAACGGTGAATCCGTGAAAAACGCGAAGAATCTGCTCCGGTGTGGCGTTCGAAGTTAAGTCGAAATCCGCCGGAGTACTGTCAAGAAGCATATCCCTGACCGCACCGCCAACCAGATACGATTCATATCCGGATTCGGCCAAACGTTCCATAATCCCGCGGACGTGCGCGGGAATTCTCGCTTTATAACCGCCAATTGTATCCAGTGTCATGAATCATGCTCCGCGGACCGTTGCGGCCCATAATCAAGCGGTTCCGGCGAACGCGTTTACTCGTAGCGAAGCGCGTCGATCGGCTTCAAGCGGGCGGCTTTATTGGCGGGATAGATCCCGAAAATGACGCCGATGGCAAGCGAGAAACCGAGAGCCAGGGCCGAAACCGATACGGACATATGCAGGCTCATGTCCATGATACCACTCAGAAGCTGCAGGAACAAAGCCCCCAGCATCATACCGATCAGACCGCCCGTGACGGATATCGCAATCGCTTCGATCAGGAACTGAATAAGGATATCGGTATGTTTCGCTCCTATGGCTTTGCGGATACCGATCTCCCGGGTCCTCTCCGTCACGGATACCAGCATGATATTCATAATCCCGATACCGCCGACGACCAGCGAGATGCCGGCAATCCCGCCGAGAAGAAGCGACATCGTGCTCATTACGCTGTTGAAAGCGGAAAGCACGTCGCCCATATTGAAGATCGTAAACCCTTTGTCTTCGCTGTCCGAGGACATGGGGCGGACTTTTTGGGTGAGGAATTTATCGATCGAAGCCTTCGCTTCGTCGACCTTGTCGGGCGAAACAGCGCTCGCATTGAAGGACAGTATGGACGTCTGCTTCATGAGACGTGCCGCGGTCTTGATCGGGATATAGATCTTGGAATCCTCGGAGCTTAAAGATGCCGAACCGTCTTCCTCGAGAACACCGACGATCTCGAAGGTGCGGCCGAGAAGCGTGAAACGGCTTCCGACTACATCCGTATGCCCGTAGAGATCCCGCGCGATTTTAACGCCGACGACAGCAACGTCCAGACGGAGTTCATTGTCGTTCGCCTGGATGAAGCGGCCGTTCGTGACCGCGACTCCGTCAACGGCCAGTGTGTTCTCGGTAACGCCGGAGATGTCTGCGGCCGACGAATTGCCTTCCGTCTTTGCTGTGTCGTAACCGCTGATCGTCGGTGCGATGAGTGCAACGCCATCATGGTTCTCGAGCGAGGCAAGATCCTCGAGGGTAATATAAGTGGTCTTCGGACTGGTCACGGCCGCAATCAGCTTGCTGCCGCCTAAGCCTTCGATCTGTTCCGTGACGGAATCGGAGGCTCCCTGCACGATGCCTACCAGAAGCGTGACCGACAATACGCCGATTATGATACCAAGCATCGTGAGAAACGAACGCATCTTGTTGCTTAAGATCGCGGAAAAGGCCATCTTGATCGCCTGTGTTATTTTCATGCGCCGGCCTCCTCTTTGTCATATTTGCTGTCCGTCACGATTTTGCCGTCGACGATCCGGACGCGGCGGTCAGCCTGTCCGGCGATGTGTTCGTCGTGTGTAATCAGAAGGATAGTGTTCCCCTTCTCGTTGAGCTCGCGGAACATCGCGATAATTTCACGGCTGGATTTGGAATCGAGGTTCCCGGTCGGTTCGTCGGCGAGAATCAGGGCCGGATGTGTCACGAGGGCACGGGCGACGGCGACTCTTTGCTGCTGTCCGCCGGACAGCTGGTTCGGCCGGTGATTCATGTGTGCTGCAAGGCCCACCTGTGCGAGTACGGCTGATGCGCGTTCACGCCGTTCCGACGCTCCGACACCCTGATATATCAGGGGGAGTTCCACATTTTCGAGCGCGGTCAGCTTCTGAAGAAGATTGAACTGCTGGAAAACGAATCCGATCTCGCGGTTGCGCAAGGCGGCCATCTGATTCTCGGTATAGGAAGTAATGTTCTGGCCTCTCAGGATGTAGTCGCCTTCGTCTGCGGTATCGAGACATCCAATGATATTCATCAACGTGGATTTTCCGCTGCCGGATGCACCGATGATCGCGATAAACTCGTGTTCCTCGATCTGAAGCGATAGGCCGTCGACGGCATGGACTGTCTCGCCGCCTAAAGTGTAGGTTTTACGTACGTTTTTAAGCTCAATCATAGCGCGCCTCAACCCTGATTTCTTCCGAAGGCGAAAAGACCGTCGGAAGTACTGCCGGCAGACAGGTCCAGAAGATACTGGCCGTCTTCGATTCCGGAAAGCACCTCGGCTTCCGAAGCATCGCTGAGTCCTATAGTGATTTTGGTCTGCACGCCGGCTGCCGATGCCGTATCCGATGTGCCCGGAGCGGGGATTGCCATGACGTACTTCTCGCCGTCGACTGTCTTGATCGCCGATACCGGAATCAGGAGGACGTCTGTATGAGACGCGACCAGAATATCCGCTCTGGCGCTCATGCCTGTGAGGATCCCATCCGCACTGGCGAGGCGGATCGTCACGTCATATGTCGTTACACCGTTCGAATAGGTGCCTGCGGAAGAAACACGGTCAACGGTGCCGGTATATTCGGCGCCTGCCAAGGCGTCGAGCGCGATACTTACGGTCTGGCCGGTCTTGATTTTCGCGATGTCGAGCTCGTCGGCGGCGACCGTTAGTTCAAACGCATCCGAGGATCCTACGGTGAAGAGCAGCATGCTCTCCTGTACGCTCGTGTGTTCGGATACCGTAAGGTTCTCGACGATACCGTCCTGCGGTGCGTGCACCTGAAGCGCCTCTCTCTTGGCTGTTTTCTCGGCGAGCTTGTCGAGTGTATCCTGTCTGGAGATTAAAAGTTCTGCGTACGCCGCAGAATAGACCGGCTCGTCGAGCTTGATCAATCGGTCGCCGGCATTTACTTTATCGCCGGTTTCGACCAGTATTTCCGAGACGAGGCCTTCCCTGCCGGTTATCACATAAGGCATATGGACCTGAAGAGTTCCCTTCCCGATCGTGGTCCCGTCGCGCAATTCGCAGGATGCATCTGCCCCGATCTCAAAGAGATTATCGGGGTCATCCGGGAAAACAACTTCGGCCAGGCCCGCGCTTACGGAACGCACGGTCGCGTCGACCGATCTGGCACCGACCGTGACGGTTACTTCGTCGCCGGACTTGATTTCTTTTTCGGGCGCGAAAACAAGCTGCATCATATCGTCGGCAGACAAAAGGATAAGTCCGCCGTCCGTCTCCATTGCCGACGCGACGTCACGGTCTTCCACGGCGTAGATCGCCTTGACCCGGCCTGAGACCGTCGAAGAAATATTGCTGCTCCTGGAGGAGTCCGTCGTCAGAATCTGAAGATCCGTTGAACTGAGCTGGCTGTTAAGGGCCGCGATTTCGTCGTCGATCGTATCGTTCTTCAGCGTGAGAATCAGATCCCCGGCCTTCACCGCATCTCCGTTCTTAACGGACAATTCAGCGACCTCGCCGGAAAGCGGAGCATACACATCGGAAGAAGAGGAAGGACGGATCGAGCCGTTCGCCTGAACGATCACACGGATATCGCCTCTTTGGGCCTGGACGGCCGCTTCGGATTCCGATTTGAGGAGCGCTGCTTTGGCGGTGGCCTGTGATGACGCGAACCATACGGAACCGATTATTAGAACGGCAAGTGCCAGAATAACCCATTTGATCCATTTCCTCTTCCTATGAACAGACATATGTGTCTCCTCCCGATATGTATTTAAATGCTGTTGTTATATCTTATTATAGCAGTGATTCATAAAGGCAACGAAAGCCCTTACCGGATGCTTGTGTTTTTATTCAACACGCGGCTCGTTATGAAGAGAAGGGAACAGATGACAATCGGAAGCATTATAAAGGATCCGAGTCCGATAACACCGGAATCAACGGATGTGTTTGTTTTTATGCTCTCCAGAAAGGTAGACAGCATGTTCTGGTTCACGACCTGAAAAATCATTCCCTCTCCATCCATACTCATTTTCAGACCCAGGGGTATAAAGAGCATGCCCATGGTGTTTACGATCTGAAGTCCCATATATTCCGCAAAGAAAATGAGAATCGGTCCGCCGATCCCGAGCTTATGAAGCTTCGAAACGCTTCCGACCGTTATGGCAAAATAGGCTTCGGCCAGTGTCTGCACAACGCTGATGAGCATCATAACGGCAATGATCACAAAGAAAGTCGTCTGATTGTTCTGCATTCCGAAAAGTTGTAAGAATTTATCATAGGTGATAACATCTTTCATCTGTAAATCCGTGGAAATTACGGTCGTAATGACGCCGAATGTAAGCAGCATGGCCGCCAGGTACCAGACGCCTCCTACCAGAAGCTTGCTCCAGAGATGTTTGGAGGGCGCAACCGGAAGCGTGTGTGTCAAATACCCTTCATTTGAATAAAGGCTCTTATAATATCTCCATACAATCAGAATAACCGTTACCGCGATCTGCGCAAAGCACATAATGACCACAAGTACAAAGGACAGATTTGCGAGGACACCGAGATTCAGGCGCACTGTCAGCATATGAACCAGCGCAAGGAACACCGTCACCAGGAAGACAAAAGGTATAATACGCGCCGTTGCGCGGAATTCATGTTTTACAAGCTTACCGAACATTTGAACACCTCCCTGAATAACTCGTCGACACTCTTGCCGTATTTTTCACGAACCTGGTCCACGTCTTCGAAGAGCTTCAGCTCTCCGTACCCGAGGAAAATCACGCTGTCGAAGACTGCTTCGACATCCGCAATCATATGCGTCGCGAAAACCATAATCGCGTCTTCCTGATACTGACGCAGCGTGACGTCCAGAATTGCACTTCTTGTCGCCGGATCTACGCCGCCCATAGGTTCGTCCAGGAGGTAGATCTTTGCTTTTCGCGCCATAACAAGAATCAGCTGCAGTTTCTCCTGCATGCCTTTCGACATCGTGCGGACCGGCTGCGTATCCTTGAGGCGGAACTGCGCGAGCATCTCCTCCGCTTTTTTCCGGTCAAAGTCCGAGTAGAAATCGGCAAAATAATTGAAAATGTCACGCGGGCGCATCCAGGTCTCGACGTATGTCTTTTCGGGCAGGTAGGATGTAATTGCTTTTGTATGGATACCGGGGGCCTGTCCGTCCAGAAGGATTTCGCCTTCATAGTCGCTGGTCAAGCCGGCCAGAATCTTCATCAGGGTTGATTTTCCGCATCCGTTCGGGCCTAAGAGCCCTACGATCCGTCCCGCTTCAAGATTGAGGGACAGATCATTGAGCACAATGTTTGAGCCGAACTTTTTTTGCAGATGCTTGACTTCAATAATACTCATATCAGATATTCTCCTTCTTCATAAGCTCTTCGACGAGCGCCATCCAGTCCTTCTTATCGTATCCGAGCATCTTCATGTGACGGATAAAATCGGAAATCTCCTGTTCGGCCAGCTCGCTTCGAGCTGTATCGATTCGTTTCTGGTCATTTGTAATGAAACGCCCCGCTGTTCTTTCCGTGAACATGAGCCCTTCACGCTCCATTTCGGACAATGCCCGCTGAACCGTGTTGGGATTCACCTTAAAGGCGACGGCAAGATCACGTACCGTCATTACCCTTTCGCCCGGACCCCACTCTCCCCCCGCGATCCGAATCGTGAATAGTTTCATCAATTGCAGGTAGATCGGGCTGTTCGAATCAAAAGTGTCATCCATTTATTCTCCTTTCCTCCGGCTCGAAGCCGTACGTTCATGTAATACCCGTTTTCCGATTCAATTCATGCCGCCCTTCGGGTCCGGCGGCTTATCGTCTGTCTGTATTTTGCGCTTTTGTGTTGCTGTATTACGCACTTAGTACAATAATACGAGAGCGACGGACTGTCAATACCCCCTGCGGTAAATTTTTAAGAAAATAATAACGGCAGCATGGTCTTGGTTCTTCAAGCAAAAAAAGGACTGCTGCAAGTTGAGAGACAGTCCCGTTCTTACTTGCTATATTAGCGCGTTCAATTTCTTCCGCCTCGCGTCCGGACTAGATTGCCGCTGTGTAAGCGTGAGAATGCCATCCAGTCAGACAGTATTCTGGATTTGCTGCTTGATCATTGATAAATTATCGAGTTACCATTCACTGTTATACATAAGAAATGGTCGAAATCATTGATTTCGCAGTCAATCAGGAATGAATAGCTCATCGCGCATGCCTGTACATACAATTTGGTATATTGAGCCCCGATTTCAGAGCACAGCGGCGCCAACTACGGGGATCGGGCACTCCTGTGCATATAATTACGCGTGAAAAGCACCGCTTCATATACACGTCTGTACCGACAAACGCATTTCTGCTCATTTTCGAGCAGGCGTATGGTATGCTGGGGTGGATTACCCACCAAAATGGCAAAACCATTGATTTGGTGGGTAATTTTTGCGCTACGATATGCATTTCAATAAACAAATACTCGTTTATTCGTCAATGATCACAGTCAAGTCCAAATTTGTGTGTAAATTCAAAAACCTACATAATGTCAGTCTTGACTATGCTGCCTTTATCGCTGTCAACTGCTCTAGCGCAATGCTTCTCAGTTTCGGGAATGCACATACGAAATGGGCTTCCAGACGTGGTTTCGTATGTGCGCCGGCCTTCCTTATGTCTCCTCTTGAACGAAATGCACATACGAAATGGATCTCCAGACGTGGTTTCGTATGTGCGCCGGCC
>CAZTXQ010000038.1:0-27498 GCA_964617375.1 uncultured Mageeibacillus sp. | reverse complement strand
CCATTTCGTATGTGCTTCTCATTCCAGAGGTGATACATTCACTTCGCCAGGAGCAGAAATATGAACGGTCACCTCGCGAAACCCACGTCATTCCGCTATTTTGATATACCCGTACTTTCCGTTGTACTCTACGCTGACCATCCCGGTCGGGGAAATGACCAGACTTCCTTCGGAGATTATCGGGACAAGTACCTTTCCGTCAATAGAAACAATACCGGCTTTGTCACCCTTATAGACCAGAACGGCGGTGATCGGCGTATGGTTAATCAGATCCGGACCTTCATCGCTGGTGAAACATGGAAGAGTAAGATACGTATACTCCTGCGGAATCAATGTCTCGCCCGCACTGTTGATCATGCCATCGAGCCCTTCTGGCATACTGGCATAATATGCATCGGGAACGGACGTCGAATAAATATTCTGATATATTGGCTCGATTACATACCGTCCGGTCTCATCAATCAAGCCTGATAAGCCGTCTTTAACGACCACAGCAAGCCCTAAATCATCAAACCCATACGTGTACTCGTACTGCGGAGCCACAACGTATTGGCCGACAGTATCGATGAATCCCCATTTATCGTCCACACACACAGCTGCCAAACCATTCGCGTCAAACATCTTCGCGTTGTCATATTGCGGTTCGATAATAATTTCGCCTTGCTCATTGATGAATCCGTACTTGCCGTCCATGCAGACATATGCGGTCCCATCGTCGCTAAAGATATACGACGCATCCTCAAACTGGCAATCAATTGCAAGCTTGCCCTCTGTGTTGATGTAGCCATACTTCCCATCCCTCTGAACTGCCGCCAGCCCATTGGTACCAAAGATGAAGAAATCATCATAGACTGGTTTGGCGAGCACCTTGCCTTCGGAATTGATGAGCCCCCACTTTTCGTCCACGCATACAGCTGCAACTCCGGTACCATTGTCCTCAAAGAAGCCTCCCCATTCGTAACATTCTCCCTCAAAGAAAATAGAATCATATAGAGCGTCGGCAACTATCCGCCCGTCCTTATCAACGAGTCCTAATTTACCGTTCTTTTCGAAGTTGCAAAGACCGTTCTCCCGGAAGATATCAACACCATCGAATTGCGGCTCGATCACAATCCTACCGGCCTCATCGATGAATCCCCATTTACCGTTCATCTTAAAGCCTGCGATACCGTCGGCCGAAAACGGCATGGCATCGTCATACTTCGGTTCGACGACAACTTCGCATTTGCGATTGACAAAGCCCCATAAATTGTCCTTTTCGATCCATACGAAACCGTTGGCCCCAAAATCGCCGTACTCCTTCCAATAGTACAAAGGGCCCTGTATAAAATTCTCGAAAAATACTTGAGGAACCTCATTGCCTTCCATATCAATAAAAGAATATACCGTGTCGGGGCCGGCTGAGTAGGTCACGATTGCATACCCGTCCGCGGAAAACTCCGAAGCATAGTCATACGTGGGTGCAATGGCAAAGACAGACATATCGACAACCGTCGGTGTCACGCTCGGAACCGACGTCTCTGAAGTTTCAGAGGAGTCAATCGAAGCAACACTTGTCGCAACGGTATCGGCCGGGCCGGTAGACTCTGTTCCGGTCTCAACACCGGATTCGTCCGCCGTATCCGTACTGCCCGGGAACGCCAGCGAGCAGGCAGCAAGTACGCCGATCAGCGCAGCCGCCGCAACCACACAGCACGACAGAATCACGGCACGCCTTCTCATCGTCTTAAACTCCATGATGTGCTTCATTCTCCGCCTTACATGTTCCGCCTCGCCCGAAAACGACATCAGAGTCGCCGGATACGCGGGATCGGGTTCATCCGAAGTCTCCATAAAGTCCAGAATCGACATCGCGTACTTCTGTCGTTCCTCCTTGGAAAGATCCGTCACAACCTCCTCGTCACAGGTATTCTCGGAATACTGCGTGACCTTGTTCCGTATGAGCCAGGCAAAAGGATTGATCCAGTTTAAGACCGCCGCCGCTTCGGCAGCCGTGCGCAGCAGAAGATCTTTTCGCAAAATATGCAAGCCTTCATGCATCAGCGCATAACGCATGCTGGCATCGCTTAAGTCCCGCTTCGGAATGACAACGGTCGGATGAATAATCCCGAAGACGACCGGCGACGGCACTTTCGCTTCACGGATCTTAAGATTCCCGCGAATATTTTCGGGCAGTAAAGCCATCCACTGCTCGTCGCCCGGAACACTGTTCGCAAGGATCATTTTCCTGAACCGGAAATACCGTAAGAACTTAAGGGCGCCGATCACGATCACTCCCAAGGCCCAGACGGCAAAGATAACATTCCGTAAGGAAAGCGCGTTCGCCGCAGGTGTTTCGGCAGTATTGGAGACCACATCCACGGGCGATAACTCAACCGCAAACGTGCTTGCTTCTACGTCTTGCTGAGCGGGCTTGTCGGCACCTGTGTTTGGCTCAATGCCGTCGGCATTAACCGCGTTGTTATCGGCCGGCAGAGACGTATTTGCGTTATTCATCTGCCCCGTGACCGCAGCGGTTCCTTCCTCAACGGAAAATTGAACGACGGTCTTCGGAAAGCTCTCTGTGGTCTCATCCTTTGCCATCGGGAAAACGCTCTTCTCCATATATTCAGTATAGGCTGCCCGATACTGCGCCGCCTGAGAATTCGAATCATTGTTCCCGAAAACACCGGAGAAGCTGAACCCAGCCATACTCGCGACCGCGTACGCCGGAACGACCAGCATGGCAAGAGCCGTAATCCAGCCGGCCAGATACAGCCGGCTGCTCAAACGGCGGCGGCTGACCCACGTGATCATCAGGAGCAGCAATGAAAAAACCGCGGCGCTAATTCCCATATAAAGAAGATTGTCAGTGATGATCCTGATCATATCGAGCCTCCTGTACCCATTTCTTAAGAGCCGCTATATCCTTGCTTGTCAGTCGCCCCAGCCGCACCAGAAGAGATCGTCCTGACTCGTCTGTCCGAACATCACATGATAACCGTCCTCATCCACCGTGAAGCTCGCCTGACAGTCGCCGTCTGCAATCGTACGGAAGTAGAGAACGCCGGCTCCGCTCTCGTCCGTTACTGTATAGAGCGGGAAAACGGCAGATCCGGCCGGTACTGTGATCGGTTCCACGACATCGCCGGTTATTTTTTCGGCGGCAAAATCTTGAAGCGTGCACGTGTAGACCGGCGGCACTGCCGACGGATCTTTTCCGGCCTCACGGTTCGCCGTCCACCAGATCTTGGTTCCGATATCCTGAGCCGTGAGCACATTGTCCGCAATCGAGGCAGGGACGAGCATAGCTTCGAGATTCCCGAAGACGACGCTGTCGCGAATCAGATACAAGGATCCGTTCTCAACCGTCAAGTACCCGCCGACTTCCTGATAGGCCAGAATCGTTGTCGGATCATAGGTGTATGCAAAGGTCATATAATCACTGCTGCAGACGTCAAACGTGTCGAGAATTACAGGGTTGCCAGCCTGATCCTCATAGATGTAGGCGCGGTCCGTGAGCGCAGAAATGACTCCCGAATCGTCGGATGCGCAATATTTTGTAACATCTATCACCTTACCCGTCGCACCGTCCGTGAAAGTCAGAACGCCGTCCGAGTCCGTATTCGCTTTCGCACGATCGCGGCGGAACGTATCCTCGACTCCGTCGCCGTTCCAGTCGGTCTTGATCGTCAGAACCTTGTAGGACACGGTCGGGTCCTGAGCCTCTGACGCACGAAGCTCCCCCTCCGCTTTCTCGGTCGTCACAGGATATTCCGGGAACACGCGTCGTCCGAGAATATCTTTCTGCTCAAGCCCGTTGAATAGAAGCGTGCCGTCCGATCCTTCCGTTACTGTAAAGGCGACGCAGCGACCGTCGATCAGCATGAAAATCGTATCCTTTGCCAGATCTATAGCGACACTTCCGGTCGTATCGATCGGAACGGCGATCGTTCCGGCGGGAAGTACGATTTTCTCACCATTCTCCGACTGTGTAATGCCGTCTGAAACATGCGCGTCAACAACCGTCGCTTCCTGTTCGGACAGGAGATATACCGATTCCATCGAGATCAATCCCCAGCCGTTCGAACGAATGAAATCAGCCCCCTCCGGTACCGGGGCTTGTGTCGGCGCCGGTGCCGTCGTTTCGGCCGTCGTCTCAACCGGAGCGGCTGTCGTATCCGTCGCAGCGCCCGTTGTCTCCATTGCGGCGGTCGTCTCTTTAGCGGCGGTCGTCTCTTCAGCGGCGGACTCGTCACTAACATCCGTACTGCCCGGGAACGCCAGCGAGCAAGCGGCCAGGACTCCGATAAGAGCCGCCGCGGCAACCACGCAGCATGACAAAAGAATGGCACGTTTTCGCATCATCTTAAACTCCATGATGTGCTTCAATCTGCGCTTCAGGTTCTCCGCTTCACCCGTAAACGACATCAGTGTCGCCGGATATGCAGGATCGGACCCGTTCGATGCATCCATAAAGTCCAGAATCGACATAGCATATTTCTGACGTTCCTCCGAGGAAAGATCCGTCACAACCTCTTCGTCGCAGGAATTCTCAGAATACTGGGTGACCTTGTTCCGGATCAGCCAGGCAAAAGGATTGATCCAGTTGAGGACCGCCACCGCTTCGGCAACAGTACGCAGAAGAAGATCTTTTCGCAAAATATGCAGTCCTTCATGCATCAGCGCATATCGCATGCTGGCATCGCTTAAGTCCCGTTTCGGAATGATAACCGTCGGGTGAAAAATCCCGAAAACGACCGGTGACGGCACCTTTGCTTCGCGAACCCGGAGATTTCTATGAATCTTTTCGGGCAGCAATGCCACCCACTCCGCATCACCCGGAGCACTGTTCTTAAGGATCATTTTCCGGAAGCGAAAATACCGGAGAAACTTGAGCGAGCCGATAACAATCACTCCAAAAGCCCAGACCGCGAAAAGAACATCGCACAGAGACGGTGCTTTGACCGCTGCCGGGAGACCGGCCGCGGCAACCGTATGTCCGGCCGATATGTCAACTATTTTCGCGCTTGTATCTTCCTGATCCGCCTTGCCGGCCGTTGTACCGGCTTTGCTCTCGGCTGCTATGCCGTTGGTATTGGCCGCGCTGTTCTTCGCCGGAGAGGATGCGTCCGCGTTGTTCACTTGGCCGGCGGCCCGGGCGGTTCCTATCGTGCCGGAAGGCTGAACAGCGTTCTCCTCCGAACCGGCTATAGCTTCGTCCTTTACCGCCGGAAAAACGCTTTTCTTCATATATTCGGAGTAAGCCGCCCGATACTGCGCTGCCTGCGAATTGGAAGTACGGTCCCCGAAAACCCCGGAGAAGCTGAATCCGGCCATACTCGCGATCGCGTACGCCGGAATAACCAGCATGGCAAGCGCCGTAATCCAGCCTGCCAGATACAGCCGGCTGCTCAACCGGCGGCGGCTGATCCATGTAATCAGGAGCAGAAGAAGCGAAAAAACCGCGGCGCTAATTCCCATATAAAAAAGATTGTCAATGATGATCCTGATCATAACCGCCCTCCTGTACCCACTTTTTCAAGGCCGCAATATCCTTACCGGAAATGTCGTTCGTCTGATAGAGAGACGCAATCAGATTCTTGATCGACGACAGCCCTGATCCCTGCATCACCTCGCGCATGGCCATCTCCGAATACTCCTCCTCGCTGATTACGGGAAGATAGAAATTCGTTCGTCCCTGCCTCTGGGCCACCTGAATCATATTTCGCGCTGTAAGCCGCGACAAAAACGTCGTAACCGTCGTCATTTTCCACTTCACATCGGGCGGCAGGTTCTCCAGGCAATAGGCGGAAGTAACCATGCCGGAAGCCCCCCATATAATCTTCATAATGATCATTTCCGAATCGGTAATCTGTTTCACATTACGCCTCCTCGTCCTTATGGCACCGACATTATTACACCCTGTAATAATTCGATATTACTACGACTTGTAGCGATTGTAAAGCACTTATATATTCATTTCGAAAATATTTTTTTCGAGCGCAAAAAGACTCAATAACACGGACTGAATATGCCGCATCAAGCAGCGTATCTCACCGCCCGGCGAGGCCCGGCATGCGTACGGAATGTATGCATCCATGTCTGCGGCCACGTACACTTTTCGACGGTATCCGCTCTTCTCCCTTGTTATTTTCGATCCGTAAAGTTATAATAATTGACGCGTCTCATATCAGACGAAATGCTTTGGTCGTTCAATGGATAGGACAGCGGTTTCCGGTACCGCCGATGCAGGTTCGATTCCTGTCCGAAGCACCAGATACGAAAAGCCTGTTTCCCAACGTTCGGACAAGTCCTCGGATCGCAAGCGATCCTGCGGAACTCCGTGGGAAACAGGCTTTTCTCCTTCATTGGGTGGCACCGGCAGTGCACGAATCCAACTACAGTCATTCTCCACCTAATCGCGGATCCGTTCAAAGCAAAAGTCTCATTTAATTTGTTATCCTGCCGGCATCCATTTCATGCACGGTATCACACAGCAATTCTATATCCTGAGCATTATGGCTTGTAAGTATAATCGTCTTCCCCGCATCTCGCAGTTCCCGTAAAAAAGAACGAATTTCTTCTACACCGTGTTTATCCAACCCGTTCATTGGTTCGTCCAAAATCAGAATTTCCGGATCTTCCATGATAGCCTGTGCAATACCAAGCCGCTGCCGCATACCCATAGAGTATTTCCCAACGTGTTTTCTACTGTCAGGATCCAATCCCACACGGGAAATTGCCTCTCTGATTGTTTCTTTATTAATTTTATGCTTGATGGATGCCAGGAATCTCAAATTGCTGTAAGCGCTGTAATTAGGCAAAAAACCCGGAGATTCGATAAGGATCCCGACATTTTCGGGCACATCAATATCCTTCCCGATTTTTTGAGTGTTCACAAAAATCTCTCCGGAAGTCAGAGGAACGAAACCGCAGATACACTTGAACAGCATTGTTTTGCCGCAGCCATTCCTTCCGATAATGCCATGAATTTTGTTTTTCTCAAATTCAATCGAAACTTGGTCGAGTACGGTATACTCTTTGTATTTTTTTGTCGCACTCTTAATCACGATGCAGTTCTCCATAACAGACCTCACATTTCTTTTTTCACAAATCAAATTGAATAGATCGTTATTATCATATGGATGAAAGTACTTCCACCTCTTGCTTTTTCATAATTTCCGAAGCAATGCACATCATAAGAAAGATGACCACAACTAAAAACACGATTGCATATATAGCAGATGGATAGCGCGAATTCCCGGTTGCATCCAGCATTTGGATATTTATCCAAGTGCTGGGTACCAGGTAAAAAATCCAGCCTCCGCCTACTTCATATGCGAAGTAAGGACAAAAGGCAAACACAAAGCCCACGATCGTCCCGCCTATTCGCTGCGTTACAAGATTCAAAGTGAAGATAAGCATCCCCATGAAAATGGTTACAAGCCAAAACAACAACCCCGACAACAACATGGCCTGAAGCGGCGAATAGGTTTGCTGAATACCGTACGAAATTGGAATCAGACTATACTGCGCTCCCGCATTGGTCTGTGCCAACGTGCTGAATACTCGGCCCCACCCCGGTTCAAAGGAAATGTTAGGCAGTAAACAAAGGATACTGCACGCCATAATTGCGAGTGTGAAAAGCAGGGAAGCCGTCAGAATATATATATACTGACCGTACAGCCATTTCTTTCTCCCTGAGCGTATGCACTCGTAGGGCGTTGAATCATTCATGAACGGCGCATCACAAAATAGCAGAACCATCCCAAGAATCAGCATGACGTTGATATAAGGAGCCGTGCTGATGAATGGAAAAATCCAGGGAGTCACCCGAACTCCCACCATAATGGAAAATCTCAAGATCGGTGAAGATACGTAATGTACAAGCATGCCGATCAGCAGCAACAGTACATAGTATCGCGGATTCGAAGCCCAGCGCTTTATGTTCATCCCACACAGGATCGAGCTCGTCCTTATGTTATTCACCGGCAAGTCTCCTCTTAACATTTTTCGCAAAAAGAACGCCAAAAATCACGATGCACACAAGAAATACCAGTATGGTATACAGGAAGGAATTGATCGGGGTTCCAAGGTTTACGTCACCCTTAACCAATACATTCAGGCGGAGATAATTCGGAAATTGAAGATTGTACATAACATTTATTACTGCGTAATACGTTATTATCGGGAACGCAAGAGTAACAAATATATTCGAGATTCTCGTTGAAATCCACAGAGCAAATACTGACCAGAACGAGCAGAAAACGCCATAGATCAAAATTTTCACAAGAATAAACAGGCAAGGAGAAATTGCCAAGAGCTCCCCAAAGGTACTGTTGATATAGTACTCGTGATTGCCGCTTAAAGGATTTAAAAGAGCCATCTTTGAAGCAAGTGCCAGCACGGACAGGGAATAACCGATGAGAATAACGCAAAACGATGATAAACTGGAAACAATGATTTTGGACCATGCATAGGCTCGCTGAGACGACCGGATGACACATACAAGAATATACTTATTGTTCCAATCGGAACAGAAACTGTTAGAGAACGGGAATATGGATAGTAAAATGGCAACAAGTGTAAAGGATCCATTCAGCATAAAAGTATCGAAGTAGTACAGGACATCCGTCGCCGAGCCCCCCAAAGACAATTCCTGCCATATTGAGAAAAAATTCAAGAACACCAACGCGGCTATAGCAATAAAAAATCTTGGAGAACAAAACGCTCTTCGCAAATCCATTCGCAAATCATTGGTCAAATCCTGCATACGATCACCTATATGATTTCTTTACCGTCAACCGCACTGATGAGTATGTTGTATGTGGTAAGAAGTTCCTTCGTTTCGTCCATCGCATTCATATCCGCCTCAGCTGACTTATCTTGATCAAGAACCCCATATTCATTGGTTGTAAAACACCATGCCGGGATCATTCGAAATTCATTGTTCTTTTGCCCCATCAGAGTGGGAACATATACCAGTTGAATTTTCGATACTACATAATTGTTTGCTGTGATAATGGAGGCAAACTTGTCTGTCAATGATGCAACAGCAGCGTCCAGCGTAATAATCGGTGCTATTAGCTCTGTCGATTTTTCCTGATACAAGTTCATAAACTGTAAGTATTCAATTCCTCTTCTCGAGTAGATAGCCGTTATTAAGTTGCCGGATACGCTTTCATCATCTTTTGAAAAGTAGACCTCGTCTGTTGTCACCGGAATCCCCTGTAACTGGCACTCAATGAACATAAAATAGCAGTCGTCATCCTCGCTCCAGCTATCCTTAAATGACATTTTCCCTGAAGCGATTGCGGTCGAATAATCCGGATTGTCTTTGATTTTTTCTTCTTCGCTCTTAAGTGTTTGGTTGTCCAATGAATAGACAGTGACCGCGCCCAGATTTTTAACGCCTAATTGCTGCAATGCTTCTTCGACCTTTGCAATGGCGCTTTTTTGTGAAGCAAATGCCAGATCAGTTTCCGTTGAGAACTCCTTCGTATTATTAATAATTACATTCTTCTGCCAAGAGAAGACATTATTTATACATGTGGAAAAGGATGTTCCAAACCCCAAAAAACCATTCCCCATGAAATTACTCGACTCAACAATGTTCAAAAAACTTCCACTGCTTCCTTCAAGCACGTAAACACCATTCGCATCAGTTCTATTTGATACTTTCTCGTTTTGAAAAAGCAGGGACTCCGCTGTTTTCTTGTCGACAAGGAAAGGTTCTGTGAGTATCACAGGAACTTCTGTTAAATCAGGCGCGATAACGGGGGCGTCAATCTTAACATTGCCTGTTTCCTGCTCTACATAATCTTTATTGCTCCCTGTCAATGCTTGCGAAGCGGCAGCGGATGCATAACGCGTCTCCGAAATGGGCGGTTTGTCAGATGCACAGGAAGATAATACCAGAACAAAGCATACCAGCATAGTGATGAGAATTTTCTTTTTGCGATTCATTTGTGCTATCTCCCATATAATTGAATGTAGTTTAATTATATACCGGCTGCCATAAGGACAGCCGGCATACCGAAACATCTCCCATAAATATTATGGACACCATGTGCCTACTAGCCTTAAAGCACTATATGGATCTGATGATGGTTTATCTGCATATAAATAGTAGTATGCACCACCTACAGATGTAGTTGTATAAGCGTAATTATATGATCCGTAGTATTGCACAGAGTTCAAATTAGACACAGAATTTCCCGCGGCATCACGACATCTGAACCGAACCGTCTCAGCTCCCTGTACCATGTTGCTACTTACTCCGTTTAACGAAGATTTAGGTGTAACGTACCAACTGTTTTCATAAGCATCTCCACCGCTTTTTTGCGTAAGTGCTGAATGTTGAGAGGCTCCACCTGAGGTTAGATAAAAGTTAAAGTCCTGATTTACAGCAAAAACAGAAGACGTTACTGTTAGCATTGCAATTACCACACTTGCTATTACTATCCGTACTTTCATGTTTATTATCCTCCATAATTGTAACCGATTTTTGATATCATCGATGAATTACATTGATTTGGGTCGCTTCGGCTGATACGTATAAAAGACTGAGACAGAACCATTTCCGATTTGAGCAAATGAGAAAGCCAGTAACTTGAGAATTTGTAATGCCTTTATCATTTTTTAATCACCTCCTTTCTCGTGCGCATCTGAAGCCATCCAATAAGAACCAAAGTTGACGCATACAGCGTTCCCAAACCGGCTGATGCAAGAAGAATGTCTCTGCCTAACTGTTCATCGGTTACGATAAACATCAGGCATATGCTCACAATCTCAACAACACAGATTATTCTGCTAATTCGTTTAAACCGAAACCAATCCGACTCTCTGATCGGAGCGTTTGGATGAGATACAGGTGAAAATTTGAAGATCAGGAACAATGAAATCAAAGAAGTTATCAAGATTGTAGGAAGAATCACTTTTTCGGGAAGAGTCCAAAGAACAGCAATAAAACTCCCCAACATAAACATGAAAGTTAAGAAACAACGCAAGTAACTGGCAGAGTGATAGCCGCCCGAAAAAATCCGTATTGGAACAAAGAACAACAAGAAAACCAGAACATTGCCTGTTACATGAAAAACAAATCCCATTAAAAGAGCAGCAAGCAAAGTCGCTGTACTGGAAAGCATGAGTGTCATCCCATATACGTATATTTCAGTCTGATCAGATTCAACCAGCCCTTGTTTTGCTAAAAGGCTTGTCATTTTCTCAGCCACTACTTCTATTCGCATTCGGTCCACCGCTCGTTTACTATAGCCTGCAGCCAATTTTTTCCTTCCTGGTCACCATATCACCGGTAGACAACACATTCAATAGCTTTGGCACAAGAGGTAGCTTTTGTGTATCAAGTGGTAAGATCAACTATGCTATTTCATTTTTATGCTATACTTGATACAAAAAAGGCTTGGAATCGAACTATGCTGCGAATTGCTATTTGTGACGACAATCCTTCTTTTCTTACGCAAATCCATACGTTAACACAAGATATACTTGCAAGGCTTGATGATTCCCTGAAACCTGAGATTCAAGTGTATACTGACGGAAGCCGTCTGGTTGAAAAAATCCGCGACGGTTCTCGCTTTGATATCGTTTTATTGGATTGGGATATGCCCATTCTAGGCGGAGAAGCAACTGGTCAAGCTCTTCGCGAACTTGACAATGACTGCCTGATTATTTTCATAACGGCTTATGCTGATTTTGCACGCAAGGCATATCGGCTGACCACTTTTCGTTATATTCTGAAAGAAAACATCGAACAGGAATTACCGGAAGCCCTCCATGCCGCTCTCGAAAAGCGACACAGGGACGAGCATTTTCTCCTCGTGAAAACAGATCAGAACACGTTCGTCCAAATCCGCCTCGGCGAGCTCTATTGCGCGGAATATATAAATCGACAGATTGTTTTTACGACAAAGCAAGGGGTCTATCACTCCGTTCAGCGAGCACAGCTGAAAGACCTGGAAAAACAGCTGCTTACGGAAGGTTTTGTCAAACCCTATAAAAGTGTTCTGGTCAATGTCTCCGAGATCCGCGAAAAGCGGCAGCGTACTTTGCTGATGAGCAATGGTAGGATCTTTCCGGTCAGCCGAATGTATCAAAACAGTGTGATGATGGCTTTGTCCAAAAACATGGAGGACAGAATCTGATGCAATCCTTCTGGCTTTGGTTCTTGATTGAGATCTCGGCAAATCTATTTGAGGGAATCATTCTGATTTCCTTTTTCAATACCTTTCTCCGCCGCCGTTATGAGAAGAAGATAATTTATTGGATTCTTCCGTTTGTTCAAGCGGCCTTTACATATATAATCAATCAAACATCGCTGGATACTATACCGAGTGTTTTACTGTTCGTCTCAATCGCTATCGTCATAGCTTGGTTTTTTTACAAAGGAACTATACTTCAGCGCGTCCTTTTTACGATCGCTTTTTTTGTCGTCTGGCTAGCATCTGAATTCGCCTTATTGGCATTGCTTAATCTGGTGTTTAAGGATTTTTTTGTTCATCTAATGGAGCCGTCCATTGACCGGCTTACATCCATTATGGTATGCAAACTGGGGCTTTTCATAATTCTTAAGATTGTACAACAATTTGTCCCCTCCGGTGAGAACAGACTTCCCTTGAGGCGAATTCTGCCGCTGTTCTCACTGCCTGTCGTATCGCTGCTGATTGTCTTTGATATGCAGATCTATTGGCAGGATCAGACAAACATCTCCTTGTTTGTCTTGACTGCTGTGAGCACGTTGGGCTTGCTGTTTACCAATCTAGTCGTATTTGATCAATACTGTCAGATGCAAAGAGATGCCGAAATCAACAAACAGTATCAACTTCTGCAGCAGCACCTTGTGTCCGAAAAAGAACAGATCCACCTGTTGGATGAACAGCAGCAGGAAGTCCGCCGTTTAGCTCATGACGTGAAAAACAGCCTGCTTCCCGTCGTGAACGCACTGAATCAGGAAGATCCGCGAATCGCGAAAACACTTCTTGTACAAATTCTCGATGGTTTTTCGCAAGGTCCTGAGAGGATTGAAACCGGGTATTCACTGATAGATGCGATTCTTTCTCAGAAACAAAAGCAATCTCAGGAACGTCAAATTCGACTGGATGTCGCGCATCATTTGTATGACATCCAACGAATTTCCGATATCGATCTCAGTGTGATTCTCGGAAACGCACTGGACAATGCCATTGAAGCCACAGCACAGACAGAAGATATCAACCGGCGAGTCATCTCACTATCCTTGAAAACCGAGAAAGGACTTCTGTCAATCAAACTGAAAAACCCAATCACCGGGCCGCTGATCACCAGAAACGGTCAGTATCTGTCAACGAAACCCGATCACAAGAATCACGGATTGGGGCTGTCCAGTATCCGGTTGCTGGTTGAAAAGTATCAGGGGCTTATGCAGATAGATACAACAGAGAATACATTCTCGCTGACGATCCTCTTGCATGATACAACGGATTAGGAATTCAGGAATATGACTGACAGGTTCGATTCCTGTTCGAAGCGCCAACATGAAAACCGCCTTTAATGGGCGGTTTTTTATTTGCAGGAATTTCCTGGATTTATATAAGTGTAAAAAATCGCCTCAATAACGCCCGAATTTACACTGTAATGTATCCTTTTTCCAATAAATTCAACACGAAATCTCAGCGATTGTACAGTTATTACTTCGCAAAACATTGTATGAAAATGTTTGGGTTGTTTTGCTGCTGCCACATAACCGGTATCAGGATAATAAACATCGTTTGGAATTGTACCAGGCAGCATCTTGGCGAAACCCAGCGAATGTAACAGGCGCGGATGGATGTCTCAATCACTTATTTATTGCATTGGGATCCAGGAGAAAATCCTTGATACCGATATAAAGGATCCCGTTATCGTCATTCCATGGCATGATGTCATCTTTCACAACGACGATTTTTTTGAAGGAGTCCGGAATCCGCCTTAATGAGTTGATTTCTTGACGTCGTTTTCTATCATCATCAACATGTATTGCAGATTGTATATAGTAAATTTTCCCGCCATCATTGGCAACAAAATCGACTTCAAGCTGTGCCCTTACATCCTTTCCGTTTATGTCAAAGTGCCTGTATTCAACAACGCCGACATCTACATTATAGCCTCTTGATTTTAATATTAATAATCACGCCTGCATCCTAAGGAAGATTCTTTGCCGCAAACGGATGAAATTATTCGTTAAGTGAGTGTATATTTCAACAATATTGTATTTTAATTTACATATACAAAAAATGGTCCCCAGCGCGCAGATTTTCGAGTCTGGCACCGGGGACCGTCTTATGTCTTAAATAGCTTTTACCTGAAATTTCTTAACTTCGTATCCAAGTACTGTGATTGCCTTTTCGATGTCCGCTACTGAAAGTTTTTCATCATCAAAGTTCAATTTCACTTTACTTGAGTTAAACATTACACTAACACTTTCTTTCTCCACACCATTCAGTGATTTTACTGCGCTGTCAATTTTCAGAGCACAGGACGGACAAGTTAATGTTTCTAATTGTATTGTCGCTTTTTGCATTTCAATCTCTCCTTTTTGCTTATCATTAATATCTTAATTTGTATCGAAGAAGTCTCATACCGTTTATGATGACAACCAGGATGCTTGCCTCGTGTACCAGCATGCCTATGGACATGCTCATCCATTCACTAAAGAATACATTTAAAAGCAGAAATATGACAACACCTACCGCGATTACAATATTCTGCCGCATATTATTTGCTGTTGCCTTTGTCAAGCCCAGTGCATGGGGTAAACGGCTGAAATCAGAATTCATTAAGACAATATCCGACGTTTCAATCGCTACATCTGTACCGCTTCCCATCGCAATTCCGATATCTGCCTGAGCGAGTGAAGGACTATCGTTGACTCCGTCTCCTACGAAGGCCACAATCTGACCTTTCTCCTGCAGCTTTATAATATACGCCAATTTATCCTGCGGCAGCATGTGTCCGTGAGCTTCCGTCAATCCGATTTCTCCTGCTACCCGATCAACGGTTCCCTGGTTATCCCCTGAAAGAACAATCAGATTTTTCACATGTAGAGCTTTGAGCTTTTGAAGGTGTTTTTTTATATCGGGGCGAAGCTGGTCACGAATGCCAATCAGCGCCTTTAGTTCACCGTCAACCGATGTTAACACAAGTGAGTTTCCTTTTTGTTCAAACCGGGTAATATCTTCAAGCACTTTTTGATTTAAATGAACATTCTCATGTTCCATAAGGGCCATATTTCCGACCGCGATCTTATGTCCGTCCACATAAGCGATAATTCCTCCGCCTTTTACTACATCAGTATTTTCAACCGGGAATAATTTCGTTTCACCGATATATTGTACGACCGCTTTGGCTAACGGATGATCCGATTCACTTTCAACACTTGCAAGATATCCTAAAACCTCCTTGCTGTTATTTGTGTACATTTCTGCGTCTGCTGCTACAGGATTTCCTAACGTAAGTGTCCCCGTTTTATCGAATACAATTGTGTCGACTTTACTGAAATCATGAATAACTTCACTGCCTTTGAGTAAAACACCGTGCCGTGCTCCGTTACCGATACCTGCAACGTTCGAAACAGGTACACCGATCACCAACGCTCCGGGGCATCCCAAAACCATAATTGTGATAGCAAGCTTAATATCCCGTGAAAAAAGCCAGACAAGTAAAGCAAGGACTAAAACAGCCGGGGTATAGTACTTGGAGAACCGGTCAATGAAGCGTTCAGCCTCTGATTTTGAATCCTGCGCTTCTTCAACCAACTCGATAATTCTGCCAAAAGTCGTATCTTCACCGACACGGTCAGCGACAATTTGAATCGTTCCATTTTCTAATATTGTTCCGGCATAAACGAAAGAGCCTTTACTTTTACCGACCGGGAAGGATTCGCCGGTAATGCTTGCTTCGTTAATAAAGCCCTCTCCTGTCAGAACAGTTCCGTCAACAGGCACTTTTGCACCGGTTTTAACCTGCAAAACATCACTAACATCGACATCATCAATTTCCACTTCTTCGAACTCGCCGTTTTCATTTTGTTTCAAAGCACTCTCGGGTGCCATTTTAATTAATTCTTTAATCGCAGAACGTGTTTTATTCAGAGTGCGCTGTTCAAGGAATGCACCAAACAGAAACAAGAAGGTAACAACCGCTGATTCTTCAAATTCGCCGATGAGAAAAGCGCCGAGTACTGCAAGCGTCACTAAAACATCGATACTGACAACTCTGACTTTTAAGGCCTGATACGCCTGGATCGCAATAGGCGCAGTCCCCATAACAGAAGCGATGATCATTGCCCATTGAGTCAGATCCTCATTGCCCAGCAAGAATTCACCGGCATAGGCAATCACAATCAAAATTCCGCCAGCCAGGGTAATAAGATTTTTCTTACCTAATATAAATCTCTGCAATTTCTTATCTCCGATCTATGTCATCGCTTCCTGCTAATACATAAATTTCTAATTTGTATGATAAGCTTCATCTATTTCCGCTAACATCTTATATACAGCTTCATAGCTTTCACATACATCATTGGGAACTGTGTAATTACTTGTTATTTCGCGCAGCGCAGCAAATTCTTCGGTCAAATCGGGTTTGGCTGACCGCGTCTTTTTTGTTTTTTCACTGATTGTATCGAATAATCTGCGTACTTCATAGAATTCCGGGTGAGTGCCTCCGTGAACTCTTTCCACAACGGGCACATACTGTTTCAATGTCTTAAAATTCTTTTCCTGCGCTTTATATAATGTTAATTTTTCTGCCATTTTTCTACCTCTTTCCTGCTTTTGCTTTTTGGTTTTTTTCATGACAGCTTGTTTATATACAGTTTGTCTATGTAAAAATTATATCATTATAAGGCAATTTCTTTGTGTTGCAATTACAACGAAACTCCGATATTGGGACTCTGTTTATTACAATGACAAAAGTTCAGAGTGATTCGAAATTCATGCGAACAAGCACAGGAATATGGGAGATCTCTTTTCATCAAGAAAGTTTTTATAAACTGAAGTAAAAAAACAATCCGGATTTTGACTATATCTAAAGGAACCTTTTTGCCATAATTGATTTAACAGATCATATGCTGTAAAATTCTAGATATAAATTTATAAAGAACCGTTTCTACTATGCTTCTTTTTGCGGACTTCACTAGCGTATTTTTTACTTATTTCTCTCAATGCAGATAACATTTTCTATTTTAAACGACACCAAACACAACAGCGGACTGATATTTTAAGCTGTTAGATTATGTGAGGCGTATATGTTTGACGAAGAATTTACCAAGGTAACAGCGGCGTCTGTCAGCAAAGTCAATTTTCTTAAGGCTAACAAATTAGGTTATTTTGTCAGTTCCATGCTTGCCGGTGCTTATGTTGGTATTGGCATTATTCTAATTTTCACGGTTGGCGGTTATCTAAGTGCCACTGAATCGGCGGTGACAAAACTGGTGATGGGTGTATCCTTTGGAATTGCCCTGAGTCTTGTTATTATTGCCGGAGCGGAACTCTTTACCGGCAATGTCTTTGTAATGACGTGCGGTCTGCTTCGAAAGACAGTTTCGTGGGCGAATGCCGGCATATTGCTGCTCGTCTGTTATATAGGGAATCTTGTGGGTTCGATACTGACAGGGGCTCTTTTTTATATGACCGGATTAGCGGCAGGCCCGGTCGGTAATTTTATTGCGAATACAAGCGCGGCGAAAATGTCGGCATCTTTCTCGAATCTGTTTTTCCGCGGTGTACTCTGTAACATCCTGGTGTGTCTTGCTGTATGGTGCGGGTACCGCTGCAAGGAGGAAACGGCCAAGCTGATCATGATATTCTGGTGTCTGTTTGCATTTATCTCATCAGGGTTTGAACACAGTGTTGCTAATATGACGCTTCTTACAATCGGCCTGCTGGCACCGGGAACCGCTGCTGTCAGCGTAGCCGGATATGCTTATAATCTGCTGGCTGTCACACTGGGCAATATGGCCGGGGCGATTCTTTTCCTGGCAATTCCATATCATTTGATTTCAAAAAAGACACAGAAGTAGAATAATCCCAAAAAATACGCGATAAGGGGGCAGGGAACATGGGATATCAACTGACCGCTGCGAATATGAATGTGCTTCTGGAGCAGCTTGGCAAAGACTATCAGATATTTGCTCCAAAAGTATTCCAAGGGGAAGGCCGCTTTGCCGATACGGACTTGATCCGTTACGGTGAAGTGAAAGCGATTGAGGAAATAGAATTTGATGCCAAATCTCATTACAGCTTCAAGGAAGCCCTGACTCCGGTATCGGAAACACTGTTCTATTATACGGAAGAACAGACAGCCGTGCCTCAGCTAACTCCGCGCGGAACCCTGATCTTTTTGCGCAGCTGTGATATTCACGCATTGCGGCGGCAGGATGAGATTTACCTGCGCAATGGCTTTGAGGATTTCTATTACAAACGCCAGCGCGATCGGATTAAGCTGATTCTGATAGGCTGCGACAGTTCGTTTGAGAATTGTTTTTGTGTTGACATGGGTTGTAATCAGACGGATCAATATGATGCTGCCGTAAGGTTCACCGATGGTTATGTCTATATTGACTGCAGAGATGAGCAGATTGAGAAGCTGACAGAACCGCTGAGTGAAAAGCAGCTTCCTGTAGTCCCGCATTTTGTTACGGATAATCAGGTTCATGTAAACATCCCCTCTGACCTCGATCTTTCCGTAATGAATTCTAAGATGTGGGACGAGTACGACTCACGCTGTATAGCCTGCGGCCGATGTACTTTTGTATGTCCGACCTGTACCTGCTTTACCATGCAGGATATTTTCTATAAGGAGAACGGTAAAGCTGGTGAACGCAGACGTGTATGGTCATCCTGTCATGTGGACGGTTACACGGATGTTGCGGGTGGGATGTCTTACCGCAAGAAGAACGGCCAGCGCATGCGCTTTAAGGTTCTGCACAAAATATATGATTTTAACAAGCGTTACGGGTATCACATGTGTACCGGCTGCGGTCGCTGCGACGACATTTGCCCGGAATATATATCCTATTCCGCCTGCATCAATAAGCTGGAATGCGCGATGAAAGAGGTGAAGTAAATGCACAATGAGTATATTCCCTTTTTATCGGAGATTGTCGATGTCAGACAGCATACGCAGATTGAATACACGTTTCGAATGAAGTATACCGGACCTGTGAAGCCCGGGCAATTTTTCGAAGTGTCGCTGCCCAAATTTGGTGAAGCCCCTATTTCAGTAAGCGGAATCGGGCCGGATACAATTGATCTCACGATCCGCAAAGTTGGCAAAGTCACCGGAGAGGTTTTTCAGAACTACGTCGGAGACAAATTATTCCTGAGGGGACCCTATGGGAATGGATTTGATGTCAGCCTGTATAAAGGCCGTGAACTGCTTATCGTAGCCGGCGGTACAGGGCTGTCGCCGGTGAAGGCGGTTGTTGACTATTTCTGTGAACACCGCGAAGAGGTTGCCGGATTTACCCTTATCACAGGCTTCAAGTCCGTTTCTGACATTTTGTTTCAGAAGGATATTGAGCGGTGGGGAAGGAATACCGAAATCATCCTGACCGTAGACTGTGGAGATGAAGACACCTTCTGTAATATCGGCCTGGTTACGGAATTCATTCCCAAAGTTAATTTTGCCGATGTCGGGAATGCAAGCTGTATTGTCGTAGGCCCGCCCATAATGATGAAATATTCCGTCCAGGCTATCCAGGCACTTGGTGTTGCTGAAGAAAATATCTGGGTGTCCTATGAGCGGAAAATGTGCTGCGGAATCGGAAAGTGCGGCCACTGCAGGATGGATGATACCTATATCTGCCTGGACGGACCTGTATTCAACTTCACCAATGCCAAGCTGCTTCAAGACTGACACAGGAGGCGTATATGGATATTAATGTCAAAAAACTCAAAAAGAATGCCTGGCGCATTACAAAGAAGCGCGGTCTGTCCGCGATCAGGATCCGCGTTCCGGGCGGACATCTTCCTGTCCGTTATATGGGTCTGATACAGGATGTCGCTGAAAAATACGGTAATGGTACAGTGCATATTACTACGCGTCAGGGATTTGAAATTCCTGATATTTCATTTAAGGATATGCCGGCGGTTAATCAGATGATACAGCCGCTTATTGAGGGATTAGAAATTAATCAGGAAAGTCCGGGCAGTGGATATATTTCTTCCGGAACCAGAAATATTACAGCCTGCATAGGGTCGAATGTCTGCCCTTTTGCCTGTTATAACACGACGGATTTTGCAAAACGCATAGAAAAGGTCGTGTTCCCGCATGACCTCCATTTTAAAATCGCGCTGACCGGCTGCCCTAACGACTGTATAAAAGCACGTATGCACGATTTCGGTATCATCGGAATGACGGAGCCTCAGTACAACCCGGACCGGTGTGTAGCCTGTGAGGCCTGCATCAAAGCCTGCAAAACGAAGGCGACCGGTGTCCTGAGCCTCGAAAAGGACAAGGTGGTCCGCAATCCGGATCGGTGCATCGGCTGCGGTGAGTGTGTCCTTAACTGCCCGACTGCCGCATGGACCAGAAGCGCTAAGAAGTATTACCGCCTGACCATCATGGGAAGGACCGGCAAGCGAAATCCAAGGCTCGGAGAAGACTTTATCCGTTGGGTTGATGAGGATAGCATCACCCGTATCATTACAAACACATACAAATATGTCGAAAAATATATCGACTCGAATGCGCCTGGCGGTAAAGAGCATATCGGATATATTATCGACCGTACGGGATTTGCGGAATTCAAAAAATGGGCACTCGAGGGTGTTACGCTGGATGATAAGGCGATCATGAACGAAACCGTATATTGGAGCGGTGTTAAGTATTAGAATTTTCTCCCCGAAGCCGGCATAATCTGTTTTGCGGCGGCTGAAATTCATCAGGAAAGGAATTATTAGCCATGCATATCAAATCCAACAGAAGTCAGCTGGTTCTTGTATCCGTAATCATTACTGCGCTTTTAATTACAGCCGGTGCTGCGGGCTGCTCGGCGTCCGCCGTGGAAAGTACCGCAGAGCCAACCGGCTATTCCTTTACAGATTCTGCCGGGCGCCTCGTGTCACTTGAGAATCGACCGGAACGGGTCGTTGCCGCGGAGGGTTCCTTTGCTGAAATCTGGACGCTTGCAGGCGGGAAGGTAATCGGGATTCCGGAAGATGTCGTGACGGATAAACGGATGACAGTTACCCCGAATATGACGATAACGGGCACTATTAAAGATCCGAATGCGGAGATTATTCTTGGGCTGAAGCCTGATTTTGTTATTTTGGCAGAAGATATTGAAAGCCATTCCAGGCTTGCCCTGATTCTTGAACAGAACCAGATCCCTTTTGCCTTTTTTAAGGTTGAATTTTTCTCTGATTATTTGCAGGTACTTAAAACATTCACTGATCTGACAGGCAATCCGGAACTATATGAATTGTATGGATCCGGTATCGAAATCAATATCCAGGACATACTGGATCGGACCAAAGATCAGCCGCGCCCGACGGTCCTTCTGATTCGTGCCTCTGCCAAAGGCGCTAAAGCGAAAAACGCAGAAAATGCCACAGGTGCCATGCTGTCAGAGCTCGGAGCAGATAACATTGCCGACCGATATCCTTCCCTGCTGGAAGACATGAGTCTCGAACAAGTCATAATGGAGGATCCTGATTTCATCCTGATCACTACAATGGGCTCCGAGGAACAGGCAATGTCCTATCTTGAGACGGGGATTATGGCAAATCCTGCCTGGAACAGTCTATCAGCAGTCGATAATCAGCACGT
This sequence comes from uncultured Mageeibacillus sp., assembly GCA_964617375.1. Taxonomy (GTDB): domain Bacteria; phylum Bacillota; class Clostridia; order Saccharofermentanales; family Saccharofermentanaceae; genus Firm-13. The sequence goes on along the minus strand of CAZTXQ010000038.1, from coordinate 5,706 downwards.
GATTGTCCTGCCCAAAGATCTTTTTCATTACAAGCCTAATGCTAGATGGGATGAAGCTTATGAATATCTTGCCGAAGTACTTTATCCGGAAGCAGGGTAAAGAAGGACTAGGAGTCACGGAGCCGGGAATAATTTTTGGCCTTTTATTTCTATTGGCTCTGCTTATCCTTGCCAGCCTTCTGGCTGGTCCGGCCGGTCTGCAACCGGCGCGGCTTCTGTCTGCGCTGACTCATCCGGATCCTTCAACGCCCGAATACCAGATTCTATATTCCATTCGCCTTCCGCGAACGGCTGCGACGATTCTGGCCGGGATATCGCTTGCCATGTCAGGAGCCATTCTGCAGACTATTTTGAACAATTCTCTGGCCGGACCAAACATCATTGGCGTAAACGCGGGCGCGGGATTTTCCACCATGCTCATTCTGGCATTCTTCCCGCAATATTTTTATTTGATCCCTTTGGCTGCTTTTGCCGGTGCGATTGCATCAGCTGTGTTCATTTTCTGGCTGGCTTTCAGGACGGGGGTCTCGCGCCTGACAATCATCCTGGCCGGTGTTGCGTGCGCCAGTTTTCTGAGTGCGGCGACAGATACCGTCCTTGTTTTATCACCTGACAAGACTCTGGGAGTTACAACCTTCATGATCGGAGGCTTCGCAGGCGTCACCTTTAGAAGCATCAGTCCGGCTTTCCCATATATGCTTGCTGCCATGCTGCTTGCTCTGATATTATCCCGGAGCTTAAGTCTTCTTTCACTGGGTGATGATATGGCCAGGTCGCTTGGTCTGAAGGTAGGGCTGCACCGCTTTCTCCTGATCCTGTGTGCTGCTGTTCTGGCAGGCGGCGCTGTCAGCTTTGCCGGTTTACTAGGGTTTGTCGGTTTGATTATCCCTCATGTTACCCGCATTCTGATCGGTACCCGCCAGAAATACTACCTGATTATTTCTGCTTTACTCGGCGGCTGCTTTGTGACTTTCTGTGATTGGCTTGCAAGACTGATTTTCAAGCCGTATGAACTTCCCGTGGGTATCATCATGGCATTCCTTGGCGCTCCGTTTTTTATCTGGCTGCTCCTAAAAAAGAAAAGAGGCCGTATTTATGATTAGATTGGAAAACGTGTCTGCCGGCTATGGCGGTGACAATGTTCTTCACGGCATCAATATGACAGTTCCTCAAGGTGATTTTCTCGCCATTGTAGGTCCGAACGGCTGCGGGAAATCTACTCTGCTCAAAACAATGGCCGGCCTGAATTCTCATTACACCGGCAAAATAACCATTCAGGGAAAGCTTCTTGAACAATGGCCCCGAATGGAGTTATCGCGGATCATGGCACTTTTACCGCAGGGCCGCGAAATTCCGACAATGGATGTCCGGACACTGGTTGCCCATGGCCGGTTTCCATACTGCGGATTTCTGCGCCGTCTCTCAGAGGAAGACCATAAGCAGATCCAAAATGCCCTCGTCACTATGGGCATTCTGCATTTACGCCATACCAATATACGCGAATTGTCCGGAGGCGAACGTCAGAAAGCTTTTCTTGCAATGATGCTTGCCCAGGATGCTGGACTTCTTTTGCTTGACGAACCAACCACATACCTTGACGCCGGATTTCAATTAGAAATTCTTGATTGTTTAAAACACTTAAATCAACAAGGGAAAACGATAATCATTGTTCTTCACGACTTGAATCACGCCTTCAATCTCTCCCAAAATGTCGCGCTTCTTGATCAGGGCCGGCTCGTTCTTTTGGATTCACCTGCCGGTTTGATCAAGAGTCAAAAAGTTGACCAGGTATTTGGCGTGCAAACGAAAATTCTGACAGAGAACGACAAAAAATATTATGTTTTTGAAATGCCGGACAAAAAACCGCAACGATAAAAGAAGTAAAATCGGAATGCAAACGGACCCGTATGATATAATAAAATCGTTGTTAATATATAAAATTTAACAAATCAAAGATTCTTCATCGGTATTTTTATTTCCGTATCAAAGAATCAAAAAGGCCATTCCAAAAGAAGTCAAGGAGGTATTAAACATGAGTATGTTCTGTTATCAGTGTCAGGAAGCAGCCAAAGGTACCGGATGCGAAGTCAAAGGTGTGTGCGGCAAAAACGAAGTGGTTGCAAAACTTCAGGATCTTCTTATCTATACAATGAAGGGGATTTCGGAAATTGTAACTAAAGAAAAACTGGACACGAAAGCTCTTGGGCCGGTTAATCATGAGGTTATTGACGGATTGTTTATGACGATCACCAATGCTAATTTTGACGATGACGCCTTCGAACGTAAAATCAGGGATATGATTGCCATTCGTGACGAATTAGCCGGTAAAGCAACGGTTCAACTTGGTGATGCAGCCACGTTCAGCGTTGATTCTAAAGAAGACATGCTGGATAAGGCCTCAAAGATCGGCGTGCTTTCAACCATTAATGAGGATGTCCGGTCACTCCGCGAGCTCATTATATATGGGCTCAAGGGAATGGCTGCATACACCGAACACGCACATAATATCGGCAAAGAAAATCCCGCTATTCATGCTTTCGTCTATGAAGCACTTGCTGCGACATTAGATGACTCATTATCTGCAGACGATCTGGTTGCCCTGACTCTGCGCACCGGTGAATTCGGAGTAGCGGCTATGGCCTTATTGGATGAAGCGAATACCTCCCGCTACGGGAATCCGGAAATAACGGAAGTAAATATCGGAGTAAAAAGCAATCCCGCCATCCTGATTTCCGGACATGACCTCACCGATTTGGAGCAGCTGCTCGATCAGACAAAGGGATCCGGTGTTGATGTATATTCACACAGCGAAATGCTGCCGGCGAATTACTATCCATTTTTCAAGAAATACGACAACTTTGTTGGAAACTACGGAAATGCATGGTGGAAGCAAACCACGGAGTTTGAGACCTTCCGAGGGCCGATTCTGTTCACAACCAACTGTATTGTTCCGCCAAAGAGCGATGAGATACGCAGCCGCATTTTCACAACGGGGTCGGCTGGATTTCCAGGATGCAGCCATATTCCTGCGGATGCCGAAGGCAAAAAAGATTTTTCGGCAATAATTGAGATGGCCAAAAAACTTCCCTCGCCGACCGAAATCGAGAACGGTAAAATTGTCGGCGGTTTTGCACACGCGCAGGTCTTTGCGCTGGCCGACAAAGTCGTTGATGCTGTCAAATCCGGTGCTGTCAAGAAATTCTTTGTCATGGCAGGATGCGACGGACGCATGAAGTCACGTGAGTATTACACAGAATTTGCAGAAAAACTGCCTGCTGACACGATTATTCTTACTGCCGGCTGCGCAAAATATCGTTACAACAAACTAAATCTGGGCGATATCGGCGGAATTCCGCGCGTACTAGATGCAGGTCAATGTAATGACTCCTACTCTCTCGCCCTAATTGCGCTCAAGCTTAAGGAAGTCTTCGAGCTAAATGACGTTAATGATCTGCCGATTGCATACAATATTGCCTGGTATGAACAAAAAGCCGTTATCGTACTGCTCGCTTTGCTGTATTTAGGCGTTAAAAACATTCATCTCGGTCCTACTCTGCCAGCATTCCTCTCACCAAACGTTGCCAAAGTTCTTGTCGAGACATTTGGCATAGCAGGTATTGGTACCGCTGAAGCCGATGTTGAATTGTTTATGAAATAGACAATTTCTATTTCTTGTAAAAAAATGAGGCCGTTACAAAATTGTTGTTTTGTCACGGCCTCATTTAAAATATTCAACACGAAATTCAACACACCAAACGAAGATCCTTCTATATCAGGGCTTTTTAGGGTTATTTCAAAAGGTTCGATTCCTGTCCGAAGCACCAGATACGAAAAGCCTGTTTCCCAACGTTCGGACAAGTCCTCGGATCGCAAGCGATCCTGCGGAACTCCGTGGGAAACAGGCTTTTCTCCTTCATTGGGTGGCACCGGCAGTGCACGAATCCAACTGCAGTCATTCTCCACCGAATCGCAGATCCGTTCAAAGCAAAAGTCTCATTTACGATCTTCCGCATGCTGTAGGCAATGCTTAGGAGGGTGGTAAATCTTCCCGGCTTCTCCTGTTCAATAATCACCCGGCGTCCTGATCAATTTTGGTCCGACGGGTTCACACATCCAATTGTATTGCCATCAGACGAATTTGTGATATGATTTCTGTAGGAGATTATTGGAATCGGTCCAACGTTTACCGCGTTGAAAACGGTATCCCCCAAGGGGTCGCAGGTCCGAGTCCTGTAGTTCCCACCAACATCGAATAGGCATCATAGGAGTGCAGGTACAATCCTGTTATCCGCACTGCATTGACGGAAGTACAATACTTTCGCCAAAGCAGGTTCGATTCCTGTCCGAAGCACCAGCGCTTTAGGAGTGTAAAAAAGCAGGAAATGGGCAAAAGAAAGCCGAATGTGTTGTTCTAGCAGCACAGGACGCGATATGGCGGTAACGCCTGCCCTGCCTGCTTTTTTATGCCCGAAAATAAAAAAGACGGTCTCCCGATCCGAAGATCAGGAGACCGTCCCACAATACTATTTCAAACTACCGGATTTCTAGCTCCTATAGTTTACTCTCTTTGCGCTTCAGGAGTAATTAGTTTGACTTCTCTTCGTCAATTCACCTGGTCCGTTTTTCGACCCAGTTCGGTATGCTTATACCGATGGAGCGCCTTCGTATGTCTCCGGCCTGCCCCGCGTATCATTATCCATATCACCGTCTCCGCGCCCCGACCTGATTATCGGATTTTTGCTTCGCCGTTCACATACGCTCATCTGATTCAGAGTCATCGCATATGCTTCCCGGCTCTCTGCTATCGGGATCTCTTACATCCCGGCAAGCCGCTTGGTGATATTTAGTTCTTTCACTCCACTCTGAGAAATGAGGTACTACATCTGTACTTCCCTCTTCCTTCGCCACAATCCCCCCCGAGTCTTCCCTCAACTCAGCTAAATTGTATCTTCCCCACGGACACCCGAAAGATTCGTCTCATCTCTGTTTTTCAATTTACAAGTATCATCGATTGGAACATAGGATGTATCCTTGTTTGTATCTCAATGTACTTAATTATCATTAAAACGATTTGAGGCGCGAGTGTCAAGGGGAAACTATACAAATATCTGATTAACTAAAACCCCGTTGAATCTTAAATCAAAAACTAATTTAGGTTTTAATATCGGCTTATACGTTATTAGGCGCCTGTATGCTGAATATAGCTGTTTATCATGTCAGCTTTTCTTTCTTACCGTATTTGAATCCGCAGCATTTGCATTGACAATAATGAAATGTTTATCCTCCCAAGTAACATAGTTGGAATATACTTTTGTTCCGAAAAACTTGATCCCATCATAGTCACACTTTTTACAACACTGTGCAACAAATGAAGGAATCAAATACTCCGATCTCAAGTGATTAATACCACCATTATATGGCATTCTGCAATGTTTGAGGAAATGGTTTCCTCTTTTCTCGGCTGATATATCGACAAGTTGTACGCTATTCATTGTTTTCAATTCTGCTACTTGGATAATCATATCTTTCTCTCAATGTTTCTTAACTTCATTGATTGCACCATTTTCATTATCTGCGAAGTAGAAGCAACTCTGCCCAGCCATATTATAACGTCCTTCTAAAGGAAGTCCAGCAGGAGCTTTAAGCATTTCCACGGTAAGCGTCCGACAATCGACGTATTGACGATAAGAAAAAAGCGGCATCAAC
>CAZTXQ010000037.1:18097-27660 GCA_964617375.1 uncultured Mageeibacillus sp. | reverse complement strand
ATATGCGACCTGGTGGATTCGCCAGGCCATCACACGCGCCATTGCGGATCAGGCCAGAACCATCCGCATTCCCGTACACATGGTCGAGACGATCAATCGCCTCGTCCGTGTTCAGCGCTCTCTGATACAGGAACTCGGACGCGAGCCCGAGGTGGAGGAAATCGCCAAGGAGATGGGCATGCCCGTCGAGAAAGTACGGGAGATCCAGAAGATCTCGCAGGAACCCGTATCTCTCGAAAAGCCGATCGGTGAAGAAGAGGACAGCCATTTAGGCGACTTTATTCCCGATGACGACGCACTTTCACCTGCGGATCAGGTGGCCTATACGCTTCTCAAGGAGCAGCTCCTTGAAGCGATGAGCGGTCTTACTCCCCGTGAAGAGAAGGTCCTTCGCCTTCGTTTCGGTTTGGATGACGGACGTCAGCGCACACTCGAAGAGGTCGGCAGGGAGTTCAACGTAACACGTGAGCGTATCCGCCAGATTGAGGCGAAAGCCCTGCGCAAGCTGAGACACCCGAGCCGCAGCAAGAAACTCAAGGATTATATCGACTGATGGATCGGTGTCCATAATAAACCGTAAAGCAGAATCTGTCGGAGTATACCGGCAGATTTTGTTGCATCAGGAAATATCCCGGAGGATCCGATGCGTAAACTATCATTCAAAAAAGGTCTCCTGCCGCGAGACGGTCTCGGATTTTCCGGGGGCCGTTCCTTTTCGCAGGAGCGAATATTGGAATTATTCACGCCCAAGGAAATTGTCGTACCGATGCTGCAACATATCGGAACACCGGCCGCGCCCTGCGTAACACCGGGAAGTACGGTTGAGATCGGTTCGATTATCGGGAAACCGACATCTCACATATCGGCTCCGGTTCACGCCGGTATATCCGGTATCGTGACGGCTATCGAGACCATTCGCCTGCCGAACGGAGCCGAGTGTGCCGCGGTCCGCATTCAGAACGATCTGAAGCGAAGAACGGTTCCGTCGATACAGCGAAGAGCAAATCCGGAGAAACTGTACGTCAAAGACTTAAAGAAACTTCTCTTGTATTCGGGTATTGTGGGAATGGGCGGAGACGGATATCCGGCGGCAGCAAAATGCCGGCGCGCGGAGGCGCATGGCGTCCATACCCTTTATGTCAACGGACTTCAGTGCGAGCCGTATCTGACCTCCGATGTCCATATTCTCAGGGAACATCCGGATCGTGTGGTTCAGGGTGCCATGGCTCTTTGCGCGATTTGCAAGGCACAGAAAGTTGTCATTTGCATAGAGGATAAATGGAAACAGGAAATCGACATAATGGAAACCCTGATCGAGCGGCTGCGTCCGGAATATCAGGACAGAGAACTCTCGATGACAGTCTTCAAATCGCGGTTTCCTCAGGGCTATGACAAACTTCTGATCAAAGCTGTTTGCGGGATTGAACTGGCTGAAGACGAACTGATCGAAGAACGCGCAGGCGCGGTTGTCTTTAATGCATCGACGTGCGCCGCGTTCTGGGAGATGGCTGAGCGCAACCAGCCCAGCTGTTCGCGCATCATCACAATCGCCGGAGACTTAGGTTCCGATCACAATGTTCTCGTGCCGATCGGAACGACCGTTTCGGAACTTCTGGAGCATACGCCCGGCCGAGGCACCTGCAAGAGAATCGTTGTCGGCGGCGCTTTGACCGGAGCGGCAATCACCGATCTCAATACACCGATTATGAAGACGACGCCGGGACTGACTATGATCAAGATGGAGAACCCGCATCACACCTCTTGCATACACTGCGGAAGCTGCGTGGAAGCCTGCCCGGTCGGTCTGCTTCCATATATGCTGAACCGGTTGATTGAACTCTCGGATTCAGATTCGCTGGCCCGCGAGAATATTGACAAATGCATCTCCTGCGGCGCCTGTTCCTATGTATGTCCGGCCGGTGCCGAGCTTTCCGCGCGGATCGTGCGGGCGGCACATAAAATCCGTACAGGAAGGAGCGACACACCATGAAAAAGTACCCGGCTCCGCATATCAAGAGAGAAATGAATGTCGCTCTGATTTATCCGAACGTTCTTGCAGCCCTCCTTCCGGCAGCGGTCGCGGCCGTATATTATTACGGAATCCGCGCGCTCATGATTCTTCTGACCGGAATGTTTTTTATGAGCGCGGGCGAGTTTGTTTTTGTGCGGTACCTTAGAAAACAGAAATATGTATGGGACGCGAGCAGCCTTGTCAGCGGAGCCATTTTTGCATTGATCCTTCCTCCGACCGTGCCGCTGTGGCTGGTCATTCTGGGGGCGCTTTTTGCTTCCGTCGTTGTGAAGCAATGTTTCGGCGGTCTCGGATGCAATCTCCTGAATCCCGCTCTGGCGGCAACCGCATTCCTTTCCGTCGCTTTTCCTTCGTTTATGTCGGTATATGCCGAACCGCTTACGTCGAGATGGACGATTGCCTCTCTTTTTTCCGGCGCCGCCGACGCGGTGAGTTCGGCGACTCCCGCCGCTGCCAAATCAGGCGTGCTTCTTTTTGATCTCTTCTCGGGACGCTATCCGGGTGCGATCGGCGAGACGTGCGCGATCGCGATTCTTATAGGCGGCGCGTACCTCTTATGGCTGGGAATTCTGCGCTTTGGTGCGCCTTTGACGTATTTGATCCTTCTGGCGGCCGGAACGTGGGCATTCGACGGCCTTCCCGCGGTTCCCGGAGTTCTTCTGACCGGCGGCGTGCTTTTTGGCGCCGTATTTGCGATGGGGGATTATACAACGACACCGATCTCCGGCTCCGGCCGTGTGATTTTCGGAGCGGGGGCCGCCATACTGACGCTGATCATAAGACAGTTCGGCAATCCTTCCTATGCCGTCGGATTTTCGATTCTGGCGATGAATACCCTGACTCCCATATTGGACTTCTATATAAGGCCGCGCGTTTTTTCGATGCCGAACTGGTTCTCGAAAAAAGCAGAGGAGAATAAAGTGAAACGAAAGGAGCCGGAGATTCTATGACAAGGTCGATGCTTCGAAAGCTTCTTACACGAACACTTGTGCTTTTTCTGGTCACATGTGCCGTACTTATAATCATGAACTTCATGACAAACAGGCGACTTGAATCGCAAAGACAGGAAGAGTACCGCGCGACATTCGGGAGTGTACTCGTGGCGGAGGAATACCGGCAGGTTTCTGTATCGGCTTATAAGGATTCCTATCCGATGATCGAGAGTCTTTATACGGCGTATGACGCGACAGGAAAGCTCTCCGGTTATATCGTCCACGCGAAAATGAGCACGGAGGAGGGGGATGTTTTTACCCGGATGAGTTTTTCACCGGATGCGACGACTCTCATCGCCCTTCAGGTTCTTTCGAACAATTCCTCTCATACGGACACCGGTATTTATTCCGATGATTTCGGCGTGCAGTTTAACGGAATCCGGCTGCCGATCGCACTGCTGGCAGATCTGCCGGACGAGAATTCACCGGCAAAGGAATATCCGCCGATTTCCGGTCTTCACGACGGTACATTCAGAGCCGAACTAAGCGAAGAAGACGAGGAAGGATACAGGGATTTTGTGATCATCGTCGTACAGGGCGGGCGTATTACGGAAGTGACCTGGGATGCCGTTCAGACGGACGGCGGCAATAACCGTGCCAAGGCTTCCGTCGACGGCGAATATGTGCTTCAAGACAACTCCATAATCTGGGCCGAACAGGCCTATGCGATGCAGAACAGGCTGGAAGAGGTTCAGGATCCCGCAAAGATCGCCATCAAATCAGACGGAACGACGGAAGTCGTGCCGAATGTGTCGGTAACCGTCAATGCATTTATCAAGCTGGCAAACCAGTGCGTCGAAGAATCGAAGACCGGTCTTTCCGCGACACCGCAGGTGACCGGCACGGAAGAACCGACACCCGCAGAAGCGTCTGTCACACCGGATCCTTCCGAATCGACGGCCGCGGTTGAAACGATGAGCACAGAGACGACGGGAGCAACGGAAATATCCGTTACATCCGGAGACGGTACAGCTGAATCGTCCGGCGATTTCACGGGAAACGAGGACGGCGTGGTGGAGAAGAATCAGAGCAGCATTCTATCGGACACGATCGACGGGTTTGCCGTAACCGAAATTAAAACCAGAGTAAACGGAGCGGAGGGACTTGAGGGATCGTCCCGTGCGATCGTAAGTTCGGTCAATCAGTCGTATTCATTTATTCTGTATTTCCTGAAAGGCGGTGAATAGGAAGGATGCACGGAAAAGAAATATCAAGACAGACTTTCTATTCGCTTCTGACGTATCTGTACGTGATTGTTTTTCATTCCGCCAATCTGATGTCCGCCGCAGTCTGTGCGGTTACCGTCTGGATCCTGCAGCTTATTGCTTATGCGATTCTTCCGGCACTATCCAAAAGACTGCCGGCGGCCGGCACACCTTTTGCCGCGACGCTGCTGGCGGTGATTATTCCTTTTTTGTGTTATCGCGCTATCGACTTATTGCCGTTATCGGGACTTGTGATTTCGAGCGCCTTATTTCCAGGTCCGACCATATTTTTATTGACGGTTCCGTTACTAATCGATCAGGCTCGCAACATAAAAGATTACAATATATCCCTGGTCGCCGGTAATGCCGCGGTTTTTTCGGGACTTATCCTGATGGTATCATTCCTTCGCGAAATACTCGGATACGGAACCCTCGCGGGATCCCGGCTATTTGCGGAATCATCGGCGCCTTTTCCCATGCTGAGAAGTGCGTCCGGTGCTGCCTTTCTGCTCTTTTTCCTGTTGCTTTCCGGCCTTCTCCTGTATCGCGCCATAACGAACACCCGCCCCGTTCTTTATTTCGCGGATACGCCGGTGTCGCCGTCACAGCTTCCGGTTCTTGACCGGAAACAGGCTTCTCTGCATTTACGGACCGCACTTTTGGCGATACCTGTGCCGGTGATCTCGCTTGGTATATTGTATATTTTGCGAAACTTTGTATTTCCCGAGGACATAACTTTTGATCTCGTTTATCTGACCTCGGCCATCATTACAGTATTGACGGCTGTTATCCTGTCGCTTATTTTCGGGCGCGCGGAAAGCAATCCGTACCGGTTCGGCTATTTTTGGCTGCTTCCCGCTCAGGTTATGATCACGATACTTCCGTATATATTGCCTGTCCTGCAGCTCGAAAACGGACAGAAAACGCTTGCTGAAATATCCGTTATGTCCGGCGGTCTTGTATTGGTCTGGTTTTTTGCCGTATGGCTCATGCTCTTCATGCACACCATGAAAAGAAAGCTCCTGTTCGGGAACCGGCCGGAGATACTGGCCGGACTGCCGCTGATCCTTCTGATCACGGGCTTCTGTCTTATGGTCATGAGCGGATTTGCCAGTATTCCGGCGGCGATTTTCGCGAACGGGATGTGACAGGAATTCAAATGCTTCCGGTTCTATTTTAACCACTTCAAGACAATATTATTCCTTTCTAACTGGCCCGATACTCCCGCACGGTCTTTAAAGTAACCATTTTTGGTTATTTCAGCTCTTCTAATAGACGGATATGCTTTCTTGATATTATCAAACATAGTTCGAGTTTTATTATTATATCCAAGATTACTGACAGCTATACCGTAATGGTATGCAAGATCAAGACAGCAGGGGTAACGTATAACCAGACCAGAGTAGAGACTTGCAGCTTTCTTGTAATCTTTCATGAGAAGATAGTAATTGGCTTCCGCGACTTCGTATTCCGGGTTATCGGGGCAAAGCTCACGCAGTTTATTTATTGTGTATTTCGGAGCATCACAGAGAAAACCATAGATTTTTATGTCAGTGGATGCCTTTTTGTATTCATAGTATATTTGATGAAGACTCGGATCGTCAGGAAAGAGGCGGAAGGCCGTTTCGTAAATAGCAGAGATATCGACGTCCAGTTTATTATATACTGCGTTCTTCAAATTCCAGCGTAACTGGGCATAATCAGGAAAGGAGGTGCAATATTGATCCTTATCCCCCGGAAGCTCTTTTTCGCCGGCTGGAACAATTAAAGTCTTGATTGTCGGTGAGGAACTCACTTTATTAAAACATGCGTAATCAAGATCCCATCTGGGATCTAGTTCCTCATTTAGCACAGCATAGTCGTCTTTGTACCTGGATTGCATACTATCTTTATAATCTGACCATCCGAATTCTCTGTCCATTAGAATCCACACCGCCTTCGGAAGGACAGAATGCGTCGAAAAGAAACGAAGCATAACAACTCGGAGATGTGTCTTTCCCTCAATGTCCCAGAAGATATCTGACTCCAGGATTCGATTCCAATTTCTGATATCGATCCTCTTATAGAAATCTGAATAGAGCTCTTCCATACGACGGAGAACTTCGTCTATCGTTTCTTTCGGAGCCTGTATAAGGACAATATCTTCTTTCTTTCGCAGTATGACTTCGACAGGTTGAATGACGTCGATCTTAACATCATTCTCCGGTTGTTTGACGTCGATCTTCACATACTTTGCAGGCCTTACTATGATCGAATCATCTTTCTCAGGCATTGATTCTCGGAATTCCGAAGCAAGGATTCCCGTGCTTTTTTTACTCTTAGCGAATGAAATCGCTTTGTCATATGCTTCGCGCAGACTCTGAAAGCCTTCGGGATCTTCATCGGGACGGCACGTCTTAAGTTTAGCGGCGTATGCTTTGCGGATGATGGAAACGTCCGTAGTTGCATCAATTCCAAGAACTCTCCACATGACTAATCCCATAAAGAGCCCTCGTCTATTTCTGTCAGAAAATCTTTTAAAGATTTGGCTGCCTCAAGAACTTTTCCATCGTCCTGGCTTTCCAAAACATTTACAAATTCACATATACCATCCATAATAAGAGCCCGTTTATCACCTAAAGATTCCTCATACAGCCGCTCCGCCCGAGCCAGGAGAAGACGGTTTTCTGTCCGTTCTCTGGGATGAATTTTAATCGATGCAAGCCGGGCAAGGCTTGCCTTGATTTCCTCGGGGGTCAGGTTGTTTTTTTGGTTCTCTATCACAATGCTGGTTTTTTGACCGGTGGAATCAACTGTCGCTTCCACTTCAAGAATACCGTTAATATCATATGTAAATCGGACGTTTACCTTCTCAGCTCCGGCTTTCGCCTTTGGAATTGCAACACGCAGCTCGCCAAGAAGGAGGTTATCATTGACGTTGCGGCTCTCTCCCTGATAGATCGCGAAAGCAACGGAAATCTGATTGTCGGATACGGTCGTAAAAGTATCACACCGGCTTATCGGTATCGACGAGTTTCTCTCGATAATCGGGTTAAAAACAGATATCCTGTCTCCTTTGGAATTTAAGATTCGGGTTACTGATGTACCTAAGGTGAAGGGACATACATCCGTAAGGATTTTCTCGGATAAGTTCTTATCACGTCTGATTAATGCGGCTTGCACAGCGGCGCCCATAGCAATCGCTTCGTCCGGGTTGATATTGAAGTAGGGGAGCGTTCGAAACATTTTTGCGGTCATATTACGCACGACGGGCATGCGTGTCGCTCCGCCTACAAGGATTACGGCGCCCAGATCCTGCGGGACGATTCCGGCGTCGCGTATTGCGCGTTCGATCGGTTGGCGCATTCTTGTAAGAAGTGGCTGTACGGCATCATAAAACTGTTCCTTCGTAACCTCAAATGGAATTTCCTTGCCGCCTGCGATCGGTTTCATAATATAGCTCTCATCCTTAGAAAGCTGGAATTTGCATATTTCGGACTGCTTATACAGAGTCGTCAGCAGAGTCCTGTCATTGGTTTCCTTGTATTCCGGATTCTTTTCGAGGAAAAGATCCGAAATGGCCTTTGTGAAATCTTCCCCGCCGAGGAAGGTGTCGCCGGCGACGGATTGAACATCCATAACATCTTCAAACATATCAAGAATGGAGATATCGAATGTACCGCCGCCCAGATCGAGAACCAGAAACTGTGTTTCCTCCTCTTTCTGGTGAAGACCGTAGGCCAGCGCCGCTGCAGTCGGCTCACTGATCAGACGGATGATGTTGAGTCCGGCAAGCTTCGCCGCGTTCATCGTCGCCTGTCTCTGGTCGTCGTTGAAATAGGCCGGAACACTGATGACGGCATCTGCTATTTCCCGGGAAAAGAAGGCTTCCGCGTCGGCTTTCAAAGACTTGAGAACGAACGATGATAATTCTTCGGGAGAAAAGGTCATAGACCCGAGCGTGTATTTCTTATTCGTGCCCATCGAGCGTTTGAATGCCGCAGCCGTTTGATCAGCGTGCGAGATAAGGCGTTCTCTGGCGATCTTTCCGACAAAGACCTGCCCTTCATCGTCAACGCTTACAACAGAGGGTGTCAGTGAGTCACCCAGGACATTGGGAATGATTTGGGGCCCGTCTTCGGTCCAATAAGAAATCAAGCTATTTGTCGTGCCAAGATCAATGCCGACCACGATTTTTTCAGAAACATCCATACATTTATCATTCCTTGCGTTTATATAATTTATAATATATGTAGTCATTATATGACATGAAGGATGGGAAATCAAAGCAATTGGAACGGTTTATGTGATGAAGTAGGAAAGACAGAACGGTATCGCCCGGATCGCATGAAATACACCTTGTCGGCTTGCGGGCTCAGTTGTTCAAAGTTCGAAAGTACGGTATAATCGTTTGCGGTCCATGTGTTCCTTTCTATTCGTATTCATGTTTCCGTAGCTCAGCAGGATAGAGCGATCGCCTCCTAAGCGATAGGCCAGCGGTTCGAATCCGCTCGGGAACACCAGAAGCAGAAGCTCAGAGATATTAATCTCCGGGCTTTTGCTTTTTTTCGCACAAGGGGTCAGGTGCATATTGAAAACGTCAGATACATGTGGAAGTAATTGATTTATAATCAGAGGAAAAGAAACGGGAAGTGAGGGCAGTACATTATGCTTACGAAAGAAGACGTGTTCTCTTTTCTAAAGAAAGCCGGAATCCGCCATGACGATACGGTCCTGATCCATACCTCGCTTAAATCGATCGGACCGATTGACGGCGGTGCGGATATGCTGATCGACGCGTTTTCCGAATATCTTTCAGACGGCCTGTTTCTCATCCCGACGCATACCTGGGACAAAGTCGTGCGCGAGACGCCGTTTTACGACGTGCTTCTGACCGAACCATGCATCGGGACGCTGCCCAGGATCGCTTACAAAAGAGAAGACGGCGTGCGTTCGCTTCATCCGACGCATTCCATTATGGCTTTCGGAAGCCGTGCCCGCGAGTTTGTCCGCGGAGAAGAAGAGTCGGCCTCGCCGGCGCCTCCCGGGGGTTGCTGGTCGAGACTCTATGAGGAGCACGCGAAAATACTTCTGATCGGCGTCGGTCATGACAAGAATACATTTTTTCACGCGGTCGACGAAAGGCTGGGCATTCCGAATCGCTTGAATCTGAATCCATTTACGATTACGATCCGGGACGAGAACCAAAGGATTTACCAGTCGCCGCCGTTTCATACGCACTATTCCAAAGGTCTGCCGTGCTGCTGTTCGGAATTCTATCCGAATTACAAGAAGCCGCTCGAAGAATTAGGCGCCGTAAAGTATTTCCGGTTGGGAGATGCTTATGTGTATTGC
>CAZTXQ010000037.1:0-18087 GCA_964617375.1 uncultured Mageeibacillus sp. | reverse complement strand
TGTGATGCGGCAAAATGCACAGATATCATTGAAGGTCTCTGGAAACACGCAGAATATGATCTCTGCTCCGAAGAGCGTGAGATACCGAGGGATTATTACCCGGTATAAGTATAGAACGACAGAAATTTACGAAAATGACTGCGGGCGTTCTTATCGATCAGAACATCTTGCCGATATTCTTCGTTATGATGAGATCGGACTCAAGTCCGAGGATATTTTTCACGATGACCTGTCCGATTAATACGGGAGCGTCGACCGAGATCTTCTTAATTTCGTCCATGACCTCCGCCATCATGGCTTTTGGAACCGGCGAGGTGAGACGGACGCTGGCAAGAGGCAGCACACCGCCGATCAAACGGACGGAGGAGCTTACACTCCGCATCGGATTTGTAATTTCGCCGGCCGCGTAATTTCTTCCGCGATCGCAGACGGCTCCGGTGATGTTCCGTATCTCGGCGCCGTCGATCTCGACTTCGATTTCACAGCCTCTGGGGCATACAATGCAGGTCAGTTTCTTATTCATCGCGAATGACCACGGTAACGGGTCCGTTTCCGGTTGTTTCGTGTGCGCTTACGGGTATCCGGATCATTTCCGCCGGAAGCGCTTTCCGGAAATTCCTGGACTTGATTACTTTTCCTTCCCGAATCAGTTCGATTCGAATATTTCTCCGCGGTTCCTTGACCCGGAGCGAGAGAATCCAGTCTGTTTTTCCGCCGATCCTGCACGGGACGGTGTACGAGATGTCCCGGGATGCTTCGATCGGAATAGAGGATTCGGGCAGATCTTTGTCGCGGAGATACCCGGAGACCGATTCGGCGAGCGTTTCCGCTTCGGCGGAGACAAAATCGACGAGGTCGTGTACCTGAAGGACGTTGCCCGCGGCGAAGATTCCCGGCATGCTTGTCTGATAGTATTCGTCAACAGAGGGGCCTTTGGTACGGGGGTCCAGAAGGACGCCGGCTTTCTCCGACAGCTCGTTTTCGGGGATCAGGCCGACGGAAAGGATCAGCGTATCGCATTCATAATAGGCTTCGCTGCCGGGGACCGGCTGCATCGATTCGTCGACACGGCTTACAGTGACGCCTTCGAGGCGATCTTTGCCGTGGATTTCCGTCACGGTATGCCCGAGAAAGAGCGGTATATCAAAGTCCATAAGGCACTGTTCAATATTGCGGGGAAGACCGCTCGGGTACGGAAGAACCTCGAAGACGGCTTTTACCAGAGCGCCTTCGAGCGTGAACCGGCGCGCCATGATCAGCCCGATGTCACCGGATCCCAGGATGACGATTTTCCGGCCGACCATAATATTCTTCAGATTCATATAGGCCTGCGCAACACCGGCGGTATAGACGCCGGCCGGACGTGTTCCGGGAATCCGTATCGCTTCACGCGTTCGTTCACGGCAGCCCATGGCCAGTATGACCGAGCGTGCTTTCATGGTAAAAAGTCCGTCCTTTGATGCGGCGGTTATGACCCGCTCAGGCGTGATTTCCAGAACGGACATGTCGGTCCGAACTGTGATGCCCAGTGTTTTTGCTTCGTCGATGAATCTCGCGGCGTATTCGGGTCCGCTTAACGACTCGCCGAAACGCGTGAGTCCGAAGCCGTCGTGGATGCACTGGCGCAGAATGCCGCCGGGTTCCTTTTCGCGTTCGAGAACGACGATATCACGGATACCTAGTTTATGGAGCCGGACAGCCGCGGCAAGTCCGGCCGGTCCGCCGCCGATGATGACGACATCGTGTTCGACGGGGATCAAAGTGTCGCTTACATTCATGAATCTCTGAGCCTCCCGACGAACAGATTGGAACCCTTGCCGGAAGCGATAATTTCTTCCGGTTCGAGGCCTTTTTCTTCCATAATCATCCCGGCAATCCGGGTCTGGCAGTATCCGCCCTGGCAGCGTCCCATCATGGCGCGCGTACGGACCTTGATGCCCGAAAAGGTACAAACACCCAGGGGGTTATGAATCGCTTCCAGTATTTCCGCTTTCGTTACGGTCTCACAGCGGCAGATAATCTCGCCGTAATTCGGGTCGGAAGCGATCCTTTCGCTCTGCTTTTCGCGCGGTAGATCGCGAAACCGGACGATTCCCCGGCGTGTCGGATCAAACCCGGGATTCTCTTTCAGATCTTCCCGTTGTGCAATCCTGGAAACGACTTCGCGGGCGATCGGGAGAGACGCGGTAAGGCCGGGGGACTCGATCCCGATCAGATGGATCGCGTGGGGAGAAGTGTCTCTTTCTTCGATCACAAAGTCCGCATAACCGCCTTTGTTTTTGCCGGAGAGCTTCGGACGTATTCCGGAGTAACTGCGGATGACCGCGTTCGGGGAGAGTGCGGGAAAGATCCTTGCACCGTCCTCCAATAGGAGATCCATGACGGGTCTTGTCGAGGAGTAATCGTCTCGATCATCGATGTATTCGGCACTTGGTCCAATCAGAATCGTGCCGTCGACAGTCGGTGTCAGATGGATTCCGAGACCGCCGGACTTGGCGTTCGGAACAGGGTAGGCCGGCATGGGGAGAAGAGGGGCGAGCTTCTTGTCGAGGATAAAATACTCGCCGCGGCATGGATATATCGTGTATTCGCTTATTCCGAGCATGTTTGCGATCCGGTCGGAGTATAGACCGGCGCAGTTGATGATCCATCGGCCCGTGAACGATGCGGTGCCCGTCCGGATCGTATAGTTCTCATCCTTTTTCTCGATTCCCGTTACATTCTGGTTGAGGAAAAATTCCGCACCGTTCTTTTGAGCGTTCTCTGCAAGGGCGATCGTATACAGAAACGAATCGAGAATGCCGGTCATCGGGGAATAAAGGGCAAAGTGCCCGCCGATACCGGGGGCGAGCCCGGCGATCTTCGCTGCGTCGATCAGTTCGAGACCGGGACAGCCGTTTCTGTCGCCCTGCGACTTAAGGGACTCAAGCCCGTGATAATCGTCTTCGTCGAATCCGACAACCAGTTTTCCGGTTCTTCGAAAAGGAACATCGAGATCCTTCGCGGCCTGGTCGAAACCAAGGTTCCCCTCGACACAGTATTTTGCCATTAGCGTACCGGGTTTGTTGTTGAATCCCGCATGGAGGACCGCGGAGTTCCTTCCGCTGGTTCCGGACACGACATCCGTCTCCTTTTCGAGGACGGCGATGCTTAACGTATATCGGGAAAGCTCCCGTGCGACGGCACTTCCGATTACACCCGCGCCGATGATGATCACGTCATAAATCTTCTGCATGTACACTCCGATGATTTGTCCGCCGGATCATGGCCGGCGAACACGTAAGAATATGACGTCAGTATAGCATTTTTCGCGCGAAAAGTAGTAAGACGGAAGGCCGTATATGATCGAAGCGTCCGATTTACGATATACTGAAATGATAGAGGAAGATTCTTAGATACGAGGAGGAATTTTCTGTGAGTACGATGCATAATTCCGCGAACAAAGGCGATATAGCGTCGGCGGTACTGCTGCCCGGCGATCCGCTTCGGGCGAAATATATCGCTGAAAATTTTCTTGAGAATGCGGTTTGCTACAACGGGATACGGGGAATGCTCGGGTTTACCGGCACGTATCGCGGGAAGCGCGTATCGGTACAGGGTACGGGAATGGGTGCGCCGTCGATCTCCATATATGCGAATGAGCTCATGGAGCACTACGAGGCCGAAACCTTAATCCGCGTCGGTACCTGCGGATCGATCCGTGAGGACGTTCACATCAAAGACGTCGTTATTGCGGTCGGCGCTTCGACCGATTCCGGTATGAACCATGACCGGTTCGGCAGCATCTGTTTCGCCCCGACGGCATCCTTTGAATTGCTGCTGAAAGCATGGGAAGCAGCAAAGGCAGGCGGCGTGAAAGCCGTTGCCGCCGGTGTGTTTACAAGCGATAAGTTCTACGATGACCGGCTTGTTGCCAAGCGGGAACTGATGACCGGGTACGGAGTCGCCGCCATGGATATGGAGACATGCGAACTGTATACTTTGGCAGCCAGACACGGCCGCAAGGCGCTTTCCCTGCTTACCGTGAGCGATCATCTCGTGACCGGCGAAAAGTGTACGACAGAGGAACGCCAGACATCGTTTAGCGACATGATAAAACTTGCACTCGAGATCATCTGATTCAAAACGTGTTAACTTTTCCCGTGGAGGCGCTATGGAAGTATTTGACCGTGTAAGCACAGGTATGCTCGGACTTGACAACGTGATCGACGGCCTTCGTCTCGGAGACAATGTCGTATGGAAGGTCGAGTCCGTGGCGGATTACAGGAAGATGATTGAACCGTTTGTACGGCAAGCCAGAAAAGACCGGCGAAAACTGGTCTATATGCGCTTCGGAAGCCACGAACCGCTCCTGCCGGACGATCCGGATATTCTTCTTCGCCGGATTGATCCTCAGGTCGGATTCGAAAGTTTTGCGTCGGAAGTACACCGGATTGTAAAGAGCGAGGGGAAGCGTGCCTTCTATGTTTTCGATTGCCTGACGGATCTTCTTAAATACTGGTATTCTGATCTCATGATCGGCAATTTCTTTAAGGTTACCTGTCCGTATCTCTACGAGCTGGATACGGTCGCTTATTTTGCGCTTCGAAGAAACACGCATACGTTTGCCACCATTGCCGGCATACGCGAAACGACACAGCTTCTTCTGGATCTGTACCAGCTGGACGAACGTCTTTACGTGCACCCTCTTAAAGTCTGGCAGAGATATTCGTCGACGATGTTTTTCCCGCACCTGATACGCGAACAGGAAGCAACCAGCATTACTTCCAGCGCCGAGGTCGCCGAACTCTTCTCGAAAATTCACTCGAGCGGCGACCGTATGGACTATTGGACCGCCTATTTTCGAAAAGCAAAGGCCGTTCTTGTTCATTCACCGGAAGAACAGGAGTCGGTAAAAAGAGAGCTGATGCGGATGATGTTCGGCGCGCAGTCGAGGATGTTTGATCTGTGCGACCGCTATTTCTCGCTTTCCGATATACTGGCGATCGCATCGAGGGAGCTCGGGACGGGCTTTATCGGCGGCAAGAGCATCGGTATGCTCATAGCCAGAAAGATTCTCGAAAAGGACGGATTCGGCCGTTATACTCCCTATATGGAGTCGCATGATTCCTATTATCTCGGATCGGATGTCTTCTATACCTATATCGTTCAAAACGGCTGGTGGCGGCTTCATACAAAGCAAAGAACCGCGGAGGGCTACTATTCTTTCGCGCCGGAGCTCAGAGACAAAATGCTCCGCGGCAAATTTCCCAAGGACATTCAGGAGCAGTTCATCCAGATGCTCGAATATTTCGGACAATTTCCGATTATCGTGCGATCGAGCTCGCTCCTCGAGGACAATTTTGGAAATGCGTTCGCCGGCAAGTACGAGAGCGTCTTCTGTCCCAACCAGGGAACGCCGGAAGAACGCTATGAGGCCTTCGAACAGGCGGTACGGACGGTCTACGCAAGTACCATGAACGAGGACGCGCTGGCATACCGCATGAACCGGGGACTCTTCGAAAGCGACGAGCAGATGGCGATTCTTGTCCAGAGAGTCTCGGGAGACCAGTACGGCGGCCTTTTCTTTCCGCATGTCGCAGGTGTCGGCAATTCTTCCAATCTGTATGTCTGGGACAAAGCAATCAAGATGGATGCAGGTATGCTGCGTATGGTTTTCGGTCTTGGAACCAGAGCTGTGGACCGGACGTCGCACGACTACGTGAAGATCATCTGCCTTGACGATCCTCTTCGCATGTCGCCGATGGATTATGAGGATCGGAAGGAATACTCACAGCACGCTGCGGATGTCATATCCCTGCCGGGGAACGAGCTTACCTCGGAGGACCTTGACCGGATCTTCGAGACAGATATCAAGGCGGACAAGGAGCTTTTTGCAAGCCAGGATTATGAGACGGCCAGACGTTATCGCGAAGAAGGAATAAGGAACCGTAAGGTGCCGGGGATCTATGATTTCAAAAAGCTACTGAAGACGACCGAGTTCGCGGTGATTATGAGGGATATCCTTGCGCTCGTCTCAAAGGTCTACAATTATCCGGTCGATATCGAATTTGCCGCCAATTTCACACCGGACGGGAGATTCCGCATCAATCTTCTGCAGTGCCGTCCGCTTCAGACATCCGGTCTCGGCAAATCGGTCGAGATGCCGGATCTGATCGGGAAGGACGACTGTTTCTTCTCGACGAAGGGCAGCTTCATGGGCGGCAACGTACGCCTTAAGATGGACTATGTCATCTATGTCGACCCGATCCGCTATCAGAAGCTGAACGAGGCTTCCAAATACTCCGTCGCGAGGCAGATCGGATATATCAATACGGCGCTGAAGGGGAGAAGCCTGATGCTGATCGGACCGGGCCGCTGGGGGACCACGACTCCGTCACTTGGTGTACCCGTTCATTTTTCGGAGCTGTGCAATATGGCGGTCTTGTGCGAAGTGGCGTCCCGGGAAGCGGGGTTTGCCCCGGAACTGTCCTACGGCAGTCATTTTTTCCAGGATCTGGTCGAGACCGGTATTTTTTACGCGGCGATTTTTGACGGGCAGAAGGACGTTGTCTTCCATCCGGAATATGTATTGGAGCGCGAAAATCTCTTTTCGGAGATCGTGCCGGAGGGCGCTGCCTTTGCCGATGTAATCAGGGTCATCCAAACGGACGATCTTCAGATCTATTCCGATATCGTCTCACAGAGCCTGATCTGCAAGTGATCTGAATACAAAAAGGCACATACAAAGGGCCGGTGCTGTACCCGGACCTTTGTATGTGCGAGGAATGTGTGTATCCCGTCAGACCTTTGATATGTACTTTAGACGGGATTGAAGGGTGTTATTCTACGTCCTGCAAAGCGTCGTATCCTTCTTCACCTGTACGGACCTTGACGACATTCTCCACATCGTAAACGAAGATTTTACCGTCACCGATATGACCGGTGTAAAGAACCTTCTTGGCCGTTTCGATGACAAGTCTTACGGGAACCTTGGCGACTACGATCTCTACCTGTACTTTCGGCAGAAGGTTGATCTCGGTTTCAACGCCGCGGTAGTATTCCGTCTTGCCCTTCTGAGCACCGCAGCCGAGTACCTGTGTCACTGTCATACCGGTAATTCCGATCTTATTCATCGCTTCCTTCAGTGCTTCAAATTTACTCTGCTTAATAATGATGTCGATCTTGGTGATCTTTACGTCGGATGCCATCTGTGTGGAAGGCGACGTTACAAGTTCTACGGGAACCGCGCGGTCCGGAGAAACCTTTTCGGAGGCGGAAGCGGCTTCCTTCTTGGCTGTGTAGTAATTGAATCTTTCGAGCTGTGCGATCGGCTTGTTGTCGGCCGAGTCGAAGTCGAGCTCGGAACGTGTCATCGCGCTGTCGGGATAGGCGAGAACGCCCATTTCGGGAACGTCGAGTCCTTCAAGTTCATCTTCCGGTGCGACACGAAGACCCCAGACCTTATCGAGTACCTTAAAGAAGACAAAAGATACGCCGAAGCCCCAGACCAGAAGAACGAGAAGGCAGATGACCTGTGCGAGAAGCTGGGAGGCGTCTCCGAAGAAGAGACCTTTGACTCCGCCGCTTACTCCGTTGATTCCGTCACCGTAGGCGCCGTCTGCGAAGAGTCCCAGAGACAATACGCCCCAGAAGCCGTTGACGCCGTGAACGGAGATTGCACCGACCGGATCGTCGAGCTTCAGCTTATTCTCAACAAACGGAACCGCTACGCAGACCAGAAGACCGGCGACTATTCCGATGATAAAGGCCGAGAAACCGTTTACAAAAGCGCAGGGAGCCGTGATGGCGACAAGTCCGGCGAGGCAGCCGTTGGCTGTCATGGACGGATCGGGTTTGCCGAACTTGATCCACATGTAGAAGAGAGCGACAAGTCCGCCGATCGCGCCGGCGATCATCGTGTTGGTGGCGACTACCGACAGGCGGAAGTCGGAGGAATTGAGCGTCGAACCTGCGTTAAAGGAGAACCAGCAGAAGAAGAGGATGATGGTTCCGATGATAGCCATCGGAATATTGTGGCCGGGGAAAGCACGGGCAGTGCCGTCTTTCTTGAATTTGCCGATACGGGGCCCAAGTACAATGGCACCGGCCAGAGCGATCATGCCGCCCATGGAGTGAACGACCGCGGAACCCGCAAAGTCAACAACACCGTGTCCGATTCCAAAGTTCTTGCCGAGAGTGGAGAGCCAGCCGCCGCCCCATACCCAGTTGCCGAACAGCGGGTAGAGAAACATCGAGATAAAGAAGGACGTAATGACGACGGCCGAATACTTGACACGCTCGGCCATGGCGCCGGTCGGGATCGTAACGGTTGTGTCCATGAAAACCATCTGGAAAAAGAAGAGTGCGTAGATACCTGCATCATAGGTTCCCAGAAGGCCAAAGCCCTTGTATCCGACAATGCCTCCGAATCCGGGTATCGAAACAAGTGCATTGAGCGCGGCACCCCCCGTGCCCAGACCGGCTGCGCCGCCGGAACCACCCATCTGCAGTGCGAAACCGCAGAGATAGTAGCCGATTGCGCCGACCAGGAAAACCATTAAGTTCATGGTCATGGTGTGAGCCGCGTTCTTGCCGCGGCAGAATCCGGTTTCAACCATAGCGAAACCGCACTGGAAAAAGAAAACCATAAAGGCACAGATCATGATCCATGTGTAGTTGGCTCCGAGCTGAGCCTTGGCTGCCGTCCCCGCGACATCCGTGATCGTTTCGGTTCCCGTAACCGTCACATAGTTGGACCCGATTGAATCGGCTGCTGACGAATCACCTTTTATCGCATAACCGATAAACAGGATGGCGGCAACAATGACGGAACAGATTAAAAGCATAAAGAGATACTTCTTCTTGTTCTTCATAGTACTGACTCCTTTTCAATTTGTTTTTTATTTGCCGGAGGGCGGATTTTTTGTCGCTTTCACAACTCTGAAATTGCCCCAGGAAAATCTGGAAATGCTCTTGTAGACTTCTTTTTTCAGCTTTTGAACGGATAAAAAGTAACGGGCACCAAGGAATAAGATGACGATGCCAAAGACTGCACCGTGGATTTGATTGGTCATAACGGTGAAACTTACGTCATACAGGTAGCTGTAGACGGCGAATGCGACGCCGAGGAGCATGATGAGAATGGATGTGGCAAAGAGTGCCGTTATGGCGGTGACTTTTACGGCGTCTGTCTGTTGATTCTCTATACGGCTGTCCATTTGAGATACCTCCTTTCCGGTAGAAGTATTCGGATAAGAAAAGGCGCCTCCGGGTTTTGTCCCCCGAAAGCGCCTTTGCTTCAATCAATATGGAAATAGGAAACTTAGTTGATCAGTTGCGAAGAAGCATCTCCGCGTAGGACGGATAAGGCCAGTTCCGGGCTCCGCATAGCGGCTCGAGTGTGTCGACCGTTTCCCGGATGCTTTGCATGGCTGCAAACACAGAGTCATGCTGGAATTTGGCATTCTCGTGCAAGTCCTTAATGGTGCCGCTCTCCGCAATGTACTTGTCAAGCAGGGAAAGCTCATTGAGAAGATCTCTGGAGAGACCCGAAATCTCCTTGAGAAGGGAGGCTTCAAGGTCGGCCGCATAATCGGTTCCCAGATCGGATTTGGCCTTGAGAAGAGATGCAATCTCGGATTGTGTGGCAATTACTGCCGGGATGATGTCCCGCTTAACCATATCGCTCAGGGTGAGAGCTTCGATCTGAATGATCTTGATATAGTTTTCGATGGAGACTTCTTCTCTGGAATGAATTTCTGTTTCCGAGAAAACGCCGCAACGCTGGAAAAGCTTGATGTTCTCTTTCTTCGACAGGTAGGGAAGTACTTCCGGTGTCGATTTAAGGTTCAGGAGTCCGCGCTTTTCCGCTTCCTCAACCCACTCTTCGGAGTAGTTGTTGCCGTTGAAGATAATCCGGTTGTGTTCGCTCAGCGTCTTTTTTATAAGTGCCGCGGCATCCGCAAGGAAATCGACGCTCGATTCGAGCTCATCGGCAAAACTCATCAGGCAGTCCGCGACAATCGTATTCAGAACAATGTTCGGCATCGCGATGGACTGGCTCGAACCCGGCATGCGGAATTCGAATTTATTGCCCGTAAAGGCAAACGGTGAAGTCCTGTTTCTGTCTGTCGTATCCTTTGTGAAGTGGGGAAGGACTTGTGCGCCGATGGACATTTTCGTCTTTCCGTTGCAGTGGGAGGGCGTGTCCGTAATGATCGAGCGTATTACTTCATCGAGTTCTTCGCCGATAAAGACAGAGATGATGGCCGGCGGCGCCTCGTTGGCACCGAGACGGTGATCGTTGGCGGGGCTTGCGACGGAGAAGCGCATGAGATCCTGATGCAGATCGAGAGCTTTGATGATGGCCGCAAGGAAGAGAAGGAACTGTGCGTTCTCACGCGGCGTATCGCCGGGCTCGAGAAGATTGATTCCGTCGTCCGTCGCGAGGGCCCAGTTGTTGTGCTTGCCGCTGCCGTTTACACCGGCAAAGGGCTTTTCGTGAAGAAGGCAGCGCATACCGTGTCTCATCGCTACGCGTGTCATCATCTCCATCATCAGCTGGTTCTGATCGGCCGCGACATTCGAGACGGAGAAGACCGGTGCCAGTTCATGCTGGCTCGGTGCGACTTCGTTATGTTCGGTCTTTGCATAGATTCCAAGCTGCCAGAGCTCGCGGTTCAGTTCTTCCATGAAGGCGGAAACACGCGGCTTGATGATACCGAAATAATGATCCTCGAGTTCCTGCCCTTTCGGGGGTTTCGACCCGACCAGGGTGCGTCCGCAGTTGATCAGATCCGGACGTGCGAGATAGTACTTCTCGTCGATGAGGAAATACTCCTGCTCCGCGCCGACCGTTGTCTGTACACGGCTTGATGCCGAATTCCCGAAAAGCCGGAGGATTCTTAAGGCCTGTTTGTCCATTGCCTCAAGAGAACGAAGAAGAGGCGTCTTCATATCGAGAGCTTCGCCGCCGTATGAGCAGAAAGCTGTCGGAATGCAAAGGCAGTTTCCCTTAATGAATGCGTAGGAGGTCGGATCCCAGGCCGTATATCCGCGTGCTTCAAAAGTGGCGCGAAGTCCGCCGGACGGGAAGCTCGATGCGTCGGGTTCGCCGCGAACAAGAGCGCTTCCGGAGAATTTCAGGATCGGCCGGCCGTCTTTCGGCTCAAGAAAAGCATCGTGCTTCTCCGCTGTGATCCCGGTCATGGGCTGAAACCAGTGCGTAAAATGTGTCGCTCCGTTATCCAGCGCCCATGCCTTCATTCCTTTGGCAACCTCATGGGCCACATCGATGTCGAAGTGCTTGCCCGATGTGATCGTCCGGCGCAGGGACTTGTAGATATCGCCGGGTAAGTATTTGAGCATCATGTCGTCATTAAAGACGAGCTTTCCGAAATCCTCCAACAATTTTTCCATCTTCATTTCCTCCTTGAAAGACCGCCGTAAACCAAAACAAGAAAAAGACGCCAAGCCACTTGCTGCGGCCTAGCGTCTTTGCTTCATAACGGTAATGTACCACGGGCGAAAATGAAAGTCAATAAAAAATTCTTGCAAAAATTACAAATAATCACTTTTCAATCGGAAGAAATACGTATATTATGAATCCACAAACAAATAATCTTGCAAACACGGCCGATTGCATAAACAGTGTATATGACAAATGCTATTTTATCAAAACGGCAAACAAAGACGTTACCAAAATTTCATATTTTTTTGGTTTTTAGGGATTCGAGGAGGATAGTAATGAAACAAGGTAAAGCGGACCAAGGACTCTACAGACAATCCTTTGAACACGATGCCTGCGGTATTGGCGTACTAGCTCAAATTAAGGGAGTTAAGTCACATCAGATGCTGCAGGATGCGCTGTCGGTTCTGATCAACATGGAACACAGAGGCGGTAAAGGCCTCGAAGACAATACCGGAGACGGTGCGGGAATACTGTTCCAGATTCCTCACCGCTATTTTCGCAAGGAGGCACAGAATCAGGGCCACTTGCTGCCGAATGCCGGTGAATACGGCGTTGCGATGATCTTTCTGCCGCAGGATCAGGATAAAGCGGAGAAAGCCCGTACGATTTTCGAGACCGTATGCGCCGAGAATGGCGTACCCTTGCTCTTCTGGAGAAAAGTCCCCGTTGATCCGTCCAATCTCGGATATTCGGCAAAATCTTCGATGCCGACGATCTATCAGGCATTTATCCGCCGTCCGAACACGACTCCCGCGGGCGATGCTTTTGAAAGAAAGCTTTATATCCTTAGAAGACTCGTCGAAAAAAGGATCGAGCGCATCGGTGACATGGACGGAGACATTTTCTATATCGCGTCGATGTCCTGCCGTACCATCGTTTACAAGGGCATGCTTGTCGCTTCGCAGCTCAGTTCCTTCTATATGGATTTAACCGATGCGAAGGTGGAAACAGCACTTGCCCTCGTCCATTCCCGTTTCAGCACAAACACCAATCCCTCATGGGAACGTGCCCATCCGAACCGCTATATCATTCACAACGGTGAAATCAACACACTGCGCGGTAACGTAAATTGGATGACCGCCAGAGAAAACAACCTGTATTCGCCGGTACTCGGTGATGATTTGCAGAAGGTTCTGCCGATCATCGATCAATCCGGATCTGACTCCGCCATACTTGACAACGTGTTTGAATTCCTGAATATTTCCGGAAAGTCCCTGGCGCGTTCCGCCATGATGCTTCTTCCGGAACCGTGGGTTCACAATCCCGATATAAGCGAAAAGCTTCGCGCATTTCTCGCCTATCAGTCAACGCTGATGGAACCGTGGGACGGTCCCGCGGCGATCGCGTTCACAAACGGCGTCCAGGTCGGTGCGATTCTTGACAGAAACGGCCTTCGTCCCGCACGTTATTACGTCACGAAGGACGATCGCCTGATTCTCGCATCGGAAGTCGGCGTTCTCGACATCGATCCTTCCCAGATCCTGCAGAAGGGAAGTCTTGAGCCGGGTAAGATGATTATGGTAGATCCGGAAAAGGGCAGAATCCTCTGGAATGACATCATCAAGGAGGGTCTTGCCAATCAGCTCCCTTACGGCCAGTGGATCGACGAAGAGCTCGTACAGCTCGATCAGATCGAGGATCCGGATCAGGCGATGAGAATCAATCTGCTTGAGGGTGAGACGTCGGGCACGAGTCCGGCCGCTGCTTCCGAAATGACAAAAGATGCATTGCTCCAGCAGATGCGCAAGTTCGGTTATGTATACGAAGACATCACGGATACGATTCTTCCCATGGCGAATAACGGTGAGGAACCGATCAATTCGATGGGTATTGACGTGCCTCTGGCCGTGCTGTCGGATCGCCCGAAGCCGCTTTACGATTACTTCAAGCAGCTTTTCGCGCAGGTGACAAATCCTCCGATCGATGCTCTTCGCGAATCGATCGTCACATCGACACAGGTTTATATCGGAACCAGCGGCAACCTGCTGGAAGATACGAAGACGAATTGCCGTCTGCTTCGTCTTAAAACACCGCTCCTTACCGAGCGCGATTTCCGCAAGATCGAGAACATGCGTGTCCGCGGCTTCAGTACACAGGTATTCCGCACGGTATTCAACCGCCTGGCGGATCCGGAGACCGGCCTGCGAGACGCACTCGACCAGTTGAACGAGAGTGTGCTGGAGGCGGTTAAAAACCACGTGAACGTCATCATCTTAAGCGACCGTCTTAAGAACGAGAACGAAGTTCCGATTCCGTCGCTTCTTGCCTGTTCGTCGGTTCACCACCACCTGATCCGTGCCGGCATCCGGACACACGCAGACATAGTTGCCGAAACGGGAGATCTGCGCGAGGTACACCATGCGGCTATGCTGGTCGGATACGGTGTGTCCGCCATCTACCCGTATCTCTCGCACGAGATGATTAAGAACTCATGCGAAAAAGGGGATATCAAGTGCCGTGAGGATGAAGCGATTGCGAACTACAACGAGGCTCTCGTTCACGGTATTATCAAGGTTATGTCCAAGATGGGTATCTCGACGATTCACTCGTATGAAGGCTCACAGAATTTTGAAGCCCTCGGTATCGACCCTTCGGTAATTGACCGCTACTTCACAAACACTGTCAGCCGGATCGGCGGACTCAAGCTTCCCGATATCCAGAAGGAAGCCGTCATGAAATATGATCAGGCTAAGAAGGCCGCAGCATCGGGTATTCCGGATGTTTTGGAATCCGGAGGTGAGACGCATTATCGTACGGGAAAAGAAGAGCATCTCTATGATCCGATGACCATTTATCTGCTTCAGAAGGCAGTCCGTACGTCGGACTACAAGACATTCAAGACGTATACGAGCCGCTTCAACGAGGGCCGGATCCACGCCACGCTCCGAAGTCTGTTTACCTTCAAAAAGCGTTCGGGTATTCCGCTCGATGAAGTCGAACCGGCTTCCGAAATCGTGAAGAGATTCAAGACCGGCGCCATGTCGTACGGCTCGATTTCCAAAGAAGCGCACGAAACCCTTGCGATCGCGATGAACCGTCTCGGCGGAAAATCCAATACCGGCGAGGGCGGCGAAGACATTTCGCGCGAGGTGCTCGAAAGCAACGGCGACTCGAAGCTGTCGGCGATCAAGCAGGTTGCGTCGGGCCGTTTCGGTGTAACGTCGCGTTACCTCAATTCGGCACAGGAAATTCAGATCAAGATCGCCCAGGGAGCCAAACCCGGCGAAGGCGGTCATCTGCCCGGCAAGAAGGTCTATCCCTGGATTGCCAAGACCCGTCAGTCCACGCCGGGTGTCGGCCTGATCTCTCCGCCGCCGCATCATGACATCTATTCGATTGAGGACCTGGCGGAACTGATTTACGACCTGAAGAACGCGAACGACCGCGCCTCCATCACGGTTAAACTCGTGTCCGAAGCGGGCGTCGGTACCGTTGCGGCCGGTGTAGCCAAGGGCGGAGCGGATCTGATTCTGATTTCCGGACACGACGGCGGCACCGGTGCCGCCCCGGGTAACTCGATCCGTCATACGGGTCTTCCGCTCGAGCTCGGTCTCGCCGAGACGCAGCAGACTCTGATGAGAAACGGTCTGAGAAGCCGCGTCCGGATTGAAGCGGACGGAAAGCTTATGACCGGCCGCGATGTCGCTGTAGCCTGCCTCCTCGGAGCCGAGGAATTCGGCTTTGCAACGGCGCCGCTGATCACGCTCGGATGCCTGATGATGCGCGCCTGCCAGTCCGATACATGTCCCGTAGGTGTCGCGACACAGAATGAGAGCCTTCGCGGTAAATTCGCGGGCAAACCGGAATATATTATCAACTTCATGATGTATATCGCCGAAGAGATGCGCGAATACATGGCCGAACTCGGGTTCAGGACGGTCGAAGAGATGTGCGGACACGCCGAGTGCCTCCGTCAATCGGACACGGCACCGAACTGGAAAGCCGGCACGATTGACCTGTCCGCCGTACTTGCGGAATCGGAAACTCCTTTTGCGGATGTCGTGAAGGGAAGCGAGATTATGCACTACTCGCCGGATATGGCATTCCATTATGACCTGGACCGTACGCTCGACAAATCTCTCTTTATTCCGCTGTGCAGTCATGTCATCAACAATCTGACCGCGATCCATTTTGCCGCGGACGTATCGAATGTTGACCGTGCTCTCGGCACAATACTCGGGTCGAGAATCACAAGGAAATATCCCGAGGGTCTACCGGAAGAACTGATCTGCATTGATCTGGAAGGTTCCGGCGGACAGAGTCTCGGCGCATTCCTCCCGAAGGGTGTTCGCATGACCGTTAAGGGTGACGCGAACGATTACTTCGGCAAGGGTCTCTCCGGCGGTACACTGGCGGTCGTCGCACCCGAAAAGAGCGGGTTCATCGCTTCCGAGAACATCATCATCGGAAACGTAGCCTTCTACGGCGCGACTTCGGGAAAAGCCTATATCAACGGTGTCGCGGGTCAGCGTTTCGCGGTTCGCAACTCCGGCGCGGATCTGGTCATAGAAGGTATGGGCAACCACGGATGTGAATACATGACGGGCGGAACCGTCGTCTGTCTCGGACCTGTCGGCGTGAACTTCGCCTGTGGAATGAGCGGAGGCATTGCCTATATCTACGATCCGGACGGCATGCTTGACAGCCGTCTAAATCACGAAATGGTGGACATGACGGTTCTCGGACTTCATGACTATACGATCCTGAAGCTGATGCTCGAAGAGCATATCGCGATCACAAAGTCACCGCTCGGCATCCGTCTTATGTACTCCTTCGATCAGGAAAAGCATAACTTCAAGAAGGTAATCCCTTATGAGTACAGAAGAATTCACCGCCTTGCGGCCGAACAGGAAAAGAACGGAATGAGCCATTCGGAGGCGATCGCCAAGGCGTTTGCCATGATTACGGCAAGCGATAAGGGAGAGAGGAAAGAATAATGGGAAAGACAGGCGGATTTTTACAATATGACCGTAAGGACCACAGCTCAAGGTCTGTCAGGGATCGGATCTGCGATTTCGACGAGTTTGCCGTTAGGCTCACAGAGGAAGAGCAGCGGATTCAGGCTGCACGCTGCATGAACTGCGGGACGCCGTTCTGCCAGACCGGAATGCTGATTGACGGGAAGGTGACCGGATGCCCTTTGAACAACTTAATCCCGGAATGGAACGATCTTGTATACCGCGGAAAATGGGATGAAGCGTATGACCGTTTGACCCTGACGAATCCTTTCCCGGAATTTACGGGAAGAGTATGTCCCGCGCCGTGTGAAGCCGGCTGCAATCTGGGCTTGAACGAGCTTCCCACGAGTATCAAGGACAACGAACTTCAGATCATTGAAAAAGCTTTTGACCGTTCAAACGTGAAGGCGTATGCGAAAAAAGTCGCAACGGGTAAGAAGGTTCTGGTTATTGGAGGCGGTCCGTCCGGACTCGCCGCGGCATCGACCCTCAACCGCTTAGGACATGATGTGACCGTTTTCGAGCGGAATGACCGGGTGGGGGGCCTTCTGATGTACGGCATCCCCAACATGAAGCTCGACAAGAAAATCATTGAGAGAAGAATAGAGATCATGGAGGCGGAAGGTATCCGATTCGAATGCGGACGCACCGTAACCGATGAGGCGGACGCGAAAAAGCTTCTCGCCGGGTACGATGCTGTACTTCTTTGCTGCGGTTCCACCGACGCCCGCGACATCCGTGTCCCGGGAAGAGACGCGTCGGGAATCTACTTCGCCGTTGATTTTCTGAGCCGCAACACGAAAAGCCTCCTCGACTCGAACCTTACCGACGGTAAGGCCGTGTCGGCTAAGGACAAGAACGTCGTGATCATCGGCGGAGGCGATACCGGAACCGACTGCGTGGGAACTTCCATCCGTCAGGGCTGCAGGAGCGTCACACAGATCGAGATCATGGCCTGTCCTCCCGATAAGAGAGCGTCCAATAATGCATGGCCGGAGTGGCCTATGACCTATAAGCAGGATTACGGACAGCAGGAAGCGACCCTTGTCGCAGGTGCCGATCCGAGGCGCTGGCTCACGACGGTTACCGCGATCAATAAGAACGACAAGGGTGAGGTTGTTTCGGTTGATACCGTTAAGGTATCCTGGCAGAAGACCGATAAGGGTTTTGCGCCCATTCCCGTGGAAGGGACTGCGGAAACGCTTCCGTGTGATCTTCTTCTGATCGCAATGGGATTTGTCGGACCGGAGACACCCGTGATGGATGCCTTCGGAATGGAAAGAACGCCAAGAGGCCTGCCGCTTATGGCTACGACCTATCGGACCGGCAAGGAGAAAGTATTTGCGGCAGGCGACATGCGCCGAGGACAGTCTCTTGTCGTCTGGGCGATCGCCGAGGGCGTTCAATGCGCAGAAGAGGCCGATCAGTACTTAAGCGGGAACAAGTAAGTCGCGCGAATCCGCGATTTGCCCCAAACGATGAAGCGCTTTACAGAAGTGCACCTCTATCTACCGGAATTGTTTCCGTTATAGAGGTGTGCTTTTTGCGCCTTGAATCCGGTGCCCTGGAAAAGGTCATCAAAAATCTCTCGCCCGATCTCCTTTTAATTGAGCTAGAATAAGAATGACAAGAAAAACGATCCGGAGGATTTACTTATGCAGGCATATGAACGTTTTA
>CAZTXQ010000036.1:143-27947 GCA_964617375.1 uncultured Mageeibacillus sp. | reverse complement strand
TGCCGTCGGATTCGCCTGCGAAGGAAGTCGCTGATCCCGAGAGACCGGTTGGAGCTGCCTGCGATTCGGGCAGTGCGTATAGAAGCAGATCGTCATAAGCCTTACTTGCATAAGTAAGATTGATAGGATAGTAATATTCCCATGTAAGCCCGGAAACAATAACATGTCCGTCGCCAAGCATATATTCAGCCAGCGTCGGCTTGCCGCTGATCTTAGCTCGCAAAATCACATTGGAACCGGCCGGTAATGTAGATTCGTTAAACGAGACATGACTGCAGGAGGTACCATAAAGATCACTGTCGGTAAGCGCGACAGAATTGCTCTGAATACCTGTAACGACAGGATGATCAGAATCAGCGATCACATTCCAGTACTGCGAATCCCAGTTCACCGTAACACCTCCGGGCAAAGGAATCTTAATGAGACTGCTCTGCTGAGAACAGGCGCCAAAAAGTACGTTACCGCCTGCCTGCACATAGGCTTCGAGCTTGTTTCTGGTATCTGCCGTATAATTACTGTAATTTTGATCATTGCCTATCATAACCAAGGCATAGTCCGACAAGGAGAAATCCGCGGCATTGACTTGGGCAAAAGTGCGGATATCGAATCCTGAGATTTCTCCTGCGGCCATTAATCCGGACAGCAAATTATTGTTGGACGGCTTGCCCCATGCCAAATTTTCTTGTATCAGAAGTACCTGTCTCGTACCTGCGGCGTCCACTCTCGACGCAGGAAAAATGTTTATCGTAAGAATCATCGTTAAGGCCAGAAAGAACCCCCAAAATTTCCTAGTCTTCATACAAACGAATTCCTTTCATGAAAGTATTAGATATTCTTGGAAATTATAGCATGAAACAAATATAAGAATCTATAGGTTATAACATGCTTTCTAACTTTATTTTTATATTTTCTCGAAAAATTAACCGAAGTGATAATAGCGGAAAGAATGATTCCCGGAAGTACCCTAAAAAAGAGCTTATACATATGAAAAAATACGCTTCCGCCTATAAGGTGAAAGCGTATTTGATGATTGCAATGACACTGCACAGAATCGGTTACGGCTGATAAGCCTCGACGCTCCAGGCTTCAAGCGTAGGAGCAGTAACGTCGGTTCCATCGATTGAGGTATAGGCTTCATTATATTCGGTGGTGCCCCAGACGGTGATCGTATCGCCTTCCGCAAATACGGATTCGCCCTCGCTCAGGTTGTAATAGACCTGAACAATATGGTCGGCATCGGTATAGCCCTGCTCGTAAATCAGGTAGCCGATCGAGTAAGTCTCGCCTTCGACATAATCGTAAACCTGAAAAATTGTGCCGGTAGTCTGAGCCCGTACGCTTGAATTGCTTTCGCATGCGGTATAGAGATCATCTCTCGTACAGGGAATGCTTTGATCCTTAAATGCACCGACTCGCGCATTCCTTTCCTCCGCTGTCTCGCGAATAAATCCTCCGGCAAATTCACCCGAGAAGACAATTTCGCCGTGATCGTTATAAAGGGTTCCCTGGCCTTCGGGAACATCATTTAAAATATCGCCCTCGAAATAAACGATGCCCAGATAGGATTTTTGGCCGTAGCCATTCATCGAGTCGTCGACATAGACGCCGATCTCATAGTATCCGTCCTCCCAGGTCGTAGATCCGTTGCCGGACATATGCCCGTCGACCCATTCGCCGTCATACGTCCATTCATAGCCATCTGTGTTGGTGGTTGTGAAGGTGCCGTAACCCTGGGGTATTCCGTCGACTAGATCTCCCGTGTATGTGCCTGTCCGGCTGCCGAAGGAAAAGGAAAGAGATATGGTCTCGTCGGTTACGCTCTCGGTAACGCCGCTCTCCCGAGAGGCTGTCGTGTCCGTCGAATCCGTTGTATCGACTACTGTCTCTGTGCCCGAAAGAGATTCGTCCAGGAAGTCGTCGGGATCGAAATTACCCGCTTCACGGACAAAGGTTCCCATATCTTCGACATCGATGGTATCTTCGTCGAGCGTGAAAGAATAATCGGTGCCGTCAATCGTGATGACGCCTTCGCTCTTCTGATCACTGAACGAAAAGCTGCCTTTTCCGGTACCATCGGCCGTATAATGGTAAACTTTGCCGTTGTCCTTGAATTTCAGCACTTCGTTCAACTCTTCCGAGGACCAATAACCGGTAAGGGAATCCGATACTTTATCGGCAATCGTAGTTGTCGCCGTGCTGTTCTGCAAATACGGAACAAGGACGACAAGGCCGATGGCCGCCGCGATACCTACGAGGGCCAAAGATATCAGAATGAGAATCAGTGCAAGATGACTTTTCTTTTTCACGGGCTGAGCCGAAAACGGAGTCGACCCCTGAGGAACGGGCGAAGCGGCTGTTATCGGCTGATTCGCCGCATACGGCTGCTGCGGAGGATAAGGCTGAAACGTCTGAGCCGTCTGATAGTTGGGCATACCGGGCTGGAATGTCTGAGCCGGCTGAAACGTCTGAGCCGTCTCTGACGGGGGGGCCGAAGGGCGGACCGGCGAGGCAGCTAAAAGACTCCCGCACGCTTCGCAGAATTTACCTGTATCCGGATTCTGGTGACCGCAATTTGCACAAAACATACTCGTATCTCCCCTATTAATATCGTATATGACCATTATAGCATGCTATTCCGCGCCGCATTTATCGCGATTCGTATTAATCTCAAAAATATTTTAGTCAAGCACGCGTCACTTCAGCGAAACAAGGGAAAAAGGCAATTTACTATTTTAATAATATGTAAGCACATTTATTCCGGAAGACATCATTAATAGTTGACGTTTATTTATTTTCAGATATTATGAAAACAAAAACAAAAATGCGGTGATGTTATGAAATACGAACTATTGTATTTTATTAAGAATAAGAGGACCCGGTTCTGCCTCATCATTCTCGTCCTGCTCTTTATTGTCTATACTATTTTGCAGTTTTTTGATCTTAAAGCTTATGTTATCAATCTTGCGGCGGCGGGCATGAAATTCGATTTCTCTGCAGATATGCCGGACTCAGTCTCCGCGCTCTATTTCTGGTACGGTATCTGCGCAGGCAACAGCTGGCCATACGGTTACTTGCTTAACTATTTAAATATGTTTATGACACTGATCCTGATACCGCTTCTGCTGGCGATGGTCTTCGTGGATGCCTTTGTACAGGATTTTAACGCAAGAGTCACGGATGCCATCATCGTGCGGGAAGGGAAGCTCCGCTACTTTGCGAATAAGTTTCTTTTGTCCTTTGCAGGGCCATTCGTGACGATCTTTCTCCTCCTGATTTTCCAGTTTCTCTTCGGACTTCTTATGCTGAAAGTGATCCCGACCGGGTTCCAATCCCCCGCGATCGGGATGAAGGAAATCGGAATTGTCCTGTTCACATCCCTGAAAATGGGGGTTTACTACGGGGCGATCATGACATTCTCCTATGCGCTTTCCCTCGTTCTGAAGAGAAGGAAAACCATTGTATATGTGTATCCCGTTATCCTGGTACTCTTCTTTGTTTTCCTGTTTAATCCGCCGCTCCATGATATGTCATACTATTACACGAATCTGGTACATGAGGATATCCGGTTTTTCTGGGGCGTGCTCATTACGATGCTTATTGTCTCTTTCGGTGTGCAGTTGAATGCTTTGCGGGAGAAGTCGCTGTTATGATCAAGGCTTGCGCGAAGTACAGCCTTCTGATGCTGAAGAATCCTCTGATCCTGATTGAGTTTCTGATGCTCCTTGTCATTATTCTGTTCTGGCCGGCGCGTCCGGAGGGGTCGTTTTCTTCCCTGACTTCGATATCCTATTCCTGCAATATCTATGTTCCGATTTTTCTACTGTATTTGACGAATCTTTCCGTCAACATCACCACCGCCACAATTATGTCGAAGATTCCGCTTGGCCGATACTTTGCCTTCTCGTTCGGGAATCTGTTCTTCTATTCGTTTCTGTACTCGACGGTTATCCATGCTCTGATCTATCTTCGATGCGGCACTTCGGCAGATACTTCGGTTCTAATAAAGCTGTGGGCTTTGTCTATATTTTGCTTTTTTAACGCGTCGCTTCTTTTTCGCGCACTGCAGCATTTTACGGGAATACGGAGCATCGGTTTTATGTTGATTCTTTTTGCTGCATTGTATGAGGGCCTTTGCCTAACTCTTTTTTCAGGTTACAGCAAGATCCCAATCCTGATGACGCCCGTCTTTTCGGGAAAAACCTTTGCGGAATCGCTGCTGCAAATCATACCGCTTCTGGTGATATACACAGCGCTGTTTGGAGCCTCGCTGCTTTTCAGAAAAGAAGAAATCTGATTAAACGCACCGGATCAACCGATGTTTTTCGAGGAGGGAATATGGATTACGTTGTTTTTGAGAATGTCAGTAAGAAGATCGGCGGCGCCGGGATCCTGAGCTCGGTCAATTTGACCGTTCGGGAGGGTGAAGCCACAGCGCTGTGCGGAAGAAATGCATCGGGCAAAACGATGATCTTAAGGGCAATGGCGGGACTCATCCGACCGACAAGCGGAAATATAACAGTCGCGGGTAAGATGCTTACGCGGACGAATCCTTACCCCGAATCGATGGGACTTATCATCGAGACCATGAAATTTTGGCCATACTACACCGGTTTTGATTGCCTGAAGATTATCGCGAGCATCAAGAACGAGATCAAAGACGAGGACATCCGAAAGGCGATATGCCGGGTCGGCCTTGATCCCGAGGACCGGCGCCTCCTTAAGAAGTATTCGATGGGGATGCGCCAGAGACTCGCGATTGCGCAGGCCATAATGGAAAGCCCGCGCCTCCTTCTGCTCGATGAACCGACGAACTCACTTGACGATGAGGGCCGGGATCTTTTCCAGAAAATCATGCACGAAGAAAAGAGCCGCGGCGCCACAATCGTCGTCGCGACCCATATTGTCGAGGATCTGGGTACCTTTTGCGATACGTATTACAAAATCGACAACGGAATGCTGGCGCTTGACAATTCGCGTCCGTAACAAGTCATGTCCATAACAAATTCAGGAAACTTTACGACAGCTCGAACTGCCCCGTATACAGCTGGTAGTATTTGCCCTTCTGCCCGAGCAGTTCCTCGTGGTTTCCGCGTTCGATGATCTCGCCGTTTTCGAGCACGAGAATGGCCTGTGAATTGCGGACGGTTGACAGACGGTGGGCAATGACGAAGACCGTGCGGCCTTCCATCAGCTTGTCCATTCCTTTTTCGATCAGTGACTCGGTACGGGTGTCGATGGAGCTTGTCGCTTCGTCGAGTATCAGCACCGGAGGATTGGCGACGGCGGCCCGTGCGATGGCAAGGAGCTGCCGCTGGCCCTGGCTTAAGTTGGCGCCGTCGGAGTTAAGCATCGTGTCGTAGCCGTCAGGAAGGTGACGAATAAAGAAGTCCGCGTTGGCCAGGTGAGCTGCGGCTTTGACCTCGTCGTCCGTCGCGTCGAGCTTCCCGTAGCGGATGTTCTCCATGACGGTTCCGGTGAAGAGATGTGTGTCCTGAAGAACCATCGCAAGCGAGCGCCGCAGATCGTCTTTCCGGATTTTCCCGATATTGATGCCGTCGTAACGGATTTTGCCGTCGGTCAGTTCGTAGAAGCGGTTGATCAGATTGGTGATCGTGGTTTTGCCCGCGCCGGTGGAGCCGACAAAAGCGATCTTCTGTCCGGGCTTTGCGTAGAGCGAGATGTCGTTGAGGACGATCTTCTTGGGGTCGTAACCGAAGGTGACGTTCTCGAACTGTATGTCGCCCTTAAGCTCGGTGTAGGTAAGAGTTCCGTCGCCGTGCGGATGCTTCCAGGCCCAGAGTCCGGTGCGCTCGGGGGTCTCGCTGAGATTGCCGTCCGCGTCTCTTTTCGCGTTGACAAGCGTTACGTATCCGTCGTCGCATTCCGGCTCTTCGTCGATGATCTCGAAAATTCGCTCCGCTCCGGCCAGAGCGGCGAGGATCGAATTGAACTGCTGGGAGATCTGTGTGACCGGCTGGGCAAAGGTCCGCGTGTACTGCAGGAAGGACGCGATCGCACCGATGTTCATCTGCCCGTTTATCACGAGAATCGCGCCTGCGGCGGCGGTCAGGGCATAGTTGATATAGCCGAGGTTGCCCATAATCGGCATGATGACATTGGCATAGAAGTTGGCCTGGGTCGCGGATTTTCTTACGTTCTCGTTGAGAACGGCAAATTCGTCCCGCACCTCGTTTTCGTGATGGAAAACCTTTACGACCTTCTGGCCTTCGATCATCTCTTCGATATAACCGTTAACCTTGCCGATATTCTGCTGCTGTTTGGTGAAGTACTTCGCGGACCGGCCGCCGATCTTTTTGATGACGAGCATCATTAAGAGGAGCATGACGAGGATCAGCACGGTCAATAGCGGACTTAGGATTACCATCATCACGAAAGTGCCGATTACGGTAAGGGCGGAGGAAACCAATGCCGTGACGCCTTGGGTGACGGCCTCGCGAAGCGTATCGACGTCACTGGTGTAGCGGCTCATCAATTCGCCGTGGGAATGTGTGTCGAAGTAGCGTATGGGAAGGTCCTGCATCTTGTTGAACAGATCCCGGCGCACTGCGTTCAATACACCGTTGGATACTTTGACCATGAGCCGGCTATAAAGAAACGAGGAGAGGACGCCGACCAAATAGATGACGATGAGAAGAAGGATTGTCTTAATGAACGGGGCCAGGTCTGCGGAGGTTGGCGTCTTGCCGATCAGCGGCACGATGCAGTCATTCAAAAGAGGCTTGATCATATACGTACCGGCGACGCCTGCACCGGCACTGATCAGGACAAAGATCAGGACGGCGACGAGTCTTGCCTTATTGCCGGCGATGTACTTTGCGAGTCTTAACAGGGTTCTGCGCATGCTTTTTGGCTTTCTGTCTGTCATATCTCTTCCCGGCATAATTACGCTCCCTTCTGCTGAGATTCGAAAACCTCGCGGTAAATTGCGTTGCTCATCAGTAGTTCGTCGTGTGTTCCGGTCCCGTTGATTTTGCCGTCGTCCATGACGAGGATCCGGTCCGCGTCGCACACGGAGCTTATACGCTGAGCGATGATGATCGTAGTAATTCCTTTGCCGTAATCCTTGAGCGCCGTGCGGATTTTCGAGTCCGTCGCGGTGTCGACGGCGCTGGTGCTGTCGTCGAGAATCAGGATCTTGGGCTTGGAGAGAAGGGCACGCGCAATACAGAGACGCTGCTTCTGACCTCCGGAAACATTGACGCCGCCCTGCCCAAGAACCGTATCGTACCCGTCGGGAAAAGACTCGATAAAGTCATGTGCCTGTGCGGCTTTACACGCTTCTTCAATCTCTTCATCCGTCGCGTTCGCGTCGCCCCACTTGAGATTGTCGCGGATCGTGCCTGAGAAGAGGACGTTCTTCTGAAGCACCATGCCTACAGCCTTCCTAAGTTCGGGAAGCTTATATGATTGCACGTCCCTGCCGCCGACACAGATCTTGCCGTCCGTCGCATCGTAGAGGCGGGGGATCAATTGAACGAGGGTGCTTTTGGCCGAGCCGGTACCTCCGATGATGCCGATCGTCTCGCCCGGCCGGATCGAGAAGTTTATATGTTCGAGTATTTTTTCGCGTGCCTTCGTATCGTAGGCGAAGGACACATCAGTGAATTCAATACTTCCGTCCGTGACTTTATCGACGGATGAATCTTCGTCGGAGATGTCCGGCGTTTCGTTAAGAACTTCGGAGATGCGGCTGGCCGATTCCCTTGAGATGACAATCATGACGAATACCATGGAGAGCATCATGAGCTGCATCAGGATCTGCGTGACGTAGCTGATGAAGCTGATCAGTTCGCCGGTCTTCATAGAACCGCCGATGACCATAGAGCCGCCGAACCAGAGAATCGCAACGATACACCCATACATGGACACCTGCATGGCAGGGTTATTGATCTGGACAATCTTCTCCGCCTTGACGGCCGCCTTCATCAGGTTGTCGTTGGACAATTTGAATTTGGATTTCTCATACGAGGATCGGACAAACGCCTTCACGACTCGGATACCGACCAGATTCTCCTGTACCGAAGCGTTCATCGCGTCATATTTCTTGAACATAACCTTAAACCGGGGAAAAGCCAGGACGATAATGATAGCGAGAATACTTGCGAGGAACGGAATGACAACCAGAAAGACCGTGACGAGACTGGCATTGATCTGAAAGGCCATCGTGGTAGCGCATATGAGCATAACGGGAGCGCGTACGAAGATTCGAAGGATCATCATGAAGGCGGTCTGGACGTTGGATACATCCGTGGTAAGACGCATGACTAAGGATGACGTGCTGAAGTGATCCGTGTTCGAAAAGGAGAATCCCTGTATTTTATCAAAAATCCCTTTCCGCAGCTCGCTTCCGAAGCCCATGCTTGCGATCGACGAGAAACGGGAGGATATGGCTCCGCAAAGGAGCGATATGATCGCCATCAAGAGCATAAGACCGCCCGTCTGAAGAACGTAGGTCAGGTTCTTGGAAGGAATTCCGACGTCGACGATTTTCGCCATCATGAACGGAATCCGTACTTCGATCAGCGCTTCCGCAATCATCAGGACGGGGGAAATCAACGTGGCACTTTTATATTTCTTTAGATAGGGAACCAGGTCCTTAACCATTATTCTTCCTCCTTGCGGTTCTTTTGCTCCTGCAGCTCACTTAGCACTTCGAAAAAGGTCTTGTCCTGGAATTCGTCCGACGAGATGTTCGCGTTCATACGGATCAGATAACCGTTAAACGCCTCGAGGTCTTCCGGCGAAAAACCGCTGAAAAGCTGCTTGTTTACAGAATTGAACGACATGTGACATTCTTCAAGCCGGCTTCTGCCCAAATCCGTTATCGAAATCAGATTAGCCCGGGAATCGCTCCCGCTGCGGGTACGCTGCAGAAGGCCGGTTTTCAGCATGCGCTTTACGGAGGTCGCGATCGAAGGAGCCGAGACGTGGAGCGCCTCCGCGAGCTCGGTCTGCGAGCACCCGGCATGCTCTAAGACATAGTCCAGAATCGGGGGCTGCCCGAAAAAAACACCGGCTTCGTTCGCGGCGCGGGTGATATAGATCCGGTGCAGCACGTTAAGCCGGTTCATTCGTTTGGTGATATCAAAAAGAGACAGTTCCATATCGGGACTCCTTCACGGTTCGCGTTTTTTTGCGCGGTTGATGCTTCGGGCTTAGGCAGATGCCCATTCTTTTCGCTTTGATCCGCATTTTGTGATGCGCGAAAATGATAAACCGATTAACTAAATTGCGCCGATTTTGTGGGATTGTCAAGTTCAGGTATCTTGACAGTTGAGCGGGGTTGTAAATCGATTACTATGCGTATTCCTTGAATCTATCCAGCGTCTCTCCTATGGCACACCTATTACCTTCTTCATCGCTGATTTCGATCAGGTAAACTCCGGCTGCATCTGAATTCTCGCTGTTTGTAAATTGAGCACGAAGCCAGATACTGTATTTCTTTTGGCTGTCTGTTTCAATATTGTCAGCGATTATACTGGTGATTAGGTAATGCATCTCTCCCTCTTCATAACCGCTCATCGCAGTACCAAAATCAATACTGTCAGGTGATGCGACCTTTCCGTCAAATAATTCCACGGCGGCCATAACTTCTTCGTCGATATTCGGAGAGGCCAGCGTTTTGACACTGAGCATACTCTTAATTCCTTCGGTATCGTTGTTTTCCAGATATCCGATTAGTTCATAGCACATTTGTTTATCATCCCTGCCTTTGATGGCTTCATTCATCCTGCAGCCGGCCAGCAGAGATAGTATAAGGAGAAAGATGAGTCCGATTAAGTGAATATTTCTTCTTCTCATTTACAATACATTATCTCCCATGCGTCTAATCGGCAACTGAGTCTTTACTTTTTTCACGAAATCATAGGCCATTTCGAATGAATATATATCAACATTCTAATGCATGCTTCGTAAATTGCCAACTCATTCAATCACATGAATTGAGCGGCGCGATTGCCGCGTATTCGGGACTTCTCGCGTAATAAAACATATATTGCTGGACCATGCCGAGGAAACCATCGTAAAGTTCTTTCGGGAAGTGTCCCGCATATTCTTTCTCGAGAATCTTCTTGATCCATGTGTCTTCCGGGAAAGCGTTCCCGTACCCGAGCCCGAAAAGCAATATGCAGTCGGCCACTTTGTCGCCGATCCCGTACATGCCCTTGAGAGAGGCCTTTGCGGCATCAAACCCGGCGGTTTTGAGCTCGTCAAATCGGATCTGCCCGGCCTCGAACTTCGCAGCGGCTTCGGCGACATATTTATCCCGGTAGCCGAGCGAGCAGGTGCGAAGATCGTCGCAGCCGATGCCGGCGAGGCTCTCAGCGGTGGGGAAGGAGCGGTAAGTGACTTGATTCCATGCACCTTCCTCGCCATATCGGGAGCA
The DNA here is from genome assembly GCA_964617375.1 of uncultured Mageeibacillus sp. GTDB lineage: Bacteria > Bacillota > Clostridia > Saccharofermentanales > Saccharofermentanaceae > Firm-13. Next base: position 17,542 of record CAZTXQ010000036.1, on the reverse strand, counting down.
GAGTGCTTCGACCGACGCCTTAATCGCGGGAATGTTTTTTCGCTGCGAGAGAATGAAGCTGACCATGACCTCCCATGGGTCCTGATGAAGAAGCCGCATGCCGCGTCCGTACAGAGCAGCCGCTTGAAGGAACCGGTCGCCCGGCGGGATCATGGAAATGACCCCGGTGTAATCGGAATTAAGATCAAAGTAGTCTGCCCAGATCGCGTCGAATTCTTCTTCCGTGCACGAAAAGGAATTCCGCCCGCCGCCTAAGTCCCGAATCTCCAGATACCGGCCGAACGCGATGACCGAATACCCGCCGGAGGGCAGGGGATTCATGCGGAAGCACTGGCCGCTGTCGGCTATTTTCGCGATGTCGAAATCGGGGATATCTTTATAAATCATAGGGGGACCTCTTCCAAAAGAAAATCGCGGATATTCCGGTGCCTGACTCCGTCTCTGCTCATATCAAATTCATCCAGCGATAAAACATACTTCGGATAATTATCCGCCACATCCTTGTAGACTCCGAACTCTCTGCTGATAGTCTCATCGGAGGCCAAAAGATAAGCTACCTGAATGTATATCTTTCCGCCTTGCTTCTCGCAGACGAAATCAATTTCCTTGTCTCCGATTTTTCCGACGGTTATCTGAAATCCGCGGCGCCGCATCTCCATGCAGACAATGTTTTCGAGTACCAATTGAATGTCTTTCGTATTGCCGCCAAAAACAGCTTCCCGGATCCCGTGATCGGCCAGATAGAACTTCTCATTGCTTGCCAGTATGCGTTTTCCCTGAATGTCCTGACGGCTGACCCGATAAAAGAGGAAGGCATCTTCACACGCCTTTATGTAGTTGAGGATCGTCTCCGTCGATACATTACGCCCTTCGCTTCGGAAAAACCTGGATATGGAGTTTGCGGAAATCTCTGTCCCGATATTGGCCGTCAGGTATGTGATAATTCGTTCAAGAAGGTCGACATCGCGGATTCGGTTCCGGATGACGATATCCTTGAGCACGACGGAATTGTATACATCACGCAGGTATTGATGTACAGGTTCCTCGACAAATTGGAGATGGTGCAGATAGGGCATGCCTCCAAGCTTCAGATATTGACGGAAAGCCTCGCTCACCGGGACGGCCGTACCTTCTGAGCGGTAAAGCTCATTGAATTCGGAAAAGGAGAAGGGATATATAACAAATTCCACATAGCGTCCGGCCAGGTAAGTGGCAAGCTCTCCGGAAAGGAGTTTCGCGTTTGACCCGGTTATATATATATCGCAGTCCAGCTCGAGGCGCAGCGAATTGATACATTTCTCCCAGCGTTCCACTTCCTGGATCTCGTCCAGAAAAAGATAAACCTTACCCGGAACCTTTGCGGCGCGTGCCAGGATTTCTTCCCGCAGGGATTCCGCCGTCGTAAGATTGGCCGAGCTCATATTTTCAAAATTGATCGCAATGAATGACGTATCGGGAATTCCGGATGCCTCCAGTTCGTTCCGGATTTGGTCAAGCATGACGGACTTTCCGGTGCGCCGAATGCCGGTAATCACCTTGATCAAATCATTACCGAAGAAAGGGCGAATGCGGCTCATATAGATTTCTCTTTTCAACATACCCGGCTCACCTCCTGCTCTTTCATATCAGTAAACGCTTATTTCATGGGAAAATCAAGAAATTCATTCGATATATCGAACAAAAAGCTGAAAATCTATAGTTTCATTCGATATATCGAACAGAATTTACGGACTGGTCCTTTTTATTCGATATAAGCATCAAAATTTATGCACTGCAAAAGTGATCTTATAAGTCGTTCCGATTCTAAGAAGCAGCAAGATACTTCTTTGCAGAGCCCGCTTGTGATAAGGTATTAGAAATAAAAACCATTGACCTGATTATTATGGCATCGGGCATCCGCTCCGGGCGCGAAAGGAGAAACTTCTATGCGTGAACTTGTAAAACCGCCGAAACTCAATAAGGGGGACAGGATCGCCGCCGTGAGTCTCTCCTGGGGCGGTGCCGGAGATCCGGACTTCCTGTGGCGTTATCGTCTGGGGCAGCAGCGCTTGAGGGATGTTTTCGGGCTCGAACTGGTCCCGATGCCGAACACGCTTAAGGGCTCGGAGTATATATACAATCACCCGGAGAAGCGCGCCGGGGACCTGATGGCCGCCTTTGCCGATCCGTCAATCAAGGGCATATTCACCTGCATCGGAGGAGACGACAGCATTCGCCTTCTCCCGTATATCGATTTTGATGTGATCCGCAGGAACCCGAAGGTCTTCCTCGGGTATTCGGATACGACCGTCACGCATTTTATGTGCATGAAGGCGGGTCTTTCGAGCATGTACGGGCCCTCGATCCTGGCGGAATTTGCCGAGAACGGGGAGATTTTCGATTACACCGTGAAGAATCTCGAAAAGGCGCTTTTCGAGACAGGGAAGATCGGGAATGTGCCGCCTTCAGAGTACTGGACGGGTGAACTGATTGAGTGGACCGAAGAGAATAAGGATAAGAAGAAGAAACTCGAAAAGCATACGGGATACGAGGTCCTTCAGGGATCCGTGCCCGCCCGCGGACGCCTGATCGGCGGCTGTATCGAGGTGATCGAGATGCTGAAGGGCACATCGCTTTGGGACGCATCCGATTTCGACGGAGCGATCCTCTTTTTCGATACGTCGGAAGATATGATTGCGCCCCGTGAAATTACGTATATCTTACGGAATTACGGCGCGCAGGGAATTCTTGGCCGGATTAGCGGTATGATCTGGAGCAAGCCTTACGCCAACAAGTATTATGACGAGTACAAAGGAGTGATCCGCAAGACCCTGGCCGAATTTGGCGCCGACGGTCTTCCTGTCCTCTGCAACGCAAATTTCGGGCATACGGAGCCGATGTTTGTGCTTCCATATGGCGCAATGGCCGAAATTGACCCCGTGAACAAAACGTTTACAATTATGGAACCGGCTGTTGTCAATGAACAGCTATGATTCCGCCTCACAAAGGTATAAAATAAAATTTACAAATAGGATTCTCTTTTGCAATAGGAAATGCAATAGAAGACGATCATTTTTTAACAGATTGATATCGGTATCGGCCTTTATATAGATACTTGAATCCACACAGGATATTTGATTTTCCCGTTAGCAATTTGCTGGTTTTACGCGCCGTTTCTCATAACAAGTGAATGATCAAAGAAATCATGAATGGTTACTGCCGTGCATTTCAAATGAAAGCGCTTTCCTTAATAAAGTGGCAGTCATTTTTGCGGGGGGAACGATTATGGAATCGAAAAAAATACTAAAACTCCCTATAAGAGACTCTTTTTTTAACTGGATCGAAGAAGCTCCGCTGCCCGTTATCGTATATACGGACAGCGATAAAATCATTCGATTAAGCAAGTCCTGGGTACGGCTGACGGGATATGCCGCGGAAGATATTGCCGGGGGTGACTCCTTTTTTGGACCGGTTTTCGGAGAGAAGAAGGACGCGGCGATGAGCCTTTTTCACTCCGTATTCGATGGAGAACACGCGATCGCTTCCGAAGAGATTCCCGTCTGCTCCATAAACGGAGAAAATATACTGCTTGAGCTGCACATATCGTATATCGGGCAGATGCGCGACGGTCGAAGAGCCGCCATGTGCATCATGAACGATGTCTCGGAGCAAAAGAGAAGCGAAGCGGAGCTTTTCCAGAAGAAAATTCTCCTTGAGACCATGCTGGTATCCATGGCGGACGGAGTGATCTATACGGGGAAGACGGGCCGGATTATCTTTATGAATCATGCGGCTGAAGCTCTCACGGGATGGGTACTCGAAGAAGCGCAGTACAAGACCTTAAGTTATGTTTTTCATGTCACAAATGAATTTACAAGAGAGAAGAGAGAGGACGTTGCCGGCAAGATTCTGAGAAACGGCAAGTCCTCCGAAATGCACAAGCGTATGCTCCTGATCTCGAAGGATGGTATCGAACGGATGATCGAGCTGACCGCTTCCCCGGTTTTTATCGACGGCAAGGAGATTGACGGAGTCGTCGTTGTTTTTAGTGACTGTTCGGAATATATAAGACGGGAAAACGAAGTGCGTTACTTAAGTTATCACGATCAGCTGACGGGCCTCTACAACCGCCGTTTCTACGAACAGGAGCTCATGCGCCTTGATACGGAGCGCAATTATCCGCTGGCTCTTGTTCTGGCAGACGTCAACGGATTGAAATTGACGAACGATGCATTTGGTCACGCGGAAGGGGACAGACTCCTTCAGAAGCTGGCCGGAATTATGAAGAAGGAGTGCCGCGCGGATGAAATTCTGGCCCGAATCGGCGGAGACGAGTTTGTTGTTATTCTGCCGCGTACAAGTTCCAAAGAGGCGGAGAAATTCGTTGCGCGCTTGATCGAGACCATAACCTATGAGAAGCCGGATAAGGTCATGCTGTCGCTGGCCGTGGGGTTTGCCGTAAAAGAAGATTCTTCGGAGAAAATGCAGGACATTTTCCGTCTGGCGGAAGATGAGATGTACCGCCAGAAACTATATGACAACTCGCGGGTTAAAGCGCGGACACTGGTCCTCATTCTCAATTCCCTTTACGAAAACAACGCTCTGGAAATGAATCACTCGAGACGTGTCGGAGAGCTTTGCTCCTCCTGTGCGGAAGCGATGAATATGGACCCGGATGTCATAAGAAAGGTCAAGACGGCGGGTATTCTTCACGATATCGGAAAAGTCGGCGTCAACGAACAAATCCTGAAGAAGCCGGAGGCGTTAAACGACGCCGAATGGCACGAGATTATGAAATTCCCGGAGATCGGTTTCCGGATCTTAAGTTCCGTACAGGAATTGTCGGATGTGGCCGGATATGTTCTCCAGCAGCAGGAGAAGTGGGACGGCACCGGCTATCCCTACTCACTCCGGGGTGAAGAGATCAGTCCGCCGGCAAGGATCATCTCGATCGCGGCGGCATACGACGTGATGACCGAGGACAGACCGTACGCCGCGGCTATGGATGTTGACCGTGCCATAGAAGAAATTAAGTTGGCCGCGGGCCATCAGTTCGATCCGTATATCGCACGTGTCTTTGTCGAAAAGGTGCTTTCCAAGAGGTGGTAATGTTCTGCGTCGGAGAAAGGACGCGGGAATGGTACGGCGGTAAGGTATAATAGTGTTACATCATCATTATAATACATAAACAAGTAATGGAGACAAAATATTATGGACGGCAAACGAAATAATACCGCCCTGTCATCCGGCAACCCTTTTTTATGGATACTGATTCTTACATTGTCGTTTCTTCTATCTTCCTGTACTGGTTTGGGTTTCCGGGAATCGGGCCTATCCATTCAATCGACGGAATCTCAGGCAATAGCGACGGCTGCTTTGTCGTCGGAAGTATCCGATACCTCGAGTACCGGCGATGTCCGGATTACCGCAGTACCCACAGACACGCCAGCCACCGTTCCCGTTAAGGACTCAGGGCAGAATGACAATGTGCCGGAGAACGGCAACAAATATATCATGGATTTAACGCTTGATACCGAAAAAAAAAGCATCGGCGGCACGATGACCGTCATTGTGCGGAACACGAGTTCGGACACGTGGGACAAGCTCGTATTTCGCGATTATCCGAGCCTTTTTACTCCGGACACCGATTCGGGATATCCGGCGGACGGACGAATTACCGATATCGGAGAGTTCCGCGATATAACCGAATCCGAGACTCTGGATTACAGCCGGAGCGGCGAGGATGTTTCGGTTCTTAACGTCTCTTTACAAACGCCTCTGGTTTCTGGCGATATGCGAAAAATCACTTTCTCCTTTACCGCATATATACCGAATGCCGGGAAGCGCTATGGACACATGAATAACATATACAACATCGCCAATTTCTATCCCGTATTGGCGGTCTATGAAGACGGGGCCTGGAGCACGGAAAAGTATTTCGGGATGGGAGAGTGCTTTTTCAGTGTCGTATCCGACTATGAGGTGACCGTGTCGGCACCGTCCGGTATGACAGTAATCACAAGCGGCAAGACTACCCGGATCACCCCGTCCGGCAGCAGCCGCATCTGGACCATATTCGCGCCCGTTGTCCGTGATTTCGCGCTGGTCGCGGGATCGGATTTTGAAGTCGTATCGGAGGATGCGGACGGTATTGCTGTAAACAGCTACTATTCGGATGGCGATATCAACTCGGGCGAAGAGGCGCTTGATGCGGGAGTGAAGGCCATTCTGGCCTTTGAGAACGAATTCGGAGAGTATCCCTATCCGGAGATTGACATCGTTCTGACCTATCTCGATGCGGGGGGCATGGAATATCCGAATCTGGTGATGATCTCGAATGTGCTCGAAGCCGAGTTCAGCAATGACAGCCTCTTGAAAATTGTCGTCGCTCATGAAGTGGCGCACCAGTGGTTTTACGGAATGGTCGGTGATAACCAGTTCACCGAGGCGTGGCTTGACGAATCGTTCGCATCTTACAGCGAAGAGGACGCTTTCCGAGACGCGATTAAGAAATATTATATGGACTACTCTATGCGAATTGCCACGACCGAGGACTTTATTCAGGTGATCACGAAGTACGCTCCTGACAATCAGGAGGTCGAACTGCTGCTTCAGAAATATCTGAGAAATTAGGCTGAGGTGATCCGGATCGGTCCTATAGTATCCCTAAGCAGCCGTCCGGATCCGTCCTAACGCTTCTTTGAATATCCCAGCGCAGACATGCGCGCGATCAGGGTGCCGTCCTCGTCTTTAACGTCGACATTATAACCCCGGACTTTGGAAGGCCCGGATACAGCCGTTGCTTCGGCGGTCAGATACTTTCCCGCCGGGGACTTAAAGAATGAGACATTCGTGTTGATGCCCAGGGTAATGCCGCCCTCGGTATTCGAGGCGGCAGCGAAGGCGTAATCGGCCAGCGTGACAATCGCCCCGCCGTGGACGCGGTTTACGCCGTTCATGTGGAAATCCTGCACATCCATTCTGGCCAGCGCGTAATCGGGTTCGACTTTTAGCAGAAGAATTCCGGTATGCTTTGCGAAACGGTCGTCTCCTAAGTGTTTTTCGAGCTCGGTTCTCATGTGAAACCTCTTTTCACGATTTTCTTATTATTATTATTATCTTAACATTCAAAGAGTATTTTCGAGCATCGAAAACACGGAAAATCGCGAAACCGCTTGATGTGAAACGTTTTGCAAATGATTTTCATTATCGCGAAATATTAGGGCGATTTGCACAAAATACGAATGATAAAATTAAAATTAATGTGCAAAACCTCTTGACAGGCGCTGTAAGGATGCTATAATTAAAACAAGCTCCAGGGAATACCAAAGAACATCAATCCCAACAGTAGGAGAGCCGCCTCAATAAAATGAGGAAAGTGAATAGCGATTGACGAGATTCGAAAGAATAAACAAGTCGCAAATCAGGTAAATGAATCATAATCAGTCGGGAAGTCTGAATTCAATCGAAAGAAAGAACGAAGCAAATACCGAAGGTGAGATGGTTCAAGAATCGGATTCAAGAATTCGCAGTAATAGGGCATCCGAAGATGAGAATGATAAATTCAAGAAGGTTCGCTGGAGCTCTTTTCATGTCCGGAAATAATGCTATAATCCCGTCTATGATAACGAAGGATAAGCGGAACAATTTTTTATGGAATACATTGGGCGCAGGACTGAACGCGTTTCATTCCCCGCTGTTTTTGATGGTGGTTTCCCGCGTGCTCGGAATGAGAGACGCGGGTTATTTTTCGCTTGCCTTTACGACGGGTGTTCTGCTCTCGAACGTCGGACTTTTTGGCGTACGGAGCTATCAGATCACCGATGTCCAGAACGAGCACGCCGATGGCGTGTATCTCAATACCAGGATCGTTACCTCCTTTATGATGACGATAGCGGTGCTTCTTTATTCGCTTACCAAGGCGGACGGGGGCACGCTTTTTCTGATCGTCCTGCTGCAGGGGCTGTGGCGTGTGCCGGAGGTTATGGCGGATGTCATGCACGGAACGCTTCAGATGAACGGACGACTCGATCTGGCCGGAAAATCGCTTCTTACTAGGGCAAGTCTTTGTATTGCCGCTTTTATAACCTCCATGTATGTTACGAAGAATCTGGTGATATCCTGCTTTTCCCTGGTGCTGGTCAATACGCTCGTTTTTTTCGCCTATGATATTCATAATTACCGGAAGATCATAAGGAATCACCGGTTTGCCCTGGAGCGCGAGGTGAAAGCGCTCCTTAACTCGTGCCTGCCTCTGTTTCTGATTTCACTGATCTACGCGTATCTGATCAATGCGCCGCGCTACTCCATCGATTCTTTCGGTACGCCCGAAATCCAGACGCTGTATTCGATTATCGTGCTTCCCGCATCGATGATCTGGGCGCTGTTCATACTGGTCTTGAATCCGCTTCTGCCGCACCTTGCCAAGCTCTATTTCTCGGGAAAGCACAAAGAATTCCTGAAATATATCGAGATGATGACGGCGGGCATCGTCGCTTTCAGCGTTCTGTATCTGGTGCTGATGTTTGTGGGAGGAATCCGGCTTTTTGAGATCATTTATAAGGTCCCTCTCATGGAGTACCGCTTCGAATTCATGCTGGCCGGAGCCGCTTCCTGCTTCCTGTGTATCGCGACTGTATTTTCAAATCTTCTGATTGTAATCCGCCGGAAACGTCTTCTTCTAATCTCCTATATTGCGACGGCACTGTTCGCGCTCGGCTCAAGTATACGGTTTGTCATTCGCGCGGGGTTAAGCGGCGCGCTATGGTCCTATCTGATTACGATGATTCTTCTGATGATCATACTGGCCTTCGGGTTCGCCATGGCGGACCGCAGCCGTAAGGAAGATCGCGAAGACGGTTCGGAGGCAGGCGTTGAATAGTCAATCATTAAGGACGGATACGGTCTGTTCTCCTATTCGCGGGCGATTTGGTATATAATTTTCTCATAAACGAAACATATAAGGCTCCGATATTGATAAAGACCGGGAAGACCATTTTCGGGATATAAGAAGAATTATGCGAGGAGAAAGTCTAATGGAAGAAGTGTCGTTTGAGAAAAAGTTTTTCGATCTGTCTCCGACGCCGTATTTGTGTTTGGATGTAATTCTTGGAGCCGATAAAAAACCGATCGACGTTATGATCGTTCATACGAACGCCAGCTTTGCAGCGATGATGGGCGAACGCAAGTCGCAGTTTTTGGGGAGGAGTGTTTTCGATACGCTCCTTCGCAACCGGGATGCATCTGATACGGGCGGCAATCTGATTGAAGTTCTGGAAGGAAAACGAATTCTTGTCAAGGATATGCACAGCCTCCATCTGGACCGTTGGTTCCGGATTAAAGCATTCGGTATCGGCGATGGAATGATAGGAGCCGCAATTCTTGATGTCACTACGGAGTATGCGCAGGAATTCGGGCTGACGCAATTCATGAATTTGAGCCGCGAGATGATGTGCATATCGGATACGGACGGACGGTTCCTCAAGGTGAACCAGCGTTTTGCCGAGACTCTGGGATATGATCCATCGGATCTCGAGGGTATCTATTATATGTCGCTCGTCGCCTCTGAAGATAAAGAACGGACAGAAGAAGCAATGAGCAAGATGATCCGGGACAAAGAAATCCCGAGCTTTACGAACCGCTATTTATGCAAGGATGGTTCTTACCGGTACATTGACTGGCATTCCTGGGTGCAGGAGAAATACGTGTTCTCCTCGGCTCGGGACGTGACGGCCCAGCACGAAAAGACAAGTGAACTGAAAAGAATGGCCAATACGGATCCCTTGACGGGCCTTTATAACCGTAATTACTACGACCGGCATATCATGGGTCTGATTGAAAGGGCCGACTTGTCGGATCTGCCTCTCTCGATGATCAGCCTCGACCTGGATCATTTCAAAAATGTCAACGATACCTGGGGGCATGCTGCGGGTGACGAAGTTCTGAGGGAAACCGGACGGATTATGCGGGAGACGGTGCGGAAGTCCGATATCGCGGTCAGGATCGGCGGCGAAGAGTTTCTCGTCATTCTGCCGAATACCGATGCCGTTGAAGCGTTGTCGGCCGCGCAAAAACTTAAAGAGAGTTTCGAGAAGTTCTCGCATCCGACGGCCGGAACGGTCACAGCGAGTCTCGGAGTAGCCGAGAAATGCCGTACAGAGAGCTATGAGGACTGGTACAAGCGCGCCGATGCGGGCGTTTACAGCGCCAAGCGAAGCGGAAGAAATTGCGTCGTTTATCTGGAGAAGAGTCCGGATGAACAGATGAAACGCGAGAAACTGGTCTGGAATCCGGCCTGGAACAGCGGCAACCGTACAATCGACGACGAGCATAAAGAGCTCCTTAAGCTTGGGAATAAGATTATCGAAATGGCCGCCAGGGAACACTCCTTTGAAGAAGCGCTTCCATATCTGAATAACGTAATCGCGCATGTCGAGAAGCATTTCCGGCATGAGCTTCAGATCCTCGCGCGGATCGGTTATCCCGGATATGACGGGCACGCAAAGATTCATAACGATCTTCTGGAGCAGATTCGGTTTTTAAGGGAATCCTATCGGGAAACGAAGATCCGGTCGACCGTTTTCTTTTCGTTCATCGTGGAAGACATTATTATGGACCATCTTATAAAAGAGGATGCGAAGTTCTTTATTTATACAAAGGACCGGGCCGGGAAACAGGATCAGGAATAAGCGCGGGACAGCAGACGGCCGGAGGGGCGAATGGACGAGGCGGAAGCGAAAGTTTTTTTCGATAAATCGAAGCAGGCATTTTCATACCAGAAAATGACGGGCGATGGTATACATATTCCGTACGATTTCCGTTTTGCCGGAGTCAATGCGGCATTTGAAAATGAAATCGGTTTAAGAGCCGTCGAGGTTGCAGGGAAGAAATTTTCCGAGGTATTCGTTAAGGATTCCGGGTATGAGCTTTCCTGGGTCGAAGACCACGTGGAGGCACTTCTGTGTAAAGTGACCGAAGCAAGTCTTAAGTCTCCCAGAAAAGAAATGTGGATCACGATCCGGCTTTTCGATATGGGCGATTCGTATTACGGTGCCGTTTATACGGACATAACCAGAGAGAAAATGGCAGAGCAGGATGCGAACGGCTTTTCCTTTGTCACAACCGACATGCTCTGCGTTTTTGATGCGGACTGGAAATTCCTCAAGGTCAATCATGCCTTTGCCGGAGAATTCGGATATTCGGGGGAGGAACTTAAGGGCATAAGCTGGATAACCTTCGTACACGGAGAAGACGTATCTGCGGCGCTTGAGGCGATCCGTGACTTTCGCGGCAATGAGATACTCGAACGCTTATCTCTTAGATACCGTACGCGAAAAGATGTTTTCCGGCGTGTAGAATGGTACGCAAAAAGAATTCATAATCGCATCTATGCCGTTCTCAGGGAATCGGGTGACAGCGTCCCGATGCCCGCCGCCGTAAGAGAAGAGACGAGTATTCCCGTCCGGATCGACGAAGTGACGGGCCTTTATAACCGGCCTTTCTTTATGATGATTGCAGAGACCGAAACCAAACGTGCGGAGCTCTACAAGGAGAAGATCTCCATGCTGATTCTGGAGATCGAACATATGAAGACCGTCAACGATACCTGGGGGCATCCGGTTTCCGACGATATTATGTATCAGACCGCGCTGATCGCCGGTCATGCCGTAAGGCGCTCGGATTTCGCCGCGCATTTGGGCGGAGACGAGATTGTGCTTCTTCTGCCGCAGACGAACAGCGTCGGAGCGATCGCGGCGGCCGACAAGATCCGGAAGGTGCTGGTCGGCAATATCAAGACGTTGACCGGCAAGATTTCTGTGAGTATCGGGCTTTCCGAACGTATGCCGTTCGAGCGCATCGAGGATTGGTACAGACGGACGGACGACGCTCTTTTTCAGGCAAGAGACCGCGGACACAACTGTATTGTCGCCGCGAAGGACGTGATCGAACCGGATACGGAAGATCATGATCCGGACGGCTTTACGGAATCCGGATATCCGGATCTCGACGAGCGGCGCGAGTCGCTGAACCGGAGCTGTGACGAGCTTGTCCGCATCACGCACACGGAATACACTTATGAGTACGCATTTGAGATGCTCGGAAAGATACTAACCGGATCGGCGGAGCTTTTCGCGTATGAGGCGGAGCTGCTTGAAGCCCTGAAATATCCGGAGTACCGCCAGCATATCAAGATCCACCAGAAACTTACGGGGAAACTTTCTTTTCTCAAAGACTCCTTTGAAAGCCAGAAATTGAAATCACCCGCGTTTTTTCGATTTTTCGCTTATGAAATCGTGAAAGGACACATCCTTGCCGAAGATGCCAAATATGAGGCGTTTCTCCGCGAAAAGCGTGTGTAAGGATATCGGATAAATTGCGAATGGACACAGAATCCCTTGTTATATTTGATTTGGACGGGACGCTTCTCAATACGCTCGACGATCTTGCCGACGCCGTGAATCACACGCTCGGGGAGTACAACTTCCCTGCCCAAAGCACGGAGCACGTACGCCTTAGCGTCGGGAACGGGGCCGCTAATCTGATGCGGAAATGCGTTCCGGGCGGTATGGACCAGCCGGATTTTGAAGATTGCCTCGCGGCGTATAAGGAATATTATTCGAACAACTTAAGGAATAAGACGCGCCCGTACGACGGGATACCGGAACTGCTTAATGCCTTGAGAGAGAAAGGCATCCGGATCGCGGTGCTTTCCAACAAGCCGGACGACGCCGTTAAGGCGCTGGTCCGGGAGATCTTCGGCCCGGAGATTTCGGCGGCCGCGGGCGAGTCGGAGCGTCTTCGCCGCAAGCCTTCGCCGGACGGAGTCTATGAAATCTTAAAGGAACTGGACGTACCGGCCGGGCACGCAATCTATGTCGGCGATTCGGATGTCGACGTAATGACCGCCCATAACGCGGGCCTTCGCGCCGTCGGCGTCACCTGGGGTTTCCGCGACCGCGGCGTTCTCGAAGAGGCGGGCGCTGATTATATCATCGACCGGCCGGACGAACTGGGCCGACTGATCGAGGACGGGAGCATCCGCCTATGATCCGCATCAAAGGACTATCCTTTCCGGCTGATTATACGAGGCAGCACCTCATGGGAGCGGCGGCCGCGCGTCTCGGAATTCCGCCCGAAGATCTCGATGCGCTGGAGATTTCGTCCCGTTCGGTCGACACCTCCGACAAATCCAGCGTCTGCTATTCGATCGATCTCGATGTAACGGTCAGGACCGACGAGAAGACCCTGGTCTGGGGGCTTAAGGACAAGAAGGTCCGGCTCGCCGAACCGGAAATATACAGGCCGGTTCATACGGATCGGGACGGACACCTCGCGGAGAGGCCCGTCGTGGTCGGATGCGGCCCGGCCGGAATGTTTGCCGCGCTGATTCTGGCGGAGTCGGGCGAGCGCCCGGTGCTTTATGAGCGCGGCAAAGACGTTGACGCCAGAACGGAAAGTGTCCGTAAATTCTGGGAGACCGGCGTCCTCGATCCGGAAAGCAACGTGCAGTTCGGCGCGGGCGGGGCCGGCGCCTTTTCGGACGGCAAGCTGAAGGCGGGCCTTAAGGATGCCCGCAAGAAGAAGATCCTGAGCGAGTTCGTCGCCGCGGGCGCGCCTCCCGATATTCTTTACGACAAGATGCCGCATATCGGCACGGATGTTCTCCGCGACGTCGTGAAAAATATTCTCGCCAAAATCCGGTCCCTGGGCGGCGAGATTCATTTCGAAAGTCGTCTTACGCGGATCCTTTCCGACAATGGCCGTGTGACGGGTGCGGGGATCGAGTGCCACGGGAGCTATACCGAGATCCGGACCGATCATCTGGTCCTCGCCGTCGGGCACAGCGCCCGCGATACGTTCGCGTATCTGGAGTCCGCAGGAATACGGATGGAGGCAAAGCCGTTTGCCGTCGGCGTGCGCATCGAACATCCGCAATCCCTGATCGACCGCATTCACTACGGCGAGTCGGCAGGTCGTCCGGGACTCGGCGCATCTCCCTACAAAATGGTTGTGCATCTTCCGGACGGAAGAGCGGTCTATACCTTCTGCATGTGCCCCGGCGGTTTCGTCGTCGCGGCGGCTTCCGAAGAGGGACGTCTGGTAACGAACGGCATGAGCGAGCGGAAGCGGGACCGCACCAACGCCAATTCGGCGATTCTGGTGACCGTTACGGAGAAGGACATCGGAAGCGACGCGCCTTTGGCCGGGATCGCATTTCAGAGACAGATCGAAGAGGCGGCGTTCATAGCCGGCGGCGGAGCTTTTCGCGCGCCCGTACAGCGTCTCGGCGACTTCGCGGCTGACCGGAATACGGCGGAATTCGGCAGCGTGCTTCCGAGCTACCGGCCCGGTACGGCCTTCGCGAGAACGGATTCGTATCTTCCCTCTGAGATTGCCGGTGCCTTGCGCAGAGGCTTCCGGGAGATGGGCGAGTGGATGCCGGGGTATTTTTACGAGGACGCCCTGATGACCGGTGCCGAGACCAGAAGCACATCTCCTGTCCGGATTGTGCGCGGCGGGAGCGGGGAGGCGGAAGGCCTCAAAGGCCTTTACCCCTGCGGAGAGGGTGCGGGCTACGCGGGCGGGATTCTGTCGGCCGCAGCGGACGGCATTCTTTCCGCGGAGAAGATCCTTGCAGATTAAGAAATTTTTGTGATATCGTGATAATATATAGACAATGAAATCTGTGAGTGAAAGGCCGTGCGCATATGAAGAAGATCAAGTTCAAATCCCTGAATTCGGTATTCGGACTTACCCTGGCTTCTATTCTGTTCATTCTTCTGGGTCTCGTTCTTCTTCTGTGGCCGGATCTTGCCGGCAGGATCATGTGTTATATGCTCGGCGGTCTGATTCTGATCTTCGCGGTCACGCACATCGTGAGTTTTTTCACGGACAAGAAAGTCTACTTCATCTTTAACTTCGACATTGTCGTCGGCATCATAGCACTTGGCCTTGCGGTATTTATGATCCTGAAGTGGGAATTTGTCATATCGATTCTTCCCTTCATACTTGGAATATTCCTGATCTTTTCCGGCATTCTCGATTTCCAGAAATCGCTGCTGCTGCGCGATTACGGCAATCTGCGGTGGAAATCCTCACTCGTTCTCTCTTGCATCAAGTTCGTATTCGGCGTGGTTCTTACCGTAATTCCGTTCCTGATTGCTTCGACTTTCATCCGGCTGATCGGTATCGGACTCATATACAACGGATTATCCGAGCTTTGGATTGTCTCGAGATGGCCCAAAGAAGCGGACGGGGATAATACCTGAAGACACCCCGGGATCATTGAGATTCGGCAGAAATTTGCGGGGAGGATACCTTATGAAGCGCAAAGTTCAAGCGAATTACAGGAAACTGATCGCACGCTTTACTGCCATCTTCCTGATTGCCGCTGCCCTTTTCTGTGGGATTCTATACGTTATTCTGTACGCGATTTCCGGCGGGCACGCCGATAGGGGCGGAAGGATTATCGCCGAATATCTCGCCTATTTTATACTTGCGGTCTTTCTTTCGCTTTTCGCGGCCGTTCTTCTGGCCGTGCGGGACATCGTTCAGGCGAGATTTGTCTATTTCCAGGAATACGATTCCATGACAGGCGCCTACAACCGGATCGAGGGTTTAAAGAAGCTGGGGCTCATTTTCCCCGGCAGCGAGAAGCGCGGCCTCTCCGTATGCTACATCGATATCGACGGGCTTAAGGACATTAACCGCGAATTCGGGCACGAGACAGGCGACGGCTGTGTCCTTGCTGTCGCGAATGTGATCGTCGGCACCATACGCGACAATGATTTCTTCATGCGCTTAAGCGGTGATGAGTTTCTGATTGTGTTTCCGGACACGGGCGAGGCGGAGGCGGCGAAGCTTTTCGAGCGCATACATGCGAAGATCGACGGGATCAACGTACGGGAGAAGCGCCCGTACAGGATCGGAATCAGCCACGGAATCACGGAACGGAAACCTGCCTTCGCAAGTGCGGACGACATGATTCATGCGGCCGAGGAGAAGATGCTCAGAGTGAAGAATGCCCCGGACAGGACCGTTCAAGCGATCCTTCCCAGGAGATGAACGGCACAAACAATCCATGCCAGGGGACGAACGGCGCAAACAATCCATGCCAGGGGACGAACGGCGCAAACAATCCATGCCAGGGGACGAACGGCACAAACAATCCTTGCCGGGAGAAGGAGCAGCTATGAGAAGAATGCCGGTACTCTTTGTCGGTCACGGATCTCCGATGAACGCAATCGAGAACAATACATTTACCGAGGGCTGGAAAAGCATCGCCTCCCTGATACCGAAGCCCGAAGCGATTCTGTCGGTATCGGCGCATTGGTTTACAGACGGCACCCGCATTACGGACGCCGAGCATCCGCGCATGATACACGATATGTACGGATTTCCGGACGAGCTTTACCGGCTGAAATACGATGCGCCCGGCGCACCGGCGATCGCACACGAAGCTGCGGAGTTGATTTCCGGAGATATGAGCATTGATAACGACTGGGGAATCGATCACGGTACCTGGTCCGTACTGATCCGGATGTACCCGAATGCCGATATCCCGGTGTTTCAGCTCAGCGTCGACGAGAACAGCGATGCCGCGCGGCATATGGAGATCGGACGAGAACTCAAGGAACTTCGCGACCGCGGCGTACTGATTCTGGGCAGCGGAAATGTCGTCCACAATCTTGCGAAAATCGCATGGAACAAGAACAGCGGCTTTCCTTGGGCGGATAAATTCGACGACTATATCAGGGACGCGATCGAGAAGCGTGATTTCGATAAAGTGATCCGTTACAGGGAGGCGGGAGAGTCGGCGGCACAGTCCTTCTATTTCCCGGATCATTTCTATCCGCTCTTATATGTGCTGGGTGCCTCCGATCCGGCGGACGAACTTAAGATCTTCAATAATGCAAGGACGATGGGATCGATGTCGATGACGTCATATCTATTTGGCTGAACGCTAATATTCCTGGCCGGTTACGCGCACGACGCACAAGGCGGGTTACGCGCACGGCGCACAAGACGGGTTACGCGCACGACGCACAAGGCGGGTTACGCACGGCGGGTTTGGCGGCTGACACGAATACGCGAAAAGCGCCGCTCTTTCAGGCGGCAGTCCCGAGTTTGCGAAAAGCGCCGCAAGCCGGGACTTTTCCTGTTTAACGCCTTTGTCCAGGCCCGAAATACCGCCTAAATCGCCGCTGATCCCGATCTAGGCTGTACTCATTGATAAAAAATGTTGTTTTCTTGCACTCGCATACCGCCTAAATCGCCGCTACTCCAGATCTAGGCGGTACTCATTGATGAAAAACATTGTATTCTTGCACCCGCATACCGCCTAAATAGCCGCTACTCTCGATCCAGGCTGTACTCATTGATAAAAAATGTTGTTTTCTTGCACTCGCATACCGCCTAAA
>CAZTXQ010000035.1:0-28421 GCA_964617375.1 uncultured Mageeibacillus sp. | reverse complement strand
TGACCGGCAGGTTATGGCGAAGACCAACTTCAAAGTCGTTCGGGTCATGCGCGGGCGTGATCTTGACGACTCCGGTTCCGAATTCCTTCTCGACATAAGTATCGGCTATGACCGGAATCTCTTTCCCGACAAGGGGCAGAATAACGTTCTTGCCGATCAGGTGCGCGTATCTCTCATCGTCCGGATGAACAGCAACGGCCGTATCACCGAGAAGCGTCTCGGGGCGTGTCGTCGCGAGAATCAGATCGCCGGAACCATCCGCTATAGGGTACTTGATATGATAGAAAAAGCCGTCCTGCTCCTCGTATTCCACTTCCGCGTCGGATATGGACGTCAGGCAGTGCGGACACCAGTTGATGATCCGCTCGCCGCGATAGATCAGGCCTTCGTTGTAATAGCGTATGAATACTTCCGTAACGGCATCGGATAAACCTTCGTCCATCGTGAAACGCTCGCGCTCCCAGTCACAGGAAGACCCGAGTCTCTTCAGCTGCTCAACGATTCTGCTTCCGTAAAGTTCACGCCATTCCCAGGCGCGTTCGAGGAACTTATCGCGGCCGATCCCGTCTTTGGTAAGGCCTTCCTTCTTCATCGCTTCAACGATTTTGGCCTCGGTAGCTATAGCGGCATGATCTGTGCCGGGAAGCCAGAGTGCGGAATAGCCCTGCATTCTCTTGAAGCGGGTCAGGATGTCCTGAATCGTGTTATCCAGCGCATGCCCCATGTGAAGCTGCCCGGTAATATTCGGCGGCGGCATAACGATACAGTAAGGCTTCTTCTCCGGATCCGGTACGGCATGGAAATATCCTTTCCCTAACCAGGCAGAATATATTCTTTGCTCAGACTCACGCGGTTCAAAGGCCTTGCTAATGTTATCAATACGTGCCATTATTATCCCTCCAGATTTTGTCTAACTTATCTATTATACAGACAAAATACCGGGATTTGTCAATTAGTTCTTTGCATTATCCTTTTCGCGAATCTCAACACGGCGGATTTTGCCGCTGATCGTTTTCGGGAGCTCGTCTACATACTCGATAATACGGGGATATTTATAAGGAGCGGTGACGTGCTTGACATATTCCTGCAACTCTTTGGTGAGTTCCGGCGAACCGACATAACCCTTGCAAAGAACGACCGTCGCCTTGACGGCGAAGCCGCGGACCGGATCCGGAACGCCGGTCACGGCGCACTCCATGACCGATTTGTGCTCCATCAGTGCGCTCTCGACCTCGAACGGTCCGATTCTGTATCCGGAACTCTTGATCACGTCGTCGAGACGGCCGACATACCAGAGGAATCCCATTTCATCGCGGTAGGCCGTATCTCCGGTATGGAAAAGTCCGTCATGCCAGGCCTTTCCGGTTGCGGCAGCATCGCGGTAGTACTCGCGCAGGAGACCCAACGGCTTCTGCTCGATCGTGTCGCCGGCAACAATACAGATTTCACCCGTAACACCGTACGGCTGCTCTTTCCCCTCCTCGTCGGCGATAATGACCGAATAGCCGGGCGAGGCAAGGCCCATGGAACCGAGCCGCGGCTGCATCCAGGGGTAGAGCGTTGAACACACGAGCGTCGTTTCGGTCTGGCCGAAGCCCTCGAATATCTTGAGTCCCGTATTCTTGTTCCACTGGCTGTAGACTTCCGGGTTCAGAGCTTCTCCGGCCGTGCAGCAGTGCCTCAAGGCCGAAAGATCATACGGCGAAAAGTCCTCTTTGATCATGAAGCGATACATCGTAGGCGGAGCGCAGAACGTGGTAATTTTATAGTCCGCGATTTTTCTTAAGATGTCCGGAGCGCTAAATTTCTCGAAATCATACGTGAAAACGGCCGACTCACCGAGCCATTGCCCGTACATTTTTCCCCAGAGCGACTTAAGCCAGCCGGTGTCGGAGATTGTAAAGTGAAGTCCGCCGTCTTCTACCCTGTGCCAGAAAACGCCGGTAAGGAGATGTCCGAGCGGATAGGAGAAATCGTGAAGAACCATTTTGGGATATCCGGTCGTTCCGGAGGAGAAAGACATGATCATCGGATCGGTGACGCGCGTGTCGGCTTCGCCGGACGGTCTTGACCATTCGTCGCTTGAAGCGTCGAGTTCCGTGTCAAAGTCGATCCAGCTCTCAACTTTTTTACCGCGGGTAACCGCTTTGATTTGAAGCGTCTCATACTGCGATAAGCCATCGTCAAAATGTTCGGTGCAGTCTCCGTCTCCGGTCATGACGATCATTTTGATCTTGCCGGCGTTCATGCGATAGATAAAGTCCTTCGCAAGAAGCATATGGGTTGCCTGAACGGCAATGGCACCGATTTTGTGAAGTCCCATCATGCAATACCAGAACTCATAGCCGCGTTTCAGAACAAGCATGACAAGATCACCCTTGCGGATCCCTTTGGATGTGAAGAAATTCGCCGCTTTGTTCGAAAGCTTCGACATCTCATCAAAAGTAAAACGGCGCTCTTCGGCATCATTCGAGAGCCAAAGCATGCAAAGCTTGTCCGGGGTTCTTTTCGCGATGACATCCAGTACGTCATACGCAAAATTGAAAGTATCCGGATAGGTCACCTTATAGTTCTTCTGCAGGTCTTCCAGGGTAGCAAAATGATCTCTATGACGTCCAACGAACTCTTCATATATCGGCATCTTATTTCTCCTTCTTCATGACGACAGCCAGAAATTTGCACAAATGACCGTTATTTGCCTTCATGGCATGGGGAATGCCCGAATCAAAGTAAATGCTGTCCCCTTCGTCCAGTACATAAGAGATGTCGCCGATATAGAACGTCATCTGCCCTTCGACGACATAATTGAACTCCTGCCCTTCATGGGCGTGGAGAACAGGCATCGCATCTCCTCCCGGTTCGACGGTAACCATAAACGGCTCCGCCATCTTGTGCCGGAAGGTAAAAGCCAGATGCCGGTAATCATATGTCGCACGGCGGTTCACTTCAAATCCGCCGCCTTTTTTCACCATACTGCAGGTAGAGAGCTTCGGCGAGTCGCCGCTCATCAGATCCACAACATCGACGCCCAGGGCATTTGCCGCGTTATACAAAAAAGAAAAGGAGAAGTCCTTGCTGCCGCTCTCATAAGATTTATAATCGTCAATACTGACTTCGCACTTCATGGCCATTGTTTCAATATCAATCTCTTCAATTTCCCGGAGCGCCTTAAGACGCTCGCCCATTTCCTGCAGTTGATCGGTCATATAATTGCCTCCTGCCGCACACGGTATACATCTCTGATTTCATTTATTTCATAATAGGTAAGCCGCTAATGACTGTCAATCAAATAAAGGCATTCCGGTCTTTTGGTCAGCTTTCGCTATCTTTTTGTATTCTTTTCATGATACAAATTTCCGATTTTTTTTAGAGTATAATGATATAAAAAGGCTGCAGGAATCGCCGTTGAAAGGATCTATTATGCGTGCTGATAATAATCAGAACATCCGGGAAGATGTCTCGTTCATAAAAGAACTCGCTCAGAATATCCGTACGAATGTAGAGCAGGTTATCGTTGGTAAAACGGATGTGATCGACTTGACTTTAACAGCCCTGATTGCACAGGGACATGTCCTTCTCGATGATGTTCCGGGAACCGGCAAGACAAAGCTGGCCCGTTCCATTGCCAGGTCGATCGATGCCGGCTTCTCCCGGGTACAGTTTACGGCTGACCTGCTGCCTTCCGATCTTACCGGAATTCATTATTATAATCAGAAAGAAAGCGAGTTTGTCTTCAGAGCAGGTCCTCTTTTTTCCAATATACTGCTGGCGGATGAAATCAACCGGGCCACGGCCAGAACACAATCGAGTCTTCTCGAATGCATGGAAGAGCGCCAGATTACAGTTGACGGCAAGACTATGATCCTTGACCGGCCGTTTCTGGTCATGGCCACACAGAATCCTGTAGAGACCCAGGGAACGTTTCCGCTCCCGGAAGCTCAGCTCGACCGCTTTATGATCCGGCTTTCACTCGGGTATCCCGATACCGAAGACAGCAGGAAAATATTGGATCGATTCCGGACCGGTGATCCCCTGATTTCACTTAAGCCGGTATGTACGAAGGATGATCTTATCCGTGCACAGAACCTCTTTATGCAGGTTTATGTCAGTGATGCGGTTCTTACCTATATTTTGAGAATTGTCCAGGCGACACGCACGGATGAAGCGATCCTGTTGGGAGTGAGTCCGCGCGGAGCACTTGCACTTATGAAGGCAGCCCAGGTGTATGCGGCCATACACGGCAGGAATTTCGTGACCCCCGATGATATTAAGAAGCTAATGATCCCGGTTCTGTCGCACCGGCTGATTCTTACGGCCTCCTCATCCTATTCGATCAGCTCTTCTTACGGACGCGGCACCAGCCGGGCCGCTGAAGTCTTAAAGCGCATATCTGCTGTAATTCCCTGTCCAACGGAAGTCTTCACAGACGAATAGACGGAGGCTTATATGCCGTTTCTGATCTTTGCCGTGATTCTTTTGGTTCTAATCAGTGCCCAATCGATCCTTTACAGGAAGCGGGCATTGAAGAATGTCAGTGCCGATGTGACTTTCTCCACCCCAGTTGCCGCGTGCGGTGATACGATTACAATCACCGAGACAATCATCAATCAGAAGGCGCTCCCCCTGCCATGGATTACACTGAAATTCGAGGCATCCCGCGAACTTTTATTCCTGGACATGACGAATACCAAGGTGAGCGATCACTATTACCGCGAAGACCTGATGTCCCTTTCCGGCTGGCAGCAGCATAACCGGCACATCCTTGTCCTTTGCCGCAAGCGGGGCTATTACCGCTTCAAAAGACTCAGTATCTCTACAAGAGACCTGCTTTTGCTGTCGCTGATTGTCAATGATTTTCCGTGCGATTCTACTCTGACGGTAACTCCGAAAGTTCTGCAGGCGCCGGATATGGAGATTCTGTTTCAGTTGTTTCTGGGCGATGAAGAGAATCGCAGAAGCCCTGTATCCGATCCTTTTACTTTTGCCGGAATCCGGGAGTATCAGCCCTGGGATACTTTTAAAAGCATCAACTGGAATGCTACGGCCAATAAAAACGAGATAATGGTCAACGTGAATCATCACACATATAATCGAAAAATCACATTCATTTTGAATGTTCTTCCCTATACCCTGTCGCGAAATGACTCACTGCCGGAAAAATGCATAAGCCTTGCCATGACTTGGGTCTCCCGCGCCGTCTCCGGTTCAACTCCCGTGAAGCTGGCAAGCAACAGCAGAGATATTCTGACAGAGGCACCGATCGATACGGATTACGGATGCAGCGACGACCATCTGAACCGGATTGGCATGGATCTTGCACGCATTGATCTTACCAAGAGAGCGCATCCGTTTATTGCCTGTGTGGAGAACGCAATCGATAAGCAAAGCGATAACACAACGTATGTTATCATATCGGCCAATACCGATTCTTCCCTGCAAAATTTCCTGATTCAAAAATACCGTTCCGGGATTCGTCTTACATGGGTGGTGCCCTATGACAATATGAACCGACTCCCGGCGCTCGATCCGATGGCAAAGCCTTTCGCTATACCGCTGGAGGTGAGTTACAATGCCTAAGTCTTCCATTCTCCGGCGCCTCAAGTTCTCTCAAGAAGACCTGCTTACCGATGCCCTTATGAATTCGATCTTTCTGATTATTTGCATCGGAACCTGCAGCCTGCTTCTGGTTACCGGCGACGATCAGCTTTCCCTATATTTCATGTTCTATATTCTGGCAATTCCCGCTGTTGCTCTATTTATTCTGCGGCGCCTGAACGTCCCGGCTATTCCGATGATTCTTCTGCATTTCACCGTTGCACTCACGGCTCCCTGGCTCTTTGCCGGCATGGGTACTCTGGTTTTTCTGGCGGCATCTGCAGCCTGTATGGCACTGATGATATATTCACTCATCTCGCTATTCCGAAATAATGCATCTTATTCATCCCCTTCACTGCTGCTCGTCAGCTTCTTTCTGCATCTGACTTACTTATTCATTTCCTCGATGCGCGGATCAAACAGCCTGACCCCCTTACTCTCATCCGGCTTTCTCATAAGCGTATGTCTCTATCTTGCCGTCCGCCAGATTTTCAGCTTTAGAAAAGGCTTTGATCATTTCCTGAATTCACCGACACAGCCCGGCAGACTCATCCAAATCAATAACAACAGGATTATCCTCCTTGTCTGTATCGTAACCGCGATCATTTTCCCACTCTCGATCGTTTTCCCATATGAATATCTCGTCGATTTCTTCAAAAGGATCGGTTCATACATAATCCTGTTTGTCGGATATCTTTTCAGGCTTCTGCCTGTGTTTCGCGAAGAAGTCCAGGAAATGGAACCGGAGTACATGACGGGCCGCGCCCTGAATAACCCGGAAACAGTTCCAGGAGAACCGTCTGTCATTCTTGATTATCTTCTTATCGCCCTATTCATTTTCATCCTTTTTTACTTCCTGATCCGAGTCTTTCCTGCTATCCTCTCCTTTATCCGCACACACTTCCGGATCGGTCAGAAGCCGGTAAATCTCATGAGCAGCCGCTATATTACCGACGAGACAATCAAACTGGACAAAACAGCGCATAGAAAAAACAAAAAAAATCCTGCCTTCGGCACCGGTGAGGAGCGGAAGGTCAGGAAGGAATACTATAAACAGGTAAGAGAGGCAAAGGCAAAGGGCGCCCTGATAACGGCCGCATCTTCAGCCGAAGAGATCCGGATAACAATCTTTGATCAGTTCGGAAAAGATATCTCCGAACTGACGAGCCGGTATGAAAAAGTCAGATATGGTCCTGATAATCAATCGCAGACCGGGCGCTCACTACGGAAGCGATAAATTCGCCGGCTTTGACATGTTCGGGATGCGTTGCATAAACATTCAGATCTTCCAGGCTGTCAAAGGTCGTTACCAGAACAACATCCGAATTCTTATCGGTCGGGTTTATATTCCGGTATACATGAATGGATTTAAGTTCAGGAATTACTGACAGAAGAGCTTCGAGCTTTTCGCGAATGATTCCGAAATTCTCGTCCTTCCCTCTTCCTTCCGCTTCTTCCCGCAATTTCCACATAACAATATGCGTGATCATAAGATTCCTCCATTATTTCTCATTGTCTTCAATCAGCGCGAGCGCGCCGTATAGAATCGAATCATCGCCGAGCTCCGCCTTGGCAAGCTTCACCGAATCCCGGATGGACGGCATACAGTACGCGTCAATCTGAGCCTCAATTTTCTCGAGGAAAACGTCGCCCAGCGCTTCCATGACACCGCCGCCGTATACAATCATCTCAGGACTGAAAATATTGATTAAGGTACCGCTTGCTACGGCAAGATAATGGCATGCCCGGTCAATTGCCTCGATCATAACCGCGTCCCCCGCCTCGTAAGCGGACTTCATGGATTTGCTCTTGAAAATACCCTCCGTGATGGCGCTCTCCATCATCGTACTGCGCCCGCGCTCGATCTGCTGGCGGATATAATCCGTCATGCCAAGTTTGCTCGAAAAAGCCTCGAGGCAGCCGCGCTGACCGCAATTGCAGCGCGGTCCTTCGGTATTCAGAACGATATGACCGAGTTCGGCACCTTTGCAGTCAAAGCCCGTATAGAGTTTACCGTCAAGAATAAGGCCTCCTCCCATGCCCGTTCCGATAAAAAGACCTGCGACCTGGGAAAGTCCTTGGGCCGCGCCATGCTTCCATTCGCCGTAAACGCCGACATTTACGTCGTTTCCTATAAAGAACGGCGTATGAAAACGATCTTCGAGTGCTTTCCTGATCGGGTAATTCCGCCAGGGAAGATTGGGAGAAAACAGGATGACGCCGGTCTCCTGATTGATGACTCCGGGCGCTCCCGCCGAGATCGCATCGACATCGTCGATCGTGATCTTGTATCCTTCGAGCATTTCCTCGACGACACTCACGATCGTCTCTTCGACGTTCTGCGCGCCTTCCTTCGCCTTCGTCTTCTTCTTCAGGCGGTAGACGATATCACGGTTCTTATTAAAAATGGCTCCGAGGATCTTGGTGCCTCCGATATCGAGACAAATCGAGAACTTATCCATTCTGTTTATCCTCCCTTAAAGCCTTGAGCTGATCATAAAGTTCGTATAACTGCTGCACACCGTTCTCCAGATGATAATAATGGAAAATGTACGGAATAAGCAAGGCCAGGAAAAGAACGAATAAAGCGATCACCGGAAGAAAACCGGTCGCCAGAAAAGTAACGAGACTTCCGAACGTCAGAAGAGCAAAAAGCATCGTCACAAGAAGATGAATCAGCCGCTCATGCTGAAAAAAGAGAATCCACTCCCAAAGGGAGCAGATTTCTCTTTCCAAATCATTCCTTGACAGAATATGGCCGTCCGATGCGTCATTGATCAGTCCCTTGACATGTTCCTTCTTCTGAATAAGCCGGTCTGTCATAGATGCCTCTAATCCTTAGATCCTCTGTCCTTATGCGTACATCGGATTGACGTCGTCCGGGTTGCTGCGGGTGCGCTTCTTGGTCTTGGTACCGATCGTCAATTCGGGCTCTTTCTTCTCGGTCACGCACTCCTTGGTAATGATACACTTCTCGATATCTTTTCTCGAGGGAATCTCGTACATGATGTCGAGCATGATCTCCTCCAGAATTGCGCGAAGTCCTCTGGCCCCGGTGTTTCTCTCGATTGCAAGAGACGCAATCGCTTCGACTGCGTCGTCGGTAAATTCGAGTTCGACGCCGTCCATGCCGAGAATCTTCCAGTACTGCTTGAGGAGCGCATTCTTGGGCTCCCTGAGTACACGGATCATCGCTTCTTTATTGAGACCCTCAAGTGTGACCGTTACGGGGACACGACCGACAAACTCAGGAATCAAACCGAATTTCAGAAGATCCTGAGGCATCATGAGCTTCAAGAGTTCGCCATCCTTACGGTCCTTCTTCGAAACGATCTCTGCGCCGAAGCCGAAAGACTTCTGCGCGACACGGGTCTCGATAATCTTCTCAAGACCGTCGAATGCACCGCCGCAGATAAAGAGAATATTGGTCGTATCGATCTGGATAAACTCCTGATGCGGATGCTTTCTTCCGCCCTGAGGAGGAACGTTGGCGACTGTACTTTCGAGAATCTTGAGGAGTGCCTGCTGGACGCCTTCACCGCTGACATCTCTCGTGATGGACGGATTGTCCGACTTTCTCGTGATCTTGTCGATCTCATCGATGTAAATAATACCGCGCTGCGCCTGCTCGATATCGAAATCCGCATTCTGCAGGAGCTTCAGAAGAATATTCTCTACATCCTCACCGACATAGCCCGCTTCCGTAAGAGCCGTAGCGTCGGCGACGGCAAACGGAACATTCAGTATCTTGGCGAGCGTCTGCGCAAGCAAGGTCTTTCCGCAACCTGTCGGTCCGACTAAGAGAATATTACTCTTGGTCAGCTCAATATCGTCATTCTTGCTCTGCTTGGTAAAAACGCGCTTGTAATGATTATATACCGCGACGGCAAGGGCTTTCTTGGCCTGATCCTGTCCGATGACATACTGATCGAGCGAAGCTTTGAGTTCGGCCGGGGTCGGTACGTGATCCATCCGGGTTGATCGCTTGCCGGGCAATGCGAACTCTTCGTCGTCGGACAACAGCGAATCGCAAAGACTGATACATTCGTTGCAGATAAAAACGGAAGGTCCCGCAAAAAGGCGGGCGACTTCATGTTCTGTCTTTCCGCAAAAAGAGCAGCGAACCACCGGCGGCTTGCCGTCGGATCCTTTACTTCTCTTATCCGGCTTATTCTTGTCTTCTTCGGTCATATAGATCTCCTTTGTAATCATAAACAAGAAGCGAGGCTCCGTAACGAAGCCTCGCAGTTTGTCTGCTATTCTTATGTTAACCGATGCAGCGGTCGGGTTCAATCATGTAATACTAACAAATTATTAAGAGTTGGTTTCAGAGGTTTCATGATCGTGACCTTCGTGGTCATGTTCGTGGAAATCCGTCTTCACTGCAGCGGCCGTAACCATCTCGACAGCCTTGCGAGCCGCGATCGAATCACGGATGAAGGAGTCGTTGGAACCGAGTCTTGCAAGAAGCTCTTCCTTCTTCATGCCGTACTGGACAGCCATCTTCTCGGCTTCCGCATCAACATCGGCATCCGTAGCTTCAATCTTCTCGGCCTTAGCGATCGCTTCAATGACAAGATTGCTCTTGACTCTGACTTTGGCAACCGGAACAAGTCCCGCGCGGAAATCTTCAAGAGTCTGACCGACATACTGAAGATATTGCTCAAGCTCGATCCCCTGGTACTTCATCCGCATGGACTGTTCCTGCTGGAGCTCGTCAACTTCCGTATCAACCATGCAGTCCGGTACATCCACTTCGGCATTATCGGCAACAACTTTGATAACGGCATTCTGGAAATCAGCATCGGCGTGACTCTTGGCCTGCTCCTGCTTGGTCTTCAGAATGTCGGCTTTGTATTCGTCGAGAGTATCGAATTCGCTGACGTCCTTGGCAAACTCATCATCAAGCTGAGGAAGCTCGCGTGTCTTGATCGCGTGAATCTTGATCTGGAAGGTAACGGTTTGTCCCTTCAGCTCTTCACTGTGATATTCCTCGGGGAATGTCACTTCGATCGGGAACTCTTCATCGATGCTGTGTCCGATCAGCTGCTCTTCAAAACCGGGAATGAAATTGCCGGATCCGATCTTGAGATCGTAACCTTCGGCCTTGCCGCCTTCAAAAGCGACTCCGTTCAGGAATCCTTCGTAATCGATCGTAACGGTGTCGTCCTTCTCAACGGCGCGGTCTTCCACCGGGATCTGACGGGAATTGCGTTCAAGGACACGCTCAAGTTCCTTCTGCACGTCCTCTTCAGATGCATCATGGAAATGGTAGGGAGCCTTAACGCCCATATAATCACCGAGCTTTACTTCCGGCTTAATCGTGACGGTAATTGTATACTTGAGGCCCTTCTCGGCACCGATCTCAAGGATATCAAGCTCGGGCTTGGAAACAACTTTAAGATCATGCTCCTTGACGGCTTCGGCATAGGTGGGATTCACGGCAAAATCGATGGCATCGTCATAGAAAACGCCTTCGCCGTAGTACTGCTTAACCATGTGGTAAGGGACCTTGCCCTTGCGGAAGCCGGGAATCTGAAAACGGTTCTTATTCTTCTGGTAAGACTTCTGAATCGCTTCAGCAAAATCTTCCTTGGATACGTCAATGGTCAGTAAAACCACGTTATTCTCTTTTTTCTCCATTAAAGAAGCCATATTTGTTCCTCCAAATTGTTATCGTCTCTCTTTTTCCGAAGAGTTATTGTATCATAGTTCAAACGCGACTTGCAAGGTATTCAGCCGGAAACAATGCGTTTTAGACGGACTTTGAGCTCATTAATACATCGGAAGTATAAAAAGCTAAGCGGGCAGCTTCTATCGATTCGTAATTTCGACCTGGATTCCGGAAAGCACATCAAGTGTCTTCTCATGAAGAGACGGATCAAAGCTAGCCATACAGGAAGCGTCGACGGAAACGACCGAATCCGGAGAGGCCGCGCCGGCCAGTGCCGCATTCACAAGAACGCAGATGTTGCTCACCAGTCCAACGAGCTCGATACGGTCGAACAATTGAAGGCGAAGGTAGTCAAAAAGCTTGTCCGACCCGAACGTATTCTTTTCGAAGCAAAGACACCCTTCGGAAAGATCCTTAACGCGCCCGTAAAGCTCCCATCCCTTCGAACCGGAAAGGCAGTGTGGGACCGGAAGCTTCCGGCCTTCCCTCGTCTCCAGATAGTTCGCATTGTGCGTATCCATCGTGAAGACAACCGTCTGCCCGGCCCGCCTGTAAGCGAGAATCTTATCACAGATCGGGCTTTCTAGCCGTTCGGCACCCGGGAAGCCAAGGCTTCCGTCTACAAAATCATTCTGAAAATCGACGACAATCAGCAGCTCTTTCATACGGGACTCCTTTTCGATACGGCGTCACGCCCGCATCAATACGCCTCGGTAAATACTTCTTCTCCGTCGGCATCCATGATGACGGCCTTCTGATTCGCGGTATCCACCAACATCTCATATTCGTAATTAGAATAGTCCGTGCCGTTATAATCACCGGAAGTTACAAAATAATACGTGGTCGATTCGTTGAGATTGTAGACTGTATTCGCCTTATAGAAAACCTCGGCAAAATCTTTCAGAATATCATCGTTAATCTCCTTCTCATCTACTACGACGAGAATCTCCGTGCCCTCTTCGTTCAGCGTATACTGCTCATTCAGACTGTCTGCTTCAAACGTCTCGTTTGACCATTCATACAGATCGCCTTTTACATAATACAGATAATCTTCCATTTCACCTTCCATCTCCAACTCGAAAAAGTCGTAGGTCTCGGGCGCCAGCATATCCACATTGACCGTATACGTTTTATTTTCGCTTTTCAAACTGAAAACACCGTCGTAGAAATATTCACCGTCCAAGTTGTCAATATAGACTGTGTATGTATTTTCTTTCCCTTCCACATCGTAATAAAACATTTTAATTTTATCCAGAAGCGGCTCCGCCGTATCGGAATCCAGCATCTCTCCGACGAAAGGCTCTACAACCTCCAGGCGTTTGCTGTTCGCATATTCAATATAATCTTCACCGGTCTTTGCCGTTTTGCCGTCGGACAGATTCTTTACAAGATCTGTGAGCGAAGAGGACGAAGCGCAGGCTGTTGCGGACATTAGAAGAGCAACGGACAGAACCGTGACACCGAGTAATTTGAAAAATTTCATATTTTCCTCCAAGAAAATAATACGTCTGTCATAGTCCTTGCATTTTCAATCATATCCGCCTATATGTCAATATTTGTTTACGCTCTTCGCTAGAATGCTGCCCGCTTTAAGTCCGCGAAAACGGTTGCCTCGCTATACGTATCACGGATGATCCGCCGGCCGTTACAGACAAATAATGATAAAATAAAACAAGAATAGTAACGGAGGTTCTTTTATGGAAGGATATGTTCCTTTTGATCTACCGGAGTCCCTTCGATTGGGCTGCGCAACCGCTTCCGCCCAGATTGAGGGAAACGAGACGAGTCACTCCTGGTATGAATGGTCACAGGTGCGGGAGCATATTGCGGACGGCGCCTCCTCCGCACGCGCCAATCAGCACTGGGACAAATACGAAGAAGACTTGAAGCTGATGTCGGAAATGGGTATCCTCGATTACCGTTTCGGCATCGAATGGAGCCGGATCGAGCCGGAAAACGGCGTATTCGATGATAAGGCGATGGATCATTACCGCGAGGAGATCAAAACGATGCTCCGCTTCGGCATCCGTCCTCTGGTTACGCTTCATCATTTTTCCAATCCCCTCTGGTTTGAAGGAATGGGCGCCTTTCTGAATCCGGCATCTGTCGAAATCTTCCGTCGTTATACGGCTTATGTGATTGAACACCTTCGCGATCTGTGTTCGGAATATGTGACCATCAACGAACCGAACGTTTATTTCACCAACGGATATGTCTACGGCACTTGGCCGCCGGGAAAGAAATCCGTCTTCAAAGCTTTCCGGGTCCTAAGGAACATGACGCTTTGTCATCTTCACGCCTACAGGGACATACACGCAGCATACGGCAGCGATCCGGTTAAAGTAGGGTTCGCCGGGCATTACCGGGTCTTTTCGCCTATGGGAAAGAATCCCGTATATGCCCTCGAAGCGAAGGTCATGAAGTATCTGTTCCAGGATCTCATGGCCTCGGCGATGTCAACCGGCCGCCTGTCGTTCCCTCTGGGCTTCTCCGCGCCCTTGGGAAAAGGTCCTTTCCTCGACTTCATCGGGATCAATTATTATACGAGAAGTACGGTTAAGCATTTCCATGAGACCAGGCGCCCCGGCTGCCCCGAAAACGATCTCGGATGGGAGATCTATCCGCAGGGTCTTACGGAACTCGTCCGGGAACTCTATTCACGTTATCACGCACCGGTCTGGATCACCGAGAACGGCACCTGCGACAAGGAAGATCTTTTTCGCGCGTCTTACATCTATAATCATATAAAGGAAATCAAGGACAACGACCTGCCCGTCGAGCGCTATTATCACTGGACGTTCATCGATAATTTCGAATGGGCGGAGGGCGAAAGCGCGCCGTTCGGACTGGTCCGCTGCAATTTTGAAACGCAGGAAAGAACCATCCGTAAGAGCGGCCGTTTCTACTCTGAAATGATCGAATGTAAAGGTGTGACTCCGGGGATGATCGACGAATATCTGTAATTCAGATGACGCTGCATTCGATTCTGGATGACTCACCGTCCGTGATCACCGTTATTGTCCCGCCGAAATCCGTCCTGTACACAGAAGATCCGGCATCTTTCAGGCGTCCGATAACCGAAGAGTACGGCTGTCCGAACGTATTCTTTCCGACACTGATCACAGATACCAAAGGCGTCACCGCTTCGAGAAAAGCCTCTGTCTCGCCGTTCTTGTTGCCGTGATGTCCGACTTGAAGGAAATCACAGTCAAGAGCGATTCCTTCTGCCAGCAATTGGCTCTCGGTCGTTTTCTCAGCATCCGCCATCAAGAGGAAAGAAACTTTCCCGATAACCACCTTCAGCACGATCGAGTAATCATTTAGCGCGGGGTAATTCTGTTGATCGTCCGACAATACGGTAACGGAGTAATCTTCACCCGCCAGAAGCATTTCGCCCTGCACAGGCCGCCGGATCACAAGGCCCGCAGCTTTAATATTTGCATTCATCTTCTGATATCTCTTCGGATCCAACATTTCACGTTCCGGTGCGTCGGGCACGACTACATCGCGTACGTCCACATGATCCAGGACCGCCTCGACATTGTCGGCGTGATCGCCGTGCTGATGCGTAACGACCAGACAGTCAAGAGTTGAAACGCCTCTTGCATCCAGATAGCCGATCAATGTATCGCGGGAAGATTTGGGGCCGGTATCGACCAGAAGCGTCTTGCCGTCCGGAAAACATATGAGAGTCGCACTCCCCTGTCCGACATCCAGAAAGTCTACGGTCGCGGTCTTGCCGCTAAAGGTACCATTTAGATATCCGGCGGCGAAATTCACGTGCTTGTCAAATAAATCAATACGGGAAAAGATCTGCACAGATAGAATGAGTGCACCGGAAAGGAGCACGGCAAGAAATCTTTGAGCGGTCTGATGTCTGGAAACTCTGTCCCTGGGCCCGCTGTAAACGCTCATATTTTGCCCCTTTTCTTTTATTGTATCTCACAATTTGTAGAAAAGGAACAAATACAGTTCAATCAACGGGCCGTTATCCCGTCAATTTTACAACAAATCTTTTATGCACATTGACGATATTAAATTAACGGAAAGGATCGGCAGCGTCCCGCAAAAGCAGCTTCCGGTCCATCTAATTCGATCTCATTCGGAAATATGTATCCGGATCATCCCGGCAAAAAAAGCGGCTTCCGGAAAAACCGGGAGCCGCCTTCTTTCTATATTTTAACGTACAAACGCGTCAGCCTGCGATAAACGCATTCGCCGTCGCACCCGGCGCAGCCCCGCCCTTCGGCACAAGGACAATCCGGATCGCCTCAATCCTGCATTCGCATCCGGTCGTACCCGCCGGCGCACTGTTCATCGCCCAGTCAAGCCATCCCCTGTTCTGAATGTAGACTTTGTAGTACAGATCATACTGTAATGCCGCGTTGCCGGTCAGCCTTAATTCCATGGCTTCCATACGAAGCGACTGACCTTCGGTACCCGCTGTAATTCCGGCGGTTACCCATGCCTGCCAGCCGATATTCTGCACGAACGCGTGGTATTCGATTCCGCCGTCAAGATTCGCAAGAGAAATACGCATCGCTTCGACGCGCTTGGCCTGACCGGTCGACCCGCTTACAGAACCGTTGCTGAGAGATGCCATCCAGCCGATATCCTGAACGCTGGTTGAATAGACGACGCCCGGAGCACTCTTGTCGACAAAACTGCAGAGAGTTTCGCCGGGTGCGGGCTGTCCCTTGGGTACAAGTACCACCTTCACCGCTTCGACACGGTAACTGAATCCCGCCGTTCCGGCCGGGTCTCCGTTCTTGGCCCAATCAAGCCAGCCGTAATTCTGTGCATGAATCTTATAATATACGTCATACTTTGTGGCCGCATCGCCGGTCAGACGAATCTTGATCGCCTCAAGACGCTTGCTTTGACCGAGACTTCCGGCCATCTTACCGTTCGAAACCCAGTCCATCCAGCCGTAATCCTGAACATGTGCGCTGTACTCGATCCCGCCGTTAATATTGGCAAGGGTCATGTTCAACGCTTCAAGGCGCTTCGATTCGCCCGAAGTACCGCTTAAAGCGCCGTTCATAACCGGAGCCATCCAGGCATAATCCTGAACATACGATGAGTACACCACACCGGGATCCGCGGCATTTACATAGTGACAGACGGTGTCTCCGGGTGCGACTCCGCCCTTCGCGACAAGAACAATCTGAATGGCTTCCAGACGGTAACTGAAACCGGCCGTACCGGATGATTCGCCGTTCTTCGCCCAATCCATCCAACCGAAATTCTGGGCGTGGACACGATAATACACATCGTACAAAGACGCTGCCGCTCCGGTCAGCTTGATCTCAATCGCCTCAAGTCTCTTCGACTGGCCGCTGGTACCGCTGATCAGACCGTCGGAAGTCCAGTCCATCCAGCCAATATCCTGAACATGCGTCCGGTATTGAATCCCGCCATCCGTGTTGTCGAGCATGATACGGATCGCCTCGAGGCGTTTGGCCTGACCGCTGGTACCGGACACCGTGCCGTAGTCACGCCAATTCTGCCAGCCATAATCCTGAACATGCGTCTGACAGGACACGGTGGGCTCACCGGTATCGGGTGATACATCCGCCGACGGCGTACTCAGGAAAACATTCTTGGTCGCATAGCTAATATCAAGCGCGCCTCCCGAAGAATTCGGAACCGACGACAGCGTTCCCGTGGAAGTGTACTGCCACATATCCCAGCGGGACCAGCACCAGAGACTCTCCGGCATCCAGGAGGAAGAAATACCCTCCATCGGTGCGGAAACATTGTAGTGAGCGATCCACAGCTTATACTGGCTCCATTTAAAGGTCGTGTCGAAATTGTTTTTCATAAAATACGGAAAAGAATAAATCATAACGGTCTGTCCGGAAAGCGCCACAAATTCATCCGTAAAAGCCTTCACCGCAGCGGCGAGCTGTGCTTTGGAAAGATTCTTATCATTGCTCTCAACATCAAGAACCGGCACCAGTGAATACGAATAATCCTTAACGAAATCATAGAACAGACGTGCCTGCGATTTCGCATCCTCCAGACTGGCCGACGGAAGGAAATAGAAGTAGAAACCATATTTAAGATTCACACTTTTCGCGGATTTGGCATATCGGACAGCCTGCATATCCACAGTAAAGACATTGTTCGAATGGCTGTACGAGCGGATATAGACGGCATCAACCTGCGTTTTTAAGACGGAAAAATTAATATTGTCGCTGCTCGAATTGACCGAATCGTTGTACTGGGAGATATCGACAATCCGGTAATCCGGTGAATCCGACGGTCTCATAATATTCGCCGCGGCATCGACTTGCTGTCCCGAAAAACTCAAACAGCCAAAGGCTGTGATCGTGCTGATTGTAAGTGCCAGAAAAACATGTAAAGGATTCTTCTTATACATAGTACCCCTCTTATCAATAGTCGTAAGATTACAAGCTCCAGAAATCTATTCTATCACAAACAGATAAATGGACTTTTTACCCGGTGATCATTCGCCGCGCTCGGCTTTCTCCATTTCCTTCATGTAATGGATCTGCGTCTCTGTCTTACCTGCGTACTTAGCGTCCTGAACCGGAGCCTGCTTTCCGGCCTCCGAGGTGATTTTCGCCTTGATCTCGTTGAACTGTTCCTTCGTCAATTTCTGATAACTCTTGCAGTTCGGGCACGAAATCTGATATGCCACCCCATACGGAATGATCGGAATAAAGAACAGGGTAAACCAGGTGCGAACCAGGCAAAGCTGCCAGATCTGTTCCGTATTGCAGTATGCGCATTTGCGGTAAAAGACGTTGCCGATCACTTTACGAGTCTGCTTGCCGAATCCCCATATAATAAACATGATTGATCCTCCGCGAAAAAAATCTATATCAGAGATATTCTATCACATTATAGTAGTCAGAATGCAAAGTGATCCAATACTTCGAATCGTCCATCAAATACTCGGGTTCCGTTCGCGAAAAGATGTTATAGTCATATTACAACATCATCAAGATAGCGCGGGATAAAGCATGCCGATCAATCGCTTATTCGAAATTGTATATGTTCTCATGGAAAAATCGACCGTCACCGCAAAGGAACTGGCCGAGCGTTTTGAGGTGTCGCAGCGGACGATTTACCGCGATGTCGAGACGCTGTCGGAATCCGGCATTCCCGTATACATGACGAAGGGCAAAGGCGGCGGTATCTCCCTTCTGCCCGACTTTGTCTTCAACAAAGCGCTCCTTACCGAGGAAGAGAGACGCGATATTCTGACCTCGATGCGCGCTGTCAGCGCATTAAGCCTCTCCTCGAAGAGCTCGGCACTCTCCAAAATGCAAAACCTCTTCGGACAGCGGCAATGCGACTGGATCGAGGTCGATTTCTCCTCGTGGGGATACTTTGCGAGCGACGTCTCAACCTTCGAAACCATCAAGACGGCCATTCTCGAGAAGCGGGCTCTCTCCTTCTCTTACGCCAGCGGAAAGGCCGAGCGCCTTCCCCGGACCGTGCTCCCGCTCAAGCTTCTTTTCAAGGGCGCGGCCTGGTATCTCTATGGATACTGCGAAATGCGGAAGGATGTCCGGTTCTTTAAGCTGCGCCGGATCGAGAATATGAAGGTCCTTCCCAGGCAGTTTGACATGACCGCGCCGGAACATGTTCTGCTGCCGCAGCAGACGGATACAGACAGCTATATCAAGGGTCAGATCCTCGTCTCTGCGAAGATGGCTTTTCGCGTATATGACGAAGTGAGTACCTTCACGGTCATGGAGAACGGCGATTTCCTTTGCGAGCTCCATATGCCGGACGAGGATGCGATCTGCATGTACGCCTCCTCCTTCGGCGAGTATGCCACGCTTCTCTCGCCGCAGCGCACGGTTGACGAGATGCGTCGCCGGCTGGAAGCCTCTCTTCGGAATTACAGTCCTTCGCCTACATCTCCCTCCTAATCCGCAGAAATTATTCTCATAATATGACGTACTCCTGTCATATTCGATGCGCGAAAATGTGATTACAATATAAGAAAGAAGGTAATCACTATGGATTATGAAATCGCCCAACAGAAGGAAAAGCAAATCGTCGGACTTACGGCACGTACAGGCAATCTTGATCCCGATTGTCAGAAAATCATCGGCGGCCTATGGCAGGACTTCATGGGAACGAAGATCTCCGAATCCATCCGGAACAAGGCAAACTCTTACTGTGTCGGACTTTACAGCAACTACGACTTTCAAGATATGACATATGACGTAACCGTCGGCTGCGAGGTAACGGCGAATGACAATCCGGACCTTACATCGAAGATCCTTCCGGCCGGCCGCTATGCGATGTTCCGCGTACACGGAGACGTGGTCAGGGACGTTGCCGAGGCCTGGAATACGATATGGGCGCTTCCTCTGGAACGGGCCTTCACCGGCGACTATGAAGAATACGTCAGCAATGAAGACGGTGCCGCAGATGTCAATATCTATATCGCATTGAAAAACTGACGGCATTCTATCAAATCAGAAGATCAGGAGAAAATACATGGCGATGTGGAATCCCTGGCGCGGCTGTCATCGAATCAGCGATGGCTGCAAGTATTGCTACATTCATAAAGGCGATGCGAAAAGAGATGTCGACACGAACGAAATCGTGAAGCTCGACACCTTTGATGCGCCGGTCGCGACGAACAAAAAGGGCGAATACAGGATGAAGCCCGGCCAGACCGTATACGTCTGCTTTTCCTCCGATTTCCTGCTCGAAGAAGCGGATCCGTGGCGTCCGGAATGCTGGGACATGATGAAGCGCCGCCCCGACCTCCGATTCCTTTTCCTGACCAAACGGATCGAGCGCTTCATGGAATGCATCCCCGAAGACTGGGGCGACGGCTACGACAACGTGACCGTCGGCGTCTCGGTCGAAAACCAGGACACGGCGGACAGGAAGCTCTCCGTCCTCTCAGCCCTGCCGATCCGGCATAAGAACATCATTCTGCAGCCGCTGATCGAAGCGGTTGATATCACGAAATATCTTCAAGGCGTCGAGCTGGTACTGGTCGGCGGCGAGTCGGACAGCAATGCGAGACCGCTCGACTATTCCTGGGTGCTGTCCGTTCGCGATCAGTGCATGAAGCATCAGGTCCCATTTGATTTCCATCAATGCGGCACGCGCTTTCTTGTAAACGGCGAAATGAAGAAACTGAACTACGCGATGCTGTATCGCTGTGCCAGAGAGGCGAATATCAATTACCGTCCCGATTAAAGCCCCCCAGAGGATGAAAAGAGGGAATTCTATGATATACGATTTTAAGAAACAGGAGAAAAATCTCTACGGACCCGGGAACGAACCGGTGCAGATCGACGTTCCGGAGATGTTATTCCTTCAGGTCGACGGCAAGGGAGATCCGAATGAGCCGGAGAGCGAGTACAGCAAAGCTGTCGAAATCTTGTATGCATTGTCCTATGCGATCCGCATGATGCCCAGGAACGGTCACACCCCGGACGGTTATTTCGAATATGTTGTTCCGCCGCTTGAAGGACTCTGGTGGTTTACAGAGGATCCCGAGAACGGCATCGTGGACAAGGTGAAATTTGCCTGGACCATGATGATCCGTCAGCCGGAATTTGTTGCGGAAGACGTATTCCGCGACGCCTGCAAGATCGTCGCGAAGAAGAAGCCCAATCTGGAACTTTCGAAGGCGCGCCTCGCTCCCTACTTCGAGGGCACCTGTGTTCAGTGTATGCATGCGGGACCCTTTGATGATGAACCGGAAACCATCACCCGCATGGATGGATTCATGAAGGAGAATGGCTTCATCAGCGATCTGTCCGATACGCGAAAACACCACGAGATTTATCTTACCGATCCTCGAAAAACGGAAGCCTCAAAAATGAGGACGATACTTCGTTATCCGGTCAGAAAGGAATAGAAAATGGCATTCATCACTCTGACACTTGAGAACCTCGCGAGCGAGCACATCTGCTGCGCCATCTCCGACAAAAAGGGTGAGACCTGCGTCAGCTCGAAAAAAGCCTGGCTGTCGGAGCGAATTCCGGAAGGCCTTGTGTTCACGAAACTCGATCAGCGGGGCAAAGTTTTTATCGAGTACCTCCCTGCCGAGAAAGCGTGGTGCCCCATATTCGCTTCGGACTATATGTTTATTAACTGTTTCTGGGTATCCGGTCAATTCAAAGGTCAGGGATATGCGAATCAGCTCCTGGAGCAATGTATCGCCGATGCAAAAGCAAAAGGGAAAACGGGGCTCGCTGTGTTGTCGAGCCACAAAAAGATGACGTTCCTGTCCGATCCGGATTATCTGAAGTACAAAGGATTTCTTGTCGCCGACACGGCAAAGCCCTATTTCGAACTGCTGTATCTCCCGTTTACCGACAGCTCGCCCCTCCCCGCCTTTAGACCCTGTGCCCGGGAAGGCCGGATCGACGAGCCGGGTATGGTCCTCTATTATACGAATCAATGCCCTCATACGGACAAATATGTATCGCTGATCGCAGCGATCGCTATTGAGCAGGGACGTGAAATCACGCTGCATAAGATTTCCGCCACAGAGGAAGCACAGAACGCGCCGTCGCCATTTACGACATACAGTTTTTTTCACGATGGTCAATTCGTGACGAACGAGATCTTTTCGGAGAAAAAGTTCGAGAAGTATTTGTCCGAACATCCCTAAGACCCAAAGAGAAGGATATCAAGGAGGAATCCACCATGCTTGAGTTACCGGAAACCACAGTACTCGCGGGGCAGCTGAATGACATGGTTGTCGGGCAGATAATTGACCAGATACTTCCGCCGACA
Organism: uncultured Mageeibacillus sp.; assembly: GCA_964617375.1. Taxonomy (GTDB): domain Bacteria; phylum Bacillota; class Clostridia; order Saccharofermentanales; family Saccharofermentanaceae; genus Firm-13. The sequence goes on along the minus strand of CAZTXQ010000035.1, from coordinate 6,397 downwards.
AAGCCGCACAAGTTCTGCTTCTTCACACCGGAGCCGGACCAGTTCCCGCAGGATCTTCTTGACGCACGCATCACCGGCGCAAAAGGCTTCGGAATCTATGCGGAACTCACCTTTGACAACGGAAAGAAGCTGTGTATCAGCGACGGTGTCAATCTGCGGCTTCTGCGAGAAGGCAAAGAACCCTCAGAATATCAGCTACTGATAAAGTTAAGTAACAAGCACAGCCTCGTCTTTACGGTCGCCATGTACGGCAGCATCACCTTGCACGACGACACCTTCGACAACAAATACTATCTGGCCAGCCGAAATGCGATTACCCCGTTTTCCAAAGCATTTCACGATGAATTCCGCCGCCGTCTCCTGGAAAGCAAGCCGACCTTAAGCGCGAAAGCCTTTCTGGCGACGGAACAGCGCTTCCCCGGGATCGGGAACGGCGTGCTGCAGGACATCCTTTATGAGGCAGGCATCCATCCGAAGCGCAAGGTCTCCTCCCTGTCCGACGAAGATTCGGTCCGGTTGGAGCAGTCAGTCGTCTCCACTCTTCGCGAGATGATCCGGCTCGGCGGACGCGACACGGAAAAGGATCTATTCGATCAGAGCGGCGGCTATGTAACGGCGATGTCGAAAAACACCGTCGGGAAAGCCTGCAACAGATGCGGCGCCGTCATTGTGAAGGAAAACTACATGGGAGGCTCCGTGTATTATTGCCCGGGGTGTCAGAAGTGAGACGAGGCTTATCCAATTCATCCGTTTGTGTAATCTCTTCAAATTGGAGTTCTCTTAGCAGGTCATTAAATCTATAACCTTGATAAAGATAGTATGTTCCCGGCACAATTTTATAATTGTTCTCTTTCATATAAATAACTAGTTTTTCTAATTCTTTATCTTGTAGCATTGTAAACCACTTTCGTTGAAATCCCTTAATATATTGCTTCTGATCAACTGCTCTATAATCAACCACTTCGTCCTCTTCTATTACTATTATGAATTGTTTGCCATTATCTATAGTCTCATAACATCTATATGCAAATATTATCAATATAATTATGGCAATGATAACAACCACCCCGACAAATAGTGAAATAATTAAGTTTATTTTTTTCATATCATCTCCTCCGACATTTGGGAGTAGTGTCAAGGATCATGCGCACTTTCCTTCTCACTTAATTGCTGGCGGTATGTCCACATAAGAATCCATGTATCATGAACATAGGTTGTTTTGGATTTCTTGTTAAGACTTAATTGGAATAGTAACTCTCTTCTGTAAAAAGCGAAGGAAGTCATCACAAGATGAAGATGAGAAACCTGTCTTATCGATTACCAAACTCTCGCGAATCTTTTGATTTGGATCAGCAATAAGAATGTACGTGTTCTTTGTTTCATAAATCGCAGAAAGTTGTTTATAAAAGACAGTATGCGCTATTCGTTCCGTTTTGATCGGCAAGACTAATAGCACTTGCGCCAGGCACAGCCATGAGAACTGCATTCGCCGGATTATACTTCCCTATCCGACTCCTCCGTTTGTGTTATCACTTCAAACTTCAGTTCCTTTAGTAAGTCATCGAATTTGTAACCTTGGCGAAGATGGTATCTTCCCGGTACAATTTTGTAATTGTTTTCTTTCATGTAACTTACCAGTTTTTCTCTCTCTGTTTCTCCGATCATGTCAAACCATATTAGAAGTATTCCATTTATGTACTGATCCTGATCAACCGCATAGTAGTCAATCACCTCGTCTTCTTTGATTCGTATATAGAATGATTTGCCTAATTCTGTTCTATCCGACTTCTCCTTTTGTGTTAGCACTTTAAACTTCAGTTCCTTCAGTAAATCATCGAATTTGTAACCTTGACGAAGATGGTAACATCCCGGTGCAATTATATAATTATTTTCTTTCATATAACGAACCAGTTCATCTCTTTCTGTTTCTCGAATCATGTCAAACCACATTCGATGTACTCTACCGCACATTTGATCCTGATCAACCGCATTATAGTCAACCACTTCGTCTTCATCAATTACTATACAGAATGATTTGCCTAATTCAAATTGTCTGAAATAAGGGTATATAAAAATGGCAGCCGCTATAACCATCAACCCTACATCTAGTGCAATTATTAAGATTGCTTTTTTCATGTCTTCTCCTGTCTTGCTTCTTGATCGCTATTTCAAACCCGAGTATCTGCATAAACAGCTATGAACACTCAAAACACAATACGAAGATTCATCCTCCATATAGATAGCGTCGTCCGATATCTGTCACGTATTCGAACGATGTACCGGTGGCACTATAGAACAGCTTGTTCTGATCGTAAAGATCTTCATCTAACAGGTTCTGATATTCATCATATTGATTGCCGGCTCCTGCATAATAATCTACTATTTTGGTGCAACTTCTTTGAGCTGCAAGTAATACACCCCAAAATCTCCTATCTCAAAATTTCCGACATTCTCTGCAATGAGAACCGGCTTCGCACCGTCAATATCAACCAATTCCAGCTGGATAATAACGCTGCATAGTTTCCGCCTGAAGCGCAAATGTTATTCCATCCGGGCTAGAGTAGATCCCATTTGTATCACCTAAAATACACAGCTCGTTGAAATACGTCCCTGAATCCTCGTCCAGGTAGAAATACTTATCCGGTTCCTCAAAATATGCGATCAAGTTTTGGTCAATCTCAATAAGGCTGACATAGTAAACACCGAAACCATCAGACCATACTTGACTCACATTTTCCGCAACTCTGACAGGAGTCCCGTCATATGGAGCCTCCAGCATATAAAGATCGAAATAGTGAGCACCGATATAACACTGTCGTCCCTCCTCGAGGGATGAGATATTCCATGGGTCTATGTAAGATGCCGCTTGTCTGCCGCCATTTGTCGTGTCCAAGTAATACATGACATCCGGCATGCCTTTCCCATGGAATACTGTCTCTTGTACTCGGTAGATGTATGCCTCCTGCTCAGCAGCTCGATTCAAATTCGTCAAATATTCCTCCTGTCCTTCATAGAGCGCCAGAGCCTCTTCCTTGCTGACCTTATGAACCTTATTCTTTTGATCAAAGAACCAGAACACAACATCCGCGTCCGGCTCCGACAGCCATAATTGCATTTCTTTACTCGAGGAAAGGAAAATTACCTGTTGCAAACTGTCCGTACAGCAATATCGGATCGAAGAAATCTCCTTACCAGGAATCTCGGGATCTTCCTCCGCCAGTTGATATTGCGGATGAGAAAATGCCGTCGAATCGTAAATGCTGCCCTCGATCGCAAGTTTAACGCCTGTTTCTCCCTCTCGAGAGAGATAATTCCCGTCAGCGAAGAATATCGCTTCCGAGCAATCCGAATTGAAAAGAATGGGATGTATCGTTGTGAGCAAGACATTCTCCCCGATACAACGGCTTTCTTGTCCCGAGAATACCCAAAGATTACAGGTTTCTTCTTTGCTCTCCTCAATAGCATATGCATAGGTTCCATCATCTCCGACAGCCGCAGGAATCATATCCGTCGCAAGCTCGCGAGCGTCTTCACCTTCAGTTTTTATCATGACGCGAGAAGATGTTGTAATGGAGGAACTGTCATATTCCATGTAAAGAAATGTCTGCCCGAGGAGTGACAGGCAGTAAGAAGGCCCCGCGCAATCCGACACTTGGTAACTCTCGCCGGTTTTCACATCATAAAAGAAAAGATTGTCTCCCCTTTCCCGATCCGTATTGTCTGACCGATAGAGGATCTTCTGCCCGTCGGCAGAAAGAGCAAATGACCAAACATCAGCGGAAATGTCTGTCGCAGTACTGCCATCATAGATAACTAACTTACCCGGAACAGTCTCTCCCCTTTGGTCCTCATCCTTGAGAATAAAAGCAAAAACAGAACGATCGACAGAATACTGAATTGCAGGATTGTCGTCGATCTTATACCGGCCGACTCCGCACATCTCAAACGTGTCACCTTGAGGGTAGAAATTCTCACGAGTACCCTTGACGTATCCGGCAATGTTGAGTGCAGCTCCGTTTCCACACAGAATGACGGAGTCCGGTCCTGCGATCATCTCCAGAGGACGATCCCATCCGTCGGTAAACCCGGGTCTCTCGGGAGCTATAGGATAGATTGCGGGGGCTGTTGTTTCCTTTGGCGGGACGGTCTGTGACTCTTCTGTAGCCGGCTGAGTCCCGCTTTCCATTGTCATAATATCCGCAATCGATGTGCTTGTTAACTCAGCCTCCACGGGAATAAATCTACAAGCTGTAGAAATAAAGGAGAGCAACACCATTAATACTATGGTAAGTAAGATCTTTTTTGCCATGGTTCACCTCAATTTCTCTTAAGTTACTCGATATATCTAACAACTCCGACTATGTCATCATTTCTCCTTGCACTATATCTTCCAGCATAATATTCACTTACAATATCGTCTTCATGTCCTTTTTTCTTGCTTGTCACCGTAGAATAGTTTGCATCCAAGTATTCCTGATGGTTCGATCCAATTATTTCGAGGTTTAGATCAATATTAGCTGTTTCGATTAAAACAATATTTCCATTTCTGTCCTGACCTAATACCATTCCAACATGTGTTGCTGAGTACTTCGGATTATTCTCATAATCATAGAAAAATACATCCATAGGCTTGACTGCTACCTTTTCGTAGTCAGGTGTTCCTTTCGCTATTATTTTCTCTGGCTCATTATTTTCAATCCAGTCCAACATTGCTGCAGTACCTTTATCCCCTTGTTTACTGAAGTCTTGTTCAATTGTAATCCCATTATCTGCATATAATGCGCGAATAAAGCTTCCGCAATCAGCATTTTTTTGTTTCACCCCTGGCACTTGTACATAAGGCGTTCCTAGCCATGAGATCGCATCCCAAAACATATCTTCAGTGAATTCATCCATTTCTGTATATGCATACACTTCAGCTATAATATCCATTTGAGAAGTGAAATTCTTTGGATTGGGTGAGTTTATCATTTCCCCTGTCATATCTGCCAGTCGCTGATTAGCATAAATAGTACGACCTTTGATTTGCATTTCAAATGCGGTAATTTGACCTGGTAAGCTCGCTTGACCTTTTGCAATTGAAGTTATATTTTTTGAGCTTTCCGAGTCAGTCACTTTATTTGTGCCTTTGCTCTTTTCCTGATAGTATTCCGCCGTTGCCTCTCCTGACTTATATTCATGTCCATACATCTTATTATAAACTTCAGATGGCATTCCGCCAGTAGATCCTTTGGGTGCGCTTTCTTTATGCCCCGTTGGATCGCTATACATCATCGGCTCGTTGTGGCAGTACGTGTAAAGGTTCAGGCTCAGCGCATCGTTCCGGCTTCCCAGATACGTATCTTCCTGTATGAACCTTGCGGTAACCGGATCGTACATGCGGGCGTTCAGATAGTAGAGTCCGGTCTCCGGATCGTACTGGTACCCGGCGTAGAGGATGTTGCTCGTCGCCGTTCCCGTCTGATCGAGGATATTCCCGAACGCGTCGTAGTAGTAGGTCGCGGCGATCGTTCCGTCCGAAGCTAGGAGTGCCGTGACGTCGGCGTGGCCGTTGTAGAAGTAGAAGAAAGTGTCCTCACCGAAAGTGCGGGAGATCAGGTTCAGGCCATAGACATTCCTTCCCGTCTGGTCGCCCAGAGCATTCAATTCCAGAACAATCTTGTCGTACTGGTACAGGAACCTTGTCGCACTGCCGTTTACGGATTTGACGACGCGATAACCGTCGCCGTTGTAGGTGTTTTCGACGGTGGTGCCATCAGAGGTTACAGTGCGGATGAGCTGGTTCAGTAAGTCGTAGGTGTTGTTCTGCTCGAGCACGGGTGCTCCGGCGATTCCGTCGGTGTATGTGATCGATGTGACGGTCAGTAGATTGCCATTGTTGTCGTATGTGTAATCGACGGTTCTCGATAACGTTCCGTTGAGGCTCTCGGACGTCCGGAGCAGACGGTTCAGCGCGTCGTAGGTGTAGGTTGTTGCCGTAACGTCGGTGCCCTCGGTCTCGGTCTGGGACGCGCGGTTGCCGGCGGCATCGTAGGTATAGACGGTGATTTTTCCGGATGGCTCGGTGACGGTCAAGAGGCGGTTCATCGCGTCGTAGATATAGGATGTTACACCCTTGGAGTCGGTTTTCGAGAGGAGATTGTGGGCTGCGTCATAGGTGTATTCGTACGAGTCGATAGTCGTACCGTCGATGGCTTTGTTGACGAGCGTCTTCAGGAGCTTGTCAGCCGTGTAGGTGTAGTCTTCCCTCGAGCCATTGCCGTAGACGACGCTCTGAAGGGAGCCGTCGTCGTCGTAGGCGTATGAGGTAGTCATGCTGTCGGCGAGGACGTAGATCAGGCGGCCTGTGTTATGTCAATAGGATATCCCGGAAAAAATCATCAGGAATTCCCGGGTT
>CAZTXQ010000034.1:0-30944 GCA_964617375.1 uncultured Mageeibacillus sp. | reverse complement strand
CGCTGTGAATAACCGTTACCTCATCGGTCTTGTGATTGTAGCATTTAACGGCGTAAGCATCATCGGTTGACTCGGTCCATGCCGTGAAACCGTTGCCGCATGCCATGTTCTTGATATAAAATTCACCTGCATCGTAGACCACATTTAATTCGGTCGCAGAATCGCTGACGGATATTTTGCTGTATGTTCGGTCTATATCCTGAAGCAGATAAACATACTTGTCGTCTTCGCTTATTGCAAACTGCATCGGGAGCATCGATTCATCCGTAAACTCCGCGATTTCTTCGTTCTCAAGACCGGGCGTATTCGTTTCCTTAGCCGCGCGAGTTCCTTCCGTGTCGGAAGTCGTTTCCTTAGCCGCGCGAGTTGCTTCCGTGTCAGAAGTCGTTTCCTCAGGTTCAGAAGTGCTCAGCGCCTCGAAATAACGGTCTCTTGCATCCCGGGACGAAAAAATCATGCAAGACGAAAGTACCGAAGTTATGAGCAATAACAAAAGAATAGTAGTCAATCGCTTCTTCATCCTGATACCTCCGATCTATGATAATTGATTATAACATGCTTTGATAATAATGCTCCAGTTAAGCGCGTCCTCCTAGATCTGCTTCACATAATAGGAAAAGTACTCGACGCCGTCGGCCCCGCGCAGAGGTTCCTCGGACAATTCGAATCCCCTGTATTCCAATGCGGCAATGCGTTCTGTGGCATCCGGAATCGCCTTGACCGCGACCTTGTCACAGGCGAACAGCGACCGGATTTTTGGCACAATTGTATAGAGTATGCTTCCCAAACATTCCGACGTTTCGTAATCGCTTCTAACGTCCAAATAGAGCAATGCGCAATTATGGAAGGAATCCTCAGACTCACGTTTGGACAGTCCAATGGTGCCGATCGTGCTCCCCGTATATTTGTCGACAATCGCCCATCGGACCATATATTTTTGCTCATATGCGTACGCCCAGGCATCCAGGGCATGAAACATCGCTTCCATCGTTTCATAATGGAAGTCGTCTCCGTTGCCAAGATCGGTATTGAAAAACGCCACGGCCTTGGAATCCGAATATACCTCGAACAAATCACTGGCATCTTTCATGTCATCGATCGCACGCAAGGTATATCTGTCATTTGACAGTTCCGGTATCTCGGTATATACGTCCTTGATTATCTCTTTTCTCTCATCCCGTTGACTGATAACGAAACCGATATCAAAATAGCCCGAAACTACCATAATTAAGCCGGTTCCAATAAGAAGAAAATAGCTGAAATAGGATTCCGTATGACCAAGAAAAGATAATCCCATAAAGTAGCAAATATCACCCAAAACAAACAGTACCGCCCTTTGAAAAAACGCGGATATAAAACCGATAATCCCTCCGATCAGCATCAGCAGAGAGATACAAGACCCACTCTGATATATCTGATCCATATCGGCATAATTCTTCAGCCTGTCCGGGCCGATCAGAATAACAATTGCGATCGAAAACAATATGGCAATCGTTGATAGGAACAACTTGGATCTCTTGTGCTTTTCCACTGTAATCATTGCAACTCTCTCCTTATACGGTATTCACCACGTCAAATCATAGCTTCTTCGAATATACCGGTTTGGGTAACCCGCGGGGTCTTCTGTAACGAACAATACTGCTGTCAACATTCTCCAAAATATATTCCGACATTTCTTCAAATCCGATCATCGGTGCTTTGATATTAAGACATTTACGCGAAAAAGTAACAATCCTCATATCGATCAGGCGCCCGCTCCTTTGATTCATAGGTTTATCGAAATCGGGCGGAGAAATGGCATTTTTCTGGCAGTTGACTCGCTTAATCTCCGACAAATCGAAGCTGTACTTACCGCCCGGATATCCGCTGACTGTAATTTCGGATCCATCTACAGTGGCTTTGAAGAGAATCGAGATCAGCGCGAAAAGAAAGATCGGAATAATAAAGAGGGAAACCGTTATAAAATACAACCAGGTGAGCGGCGTATCCAGAAACACCGCGAGAAGAACACCAATCAAGATCAAGAGCGCTATCACAGCCATACACTCAATAAAAACAGTCCATCGATTGCGTACAGTGACATGAAACATTCCATTCATAAAGGCGCTCCTTTAGAAATTACAATTGCAACCGGTTCCTATCCAATGAACGGCCAGGGTCATCGGGTTCATATTCTGCAAATTTAAATATAATGAATTTTGCTGCTGTCTACATTTTCAAGAATATACTGAGACATTTCTTCAAATCCGTACATCAGGGTTTCCGCCGAAAACCTTTTCCCTGAAGAAGTATAAATTCGGATCACTTCCAGTCCTACTTGTGCTTCACCGGAAGGCTCCTCCCAAGCAGGCATGCGAACCTTATTTTTTCTCCAGTTGACCCGCTTAATCTCAGACACATCAAGGCTATACTTGAAGCCCATTGCTCTTCTTACTGTGATACTGGATCCGTCCACGGTAACTTTATAGAGACCGCTCCACATCGCGGCAAAAGAGGCCGGAAGAAGGAAGAAGAGAGAAATCACAATATACATCACAATATGTGGCGGTTTCGTAAAGATCGTGAACAGTACCATCATCAATACCATTACACCTATCAACAACAAACACAGCTTCAATACAAGCCTCTGATTTCTGACAGTGAAATGATTCTTTTCCCACATGAAAAATGCCCCCCTAAAATTGTCGCGTCTTGCTCACGCATGTCAATTCGCGCACTTCTCCGCCCGTATATAACATCACCAATTTGACGAACAGCATGTTTTTAGAATAATATTATCATATCAGGAAGTATTCGGATCTACTATTTAAGGAGGATCTTATGCGAAAAGTGCGAATCCCGTTGACCGCTCTTCTCATGGCGCTTACACTTGCTGCCAGCGGCTGCTCGAGCGGACGTCTTTCCAATATAACGACGACCGGCGCTTCCGCTTCACCACAGACAACCGTACACGCAACGTCGGCCGCTTCATCAGAAACCTCCGCAGAACCAACTCCTTCTGCGCCGGCCGATACGCGAACCATCGAGGTCGGCGGCCAAGAATATGCATACGTCAATGTCCTGAGTAACTATAATTACACCGAGCTCTATGCGCCCGAAAATGGCCCGGATCTCAGTGGATTGGCGGATCTTTTCGAGAAGATCGGCTATCAGGCGTCAGCCGAACAGGAAGACGCGGCTGACAATACCCTCACTCTTAGGAGCGAAGATTCCGGCGCTACTGTTCAGCTCACCACGCATCAGAATTCGGCAGACGCCCACGAAGAACTGTACCGCTACGTCGTCAAGACGCTTGCCGAGAACACATACATCGAACAGACTTTTCAATTAAATCTCTATGTTGATCTCGAAAAAACATACCTGTCCGTCACGCATTTCGTAATGTCGGGCGAGGAGAATCATTTTGTTCTTTACTATCAGAGCGGTGCGCAGGTTATTCGGGCAGAGTTGCCGGAAGATGCCCATACAATCGACGACTTCATGCAGGTGATGCAACTGCTTGGACTCGCTCGCGCAAATCTCGAATACGACAAAGAACAAATCACACTCCCGGCCAGAGCGGTTGAATGCAGTGCGCAGAGCTTTTTCGATATGCTGAAAATGTATGATTACCCGATCGAAGAGCCGATTGACGACAGCTTCGTTGTGTATGGCGAAAATGTGGACGGGACAATATACTGGACCTACGAGCAAAGCGATTCCACTGCCTATCAGAAAACACAGTTCACAATGAATTATGCCTTTCAACTCTGCAACCTTGCCGATAGCCGTTTCTCCTACTTTTCAGGCGAAAACTACGAAGGCTGGATCATCGATTCCGACACGCAGGGCTATGAGATCATGATTCACAGCGGTAAAGCTGGTTACTACATACACGGGAAAACGAATGACGATGCGATGAAGGCGCATGTGCTGGAGATGATTGAGGCGGTGGGGTTCGGGGGGGAGTGAAGATCCGTGCGCAGGAAGATTTGCGGACGGTATAGACATTGACACTGTGTATTTCATGCTAGACGAAGCCCTTATTTGACTGTCGATCTATATAAATTGGGTAAATCCCCACACTCAACAACAGCCTCACAGATCCAGACTTGCGCGAGCCTTCTTGATATGTATAATGGTCTCTTTCTTCGCGTTCCCATACAGTCTTTTAAATCAGCGGTTTTTTTAATCTCCGGAGAGTATTTGAACCAGCTGATCATCTGCAACCTCAGTCTGCTCACACAGCCGTTGATACATTTCCTTGGCATTGTTCAGCTCTTCCAGTTCTGTAATGAGCTACTCGATAACGCTGGCACTCTTTCTCCGACTGCGTTTACACTTATCGCATTTCTTAAGGTCCGTTGAATTTACAAGTCCGCAAACACACGTCCAATCGATCGAGCCCCCTCAGCCGGTTGACATCCCAAGTCTTCCCCGTAGCGGTCACTCAATGTGATTAATTCCCCTTTAGCTAGACTAATTTCTTTGTCAGGCAAATCATTGTAGCTGTAGTTGCACTATTGATCCTGTAAATCCACTCGCCATTACATATGGTTTTTTGTTGGTTCTCTGACATTTTATCACCTCTATAGATCGCTCGCGGGTCCAATATGCATCATCTTAATTAAGTCATTGTTTGTAATCCCTTATCAGGTTTAGTCGTTTGCTTTTTTCAGCTTTTGAATGAGCTTGCTATTATCCGGCAGGTTTTTATATTTCTCGATTTCACGGGGAGAACTACTGACCTTCTTTATTTCTATAACAACTGTGTTGTCATCTTTGTTAACCGCGCGCAACGCATGAAAACTGTCACCGGTAGCAATTTCGCACCAACATAAAGGCAGAATGCGTCCTTTGTACAACAAACCATTCTTTTTCTTCTCCACACGCATAGCAATATCCAACAGATTCTCGTCATTCAGGTATAGTAACGCGACCTGCAAAAATTCCAGCAGTTTCAGTTGAGTAATGTCTTCGGGAATATTCGGCAAATCAGACAACAGAGTATCCGGGTTGGACAGAATGAAATCGCACGAGTAAAATTCTCTTTCACCTAATGTAATAATCAATTTTTCCATCTGATTAAGAGCCGCCTTTGGACTGCTCGAAAAAAGTATTGATTTCCCGGCTATATTGATCGTCTTCTTGATCTGTTTTTTATAGCTCTCGGAGATCTTCCCTTCGTTGAAACACCATGAAGTATCCTGTGCAGAAATTTTGCCGGAAGCTGCATACTTACTTCTTACTTCCTGCTGAACTAATCTATTGAATGACTCATCCAAGTTACCATCGTTGATCATTTTGTAGTTTGCGTCGTGATGTACTACGGCGTAACGATCAAAAATCGAATTCGCACCCGCCTCTTGAGTTGGTTTGAGTTCAATTGGCGACAGAATTTCAAAATTCTTTGCCGTCGACGAACGACAAACAAGGATGTCTTTCCAGTAATTCGACCCTACATAGAGAATTTGCATATCCTGCTCGATCAACTTGTCGATTTCTTTCGTTGGCAAATCATAATCTTCGAGTTTTTTCAGCATTTCAGATATTGGCAAAGATGGTTTACCTGCCATTTCGTAGAGATATTCAAACACCGCCAATGTAGAATCCATCCAATTTGTTGTCTCGTCTATTTGTTCTGTCGGCGAAAAGTACAGTCTGTTTGCGTGGTACTTATTATTGCTGATCTCAATTCTACGTACTTTGTACGTTTTTGACAATTCTCCTTTTACTTTAAGTGTGTCTATTTTCCCCAATACATTGGGATGAATATACTGGAACATTGACTCAATAGCTTCTTCCGTTTCAATGCTTTCTGACTCTCCAAACCCTTTACTATATTTCATATGCAGTTCAAGCAAGTCTTGATCCCGGAACGATGTACCGTATAATTTGTTAATAAATTCAAGAAATGACTCACGATTCATTTTTGAACTCAAGATCTCTTTCTCATTGATTGCTTTATTCTGTTGAATAGCGTATTGCTTTACCAATAACGGGATGGGAGACCTTAATTTCGAGACATAATTTGTGTCGTCATCTTCCTCTTCCGCTTCAACACCGATTCTCACACCCGGGAAATAATCCGTCTTTCCTTCCGCGCTCGGCAAAGCCCAACAATTGACAGAAATAAAACTTGAACTGCTTGAATTGGTTACAAAACCTACTCTGTACTTCATCTTGTTTCTCCTCTCATCTCGTGGTTACATAAGACTATTTCCGGCATTAATGGACAACCTCCCAAGCAATTATCACGATCAGGGCACTGCTTGCAGCTGCCTGTAAATTTACTTCGAAAATCCCCAAACACCTGACTATTCCATACCTCTTCAATAGACGACTGGCGCAACGATACTTTGTATTTCTGACTCTGATCAAAACTGCATGGCATCATCGACATATCCGCGTGAATATATGCGCTGTATCTTGCTGCCTCACAGGTATCCAATGACCTGAGATCCTGGTTGTGACAGTACCGGATAACCCCCGGTACTGTGCAACTATCGAGTCCAATCTTGAACGAGCGTGAAGGATTGTCCAACAATTGAAAAAAGCGTTTAAGGCTAGAATCAGAATCAGAAAGCACATTTTCTTGTGTGCCTAGACCAACCGGTTTATGCAATAAAAAGATAACAGCATTAATACCATCGGGAAAATCATTCCGCTCGAGTCTCTCAATTGCTTCTTCGATTGAATTTCGGCCAAGCACATAGTGTATATTGGTCGTCACTCCGGCCTGAATCAATTGTCTGATCGCACGCAGCGTATAATCGCTTCGATACCAGCTCACAGCTACCGCGCCGCAATAACATTTACAAAGTTCAGCAATCTCCTCCGACAGATTAAACCCGGATGTCGTAAAATTAGGAACAATATCATATTCTCTGCACAACTTCAGTATTTCCGAAAAATGCTCATGCTGATCCGGATCGCCCCGACCGCCCAAAGCGATTTGATAAATCCGATTGCGGCATTGATTGAGTATCCGGATAAAATCTTCAACCGCCATATTGGGTTGTTCAATCACACTACCGCTCTGATAACACCCGATACCCGCCCTCTGACAAAGCCCTGATTTCCCGTGACGGCAGTGGCCCATAATTCCAACATCCAGCAGGTGCGGAAACGAGGCCATAAACGGATCCTCCCCTGTGTCGACGTTCTTATCATCGATTATTCCCGATCGAAAGTAGAACCCGGATTCGGTATCAAAGTAGTGATAGAAATTATATCGTTCGTCATAGTTCATACATCAAATCCTTCCACTTTATTTGATATTAATAATTATAGCAGTTTTCGCACAAAAGCCTAATTATCAATACTGGTTTTTGCTGTTTTTAGTTTTTATGAATTCCATTAATCGGTTTAGTGTGCCATATATGCAGGCCAAGTGTATTCGGGTCATAATCCCAAATCTCTAAGAAAAGGCTTTCCTGGTTGTAGAAGAAGCCGGCATATATCTCCAGGCTAAAAGCATCCGAGTCAGACTGGGATAATAAACGCATAATCGCCTCAATTCCATTCTTAAACATAGGTTTGCTCGCAGGCTCAATCTTGTGTTCCGGGAATAAACAAAATGCGCGATCCGCAAGATAATTCTCAGCTTCAGCTAAAGAACGTGTATCCGTCGCTTTCTCCTGAACTGACAGATTAAGACTGTATTCAGACGTATTGGCTGCGGCGATTTGCAAAGCGAGCGGCTGGATTTTTCCCCAAAGGTCAGAATCCATACCTTCACTGCTCATTGAAAACCAGACACACTTTGAGTAATCGTCATTGTAATATCCATCGTGCCAATTTGTATTTTCCGCCGGTATATCGAGGGAGGATACAAATAATTCATCAAGACCGTTCCCTTTTCGAAAACAAGCTACAACTTGCGGTTCACTGTCGCATTGAAGAAAGCCTTTAGCTTCAACATTAATCCAGAAAGCCGATTCACTCTTCTTAAGCCAATTCCAAAAACCGATCGCTTGCCGTCCGTTATACAAAGAAATCTCAATTGAGTAATTCCCCCGGTCTGCCAGCCAAATTTGGTCCTCTTCCCAAAGATTACTGAGTGTCTCGGCAATACGAAAGTTTTGGGACTTGAAAAGCAAATCTCCGGTTGATGATTTAACCTCAAGAACGAAGGGAGTTTTGGAATTATGAGCGTCGCCTTTATTGGTATAACCGCCTATAACCAGCTCCCGAAGATATTTCTTAAGTTCCTCGATATCTGTAGCTTGAAAAGCTGCTGGCTTGAAATTTAAGACCAATTCGGCAGTAAATGGCTCGGCTTGAAAATCCCCAAGGCATTTACGTTGTGCGGGATTGAAACTTGAAACAAATGCATTTTCATAAGATATCATGTAATTGATCTCCTTTGTTTGCTATATTTAAACTCTAGCACTCTACAATTCAATGATCAATAATGTTTACCCAACTAAAAATCTTAATGTCTATATTTGTGTATTGGAAAGTTGATATTGTTGACAACTCCAGCTTTCCCCATCACATCATCCCCGCTGCTATTTGATTCAGCTGATCGGAAATAGCCTTAAACGGCACATTCAAGTCCAGTGTCTTCACGCGGATTCTATTGCCGCTCATCATGTAGTCGTGATCCGGCTGTATGACTTCATCCGTACGTGCATAGAGGAGCATGCCGGAGACCTCATGTGTGTCGCCGCCGAAATTGGCATCTTTGTTTTTTACATATGTGAAAATCTGGTAAAGATTATTGGAATGCAGCGTATGAACATCGAATTGCGTCTGTGTGGTATGGGAATAGTATTTTGCGTCTATTATGAGCACCTTTTTACCGCGCGACAATGTGATATCGCTTTGCATAATGGGTAGCATGGTTTTTATGTCGTCATCCAAAGCCCATGGAATCTGCGACGCACAAGCATGCAGCATGGGAAACTCCCTGCTGTAGTATTCCAAAATGAATTTTTCATAGAGACGATTCATCCTCTGCTCATCGATGAAGGACGCCAGTTTATACCCGCCGGCGTCCGTAGTAAGAAGCATCCCCTGCAAAACAATCTGGCAAAGGCTGATCAGCATCCGGTATGTCTGATTGTTGCGTTCAAAACGTATCGACGACCATTTGAGTGCAGCCGGATCCAATATGCTCACGTTCGAGAAATACAGCATTTCCTTCTTCAGACGGTCTTTATACTTTGAGTCGACATTCGAATGCCGCCATAAGAGCATGGCAGTCGTTTTGAGTATCTGATTAAGTATATTGTCTTCGGACAATTCATCGTACTCGCAGGTCATGACTTTCTTGCGGGCGACTTTGTTACGAATCGTACACTGCATGTCGATTTTGCCGCGTACGACTGTCAGATCTTCTGTCTGATTCACATACTCGCGGTGCAGCCCCTGTTTGAGCTGCCGGGCTATGCCTCCGGCAAGAATCGCCGCCAGAAGATTGTGAATGTTCTCAAACTCCTCCGCGGCAAGTTCCTGTATACCGGATGAATTAAGAGCCGTGAAGGCATAGGCCAGCATGTAGTAGATGTTTTTTATAAATATTTTCTTGTCTTTAATCATTGAAAAACACCGTGAAGAATATTTTCCCACTGCTGGTATTTTGCGCCGTCATCAAACCAGTATTCGCCCAGCATGGGGAGAATGTCATAATCAACGACTGACCGCATCCACTTCTCTTCACAAGTTTCCTGTTCGCAGAAATAACTTTGTCCAATACAGAAGCCTTTCCCGAGAGACTTATCGATTGTAATCTCTTTATTCAGCTCCTTAATTCTGGAAATCAATTCGTTGAAAGTCTCGTCGTTCATACTGTTTTGATACTTAATAAAGCCTTCCGATTCAAAGCCAGGTTCCATCTCAAAAAAACTGAACCTGCGGCGCAGGGCATAATCGATCATGGCGAGGCTTCGGTCTGCCGTATTCATCATTCCGATGATATGCAAATTCGCCGGGACGCTGAAAGGCTCTCCGTTGTAGGCGAGTGTTACTTCAGTCCCACGGTAGTCCCTTTCAATAAGCATCAGAAGCTCACCGAAAATCTTGCTCAAATTACCGCGATTAATCTCGTCGATGATAAAGAAAAAGTCTTTGTCCCTCTGATTTTTCGCCTTCTCACAGAATTTGTAGAAGACGCCGGGTTTAAGTTTAAAGCCATCGTTGTCCGGCTTGTAACCCAGGATAAAGTCTTCATATGAGTAGTTCTGATGAAATTGCACGAAATCGATGCGACTCTCATCGATTTCTCCCATAATGGAATAGGCAAGACGTTTGGCCGCAAATGTTTTTCCGACGCCGGGCGCACCCTGAAGGATGACATTTTTCTTATTCTTTAAAATGGCAGCCAACATATCGTACCGGCTCTCCGACATGTAGACCTTGTTCAGAAAATCGGATTTATCATATTTGTCTAGTTTCTTCGGCGGTTCTTCGGATACCAGGTCTACCAGTGTCTTATTAAAATACGGCTCCAGAATTACTTCTTCGAAAAGCTTCTTCTCTTGTTCTCCAACCTTGATACAAGTAGAATTATCGTTCGGAGTCCACCACTTATGAGTATTCGAATATGGTTTGGTATCGAGTGATTGGGCGATCACCTTATAATCCCGTTCATACCACGCTTCCTGCATTTCCGGATTTGGTGCGGCCTCATCAGAAGTCACCTGACCCAAAAGTTGAATGCTGTTTCCGTAACATAAATAGAAGAAGTCACCCTTCTTCATGGAATGTATGAAGCTCTCTCCTTGTGCGGCCTGCATACCCGCTTTGGCTCTCGTATCTTTGTTCACAACAATTACATGACGTTCTTCCAGAATCTTTTTAATTGACTTGGGTATCCCGGTGGATTCGGTACCATGGCTAATTTTCCATATAACAGGTGCTTGATCAGCATATAACTCCACGTCGGATAGAGCCATTTCCTTCAATGCCTCGGCCAGCTCGTCGCGCAATTTCCAGGTAAATGAACCTTCCTCGTCCTTGTCCGCGGTTTTACCGAGATATAAGATGGGCCACCATCGAGAGTTGCCATCCTCCTTACTCATTATCGGACATCCTGCTGTTTCTGCGATTCGTTTAGCCAAAGAGGAAGAACCTGCATTATAGAAGTTCTTAGTCTCCCCATATTTGAGTGCAAGTTGGGTACAGGTTGCCTGCCCGCCAAAATCCATCATGCGCTTCATAATCTCAAGACTTTCAGGATAGAACACGTCTTTGTCATCGAGAAGATTCGTCCACTCGGAAACTGATAGATTAGGAGAGTATTCTGATACCGAGGGCCACCATTTCTCATCTGCTATAAATCCATGTCCAATATAATATCCGACGTCAATGGTGAGGGTACATAGCTTCGTATCAGGATAGCAACTGTCCGTAAGCTGAGAATTGAGTATATGAATGAGCTCCTCATCCGATTCCAATTCCGTACGGATTTCGTTATACAACAACAGAAAGTTCCTGATATTGTCCGCATAGGCGCCCTTCTTAAAGGTATAATCACATTCAAGCTCGTTGACCACCGCTTTAATTTCGCTCAATTTGTAGATGTAATACTGATCCGGATAGCGAAGCCACAAATAGGTACTGATGGCATTTTCATGCTGAAAGTGCTGCGCGGCACTGGTTTTATGATCTTCAAGCAGCATGGCCGCTCTAATCTTAAATTTCTCAATGCGCGTATAGACTTCAATGTCCTCGTCGAAGAGCTCAATAAACATGGCCCGAACTTTTTCAGGTACAATTTTGGCATAATCCTGCAGTATTTTCGCAGGGAAATTATTCACCGAGGCCAGGAGATTCGCCGTTTTCGCAAGTGAGCGGGTCAGCATATTCGCGAAGTCCTTGGCATTTACATCCCAGTTATCCTGGAAGTTCTTGACCGCTTCCCACTTGTACTTCTCTTCCGGCCACTGATTCTTGGCAAAATCCTGTTTGTAATGGACCAACACATTCTTCAAACGGTCTCGATTAAACATCCTGTCACTCCTTTAGCTTTATCATGCAAAGATTGTAAGCGAATATAACGATTAAGCGGCTCGTAATCTGCTTTCGTTGTCAGCATGTACGAGAAAGAGATTTTTATACCCTACCAACGGCCCACAATACCTTATCAATCATCCGCGGCGTCCAGACACTCGTTCCAAAGGACTTGTTCAGTTCCAGAGCTTTTCGACGAAGGATAGAAATGATCAATATCCCGTCTTTGACTTTTATGGACTCAGGGTCTATACATTCAATTTGTACGTGTTCCCGGAGACCGTCGACCTCGCAAAGCGCTTTCACGACAAATTGATCCACTGTTCCAAATTCATGCGGGAAAAGTACCGCCAGAAGTCCGGATGCACCCGAGGTTCCCAGACCGAGAATCTGCTTTGCAAACCCAAGTCCCATTCCAATATCTTTATGATTAAAACTGAACAACTGTTTGTGTATGAATGCCAACTCGTGACGCATATTATCCAGCGCCACAGCCCCCCAATAATCATCAAGGGCGTTCTCCCAATCCTTTTTGCTGCCTGAATTCCATAATTTGCTAACACGCGAATTGTCTGTATATGCTTTGAACGCAACCTCCAAAGGTCTAATCTCAGGGCTTAAATGTCTTTTCTCTTTATCCGATGGCCTAGACGATAAAGAGCATTTTTCGCGATCCTGCGCTGCCTCTCTGTGTTTATTATCTGCTGTATAATCAAAGGTTCTGACTCCGTTGGTCCAGTGTCCGACTTCCTCATATTTCAAACAAATTTTGTGATAGATCGGTCCGTTATATTTCTGATTTTTACCGATGTAAATATATCTCGACGACTCGACGTACTCGAAAAGGTTGAACTCGAGCAAAGATGGGTTGCTGAGCTTATCCAGATTGACAAGATTATAACAATAGTCACTGGGAATAATGCTTCCCTTATTCACTCCATATTTCGAATTAACGAGATGAACAATTTCCGTTCTGCGCATCTCTTCTCCATGTTTGAAGTTCTCAAATGCTGTCATAACTTTATCTAGAACTGTCATTCTTAATCTCCTCTTCGCTGTCTAATATCGATTCTAATGATGTTATCTGCCTAAAGTGAACATTGATTTTTTATGGCATATCAAAAAAAGTGATCTGCTTGTTTTCAATAGCAACAGATTTCATTTCGCGTTTCGTGATTCGATCATCTTTCGCTATACTCCCTGTCAGCAACACTGAATTATCATCATGCTCTAAAGAATTCTTTTTCGTTAAAGCATCATTGAAGTTGGCATAGCAATAGATGCAGCCATTTGTGCAAGTGTTATACTGGCCAATATCAATACTGGAAATACAACCACACTCCTCCCTCTGGTTTTTATCCTTTGTTACTTTAAGGGCGTTTCCAATGAGCTGAGAAATCAAGTTCTCATCAATACAGTGGGCGTGTTCTATCCCAAGCATAGAGAGGTCTATTTTCTCTGCGCAAGTTTTTAAACGAATTCCATTTTCATCGCAAATTTTAGCCATTGCTGAAGAAACATAGCAAATATCATTTTCATTCAATTCAGCAATATTGTGATCCAGGAAATTATGTTGAAGTTTTTTATATACATCTACAAAACTAATAATGCATTGCTTTGTAGATGCTTTCAACGCATTTGCAATATGTCCGAAACGCTCAATATGAAAATTTACTGGGTATCTGTCTGTTAGTATAATTGGATCATATCTCCAGATAACTCTTTCTGTCCCGATTTTGTCAGCGAGTTCTTTGAAAGTATTGATACGCTCGCTAAGTGCGGGAATATTCCTTTCAAAGTCATTTTCATATCCATTGATGGTAAACTGAAAATAATACTCATATTCTTTAAGTTCATCAATTCTGGCTAACATAGACTGAGGATTCTTGCTCCAGAATACAATGCAGTCTATACCCTCAGGCGACAAATCTATCCGGCTCACTTGATGTATACTCATCGGATTTCGTACAAGAACGAAGCCCTCTTTTATACGGTTATAAAACCATTCTGAATAAAGGGCAGGAATGTCGGTTCTACGGCTGACACTAAGAATCATATTATTTCTCCAACACTGTTATTGCATAATCAAAATACTTCGTTTTGGTAATTGGGTGATGGGTCAGCTTCTCAATCGAGCTGCAGTTCCCGCAATGAACGTCTTTTGTACGAAACAATTGGCAATGATTTTCAAGAGCTAACCTGGAAAAATCAACTTCTTGAGGATAAAACCATGTAAAAGTCTCATGTGAAAGATCATCAACGCCTAAGTTTGATTCCTTTCTGTCATAAACGTGAAAGTTGTTTGTCCTCCTAATAACCTCTACGAATTGGTTATAACGATCAATATCTCTGGCGTGATATGCTTTTGCAAAGGAGCCAAGTATAGAAATGCGCGTCTTATTCAACCAATTCTTTTGAGAACTGATTTGTTGCAGCATTCTCATAAAAGAAAAAGTCGATATTTCACCGATGGATTTGGGAAATATGATTATATCCGCAGAAGAAAACACATCCCACTTTTCTGTGATCCACTGCGATATATCAGCTCTTACAATCTTATATTTTTCAAGATCGCTGGACATATATTCCCATTCAACAAGATCAATTCCCCAGTAGTCAACGTGTGCACTATTATGTGGATTTTTTAAAACATAATAAAGCGATAAATAATCACAAGTTGCACCACAACCTACCGATATAACCTTCAAAGTCGAGTATACATTTTGATTTTGGAAGTTAATTTGCTTCCATTGAGTATACATTACCAGGTATTCTACAAAGTATGCCATGTAGTATTTCAATAGATATAATTTCTGATTTATATTATTGCTGTAATCTGGTAATTGATTATTATCATATCTAAAATCACGAACTAATTTAATCGTTGGCTGTTTACCTAAGTCAGCCAACAAATCTCTGTAGATTCGTCTCAAAAAGTTTGGAACTATTTTGTAATTCTCCAGGTCAATTTCAATACCATCATAATGCAGCATACGATTTCCTCCACACTTACAATCTTGATGATCCGTAATTTATAAAGATGACGTAATTAGACAACATACAATCAATTGTATGTAAATGAACAAAATGACAGCGATTGCGTTTAATGATTGATTACTATTATGTTAACACGACGGAGTAAAAACGAGTGCTCATATAATGGTGTAGAGAAGAAAATTCAAGTCGTAATCCGATACATGGATATTGTCGAAAAAGCTGTGTGCCATTTTGGGGACTGATGGTAAGGAGAGATTTCAGGTGCTTTTTCTTACTAATTAATCTCACCTAAACTCAACTGAAACCGGTTCAAGTAAGAATAGGCCTGAACTATCTTCATATTCTCCGATTTTTGCGGTGATGTGCAGATTGTCTCCAACACCTATGGTATCCGGTATATTCGAACCTGTTAAATTCAAGTCGAGAATAACACTTACATCCCGAAACTGGAAATTCGGTCCTACGGCAGTTGTTTCGCTATAATCGCCTGCAAGTATTAAAATGTCGTATCTGGTTTTGTAATCTCCGTGCAGATTCATAGCAGCAATATATCCGTCGAATTCAATGGTCCTGCCTTCGTATTTGTCCGCAAATTCCTGAATACTTGGATCATCAGGATCCTTGGCTGCCAAAACAGCTGCTAATTCATCTTGAAATTCTGTCGCCAATTCTGCATCCGTGGTTTCTTGAATGATTTTAGCAGTGGTTTCTGTGATTGCGGCTTCTTCCGTGGCTATAGGTTTGGCAGAAGATTCACTGTTCGAGGTATTCTCCGCGGCTGCGGAGACTATGCTTTCGCTGCTCGCAGATGCCCCTGTCTCCTCTGATTCACTACCCGGGAAAGTATGATAAGTAACAATAATTTCCACATCAGATTTGTATCTGGAATCGCTTGAAAAGTCTTTGTTGCCGTCTATTTCGACTTGCTCAACTTCTCCGTCGTTTGTCAGCCAACCTGTAATCAGATCGTCCATCACTTCCGTTTGAATATTGGTGAAGCCGGCGTTTTTCAGATTGGCAATTACATCTTCGTAATTTTTTCCCTCTAAATCTTCTGACGAAGTATTCACGCGGATACTATCAGTCGATTCATCTTTGGGTGGACTGTCCATAGTAAATAACATGGTAAAACTAATGATTCCCATCAAGCATATAGCAAGCATTGGCCAATTTTTCCTTAAGAAAGCAAACTTCTTTTTACTGTCCTCTTCCTCGATTCTTCTTTGTTCTTCTCTTTTTCTTCTCTCTTCCTCTGCTTTCGTTTTCTGCTGATTTTCGACAAAATTCAGCACAGATTCTAATGTGCTCTTTTGTGTGATATTTACAGAGCCCACATGCTCAACAGTTGCCGATTGTATATTGTAACTGCTGGCTTCTTTTGCAAAATGGAATTTCGTTCCACAGTATCCGCAAATGAAGTTCTCACTTTCCGGATCCCGTTCAAGATGAGCACAGCACTGTGTGCAAATAAAGGGGACCAAGCCTGCTCTTTTACTATTACTTTCCATTTTATTTATCTCCCCCGCTATTATGATTCGTCGGTAACCTTCCCAAGGCATAAATGGCATGATTCATAAAGACTCAATCGTAGAATTTCAACATGTTCGGTTAGACTGTTTCAAAGAGATTACGCGTATTAATTCTGTTAACAGGATACAAATTTCGCGTGAAATTCCGCCTCAAGAAAAAGTGTTGAATAGCTATAATCATCATAGCACGATAGCAGTAGAAATACGTCTTCGATTCATGCTACGCCAGCGGTAATTTGAACAAATCAACTAAAAATC
This sequence comes from uncultured Mageeibacillus sp., assembly GCA_964617375.1. Lineage (GTDB taxonomy): Bacteria > Bacillota > Clostridia > Saccharofermentanales > Saccharofermentanaceae > Firm-13. Next base: position 14,223 of record CAZTXQ010000034.1, on the reverse strand, counting down.
AGAATACAAACGCAGCAAAATTTAACCTGAACTCTAGCGTCAGAGCTCCGTTTGATTATTGTGTATCCTAATATTTACTTTTTTCCGAAATATTCAAAGTAACATGTATGTATCACCGGAGCAGATTCCCACAATCTCCCCTTACATCAACGATGTCCAAGCCAGATAACCAAAGACAGTGCTTATCGCCAGAATAGCCGAAACGAGTATAGTAATTCGGAATATTCTTTCCCATTTTGAATTATATGGGTACTTCTTCACGCAGTAGTATCGGGATCCACATGCCGCAAGAAAGGGCACCGTTAAATATATGAGTGTCGCTCCGGTATATGAGGAAATCAGAGCCGAGACAAATCCCAGTAAAGTCAGCGAAAATAAGAATACCGGCAGGAGTCTTATCAGCTTTTCCCTTGTCTCCATCTTATGTGCTACCTCTCGTTTGATCGATTCTATTCGAACCGATACCTCAACACCGCCTGCGCGAAAACAATCACAATTCCAGCATGCCCTCTATTTCGTATTGCATGACGCTTCTGCCGTCGCCCCACATCATATACTGCAGGATCACACGCACGAAAGTAGCATTGCTATTTTATTCTTTTTCAAATTAATACATGACATCTTATTTGTCAATAGACCACTCGCGCATTTCTTAACGAGCCTTTCACGCCACCTCTACCACGACCACAAACCTCATCCCATCCTCGGTCTTCTCTATATAGATATCGCCGTGCATTTTGGACATGATGTGTTTGCAGATGTAGAGACCGAGGCCGTTGCCGGGCTTGTCGTGGGCGTTGGAGCCGCGCCAGAAGCTTTCGAAGACGTGGATGCTTTCGAGGGGCGGGATGGGCGTGCCGGTGTTGGTGACCGAGATGAGGAGGCTGTTGTCTTCGCGGGCGAAGGCGAGGCGGATCTGGCGGCCGTCGCCGTATTTGATGGCGTTTTCGATCAGGTTCTCGAAGACGTCGAGGAGGCGTTCGAGATCGCCTTTGAGGAGGAGGTTCGGGTGGGCGTCGATCTGGAAGTCGGTGTGGATGAGGGCGAGTTTTTCTTTGTAGGTCAAGGTGAGGCGGCGGATCAGGTCGGTGAGATAGTATTCGCCGTCGGTGACTTCGATGTCGATGATGTCTTCGGTCTGGGACTGGACGATTTCGGCGACGAGTTTCTCGATCTGGCGGGCGTTGTCGGTGATGGCGAGGGCTGTTTGGCGGCGCTTCGTGTCGTCGGTGTAGAGGTTGTCGGAGAGGGCTTTGGCGTAGAGGAGGATCGCGCTGAGGGGCGTTTTGATGCCGTGGGAGATGGAGAGGATCATGGTCTTGCGTTCTTTTTCGAGCGCGAGTTCTTTTTGTTTCTGGGTATTAATGGATTCGCGGAGAAGGTCGAGGCCCCAGACGAAGCGGCCGAAGAAGCGGTTTTTGTTTTCTTTGAGGCCTTTCTTGAGGCGGCCTTTGGAGAGCTCGACGGGCAGGTCCTGCATTTCGCCGAAGGGCATGAGGATTTGTCGCCGGATGTAGAGGTATTGGCTGAGGACGTAGAGGAACAGGACTGCGAATAGGACGTTTTCGAGCACGTATATTGTTCGGTCGGCGGTGGGGTTGCCGACGGTGTATTCGTAGCGGACGTAGCCGGCGATTGCGTCGCCGTTGTAGAGCGGCTTGATGAGATAGCTTTGGCCGGGGTTTGTCGACGAGCCGTCGAAAAAGGACTGGAGGGCATCGACCGGTGCGTCGGCCGGCAGCCAGGCGAGGCGCGTCACGTAGGAGGCCTCCGAAAGGTCGTGTTCTTCGACGTTTTCGCCGGGCTTCAAGTCGCGGGAGAGACGGTTGATCTCGACGATGTATTCTTTGCCGGCGCTCCGGGTCAACGCAAAATAGGTCGCGACGTTGGCCGCGCCCCAGATCAGGACGAGGAGGATGAGGGACAGGACGCATATTTTACTGAATCGCTTCATATTTGTAGCCTGTTCCCCACACGGTGGTGATGCGTCTGGGTTTCTTGGGGTCGTCTTCGATTTTTTCGCGGATCTTGTTGATGTGAACCGTCAGGGTCGAGGGCTCGCTGAAGCTGTCCATGCCCCAAACGGTGTCGAACAGCCATTCTTTGCGGAGGACTTTTCCTTTGTTCTGGAGGAAGACCGTAAGGAGGAGGAATTCTTTGTTGCTCATCACGAGGGGCTTGTGGTCTAAGTAGACGAGGTTGGCCTGTTCGTCGAGGGTCAGATTGCCGTCGGTCAGGAGCTCGCCTTTCTGAGTCATCTCGTAGTTGCGGCGCAGGAGTGCGCGGATCTTGGCGATGAGAAGGTCGACGTCGAAGGGCTTCTCGATATAGTCGTCGGCGCCGTATTCGAGGGCGCGGATTTTGTCTTCTTTGCCGGAGCGGGCGCTCAGGATGATGATCGGGATGTTCCCTTTTTCGCGAAGCGCGGTGCAGACGGAGAAGCCGTCGATGCCGGGCAGCATGATGTCGAGGAGCACGGCTTTGACGGCGTTCGCGCGGATATAGGCGAGCCCGTCCTCGCCCGAGAGGGCGTGGCTTACGGTGAAGCCGTCTTTTACGAGAAAATCGCAGAGGATTCCCCCGAGCTCTTCGTTGTCTTCGACCAGTAGGATGTCTACCATTTGGATTCCTTTTCCGATTGTGGGGTGTGCGTCGCGCGGAAGGTCATAACGGATTCATTATAATTCATTATGACTATTTTTCGCGCGAAAATTCGCCGGGACGGTCCGCTGTTTTTCGGAATGCCCGGTGCATTTTTTCGCGTGAAATATTCTTACCAGCCCATGTCCATGAGCCAGGAGCTCAGCTTCTTTTCGCGGTCGCGCGTCTCCAACGCTTCGGTGTATTTGCCGAGGGCGAGCTCGCCCCGAATGTTGCCGTCGACGATGTAGAGGATTTTGTCGGTGCGGGCGGCGACTTTAACGTCGTGGGTCACGAGGAGGATTGTCGCGCCTTCGCGATTCAGGGTGTTGAATTTCTCCATGACTTCGGCGGCGGCCTTGGAATTGAGGGAGCCGGTCGGCTCATCGGCGAAGATCATCTTCGGGTTGTTGATGAGGGCGCGGCAGATGCAGGCGCGCTGCAGCTGGCCTCCGGACACTTCCGTGATGTCGTTGTCCGCGATGTCGATGATGTCAAACTTGCGCATCAGCTCCTTGGCCTGTTCGTTGATTTGTTTGCGGCTGGCCGGCGTGCGACCGTTCTCGGAGTTATAGGCGGCGAGGATGATGTTGTCATACACGGAGAGATTTCTTAGCATGTGCATCTGCTGGAATACGAAGCCCATCTCGTTCAGGCGCAGGTCGGACATCTTCTTGTCCGGGAGTCCGGAGATGCTTTTGCCGGTGAAAATGACTTCGCCGGATGTCATACGGTCCATGCCGCTCACCGTGTAGAGGAGCGTCGATTTGCCGGAGCCCGAGGGGCCCATGACGGAGACGAATTCTCCCTCTGCCATCGAGAAGTTGATGTTCCGAAGGACGTTGTTCTGGCGCTTGTTGACAATGTAGGTCTTGCAAAGGTCTTTTACAGTTAATGTATTTGTGCTCATTTTATTCACCTCATATTTTTGTTCGCGTTTTGCGTATTCGTTTCATGCGTTTTGCGTATCGGGCCGCGCTCGTTTTCGCGTATCAGCCTTTATTCCTGATTGTTGATTTCCCAGATCTTTGTTTTTCGTATCTGCCCGATCGAGACGGCGGCCGCGAGGATCGTCGATACCAGAAGGAGCGCCGGATACAGGACGTAGACCTGAAGCGGCACGATGATCAGCGGCACATTCGTCGCGCCCATCATCTTGAAGACGCCTGCGACGAGGGAGCTGCCGATGGTTCCGGCGAGGACCGTCCCGATGACGATCGACGTGACAAGGACGATGACGATGCGGCCGATCTGCCATCTGCGGAGCCGCGAGTCGCGGAAGCCGATGCTCTTCAGAAGCGCGATTTCCGGCACTTCGCGGGAGATCAGCATGCGGACGATCAGGCATGTGATCAGGAAGATGATGCCGAGTACGACGCCGACGATCAGGTTCTTCATGCTGTCGACCGATTTGACCGTGCTTCCCAGATAGTTGTTGTAGATATCCGTCCTGGTACTGATGGAGCTGTCGGGGAGCGCTTTCGTCATGTCGGCCTTTGCTTTCTCGGCATCGACTCCGGGGTTCTTGAACTGGCCGTATATACCAATGCTCGAGAACCCGCTTAAGGTGAGCGGGTAGTTCTCCGACAGGCGAGCCGTCATGCCGAGATTCGACATGGACTGGAAGAGTCCCGTGACGATGAAGGTCTTTGTCTCTTCCTGCAGATTGCCGATGATGGTGTCTCCGATGGAGATTCCGAAATAGTCGGCGATCTTGGAGGAGATCGCGATCTCGTTACTGGATTCCGGTCCGCTGCCCTTGATGTACAGGTACTTGTCGGTCGAATAGTCAATGCCCTGCCAGGCGTTGACGTTGAGGCTCTCGTCAGAATTGTCCGTATACAGGCTGGCTGTTTTCGCCATTTCGACATGGAAATCGATCGGATAGCCTTCCCTCTCGAATCCATCGGTGATTTTCGCGAGTTCCTCTTCCAGTGCCTGCTCGTCACCGTCGATTGTGGCGCCCACGATATCGTTGTTGATCACGTTCATGTCGAACGGCGGCAGCGCGAAAAGATTCATCATTGCTTCAGAGTCTTTTAAGGTGTTGATAATGTTAAGCGGCAGGATGATCAGCATCGTGCCGAGTATAAAGGTAACGGTGAGGATTGCGAATTTCTTGAATCCGTTCACCAGATCGCTTGCCGAGAGGAAGTCGGACGGGTTCATGAGCGGTCTCTTGAAGAGACGGATTTTTTTCGAGCGCGAAAAGCGTTCGCCCGTATTGCCCTGGTGTATCGCTTCCATCACGGAGACGTGGTTGATTTTCCCCGTGCAGAGCCAGCAGAAAAACATACTGAGTGCAACGACCAGAAGGCTGCTTACGGCAGCGAGCAGGAGGCTGATCCCTCTGTCCTCCGAGATGAACAGTTCGGAACTGTTCTGCAGCATCATTTTCGAATACAGGAAGCTTAGGGCGAAGCCAACAAGACCGCCGGCCAGCGAGATCGCTAAGTATTTTACGAGATAAAGCCGCCGGATTCCTATGCTCCGGATGCCGATCGCCTTCATGACGCCGATTTCCCGGTAATCCTCCTGCACGGTGAAGACTATCGTGAACCGGAGAATCAGAAACGAAATCAGTATCAGGCAGGCGCTTACGATCATCATCACAATGGCGACCAGCTTGGAAATCATGTAGGTGGTGTCGATGTCGCTCTCTCCGAGCGTGAAGATGACATTGACCGCCTTGCTGCCGAAATCCCCTGCGATCGAGCGGTAAGAGACGCCTTCGGCTGCGGTGATGCCCCAATAATTCACTTTGACCAGATCTGTGGTATCCATTTTCTGATACGCTGCATAATCCGTGTCGCTGATCATGAATCTTCGTATGAGCATGTCAGATCCGAACATAATGTCTTTCTCATAAGCCGCGACGGTGAATTCCTTGTCCTCCCCGTCGATGCGAATCGCCATCTTGTCACCAATATTGATGTTATATTCGTTGTGAAAAGCGACCGGGATCGCGATTTCTCCCGTCTTCAGCGTTATTGGCTGATCGTTCTGATCGAAAACAAGAGAATGCTCTTTGGGAATGCCCGACAGGAAAACGGAGTTCACTTTCTCCTTGGGTACGATTTGCTTCGAATCCTTTTGAAGAGCATTTGAGATAAGGAACATGATCTTTTCTTTTTTATACCCGGACACGTTGTCGGATGACCCGGCCCAGTCCTCGATCTGCCCGTTCGTCTTGTCGTTGTCATAGGCAAAAATCGACAGGAACGGGACATTCGCACGATCCATCATCCGGCTGATCGCCGTGGATGTCGTGTAGAGTACGTTTACGCTTCCTGCCATCAGCATCGAGGCCAGAATGATAAACAAGAGCAGGATTATATTGATGGATTTCTTGCGCTTCAGATCGTTTTTCAAAATATTGACGTTCACGGTTATTCTCCTTATAGGCATATGGGGTGCTGGTTTTGTGGTATGCCCATAGAATAACGGTTCAATTATTAAGAAATCCTTAAGTATTCTTCGAAAAGTTTACATGTTTTTCTTTAAGCGAAATCTTGCCGACGACGTAGCCAAATGCGGCCGCCTCTTTCTTTGCATTTAGAAAGGAGTGGTCGATCGGAAAGCCGAGGACTTCGGCGATTTCGTCGAAGGTCATGCGAAAAGCTTCGCGGCCGTCTTTTTCGAGATAGTGCCAGAGGGGTTCGTATTTGCTCATGTAGCTATTCTACCACGCGCGGTCAAAAGCACTTCGCATTTCCCTTCAATCCGGAAACCTCCTGTACCGGCCGGAAGAAATACGGAGGTACCTTTCCGGATCTCCATCTCTCCATCCGACCCGAAGCTGCGATTCGCGAAGAGGATCCGCCCGGCACCGCCGGTGACTACGGCGGACACCATGGAATACGTCCCGACATGGAATTCGGCGAACGATCGAATGCGCGCAAGCTCGCTCGTGAAGGCGGCGCACGATGCCAATAGCGATATCTCGTATCCTTCCCGGTCCTGCATTTCAACCGGCTTCAGATCGGGGGCGGGTTCAAGAATCGCCACATCAAGGGCTTTTTCGATATGAAGCTGGCGCAGTTTGCCGCTCTGATCCGTGCGTCCGTAATCGAAAAGCCGATAGGTCGCATCCGAGTTCTGCTGCACCTCGGCAATCAGAATGCCCGCTCCGATCGCATGGACGGTTCCCGGCGGAACGAAGATGACGTCCCCCCTCCTAACCGGAATTTTCCGCAGCACTTCGTCCAGTGTCTGCGACGCAATTCTCTGCCGGATCTCTTCTTTCGTAACCGCGCGTGTGAATCCGTACCGTACGGACGCCCCTTCCGCGGCGTCCAGCACATACCACACCTCCGTCTTCCCGAATCCGCCTTCGTGCGCCTGTGCGTACGCGTCATCGGGGTGAACCTGCACCGAGAGATCTTTTCCGGCATCGATGAGCTTGATGAGGAACGGAAAGTACCCGGCAAGCGACGCGGATGTTCCGAGGGCCGTCTCCGCTTCACCGAAAAGCACTTCGCCGAGCGTTTGCCCGCTAAGAGGTCCGTTCAAGATGCGTGATTCGCCGTTGCTGTGGCACGACAGCATCCACGCCTCGGCGATCGACGAATCTTTGGATGCAATATTGAATTCCTGAGCCAGTCTTTTACCGCCCCAGAGATAGTTTTTGACGGCCGGCTGCAATTTAGTCGGATACATCGGATGCCTCCCTCGTTTTATCGGTATAGAATTCGCGGATCACTTTCTCGGCCGGTTTGCCGAAAACGGCATACCCGGTATCGGAAGCCGCGGCTGATTCGGGATAGAGATGCGAAGCCCAATCCCAGAACCCAAAGCCTTCTATCCACGGTCTTCTTCCGCAGTGCTCGAAAAGTGCGCGGTAGTATTCGGCCTGTGCTTCGATATCGCAATTCCCGGGGAGATCCCACGCATTCGGGAGCATGGGCGAAGTATCGCGCGAGGGGCACCCGGCCTCGGCAAAGAAGAAGGGCTTCCGCTCCCGCAGAACCACGGCCTCTATCCGGTCCAGCTCTTTTTCCCAATCGGTGATCGGGTAATATCCGCTCGACGATATAACGTCAAGGCAGTCCCACCAGGTGACGTACTCTTCCATATATTTATCCGTGTTGTACGTAAGAAGCCCCGAGTACACGCGGCGAATCTCCGATACCAGGTTTCGCCATTGCTCCGCCTTGCGCTGTGCCTGTACCATTTCGCATCCGATGATAATCATCCCGCACTTTGTCTCTTCCGCGATAGCGGCATAATGCAGCTGGTACTCCGTATAACTGCGAAACCAGTTGCCCCACTGCGGCTCGTGCGGGATATCGACATCGAAGAAATTGATATGTGCGCGCCAGGTGCCGTTCCTGCAATTTATGAAGGGCTTCAAAATAACCCGAAGCCCCAGTTCGCGGCAATACGCGATCATCTCCCGCAGTTCTTCATCACCGGGCATATGCGGCCCGGTATAGTCGATCGTCTCCGACTGCGCCGTATCCTGAAGTGCGTTCAGGACGAGGATTACCGTGTCGGCTCCGGTCCTGTCGCGCAGAAGGCGCATCGAGGCAAGTGCTTCGGGATCGGTATAGTGTTCCGATCCCGAAGCGCGGAATGTATACGTATAACCTTTAATGAATTTCATCGTCCGGGAGTCTCCTTATGTCAAAAACGCGCATGTAGATCCGTGTCATGGCGTATGTTCCGGCGGCGATTAGGACAACCGCGAAGAACGGCAGAATATAGAGAAAGAGCGCCGTCATTCCATACGCAACGAGGAACGGCATGAGGACGATCGCAGTCAGGGCCAGAGTCAGCGGTAATTTCTGCGCGGATAGGAGAAGTGCGCGGCGAACCGTCGGAATCAGACGGTTCTTTTCGAGAAGGAGAAGCGGAAACAGATACACCGCGGCAAAGAGCCACGGTACCAGAAAGGCAACTCCGCCCGTCAGGATCACGCCGCCCAGAATGCCCGGATAGGAAGGAGCGGCGACGGCTATATCGAAGATCAGAATCGCCCCCGACAGCACGAGCAGAATAAACGCCGGCGTTGTCCTTGCGAAATTTCTACGGAAGCTCGCGAAGTATGTCCGGCTAATAGCAGGTCCTTCGCCGGTCGCGAGCTTTAGTTCGACGTCCAGAAGTGCTGTAAAAGCCGTTCCGATTGTAAAGATCGGAATGGAGCACAGTATGAACAGCAGATTCAGCAAGACCAGATCGCCGAGCAGATCCATGAAAGCGAAGAACGGATTCTTTATTTTGGGTCTCATATGTCAGTCCTCCGCCAGTGTGAATTCCAGAAAGACACCGGCCGCGTCGCCCTTCAACGGTCCAAAAAGCCAACCGCCATACATCAGGCAGTCTCCGCCGAATATCTCTCCCGTCGCTTCGAGCCGGTACCGTTTCCCGGGCAGAAATCCCTGAAGACGGATGCGCCGGCTTCGAATGTTCGGACAGGCTCTGACCTGAATGTACGTCACAATGGTTTTTCTTTTGTCCTTCGAGACGACCTGCCAGCAGTCATGCGTGCCGGTCTCGCGATATGCGGCGATCCGGTAATAATCGCCGCTTCGGATCAGCGCGGCATGCTTCTTGTATCTTCGGATCTGTTCCGGTATTTGAGACCGGTCCTCCTCCGGAATTCGGGTAATGTCCATCTCATATCCGAAGGTGCCCGCCATGGCTACAAGCGCGCGGGTCTCGATCGGGGTCGTTCTTCCGACGGTGTGATTCGGGCAGTCGCTCACGTGGGAACCGATCGCCGACAGCGGATAGACGAGTGCCGTACCCTCCTGAATCAGAAGGCGCTCCACGGCATCGGTGTCGTCTGAGCACCAGATCTGCGGGCTGTAATACAGCATTCCCGGATCAAATCGCGCCCCGCCGCCCGAGCAGGTCTCCAGCAGAATATCCGGAAATCCGGTTACAAGGCGTTCCAGAAGTTCGTAAAGTCCGAGCACATAGCGGTGGCTGAGTTCCCCCCGGCGATCCGGCGGAAGCGCCTGACTTCCGAGATCCGACAGCGGCCTGTTCATATCCCATTTCACATAGGAAACGGGAGCCTCGGACAGGATCTTTTTGAGGCAGCCCCAGATATATTCGCGCACATCGGTTCTGGAATAATCCAGGACATATTGATTCCGGGCAAGTCCCGGTTCGCGTCCGCTGATCGCAATCGCCCAGTCCGGGTGCGCCCGGTAGAGATCGGAATCCGGCGAGACCATCTCCGGCTCCACCCAGATCCCGAACCGCATGCCCAGTTTCCCGATATCGTCTCCCAAAGCTCTGAGCCCGCCGGGCAATTTGCTCTCGTTTACCGTCCAGTCGCCGAGGGATGAGTTGTCGCTGTCTCTTTTCCCGAACCAGCCGTCGTCCAGAACGAAAAGTTCGATTCCGAGTGATGCCGATGCGGAGGCCATCTCAAGCAGTTTTTCCGAACGGATATCAAAGTATACAGCCTCCCAGCTGTTCAGGAGTACCGGGCGGTCCGCGTCGCGAAAACGGCTGCGAATCAGATGGTTTCTATACAGATCGTGAAAAGTACGGGTCATTCCTCCGATGCCATGATCGGAGAAAACAAGGATGCACTCGGGAGTCTGAAAAAAGTCTCCCGGCAGCAGCTGCCAGGTAAATCCCTCCGGATGGATACCGAGATTCATGCGCAATGTGTCAAACTGGCCCCCGTACGCCTCGGCGATAAAATTCCCCGAGTACACGAGATTCGCGCCGAATACTTCGCCCGATTCCTGTGATGCCTCCCGCGACAGAATGGCCAGGAAAGGATTGTCCTGATGCCCCGGTTCTCCGCGCATGGACGAGACCGCGTAACTTCCGTAACCGGCTTCTCTTCTCTGAATATGACGTTCGCGCGCCCACGATCCATGGAGCGTAAGAATATCCCGTGAAAGATCATCCCATTCCAGAGAGGCGGAGAGCGCCCGTGTCAGAATCACCGCCGTTTCCCCTTCGTTTCGGATGAGCACCGACCTTGCAATCGCATCCGTGTCGGAAAAGACCGTGTATCGGAGCGTCACCTCTAGATGGAGGCAGGAATCGCGGCACAGAAGCTCCAGTGTCTCACAGTCTGAATCCGCCGCAAACGCAGCCGGAAGTCCCGGCAAATCCGGTTTGCCGGAAAAGATTCGATGGCCGGAATACAAAAGGCATCCGGCCTCTCTCCCGAGCGAATCATGCGCCGCAAAGCAAGACGGCCGATAGTCTCCGATTCCGGACACCGGATATTCCGACGGGAAAGAATCGTAAAAGGACAGCCGGTCGCGGGCGTTCCGGGAAGGCACATAAGGCGGCTCTTCCGTACGGAGATAAAGCGCTGTCTTATCGGACGACGAGAGTCTTCTGCCATAGTAGGCATGCCCCGGAAAACCTTCGTCCGCTATTGCGATGACGTAACTTGATCCGGGCGTATCGAGCCGGAATGTCTTCTGTTCTTTGTAAAATGTGATTCCCATGGAAACCTCCGTGTCAAAACGCGGCCTTTCGCGTTCGCCGCAATCGTGCCGCGTTTCAAGCTTTATGTCATCCTAACGGTTATTCCTGTCCGGCAAGATACTGGAGATTTTTCTGAATCAGGTCACAGCGAACCTTCACGCAGTCCGGCGAGCGCAGCGGGTCGGCCGGTGTATTGAGGCAGTAATCGAGAAGCCGTTCGACTGTGGTGGTCGCTACGTGCATTCTCGTGTCCGACGAGGCATAGTACAGGTAAATATCGCCGTTCGAACGGGCGATGGCGCCGTTCGTGAAAAGAACATTGGATACATCTCCGACACGCTCTTCTCCCTGCGGCGCGAGCAGATAACCGGACGGTTCCGCGATGACTTCCCACGGTTTTTCGAGAGAAGTCAGGAAAGCATAAATGACATACCGGAGTCCCGATGCCGTATTGCGTACGCCGTGAGCAATGTGAATAAATCCCTTGGGCGTCCGGATCGGCACGGCCCCGGCGCCGTTCTTGGCTTCCGTAATCGTATGATATCGGCGCGCACTGACAATGACCTCTTCGTCGATGACCGCGTTCCGGATATCGGCGCAAAGCCCGAACCCGATGCCGCCGCCCGACCCAGTCTCGATGAAGTCATCCATCGGGCGTGTGAAAAAGGCATACTGGCCGTTCACGAATTCCGGATGCAGGACGACGTTTCTTTGCTGCGGTGAGCGGAGTGTCCGAAGATTCGGAAGTCGCTCCCACGTTTTCAGGTCAAGGGTCCGGACGATACCGGCCGTCGCTACGGCCGCCGACAAGTCCGCTGATGATGTATCCTTGCTCTCCGAGCAGAAGATTCCGTAGATATACCCGTCCTCGTGTTTGGTAAGGCGCATGTCGTAGACATTTGTCTCGTCGGGACAGGTATCCGGAAGGACCACAGGATACTCCCAGAACCGGAAACCATCGACGCCGTTCTCACTCTCCGCCACGGCGAAAAACGACTTGCGGTCATTCCCCTCCACCCGTGCGACCAGATAGAACTTGTTGTCGAGCTCAATCGCGCCGGAGTTCATGACGGCATTCACCCCGAGGCGCTCCATAAAGAAGGGATTCGTCTCCGGATTCAAATCAAATCGCCAGGTCAGCGGAATGTGCTCCGCCGTAAGAACGGGATCCTTCCAACGGTCGATCGTCCCGTTATACGCGTCCTCCCTGCAGTTCTTCTTCCGAAGCAGGTCCTGATATTTTTTCGATTCTACATAATATTTTTCATGAAGCATGAAAAATTTCTCCAATCTGTTTCTATTTCGGGAAAAGGAGCGTCGGCGTTATCGGAGTCCCGGCTCGATATCGTCCTGGGTCAAGACGCTGTTGTCCCGTATATAACGGACAACTTCGTCAACCGTCGTAAAAGCCAGTCCGACATAACTGTCGGCGGCACCATAGTAAATCGCGATTCTGCCGCTCCCGGCGTCGTGAATCGTCGCGCACGGGAACGTTACATTCGGGACAAATCCACGCTCTTCATACCACTCTTCGGGAGTCAGAAGGAAATTCTGACACCGGTATTTGACGATCGACGGCTTGTCGATATCGAGGATCGCTCCGCCGATACTGTAGACAAATCCGTTGCAGGTTCCGGAAACACCGTGATAGAAGAGCAGCCAGCCCTCGGAGGTCTCGATCGGGGCGGCGCCGCCTCCGATCTTGACCGATTCCCACCACTCGCTGCCGCGGCCCATAACATGGCGATGCCGACCCCAGAATTCGAGATCCGGACTCTCGCTCAGGAAAATATCCCCGAACGGCGTATGCCCGCTGTCACTCGGACGGGAAAGAAGATGATAGTTCCCGCCTATTTTCCGAGGGAAAAGGACCGCGTTGCGATTGAAGGGAATGAAGGGGTTTTCGAGCCGGGTAAATGTCCGGAAGTCCGTCGTGGAGGCCATTCCGATCGCGGCTCCGTAGAAGTCCTGGCACCAGATGATGTAGTAGGTGTCTTCTATTTTGACCAGACGCGGATCGTACGCATACCGCGGCGGGAACGGCTTCCCGTCTTTGTCCGTAAAGGCGATCTTCTCTTTCTCAATCGCCCAGTGGATTCCGTCGTCACTCCGGCCGAGATAAATATGCGGGATGCCGTTATTCTGCTCGCCCCGGAAGACGCCGATGAACGCATCGCCGTACGGCATCACCGCACTGTTGAAAATGCGCGCGACACCTTCGACCGGATTTCTGCCGATAACGGGATTCCCGGAATAACGCCACAGCGGCGCGCAGCCGGATCCGTCCGGTCTGTCCTGCCAGGGCATATTCTGAACTGCGGGACCCAGGATTTTTACTTCACTCATATACACACTCCATAATCAAATTGATGGATAAATCAGCCCTTGACCGCGCCCGCTCCGAGACCGTTGTAGATCTGCTTCTGGCACAGGATAAAGACAACAAGGGCAGGAATAAGCGAAATCAGCACGCCGGCACAGATGTAGTTGTACTGGTTGCCAAACGGTCCCGTGAAGCGGTAAAGCGCCGTGCAAACCGTCTGATACAGCATCTTGTCCTGAAGGTACAGATTCGCCATATAGTATTCGTTATACGTCGCGACACCCTTCAAGACCATGCTTGTAACGATCGCGGGCTTCGTCAGGGGAAGCAGGATCTTGAAAAACACACCGAAGTAGCTGCAGCCGTCCAGAATCGCGGACTCGTCGAGAGACTCGGATAGATTCTCAAAATACTGAAGAAAGATATAGATGGAGATGACGTCACTTCCCAGGAGCAGGATGATGTAGCCGTAAAGTGTGTTTACGAAGCCGAGCCCCGACATAATCTGATAGACCGTAACCTGGGTTGCGATACCGGGAATCAGCGTTGCAAACAGAAACAGGTTCCGGATGATTGTGTTCCCGTGAAACTTGAAACGGTTCAGGACATACGCCAGCATCGCACTGAACATAATCGATCCGACGAGGACCGCAATGAGGATAATGCCTGTATTGAGAAATGCCTTCCCCATATTGACTTTATTCCAGACCGTAATGAAATTTGTAAAATACGTCCAGTTCTGCGGCAAGGTCATGATGTTCGTTGTCGCATACTCCCCCTCGGTCTTAAAGGCCGTGACGACGCAGGATACGATCGGGACGACGCAGAGAAAGCTTGCAAAGATCAGAAGG
>CAZTXQ010000033.1:0-32395 GCA_964617375.1 uncultured Mageeibacillus sp. | reverse complement strand
ACCCGGCACCCTTGTCCTATGGAGCCCGGACTTTCCTCACGTGCGGCCTTTCGGCACTGCACCCGCGATCGTCTGGTTTACTCAGAAAACGTTCTTATTATAGTCTAAACCTTCGGCTATCGCTACCCCAAGTGCCGGAAATTGCAGATTGAGTCTCTTTTCGAGCGTCGGGAGAATGATGCGCTCGCTGACATCGTGGCCGATCGAAAACGCCGCGATTCCGGCCGCCCTCAAATCCATAAGATCGTGATAATGGATCTCGCCGGCGATAACAAGATCAATACGGGCCTTTATGAGTTCCGGTATTGAATCTGCATCAAAGGACCCTCCCTGCACGAAAATACGCGCGACCTCCCGGTCGCTGTCCGTATTGAGTGTTATAGCGCCGGCGCCGAGAAGTTTCTTCAAGTGCTTGACCATGTAATAAAGGCTTGTGACTTCATTCAGTTCGCCGCAAAGTCCGACGCTCACTCCGGTAATCGACATCGGTGACGTAAGGCCGGCCAGCTCCGCGAAAACATGATTCACACCCCCGGCGGTTTTATCAAGATTCGTGTGGGCGCTGTAGACGGTAATATTCTTCCGGATAAAGTCACGGACAAGAGCCCCTCTTGAGGTCTGATAGTCAATCTCTGTGAGCGGCCGGAATATGAGGGGGTGGTGTGTGATCAAAAGACCCGCACCCTCTTCTTCGCACAGATTCAATGCGTCCCGGTCGGCGTCCAGAGAGAGGACGACGTTCTTGACCGTCCCGGAACGGTCGCCGATCATGAGGCCGACATGATCCCAGCTCTCCGCCAGACAGACCGGTGCGAAATTTTCTATATCCGTTAATATTTCATCGATTTTGAATTCGCGTACGCTCATGGCTGATACCTCTTTTTCAAATTTGCAGGAGAAGATCGATCTCATGAATGACTTCGGAAAGCTCGGGGCGAGCCCGCATATGTTTCTTGAGAACATTTTTTTGATGTGTAAGATAGCGTGTAAAACCATCCGGCTTGTCCCGCAATATGCAGGGACCCAGGACCCGTTCTCCGAGCGAGAACTCCGCGGGAGTGCTCCCGTTCCAGGCAAGAGCCAGTATACAATAGTACTTGTCGCGGTCGATGCTGATCTTCTCTTTTTCGAAAACGAAACCGGAGCGATTGAGGAAAATGCGCAGTTCTTCCGCGGATCGCTGAGGCTGCAGGATAAAGCGTATTTTCGCAGAGAAAGCGCCTCCGTGACCGTCCAGGGCTTCCGAAAGTATGCGGATCATCTCAAGCCCGCCCAATCCGGAAAGAATCACGACGTCGCCTTCCGCAAGCGTTATTCCGTGAAGACCGTCGGTATGAATCACGGTCGCGCGGTCGATCGTACCCTGACGCCGCAGGTAGCGGCGTGTTATTTCCGCGGGGTCCGCGTGGATGTCCGTCGCAACCGCCGTTTGGGCGACACCGTTCTCGAGAAGCCAGGACGTCACATGTCCGTGGTCCGATCCGATATCGAGTACGCGCGGACACGGCGGTACCAGTGCGACGATATCCATAAGACGCCTCGAGAGCTGCGTTGGTCCCGAAGGAGACATCGATTCAGGCAATTGTCCCGTCACTTGTGAAGCTCCTCCTGGCGATCCCGAAGATACCGTATATAGTCCGAAATCTGCAGGAGATTCCTGCTCGTTGCATCCCGGTCCGGACCGTCCGGCATTCCGTCGCGGATCGCCGCCAATTCGTTTTTTGTAGCCGTATATACGGTTACTCTTAATTTGTAGAGATACTCCAGCGTATATATGATTCTCGTCTGTTCGTCCGGAACATTCTGTGCGCGCATCAGATATTCCGAAATTACCTCATGCGCGGGCCGGCGATTTAAGAGCCGGTCTTCTCCCAATGCGATGAGCTTCAAGGAATCGAGCTTGCCCTGATCCAGAAGAGAGATCGCTTCCGAGGCGATTTCTCTCATAACGCCCATCGAAAAATCCTGCGGCAACGGCTTCTCTTCAAGCTTCTCATATCCGGATCCGAGGCCTGCCAGAAGGCATAACAGAACAACTTCCTCGACGGTCGCGCTCTCGCCCTCATTGCGCTGCGAGAGAACCGTGGTCTGACGCTCGACCGTCCGGATGGGTTCTCTGTCCTCCTGTTCGGCTTTATCCACCGACATACGCTCCGCCTCTGCGAGTACGCTTTTAACGGATACGCCGAGAATACGCGCCGCCTCGGCGGCAGATCTCTCGCGCAGCACGGCATTGGCTTCCCAGGAAAGATATGTACAGGCAAGAGTCTGATACGTTCTCGCGTCAAAACGCCCATCAGCGCTGCTCTGTCTTTTCGCCGTGAAAAGAAGATAGTCCATGACAGAATATGCATCGGCCACGATTTTGCGAAAAGCCTCGGCCCCGTGTTCGCGGATGTATTCATCCGGATCCTTGCCGTCCGGCACCATGGCGACGGAAATCTTCGTTGCCGTCGCGGAGTGCTTTTTCCCGCGTTCGAGCAGCATCTTAAGTCCGCGAAGAGCAGCGGTCTGCCCGGCCGCATCCGAATCGTAGAAAAGGACCACTTCTTCCGCATATCTGGATACAAGGTCCAGCTGGCGTTCGGTAAGCGCCGTTCCCAGCGAGGCTACGGCATTTGTAACGCCGGCCTGATGCATCGAAATAACGTCCATATAGCCTTCGACGATGATCATCTTCTTCTCTTTGCTCGCTTTGGCAAAATTGAGCGCGTACAGATTTCTCTGCTTGGAGTAAATGACCGTCTCCGGCGAATTGATATATTTGGGGCCGTCGCCGCTCATAATCCGCCCGCCGAATGCGATGACTTTTCCCAATACGTCAAAAATGGGAAACATCAGGCGGCCGCGGAAGAGATCAAGAAGTTCTCCCTTCTTGCTCTTGGTGAAAAGGCCGCACTGCGACAGAATATCGTCGGTAAAGCCTTTGGATCTCAGGTGCTTCAGAAGTCCCGACCAGTCGTCCGGCGCAAACCCCAGCCCGAACGACTTCGCAGTCGAAGGGGATATTTTCCGGCCTTCCAGATACGATCTTGCGCTTTTTCCGCGGTCGGACATGAGATTCTTATAGAAATACCGCGCGGCTTCCACCAGCGATTCCCGCACCCGGTCTCGAAGTTGCGCCTCTTTCCGGTACGACTCGTCCTGCGGTTCCGGAATCTTGATCTGCGCGCGCTCCGCCAGTATTTTGATGGCATCGAGATACCCGCATTTCTCCGTTTCCATGATAAAGTGAACAACGTTGCCGCCCTTATGGCAGCCGAAGCAATAATAAATCTGTTTGGTTGTGGACACAGAAAAGGAAGGTGTATCTTCGGAATGAAACGGACACAGCCCGAAAAGATTCTGTCCGGAGGTCTTGGTAAAGCGCACGTACTGCCCGACCACCGATACGATATCGTTTCTGGAAATGATCTCTTCTATGATATTGTCAGGTATTCCGCCTGAATGCCCGGCCACCTTTGTCCCCCTCAAATCCTATTTCGCCTTAAAGAAGCTGTGTCTGATTGATAAACAATTCGAAAGTCAGTCCCAAAAAGGATGCCGCGTTCCGGCACATCTTCATACGGCCGAGAAAAATCTCAAAATAATCCATTACCGGGCAAATAGACGTATCGATTTCAATTTCAAGCTTTGCCTTCTTGTCCTCGATCATCAGTGTGGATGACGTAGCTGAGTAGTTCACGCGGTCATGAATGTCGAATGTCGCGGGATTTTTGTTGGTAACACGGCTTCTGTGAACATCGGCCTTATCCGAAAGAATCAGTGCGGCTGCAATCGCATTTACGGGCGAGCCGACACCTTCGTCGTGATTGGCGATCGCCATCATGATCTGTGCCGCGTCGCTATAGGACATACCCTTCCGCAAGAGCATGTCATAAGCAAGAAGTGCTCCGGACATGGCGTGATTGTTCCTGTTCACCGCATTCCCGATATCATGAATATATCCGGCGATTCTGGCGAGTTCGATCGTATGCTCGTCGGCACCTGTCTTCTCCAGAATCTCGCCGCATTTGTTCGATACCAGCCGGCAATGCCGGAAGGAATGTTCGGTGTAACCCAGGGAAGTCATCTGAAGCGATGACGCCATGAGAAGCACCTTGACCTCTTCACTTTTTTGAATATCCTTACCTGTGATCGGCATTTCGTTCATAATTTCGCCTCCGATTCCCTGTATTCGGTCCCGAGACGGACATATTCCATGGAGTTATCCATGGTTGCCTGTCTTCTGGACGGATCAAGCTGCTTCTTAAGAACAGCCGGAATCCCGGCGAAAAGCGTATAGGGCGGAATCTCCTGCCCTTCTTTCACGACGGCTCCCGCCGCGACGACAGCGCCTTTTCCGATCACGGCGCCGTTCAATACGACGGCGCCCATACCGATCATCACTCCATCGCCGACCGTGCAGCTGTGAAGGATCACATTATGACCAACCGTAACATATTCGCCGATCGTGACGGGAATTCCGCGGTCACAGTGAACGACCGAATTGTCTTGAATATTGGAGTTCTTTCCAAGGCTGATATGTGCCTCGTCTCCCCTTAATACGGCTCCGAACCAGACGCTGCTGCCTGCGGCCAGAGAAACATCGCCGATGACGGCGGCTGTCGGAGCTATATATACGCCGTCGTCAACCGACGGCCAGATTCCGCTATAAGAATATTGCATAAAACCTCCTGTACATATTGAAAATTACAGGATTATTGTATCATACCTTACGCGTCCTGCTCCGCGACTGCGAGCCAAAGCGAACATTCGAGACGTTTTTTTGCGAGGCGGCATCCGACTTCATACTGTCCGTCGAGGTCCCCCGTCGAATGCAGACTGTTTGCCGGGCACCCGCCGCCGCATGTATAACGCGCGAAGCAGGTTTTGCAGAATTCTCGGTTCGGCATCAGGCGGTCAAAGAAGATTTTCCGGACTCCCGGATCCAGTATCTCTTCCGTCGTTTTACCCGGAAGGAGAGCCCCTTGGCCGTCGGTTATCCGGGACATATCGTGGACATTCCCCATCTTCAAATCGGTTTCTCCGACGAACTGATGGCAGGGGTAAATATCTCCGTCAGGTGTTACGGCACAGTATTCTGCGCCGACTCCGCAGCCCTTAAGGCGTTTGTACACGCAAGGGCCGCCTTTCATGTCCATAATAAAGTGAAAGAAATGCACCGTATCCCCGGACGTTCTGGTCTCGTGGATGTACTCGGCAAGATCTTCATATTCTCTTTCGATCTGCGGCAAATCCTCGGGGCGGATCTCATACCCGCTGCCGTCCGGCGATACGACGGGTTCGACCGAGATCTGGCGGGCGCCCAGCTCCTCCGCAAGATGAATGACATCCTGTGAAAAATCGAGATTGTTTCTCGTGTAGGTGCCCCGTACATAATGCTCGGTATATTTCGAATCCTCCGATGTGCGTGCGTCGAGGAATGCCTTGATGCGGCCGGAAACGGCCTCGTATGAGCCTTTGCCGTTGATGCCGGGACGCATCCGGTCATGTACCTCGGGACGTCCGTCGATCGAAAGCACGCAGTTCTTCATGTGTTCGTTGATAAAGGCCGTCTTCTCCTCATCGAGAAGAAGTGCGTTGGTCGTAATGGTAAGGCGAAGCTCCTTGCCGGTCTCAAGTGCCTTGGCCTCGCAATATTCCGTAAGAGCGACGACTACCGGCCAGTTCATCAGCGGTTCTCCGCCGAAAAAATCAATGTCAAGATGATGTCTTTTGCCGGAAGCCGCAATTAAGAAGTCAATTGCCTTCTTACCGGTTTCGAGATCCAGCATCGAGCGCTTTCCCGTACCAAAATCACCCGTTCCGGCAAAACAGTACTTGCATCTTAAGTTGCAGTCGTGGCAGATATGAAGGCACATAGCCTTGATGGCAGGCGTTTCGGGATACAGCGAAGAAAATCCGACCTCGTTTGCCGGCGCAAAGAGACCGCCGTCGCGGATCAGCATATCGATATCCGCCGCGCAGTCTTCAATGTCTGCAGCCGAATAGCCCTTGGCGGCCTGAAGCCCGGCAAAAGACGCGGAGTCGGGCTTCTGCCCGCGTGCGTCTATATAGAGATTAAGAACGTCATATGCCGTCTGATCAAGCTCGTGAAGAGCGGCCGATTCCGAATCGTAAGCGATGAAGCGCCCCTTCATCATAAATGCATGAACCAAAATTACACCTCCGAATTGATACGGTCATCGTCCGGGATGCCGTAATGTCTGTTATAGGCAAACACAAAAATAGTGAAGACAGCTCTTAACCGCCTCCACCATTCGATTAAAACATGAACTTACGAAGCTAAGGGGATCGATATCAGCGATCGGACTCGCACTTCTGATTGGCAACCGTGCAGCTTGTCTTGCAGGCGGACTGGCAGGATGTCTGGCATTCTCCGCAGGCTTTACCGGAAGCAGGAACTTTCACGCAAGCTTTCTGAACTGTTTTGATGTGTGTCATAATCATTCACCTCATTCTTTAATAAGCATATTCTACGAAAATTATACGCGCGGAACAATGTTGTTGATGGAGGACTTCTTAAACGTAATCATCGTATGCGCTACGCTCGTCGTGATCGTAACTTCGTCGTCCTTGATATTGGCAACTACGCCTACGACTCCGCCGATGGTAACGACGGTATCACCGACAGCCATCTTGCCGATCTGGCTCTTGAGTTCCTTATCACGCTTGCGCTGCGGTCTGATCGTGATAAAGTACATGGCTACAAAAACCAGGATCAGGAAACCGATCATCAGATAGCTGGAAAACATATCTGTACCGGCAGGTGTTGTTGCGGCTGTTGTCGCGGTTAAGGTCAGAGTGGATAAAAGCATGAGAGACCTCCGTCAGCTGATTATCAGCGGAATATTTTAAATCATTTTTTAACATTATAATTCTATCATTCCGGCGATGCAAATTGCAAGGAATTTTCACCCCGGGAGCCTCAGACCTTCTTTTTATATCCGAAAGTCTCGAAAAACTCGTTGCGGTAATCCTGAAGGCGGTCATTTCGTATTGCTTCCCTGACTTCCTCCATCAAGTGAATGAGAAAGTGCAGATTGTGCCACGAGCAGAGCCTTAAGCCAAACATCTCATCCGCCTTCAGAAGATGCCGGATATACGCTCTCGTATAATTCCTGCAGACATAACAGTCACAGTCATCTTCGATCGGAGTAAAGTCGCGCGCACATTTGGCGTCGCGGACAATAAGTCTGCCCTTCTTCGTAAGAACCGTGCCGTTCCTTCCGATTCTGGTCGGCAGAACACAGTCAAACATATCGATGCCGCGTATGGCTCCCTCGATCAGATAATCCGGCGTTCCGACACCCATCAGGTATCGGGGCTTATCCCAGGGCATCAGAGGCACCGTCTCCTCAAGCATCTGGTACATCAGGTCTCCCGGCTCGCCGACCGAAAGTCCGCCGATCGCAAATCCCGGAAGATCAAAGGAGGTGATCTCCCTTGCGCTCTGGCGTCTCAGCTCAGGAAACGTGCTGCCCTGAATAATCCCGAAAAGCGCCTGCGTATCCCCTGTATCGTGCGACGAGATACAGCGGTCAAGCCATCTTGTCGTACGCTCGAGGGATCTTTTCGCGTAGTGAAAGTCACAGGGCCACGGTGTGCACTCATCAAATGCCATGATAATGTCCGAGCCGAGATCATGCTGGATCTGCATGGACTTTTCGGGCGTCAGAAAGTGCTTCGAACCGTCGATGTGGGATTTGAAATGGACGCCTTCCTCCGTGATATCCTTCGGCTTCGCGAGCGAAAACACCTGGAATCCGCCGCTGTCCGTCAGGACCGCGCCCTTCCAGTTCATGAACTTGTGAAGTCCGCCGGCTTCCCTTACAATATCGCTTCCCGGACGCATCCAGAGGTGATACGTGTTGGAAAGAATGATTCCGGCACCCATGCCCGCAATCTCATCCGGCGACATGCCCTTAACGGTCGCCTGCGTTCCGACCGGCATAAAAGTCGGCGTATCAAAAGTCCCGTGCGGTGTGTGCACGCGGCCGAGCCTTGCGCCCGTCTGTTTGCACGTATGTATATGTTCGTACCATACGGGCGGTAATTTCTTTTTCGTGCTGTCCTGTTCCGTCATAATTTACCTTCGTCTCTCTTGTCTTTTCGCGTTAGGAACATGGCATCCCCGAAGCTGAAAAAGCGATACTGATTCTCGATTGCCTCCCGGTAAGCCGCAAAAACATGATCTTTTCCGGCAAAAGCCGATACGAGCATGATCAGCGTCGATTCCGGAAGATGGAAATTTGTGATCATGGCGTCGATACATCCAAACTCGTAACCGGGGTAGATAAAGATATCCGTCCATCCCGACGAGGGCCGCATCTCAGGATCCTTTGCGGCGACGGTCTCGAGTGTCCGGCAGCTGGTCGTACCGACCGCGATCACGCGCCCGCCCGCAGCTTTCGTTCTTCTCACCGTATCGGAGGCCTCTTTGTCGAAGGAATACCATTCTGAGTGCATAATGTGTTCGGTTATTTCGTCGCATTTTACGGGGCGAAAAGTACCGAGACCCACATGGAGCGTAAGTTCGGCTACCGATACACCCATCGCCTTGATCCTCTCGAGAAGATCATCGGTAAAATGAAGTCCTGCCGTAGGTGCGGCAGCCGATCCCGGCGTCTTTGCGTATACGGTCTGATAGCGTTCCTTGTCTTCGAGCTGTTCGTGGATATACGGCGGCAACGGCATGGTCCCCGCTTCATCCAGGATTTCTTCCCAGATTCCGTCAAAAGAAAACCGGACAATCCGGTTCCCCGTGTCGAGAACCTCCTCAATGACGCAGGACAATTTGCCGGGAATAAATTCGACCTCGTGACCGACGCGGCATTTCTTGCCGGGCCTTACGATCGTTTCCCAACGTTCTTTGTCGAGCCTCTTAAGAAGCAGGATCTCGACGGCGGCGCCGGTCGCTTTTCGAGCACCGAGAAGACGCGCCGGGATAACCTTCGTATTATTGATTACGAGGCAGTCGCCGGGGCTAAGAAGTGTCGGCAGATCCGGGAAACTCAAGTGCCGGATGTCTCCGGTGTTGCCGTCGAGTGAAAGTAATCGGGATGTGCCCCGCACCGCAGGCGGGTGCTGAGCAATCAGTTCTTCGGGTAAATCATAGTTAAAATCGCTTGTTCTCATAAGAAGCAATTATATTATAGAATTGACGCCTGTGTACAGTAGATGTTATGATTTGTTATCGTTTCTTTTTCAAAAAAGACGAAACGTCCCAATATTGAATGGAGGTAAAAACATGAAGAAGCCGGTTTTTGAAGGATCCGCAGTCGCGATCGTAACACCTTTTTCAAAGGAGGGTGTTGATTTCAAAAAACTTGCCGAGCTTATCGACTTCCATATCTCGAATGGAACGGATGCGATCGTTGCCTGCGGCACGACCGGAGAAGCATCCACTATGCCCGACCAGGAACACCTTGCGGTGATAAAGTTTGTAGTTGACCGGGTAGCCAAAAGAATCCCGGTAATCGCCGGAACCAGCAGCAACGACACCGCACACGGTGTGGAGCTGTGCAGGAAAGCGACCGAGCTCGGAGCAGACGCTCTGCTCTCCGTTACGCCCTACTACAACAAGACCTCGCAGGAGGGGCTCTATCGCCACTTTAAGGCGATGGCCGAATCGACCGATCTCCCGATCATTCTTTACAACGTACCGTCCAGAACAAACTTAAATATACAGCCTCAGACGATCAAGCGTCTTTCCGCGATCCCGAACATCGTCGCGGTCAAGGAGTGCAACCTTCTGCAGGTTCCCGAAGTCGCGAGACTTTGCGGAGACGATATCGTTCTTTACTCCGGCGAAGACGGTCTGGTTGTACCGATGCTGGCTTTAGGCGCCAAAGGAGTCATCTCCGTAGCGGCGCATATCATCCCGAAGGAAATGAGCGATCTGGTTCACACCTTCCTCAACGGCGATATTGCCGAATCGAGACGTATTCAGCTTGATTACCTTCCCCTGATCAATGCGCTCTTCTCGGATGTCAATCCGATACCGGTAAAAGAAGCACTGAATATTCTCGGCTGGGAAGTCGGCGAGTGCCGCATGCCGCTTTGCGAGATGTCACCCGAATGTAAGGAAAAGCTTCGGAATGTCATGGCCGGATATGACCTCGAAAGATATTCCTTCCGCTAAGCTGCCCCTTCCTTCCCGAAAACTTGTGAAACAGAAACCGGTATATCCCGCGGACATGTGTCGGCTGCATCTGCCGGTTTTTCCTGTTATATGATTGCCGATTTGCAAAGGAGAAGAATCATGAATGTTACCAGAGTTTTCTTGAACGGCTGCAACGGCCGCATGGGAGGCGTCATCACCGACATCTGCTCGAAATCCGAAGACATCCTCATCACGGCCGGCTGTGACATAAACGGCGTCACACACACGTATCCCGTCTATACGAATCCCGCGGACTGCAAGGAAGACTTCGACGTAATCATCGATTTTTCGAACGTCAAAGCCCTGCCGTCCGTAATCGCGCTTTCCGAAAAGAGCGGGAAGCCTCTCGTCATGTGCACGACCGGTCTCGGCGAAGACGAGAAAAAGAGTCTGTACGCCCTTTCCGAAAAGACAGCCGTCTTCTATTCCGGCAACATGTCGCTCGGAATCAACATACTGATCAGTCTTGTCAGGAAAGCCGCCGAAGTGCTCTACCCGAACTTCGACATCGAAATCGTCGAAGCCCACCACAACCAGAAGCTCGACGCGCCTTCCGGTACCGCGCTGATGATTGCCGATGCCTTGAACGATACACTCGATCACAAGCTCGACTACGTTTACGATCGTCACAGTGACATGAAAAAACGCGGGAAGAAAGAACTCGGCATACATTCGATCCGCGGCGGCACCATTGTCGGCGAACACAGCGTGATCTTTGCGGGACCCGAAGAAGTCATTACCGTATCGCACAGTGCGGAATCCAGGAATGTTTTTGCGCAGGGCGCCGTGGCTGCGGCAAGATTTCTTAACGGGAAACCGGCGGGGCTCTACAACATGCAGGACTTGATCGGTTAATAATCCGGGCGCCAATCATCCGGCTGCACGAATCATCCGGCAGATCATAATCCGTCAACAAAAAATCACGTCTGCATAAACGCGGACGTGATTTTTATTTGTACTGTTCAATAATGGATCCACGGATCCGGATTGTCTTTAGTCCTCTTTCGAATCTCCGGAATTGTCCGGTTCTTCCGCGTCGTCCTTCGAATCCGCATCCGGCTCTGCCTTATTCTCATCTTCTCCTTCCGGCTTTGCCACAAAACGTTCGATCTGTCTCCAGACATAAAACGTGTTCAGGAAGTGCAGGAACGAGAAAGCAAAGAACAAATAATAGAGGAATGCAATTCCGAACCCGAAGTTCGTAAGCGTGAACAAAAGGAGAACCGGAACAACGACAAGCACGATGACATTGACCAGAAAAATCCCGAGTGTCGGCAAAAGCCGTCCGAGGAAAAGCAAAACCGCATCCCGGTATACATCCTTAAGCTTCAGATCCACCGATGCGATCAAGGGGTAAACGTACATCTGAATACAAATGAGAAATACAAAAAGGACGACAAATATCGTCGAAAACACCTGTGAATACTGCCCTTTGTAAACCGTGTTGTAAAATCCGATATTGAAGATGGTTATAGCCGAGACCAGCAAGCCCAGAAGAGAGGCGATGAGGGACTGTTTCCAGTTCTTCTTGAAGGACGTCATAAAATCCGACCACAGAAACACAGGAGTTCCCCGCGAAAAATTCCGGTAAACATACGATAATCCTGTCTGTGCCGGACCGTTTACAATCAAGAGCATGCCGACGGTAAACATAACCGTTAAAAGCAAAAGGAGAAAATAGAGCTGCATGGACGCACTGTTTCCGGCTGCGGCACCATCCGCGGCGGCTATCCCCAGTTTCTCCATATAGGCTTCGAAATTCACGGGAGCCAATGTCGTATTGATCAACGGCAAGAAGAACACCGCCGCAAAATAGGCAATGACCAGGCCCGGTAGATTAAAAAGCAAAAAAATCAGATTCGTCGTGCAAAGCTTAAAAAACTTCGATCCGTATATCTGGAAAAAAGACACGAACGGACCGTGCTTCAAATCATCCTCATATACACCGGGACCTTCTTTATTGTAGTTCGCAAACAGACCCATATTCTACCCCCATCGTTCTATTCATATCATCGATATCGTATATTCTAAGCCTGATCCCGAAAAAAATCTTCCGCAGCAATGCGGTAATTTTCAATTTCTTCCAGAGATCTTTTCGCGTACTCCAGATATTTCTCTTTTTTGTTGCGGATTTTATATCCGAGCGGCGCAATCAATCCAAAGTTTGCGTTCATGGGCTGAAAATTGCGAACCGTCGTATCCGAAATATACATAGCCATCGCGCCGATCATCGTGTGATCCGACATGGTATACGGAAGTTCGCGGTCCAGAACAGCTGCGGCCGCACTTAGGCCGGCGACAAAACCGGATGCCGTCGATTCAATATATCCCTCCACGCCCGTCATCTGGCCGGCGAAGAAGATACGCGGATCCGATTTCAGAGAATACGTATTGTCAAGGAGCCGCGGCGAATCGAGATATGTGTTCCTGTGCATTACGCCCATCCGGCAGAATTCCGCGTTTTCGAGCCCGGGAATCATGCGAAATACTCGCTGCTGTTCCGGGAAGCGAAGCCTTGTCTGAAAACCGACAAGGTTGTACATGCTGGCCGCCCTGTCGTCCTGTCTTAACTGAATGCACGCGTAAGGTTCCTTGCCCGTGCGGGGATCGATAAGTCCTACGGGCTTGAGCGGGCCGAAACGCATGGTTTCGATTCCCCTCTTAGCCATGGTTTCGATCGGCATGCACCCCTCAAAAACCGTCTCTTTGTCAAAATTCTTGACATCGGCAAGCTCCGCATGTACCAGCGCTTCCTGGAAGGCCTCATACTCTTCGCGGTTCATCGGGCAGTTCAGATAGTCGTCCCCGCCCTTGCCATAGCGCGACATCGCGAAAACGACCGAACGGTCGATGGAATCCGCCATAACGATCGGAGCCGCCGCATCAAAAAAGTGCAGGGTCTTATCGCCGAGCAGCTTTGCGATATCCTCGTAAAGGGCGCCGTCCGTAAGAGGTCCGGTCGCAATAATTACGGTTCCCGTCTCCGGAACTTCTGTTGCTTCACCCGATTCAATTCGAATCAGAGGATTCGTACGGATCTTTTCGGTTACGAGCGAGGAGAACTCCTCCCGGTCTACGGCAAGCGCTCCGCCGGCGGGAACCTGTGTCTTGTCTGCGCATTCCATGATCAGGGAACCTAACTGTCTGAGCTCCTCTTTAAGCAGGCCGACTCCGTTCTCAAGCTGATTGGAGCGCAGCGAATTGCTGCAAACCAGTTCCGCATAATTCGGACTGTGATGGGCATCGGAATAACGCGCCGGCTTCATTTCTTTTAGGACGACATTTACACCGGCCCGCGCCAGCTGCCAGGCCGCCTCGCATCCCGCAAGACCGGCTCCGACAACGGTTACTTCATGATTTAACATAAATAAAATACACCTCGTGATTCGCCCCGGGAGAGTTTACTCCCCGGCCGTCTGCTCTTCTTCCGGATCCGCTTTCTTCGCTGTCTTTCTTGCATTCGTCGAACATTCCTTGTTTGAACACTTCGGATATGTCCTTCCCTTAAAGCGTTTCCAAACCATGTAGCTTCCGCAAGTCTCACACGTCTTGCCTTCGACGGGAAGATCCCAGCTGATGAACTTGCACTCGGGATCCTGCCCCTTTTTATCACAGGTAAAGAATGTGCGGCCCTTGAATTTCTTCGAGGTATGAGATACGAGACCGGACCCGCAGATCGGGCAGTGCCCGTTGACGGTGATCTCCAGATTCTTGGTATACTTGCACTCCGGGAAATGGGAGCACGCCACAAATTTGCCGAAACGGCCTTCCTTGATGAGAAGTTCACCGGTCCCGCAAAGCGGGCAGATCTCGCCGGTCTTCTCCTCTTTCATCTCGACCTTCTCGATGTCGGTCATTGCTTTCAGTATCTGATCGTGAAAAGGCGGGTAAAACTCCGACAGGACTGCCACCCAATCTTTCTTTCCGACTTCAATCTCATCGAGCTTCTCTTCCATCTGTGCCGTAAACTGCACATCAACAATATCTTTGAAATGATCGGCTAATAGTTTTGTTACGACCATACCGAGTTCGGTGGGAGAAAGAAATTTTGTCTTCTTCTCAACGTAGTTGCGCTCAACAATCGTCGAAATCGTAGGGGCGTACGTGGACGGACGTCCGATTCCTTTCTCTTCAAGGGCCTTGATCAGCGTCGCTTCCGTATAACGGGCCGGCGGCAGAGTGAACTTCTGTTCCGGATTCAGACGGATCAGATCCAGAGACTGGCCCTCCGAGAGCTCCGGAAGCTTCTCTTTGCCCTGGTTCTTCTCGTCTTCTTCGGCCGCATCTTCCGATACGTCTTCATAAGCGGCTAAGTATCCTTTAAAACGGATGGTCTCTCCCTGCGATCTGAAAATGTGTTTGCCGCAGGCGATGTCCATCGATACCGTATTCACTTCCGCCGAAGTCATCTGCGACGCAAGAAAGCGGTCCCAGATTAACTTGTAAAGGCGAATCTGATCAAACGAAAGGGAATTGCTTAAGGATTCGGGAGAAAGCTCAAAATGAGCCGGTCTGATCGCTTCATGCGCGTCCTGAGATGAATTCTTATTGGCATATTTACGGGGACTATGCGGAACATATGCCTTCCCGTATTTCTCTTCAATCAGGTTCCTGGCCATTGAGAGGGCCTCTTCGGAGATACGGACCGAGTCCGTACGGATATAGGATACCAGAGCAACCTGGCCCTGTCCGGCAATTTCCACGCCCTCATAAAGCTGCTGGGCGATGCTCATGGTCTTTTTCGAGGAGAATCCGAGCCGTCTCGATGCTTCCTGCTGCAGCGTGCTTGTGGTAAAAGGAGCAAACGGGTTTCGCTGCTTGCTGCCCTTCTTAATCTTATCGACAACATATGAACCGTTCTCAATATCCGAAAGAACCAGGTCTGTCTCTTCTTTGCTGCTTAATTTGACCTTCTCGAATTTCCCGCCCTTCTTGATACCGCTGTAACGGGCTCTGAAAGGGAAAGACTCGCTCTCAGGCGAAAGTTCCGCCGTAAGATTCCAATACTCTTCTTTCTGAAAAGCGTTGATCTCATTCTCGCGGTCGACGATCATGCGCGTCGCCACAGACTGAACACGGCCTGCGGAAAGACCCTTCCTGATCTTCTTCCAAAGAAGCGGGCTCAGTTCATAACCGACAAGTCTGTCGAGAATTCTTCTGGCCTGCTGTGCGTTAACCAGGTCCACATCGATGGCACGGGGCTCGGAAACAGCCGCCTGCACGGCTTTTTGAGTAATCTCATTAAAACTGATTCTGCACGATGTCGTGACATCTATACCAAGAATCCCGGCAATATGCCATGCGATCGCTTCTCCTTCGCGGTCAGGGTCAGTTGCGATGTAAACCTGATCGCAATCCTTGGCAAGATCCTTGATCTCGCGGATTACTTTCTCTTTACCACGCATATTGATATAGGTCGGTTTAAAACTCCTCTTAACGTCAACGCCGATCGTTGAAGCGGGCAGATCGCGAATATGTCCGACGGATGCGGTGATCCTGTATTCCTTCCCAAGATACCGCCCGATGGTCTTGGCTTTCGCGGGTGACTCGACAATAACCAGTTTTCTATTCATTTTCTCTCATTTCTCTCTAGCATCGCTGGAAATAAATTAATGCAACCGATCCAAATTCCGACTGTTTCGCTGATGATCCGCGGAAAATGCTATTCCCGAAGGTAGTCTTTTACCATTATATACTTCATGAGCATTGAAAAGTCAAAGCATATCTTTGTCTCCTGTCTATTACCTTCCCGGAAAGTTCCAGTTCGGAAAGGATAGGCGCTACGACAGAGTACTTGAGTCCCGTCGCATGAATCAGTTCATCCATGGTCTGTTCGCAAAGCGAAAGCCGACCGGTAATAAGCTCGGTATTCTCTTCGTGTGTGAGAGTTTCGGGGCATTCGGCCAGTCTCGAACGGATGCTCTTCTCTCTCTCCGTCTTCTTAATTTCGTCGATTTCTCTAAAGAAAGCCTGTCCGGCGAGTCTGCACAGAATATCCTCGGCCGACAAAAGAATGTCAGCCCCATCCTGAATCAACCGGAGATTCCCTCTGGATTTCTCCGAATAAATCGTTCCGGGAAGCACAAAAACGTCTCTTCCCTGTGCCGCCGCAAAGCTTGCCGTATGAAGGGTTCCGCTCTGTTCACCCGCCTCCATGATAGCGACCAGATCGGAGAGTCCGGAAAGAATCCTGTTCCTTGCGGGAAAATATTGCCGGAAAGCCGGCTGTCCGGGCGGCATCTCCGAGAGTACGAGGCCCGATTCCACAATCTGATCAAAGAGCCGCCGGTTCTCCGGAGGATACACCATATCGAGACCTCCGGCCATGACCGCGATCGTTTTACCCTTCCATTTAAGAGCCGCCTCGTGCGCTGTCGTGTCGATCCCGCGCGCAAGACCGCTTATAATCGTCACGCCGTGCCGTGCAAGCTCACCCGTAATATCTTCGGTCGCGGTAACGCCGTAAAGAGTGGGCTGCCGGCTCCCCACCACGGCGACGGAGGATGATTTCGCACTTCCGGTAAGACTTATATCACCCTTCCCGAACAGGACCAGCGGCATACCGGGAAGATCTTTCATCATGGACGGATATCCGGCGTCATTCTGATTGACCGTGAACAGGTGCTCCGCTATGGACTGCTTTGTCAACTCGTCGGCTCTCTTTCTCAAGACCGCGTCCTCCAGACAATCCCCGATGCCGATGATCTCCTCATCGCCGAAATTCTCGCCGAACCCGCCGGCTATATCCGGCAATGAAACCGCGGCAAGGTCCCGGATCGACCGGATCACACCGTCTCTCAGCAAATGCCGGATCCGGCTGCCGCCCATGCGCCTGTCAAGTATCAAAAGGGAAACGAATACATCCGCGGCAAGATTCTCTATGTTATCGGATTCCATAATTCTTCTCCTCGCATTCATATCTGTTATGACATCTTGTGCCTGAACTGCAGCGCTTCCGAAACATGTGCAGCCGACACATCTCTTGCGCCTTCCAGGTCCGCAATCGTTCTGGCAACCTTAAGCATACGGTTCAGACCACGTGCTGACAGTGTGAGCTTATCCGCAAACTGCACCGCAGAATCCGCCGCTTCGGAGGTAATTCGGAAAGACTCTGTCGGGCAGGACGTCCTGTTCATCCCGTTCAGGCTTCTCGGCTGTCCCGTCTCGTCGCATCTCTCATATTGCCGCTGCCAGCATATCTCCACCTGTTCTCTCATCCTTTCCGACATATGCAGATTCGTGCCGTTTACGGATTCCCGCAGAGCATCGGTATCGATTCTGCCGAGCTCGGTAAACAGATCGATTCTGTCCAGAAGAGGGCCGCTTATGCGGTTCATATACTGTCGACGCTGCCGGTCGCTGCAGGTACAGGCTTTGGGATTCTCGAGAAGCTTGCCGCATCTGCACGGGTTCATTGCGGCAACCAGAATAAATTGTGTCGGAAATCTAACCTTGCTGCCCGCCCTTGAAATCAGAATACCGTCCTCTTCAAGCGGCTGACGCAGAAGGTCGATTACCCTTCCGGGAAACTCCGCTATCTCGTCGAGAAACAGTACGCCGTGAAGCGAAAGCGACAATTCTCCGGGAGTCGGATTCGCGCCTCCGCCCGCCATTGCGGCTGCCGTACAGGTATGATGAACATACCGGAAAGGCCTTCTGTCGGAAAGAAGATCGTCTTCCTCCAGAATTCTTATCACACTCTTGAGTCTTAAGATATCGAGTTTCTCCTTCGCTTCGAGGGGCGGAAGAATATCCTGAAGAATGCGTGCCGCAGTCGTCTTCCCGGTTCCCGGACTTCCCGTCATGAGAAGACTGTGAAAGCCTGCAGCCGATAGAAGGATCGCACGTCCGGTCTTCTCCTGACCTTTAAGAAGCGAGAAATCGAGCGGCTCCTCCGCCGGCATCAAGGGAAGATTCGCATCCGGCAGATCCGCTTCCATTAAAATCTCTCCGGCCATGATGTCACGATCCGCCGATCTTCTTTCCAGATATTGGATCGCGCTCTTTAAGTCAGAGACGCCGATCACACGAAGGTTCAGGAGCCGGGCTTCCCGGACCGCACTCATAGGGACGAGTATCTCGTCAATATTCGAGTCCCGCGCACAGCAAAGGCGCGGAATACTGCCCGGTACATTTCTTACCTTTCCCGTCAGAGTCAGCTCACCGAAAGCCAGAATCGGCCCCTTAATCGAGGTATGAATCTGCCCCGAAGCAAGAAGAACGCAGAGTGCGAGCGGAAGGTCAAAGGAAGAGCCCGATTTATGTATATAGGCAGGCGAAAATCCTGCGGTAATTCTGCCGGTCGGAAAATCGTATCCGGCATGCCGGATTACCGAGCGGATGCGTTCCTTCGATTCCCGTATGGATAAATCGCACAGTCCGACGATCTCAAAGGCCGGAAGTCCCGCAGAAATACTGACCTCTATATCCGCCGGAATCCCTTCAATTCCGAAAAGGAAGCATGTGGATATCTTTGCGTAACGTGTTTTCCTGACGCTCATAGAATTCCTCCTTGTTCTTTCGTAATCGTAATCCGGAGGAAACAAAATCGGAAAACGATTTTTCGACAATTCCATACAGCCAGTTACAATACATGCCCCCAAATAAGGCACGCTCCTCAAAGGTACGCGAGATTTGTTCCGTTTCCGCATTGTCGGCAGGTCCGATCATGTTATAATGACATCGTTAAAAAAGCGGAAATGAGAGAGGTTTTTCATGAAACTCGGAATCGTCGGTCTTCCCAATGTCGGAAAAAGTACACTTTTCAACGCCATCACAAGAGCAGGTGCGGAATCTGCCAATTATCCGTTCTGTACGATCGAACCGAATGTCGGAATCGTCGCGGTCCCGGACCATCGTCTCGATCGCCTTTCCGAAATGTATAATCCGGTAAAGACCACCCCTGCAGTCGTCGAATTCGTCGATATTGCCGGGCTCGTCAAAGGAGCCAGCAAGGGAGAAGGTCTCGGCAATAAATTCCTGGCCAATATTCGCGAGGTAGATGCGATCGTACATGTCGTCAGATGCTTCGACGATCCCAATGTCATCCATGTGGACGGTGCCACCGATCCCGCGCGCGACATCGAGACGATCGACCTCGAACTGATTCTTTCCGATATGGAATATATGGAGAGAAGAATCGACAAGGTTCGGAAAATGATGAAAGGCGGCGACAAGAAGTTTGAACCGGCCCTTCGTCTTTACGAGAGAATCTATGAGACGCTCGAGAAGGGACAGTCCGCAAGAACGCTCTCTTTTGACGCGGAAGATGAGGAGCTTCTTAAAGACCTCCCTTTACTTTCCATGAAGCCGATTCTGTATGCGGCCAATATCTCGGAGGATGCGATCGGCGGACCGGAACCGGAATACGTAAATGCCGTCCGCGGTTATGCCGTTCTCGAAGGCGCGGAGGTCGTTGTTATTTCCGCAAGAATCGAAGAGGAAATCGCCATGCTCGACGAAGACGAGCGCAAGGTATTTCTCGAAGACTTAGGTCTTGACCAGTCCGGTCTCGACAAGATGATACAGGCCTGCTACAAACTCCTCGGGCAAATCTCTTTTCTGACATCCGGACCGGACGAATGCCGTGCCTGGACGATTAAGAAAGGGACAAAGGCGCCGCAGGCCGCAGGCAAGATTCATTCGGATTTTGAACGCGGGTTTATCCGTGCCGAAGTGGTCGCTTTTGACGATCTGATGGCATGCAAAACATATGCCGCCGCGCGCGAAAAAGGCCTTGTGCGGTCGGAAGGCAAGGACTATGTAATGAAGGACGGAGATATCGTACTTTTCCGGTTTAACGTATAACCGGATCTGTTGACCGGGTTTGTTGACCGGCTGCATGAACGGAATGTATGAACCGGGTTTAGATCTTTTACGGATGGTCTTTATGATTTGCGGGAGGAGGATTTCCTTCCGCAAATTTTTTTGCGATAAAAACGATCATTCCGGAAGAAACGGCGAAGATGCCGAATGTAAAGATTTCGCAAAGCCATATCAACAGGTCCGGAACCGTCGCTTTGACAAATGCAATCAAGGTTATCAGCAAAGTGCCGCTGATATATAGCGCGCAGCTGATCAGCAGGTATTTCCGCAAATGCGGAACTCTCTTAGGAAGAAAAATGATTCCCGCCAGAAGGAGAAGAACGGAAAAGATCAGGAAACATAAAGCGATGATCTGCGGAATACTCATATCCGGATCCCCCTCTTCCCGAGTTCCTGGCTGATCAGGGAAACCACCTTTTCCCCTAATTCGTCACTGCCGTCATTGTTGTCAATCACGATATCCGCGAGATCTTCATACTCTTCGCGCGTCATCTGCATGGCCATACGGCGCCTCGCATCGTCCTCGGCCACCCCGCGGTCTATAAGTCTCATCAGTCGGACTTCCTCGTCGGCACTTACGACCCATATCTGGTTGCAGACGTCGAGGAAGCCCTTTTTCACGGGAATCGGCACGTCCAGGACAAGAACCTTAGTCCCCTTCTGACGCTCTTTTTCCAGCTCATCGGAAATCTCCTGAAGAACCTGGCGATGGATGATTTCCGACATTTTATCGAGCTTGGTCCGGTTCGAGAAAACGATGCCCGCGACTTGCTTCCTGTTCAATTTTCCGGAAGAATCCACAACTTTATTGCCGAGAAGCTCGCGGATCGCTCCGACGGAGCTCCCGTCCGGCCCGGTTACTTTTCGCGAGATCTCATCGGCGTCAAGGACACGGACTCCCCTGTCGGCGAAAATTTTCGCGACCGAGCTCTTGCCGGCACCGATACAACCCGTTATTCCGATTACAAACATACTGTTCTTTCCCCTCCGGTCATCTTTTGCATTCATACCAGCTCTTGCCGGCATTCACCTCGGCGATTAAAGGTACGGTAAGCTTCGCCGCACCTTCCATGGCCTCCTTGAGAACACGGGCCGCCGGTTCTGCCTGATCCTCCCTGCATTCGATGATCAGTTCGTCATGAACCTGAAGGATCAGCGATGCGTCAAGATTCGCTTTCCTGAGCTCCGTGCTCACACGATTCATCGCAATCTTGATGATATCGGCTGCTGTGCCCTGTACCGGCGTATTCATCGCGGCGCGTTCTCCGAAGGCGCGGATATTCCGGTTCGGCGAGGTAAGCTCCCTTACAACGCGGCGGCGTCCGAACATCGTTTCCACAAAACCCCGCTCGTAGGCCTGTTTCTTCAGGGAATCGAGATACTCTCTGATCTTCGGGTACTGGGCATAATAATGCTCAATATAATGGTGTGCTTCCTGAAAAGAGACGCCGAGATCCTGCGAAAGTCCGAAATCACTGATGCCGTAAACGATGCTGAAGTTCACGGTCTTTGCCGCGGATCGCATGAAAGGCTCGACCATATCTTTGGGCACATTAAAGATGTTGGCCGCCGTATTGGTATGGATATCCTCATGATTCAGAAAGGCCCGGATCATGTTCCCGTCCTGCGAAAGGTGTGCCAGGAGACGAAGCTCAATCTGCGAATAGTCGGCATCGAGAAGCACAAAGCCTTCCCGGGCTACAAACGCCTTCCGGATCTGGCTTCCCAAGTCGCTTCGGATCGGAATATTCTGCAGGTTCGGTTCCGAGGAAGACAGTCTTCCCGTATTGGTCATTGCCTGCGAAAAGTTCGAGTGCACGCGTCCGTCCGACGGATCGATGACCTTTTTGAGACCGAGGACAAACGTCGAGTCGAGCTTGGATACCTGCCGGTAATTCAAGATATCGCGAACCACCGGGTGCTCATCCGCAAGGCGCGTCAGCTCATCGGAATCCGTTGAATAGGCGCCGCCGGCGTTCTTTCGGCCGGAAGGAAGCCCAAGCTTCTCGAAAAGGACCGTCCCGATCTGTTTGGGAGACAGAATGTTAAATTTCTGACCGCTCTTCTCGTAAATGCTCTCCGTAAGACGCGCGATCTCCAGATAGAATGCGTTGTGAATTTCATCGAGAATGCGCGAGTCTACATAAACCCCTTCCCTTTCCATCCGGTCCAGATGGAGCACAAGGGGCATTTCGATCTCATAGATCAGAGTCTCCAGAGAGAGCTCGGCAATGTCTTTTCTCTGACATGCGTAGATTCTTCGTATCATCAGACTCTTCCATCCGGAATCCGTAAGAGCCTTCTGACCGGCCTGCTCCGCTTCCGCAGATCCGGATGCGTCGTTTGGCTCTTCCGCGAAAAGATCCATCTGCAGTGAGGCAGCTCTTGTATTTGATTTCTTGTCCGTTTGAGACGGAAGACCGCGCGGATACGCTTCCCTTGCGGCATGCTCATACAGCATCTCAAAGCTCGGAGACATTCCTTCAATCTGATTCAGAATATATCCGGCTATTTCCACATCGAAGCAGGATTCAAAGGGCAAGCCCTCGGGAAGGCACTTAAAACGGTTCTTAATGGCATGTCCTGCGGGTAAAATTCCGGTGCTCTTGCTTCCGACACCCTGTTCGGCCAGGCAGGCGATTATTTCCGGTATACGGGAGCGCGAGAACGCGTATATAAGCTCCCCGGAAAGGGTTAGAACAAGCTTCTCGTCAGCGGTCGAATCCGTCGGAGACGTCATGTCTATAGTAAGACAAAAATCATCCTGTCCCGCCATGGATATAAAGGTCTCGCGAAAATCCTTTAACGGCACGTCGATAAGAATGCCGGGCAATTCATCCGGAAGGGCCTCCGGCCGATTCGTTTGTTCCTCACCTCCTGCGGCAGCCGCCGGTGATATCACAACATCTTCCAGATCCCATCTCTTCATCTGACTCCTTAATCCCAGACGCATGAACAGGGACAGCAAGACCTGCTTGTCCGGTTCTTTGACCAGAAGGTCCTCTGTCGACACCGCAACCGGCGCATCACAGTCTATTTTCGAGAGAGTCAGTGAAAGATACGCCATATCGCGGTTCTCCAGAACTTTCTTCTCTAGTCCCGGACTCAATTCGTGCGCATGTTCATAAAGCGCATCGAGCGTCTTGTATTTTTTTACGAGCTCAATCGCGCCCTTTTCGCCGATGCCGCGGATGCCGGGGATATTGTCGCTCGTATCTCCCATAATCGCTTTCAGTACGACAAAGTCCTCCGGGCCGATCTGATACCGCTCAATAAGAGCATCGCCGTCATAGATCTCCGTGCTCGTCTTTCCGGCCTTGTTAACCGGCATCATGACGACGGTATTCCGGTCGATCAGCTGAAAATCGTCTTTATCGCCGCTCAAGATGAATACGGCGTAGCCTTCCCGCTCTCCGCGGCGTGCCATAGTACCGATCAGATCGTCGGCTTCATAGCCGGGAAGTTCGTAACGCGGAAGATTCATCGCGTCCAGAAGCTCCTTTAAAAGGGGCATCTGCACGGCCAGTTCGTCGGGCATGGCCTTTCTCTTGGCTTTATAACCGTCGTACATCTTATGACGGAATGTAGGTTCACGCACGTCGAAGAGTGTACAGACATGCGTCGGCTTAATGTCATCTATGAACTTCTTCAGGGTATTGAGATACGTATTGAGCGCGCCCGTCGGTGTCCCGTCGGGTGCCGTCAGATTACCCCGGCCCGCCAGTGCAAAAAAGGAGCGGTTTATGATGCTGTTCCCGTCAACCAGAAGAAGTCTCTTTGAGCTTTGAGGTAAAGCCGCCATATCCGTCTCTCCTTTTTAGGAAATTGCCCGGTCCGCTTTCGGCGTGCCGGACTTGTCATCGTCAGTTGTTTTTCGCCGCGTTCTTTTCCGTGACATGGTCGTGCTGCATATGCGCCGTACTGACCATGAGCTTGATGCGGTTTAACTGATTCGCTTCGCTCGCACCGGGATCGTAATCAATCGGTACGATATTGGATTCGGGATATTGCCTTCTTAACTCCTTGATCATTCCTTTTCCGGTAACATGGTTGGGAAGACAGGCAAAGGGCTGCGCACAGATGATATTGGGTACTCCGCTCTCGATCAGCTCGATCATTTCGGCCGTCAGAAACCAGCCTTCTCCGCAGCTGTTTCCGCAGGACAACACCGATTCCGCCTGGTTCGCCATCGAGCGGATATGTACGGGCAGCTGGAATTTACCGGTCGCCTTCATCTTCTTAACGATGTGTTTCCTGTACCCCTCAATAATATCGATACCGCGGTTCGAGAGCCACGCCGTAAGTCCGCTCAACCCTAAGTTCTCATGCTTCCACGATGGGTTGTACAGACAGTAAAGGAAGAAATCCAGAAGACCCGGCACAACAGCTTCGCAGTTCTCCTTTTCGATAATGTCAACCGCGTGATTGTTGGCATCCGGCTGAAACTTAACGAGAATTTCGCCGACCATGCCGACCCTCGGTTTGCGCGGGATATCCAGGAGCGGTAATTTGTCGAAGGAATCAATGGTCTGATCGACAAGATGACGGAAAGTTCTTATGGAACGGTTGATCCCGGTGTTTTCCTGAATCCATGAAGTATTGCTCTTTGACTCAACACTATCCTTGTCTTCTGTCCTTCCGTTCTTCGATGAAGATTCCATATCATAGACCCGGGCAAGATCGGAGAACTTCGCCTCACGGTTGAAATAGGTAATCGCACGTCCGTTCCAGTACTGATAAAGAGCGTTCGCCGCACCCGGAACCGTCTCGTAAGGACGTACCCGGAGAAGCAGAGTCGATAGCATATCGCCGTAGACGATCGCCTGCAATGCATGGTGAATCATGGGCACCGTAATGTTCATGCCCGGATTTCCTTCAAGACCCTGCACTGAAAGAGCGATAACCGGAACCTGCGGGAAGCCCGCCTCCATTAAAGCCTTTCTGAGAAAAGCGACATAGTTTGTCGCGCGGCATCCTCCGCCGGTCTGCGTAATCAGAACCGAGGTATTGTCCGGATCCGCCCCGCCCTCGAGAAATGCGTTCACAAGCTGTCCGACAACGAGAATCGTCGGGTAGCAGGCATCGTTATTGACAAATCTGAGTCCGCATTCGATGTCGGCCGGAGTCGCCTGTTTCAGGACGCGAAGCCGGAAATCATAGTTCCGGAAAACCGCCTCTACAAATTCAAACTGGATCGGAGCCATCTGCGGAGCGAGCAGAGTATGTTTCGCTTTGTGTTCCTTTGTAAAAGGAATTCTCTTAATTGTATAGGTTTTCTTCTCGGGCCTAAGATTCGTATCCGACTTGACTCCGTCCCTCTCGTCCATAGCGACTTTTAGAGAGCGGATGCGAATTCTGGCCGCGCCGAGATTGCTGACCTCGTCGATCTTTAAGAGTGTGTAGAGTTTGCCCTTAGACTCCAGAATCTCCTGAACCTGATCCGAAGTGACCGCATCAAGACCGCAGCCGAAAGAATTCAGCTGAACAAGCTCGAGATTGTCCTGTTCGGCTACAAAAGCTGCAGCTTCGTAGAGTCTCGTATGATACATCCATTGATCGACAACGCGAATGGGCCGTTCGAGCAATCCGGGAACGGCGACGGAATCCTCAGTCAGGACCGCAAGCCCTAAGCCGTTGATCATTTCCGGAATGCCATGGTTGATTTCGGGGTCCGTGTGATACGGACGTCCCGCGAGAACCACGCCTTTTTTGCCGGACTTCTTAAGGTCGTCCAATACTTCCCGGCCCTTTTCCCTGACATCGGCTTTGAAAATATCGTATTCGGCATTGCCGGCGGCAATCGCCTCGAGGGCTTCTGCTTTCGTGACTTTCTCTTCCGCAAAAGTCTCACACAACTTGTCGGCGAGCTTGTCCGTATTGTCGAGCGGAAGGAAAGGATTCAGGAATCTCACCTTGTTGATTGCAATCGTCTCGACATTGTTTTTGATGACTTCCGGATAGGATGCGACAATCGGGCAGTTGAAATGATTGTTCGCGTTCTCATTCTCCGAACGTTCGAATGGGATATCCGGGTAAAATATCGTATGGATCCCTTTCGAAATCAGATCTTCGATGTGCCCGTGCACAAGCTTGGCCGGATAACAGACACTCTCCGAAGGGATCGAGTCCATCCCCTTCTCGAAAATCTTGTGCGTGGACCTGGGCGAAAGCACGACCTGGAACTTAAGTTTGGTGAGAACCGTGAACCAGAACGGATAATTCTCATAGAGGTTTAAGACTCTGGGAATTCCGATCCGGCCCCTCTTCGCCAAGTCCGCGGCCAGCGGAACATACCGGAATGTGCGTTCATATTTATACTTGAAAAGATTTGGAAGTTCTTCTTTCTTCTCTGTTAAGCCTTCGCCCTTTTCGCAGCGGTTGCCCGATACAAAACGGCTTCCGTTGGAGAACGTCGAAATGGTCAGCTTGCAGTGATTGCCGCAGTGAGGGCACTTTGACATCTCGGTCGACATGTCGAAGACCGACAGCTCTTCGGGTCCTAAGACGGTGGAATGCGCACCGTGATCCGGGCAGCGCTTCCTGGCGATCAGCGCGGCTCCGAAAGCGCCCATCAGGCCAGCCACATTCGGACGTATCACTTCTCTCCCCGACACCAGTTCAAAGCAGCGGAGGATAGCATCGTTCAGGAATGTTCCGCCCTGTACGACAATCTTTTTCCCGAGCATGGACGTATCGCGAATCTTAATGACTTTATACAAGGCGTTTCTGACTACGGAATAGGAAAGTCCGGCGGAAATATCTCCGACCGTCGCTCCCTCCTTCTGCGCCTGCTTTACTTTCGAATTCATAAAGACCGTGCATCTCGTTCCGAGATCGACAGGATTCTCCGCAGACAGTGCCTCCAGAGAGAACGAGTGCGTATTCATTTTGAGATTCTCGGCGAATGTCTGAATGAAGGAACCGCAGCCCGACGAGCATGCTTCGTTCAGCATGATCGAATCAATGACTCCGTTACGGATTCTCATGCACTTCATGTCCTGCCCGCCGATATCAATGATAAAATCGACATCCGGACAAAAATACCGGGCGGACTGAAAATGCGCCATCGTCTCGATTTCGCCCTCGTCTACGCGAAGAGCGGCGCGAATAATGTTTTCGCCGTATCCGGTAACACAGGTTCGCGCGATATATGCGGCGGAAGGAAGCTGGCTGTAGAGCTCCGTAAGAATCTGCACGGCACTCTTGACCGGATTTCCCTTGTTGCCGCCGTAATACGTATAGATCAGCTGACCTTTGTCATTGATAAGTACAGCCTTGGTCGTCGTACTTCCGGCGTCGATTCCGAGAAAGCACGGTCCCTTCTGCCTCGCGAGATCATAGAGCTCAAGGGTTGCTTTGTCATGCCGTGCGTCAAACGCCCTTTTCTCCTCTTCGTCCTTGAAAAGCGGCGGTATTCTCGTAATATCAGCCGCGAATTCGTGTTCGCCGTGAAAAATATCCATAACAGCCGAAAGCCTGACTGCCTCGCGGCAGGCGGCCAGAGCCGCTCCGATCGCGACGTAGAGCTGTGCCGTATCGGGCATCCAGAAAGATGAGACCTGGCCCTTAAGAGTCCTCTCAAAAGCCTTGCGCAGCTCTGTATTAAAGAAAAGCGGACCGCCAAGGAAGGCGACGTTGCCTCTTATAGGTCTCCCGCAGGCAAGACCCGCGATCGTTTGATTTACGACAGCCTGCAGAATCGAGGCAGCCAGATCCGATTTGGCGGCGCCTTCATTGATCAGCGGCTGGATGTCACTTTTCGCGAAAACGCCGCAGCGCGACGCGATTGTGTAAAGGGTCTGATAGTCCTTGGCCAGCTCGTTAAGCCCGTCGGCATCTGTCTGTAAGAGCGTCGCCATCTGATCGATAAACGCGCCTGTACCGCCGGCACATGTACCGTTCATACGCTGCTCCGGAACCGGATGAAGATACGTGATTTTGGCATCCTCGCCGCCGAGCTCAATGATGATATCGGTTTTGGGATTGTACTTCTTGATTGCAACCGTCTCTGCGATTACTTCCTGAACAAATTCAACGCCAAGCCATTCGGCAACGGAAAGTCCGCCCGAACCCGTAATGGCGATCTGAGCCGTTAAATCCGGGTATGCTGCGGAAACGTCTTCGAATGCTCTTGCCAATTCACCCCTTATGTCGGAGTGATGACGCCGGTACTGGCTGTATACGATTCGGTCTTCATCAAGAATTACGACTTTTATGGTTGTCGAGCCTATATCAAGGCCCATTTTCATCGGAACAGGATTCGTCAGCATTTATTTCACCTTTTCTAAAAATCTTAAGGTCAATCGGTTAAACTCCCGGCTTCTCGGGTTGGGCGGCCGTCTTCGGCATCGCCGCGGGATCTGCGGCCGTCTTCGGCACAGCCTTGGACTTCGCAGCCGTCTTCGACGTTTTAACGGCCGCAGCAGAGGGCTTCGTGCCGGGGCTTACGCCTCCGGGCTTCTTAACGGCTAAGTTACGCGGCTTTGCTCCGGTCAAATCCGGAGATGTGTCCTTCTCCGGATTCGCCGCAATCGTCCCGCCCGATACGGAAACGGGTGCGATCCCGGAAAGTCCTGGATGCGGTTCTGTATGGAATACCGTTACAGACACACCCGCAGAAGGGAATTTGGACGGAATCGGTTCGACAATCTTTCTGTCTTTTCTTCGGTCCGTTGCCTCAAATACCGCTCTTGCATCCTCTTCAAGTCTGGATTTCTCTCTCAGTACGCGCATTTTCTCCTGATAGTCATTATTTCTCTTAACACGGTATCCGCCGGCTCCGAACAATTTCTTCCGGAAATCATCTTTAAGACTCAGACACAGAAAGGTGTTCGGTATACCGAGCGACAGGTTGAAATCGTTTCCGCGGTCATCCTTGGCAGACAGGCTAAG
Organism: uncultured Mageeibacillus sp.; assembly: GCA_964617375.1. GTDB lineage: Bacteria > Bacillota > Clostridia > Saccharofermentanales > Saccharofermentanaceae > Firm-13. Next base: position 3,510 of record CAZTXQ010000033.1, on the reverse strand, counting down.
CATCTCGGCGGCTACGGCGACGTTCTTCTCATAGGCGTCAAAATCGCCTTCAATCCCAAGAACAAGCGGAAGTCCGACAAAATTGATGCGTATATAGGGCAGATTCTCTGCCAGAATCAAATGCAGCGACAAAAGCTTCATATAGGATTCGAGCGCCAGAAATTCCTGCTCGCAAAAAAGAGCGACGCTTCCGTCTCCGGCAATAAAATTCACATCGGAAAACTCATTCTCAAAACCGCGAGCCCATAAATGATACATTTCGCGAAAAACAGCATTGGCAAAGGTTTCGAAATCCTTCGCAAGAGGCCTGGCAAGTATCTGCTCGCGCATCTGAAACAAAAGGTCCAGATACGTTCTTTCCATCTCCGACGTTATTCCGCTCCACTTAAAGTAAGCCGCGGCATCGAGTGCATTGTAGCGGTAAAATGTCATAGTCGTCCTTTCCATTTCCTTATAAAGCAGAACTCAATTATATCATATCCGAGGATTAATTTTGCAGGAGATCCTTTGATGATAAAACAAAAAACCCGTCTCAGATTGATATCCGAAACGGATTTTACCGAAGTTTAACTTGAACGGCACGAAAATTACTTCGTGGCCTCTTCGCCTGCAGCTCCGAATAGATTCATTCTGAACAGCATGGATTCATCTTCAGGATTCGAGCAGTAGATCTTGGCGTTTACCAGAATTCCTCCCTCGATCAGATTCACAAGTCCTGCGATCTGACTGAGCTTGCTCTTAAGATTGAAGCGGTCATCCTCATCGGTAATGAGCATGACATCACCCTTGCATGCATCCAGAGCTTTCATAAAGGCCTGTACATCGATGTTGTTTAAATTAAAAGCTTTCATGAGTCATACCTCCTTGTAAGTATTCGTCCGTGTCACACCTGTGACAGGACCGTTTATCGTATGAAAATGTCGTTTTCTGACTATTCTGTACTTCCTGCTGTCATGATGAGTATAGCACATAACGTTTCACTGATCAATTACGAAGTTGTACATTGTCAACAAACACTCGTCCCGTTATTTGTGCAATATGTACAATTGTCGCGTTCAGATCCTTTGAACATTGCTGTTGCTATACCGGCATACTGAGAAATCATAGCCCTTTTCGGAATGAATGACTTCGGACTCCATAAGCAGCGTCCATTCCGGCCGTATGTCAAGATTCGGGAAAAAAGCGTCGGATTCAAATGCAAAGTCAATTTTTGATATTATGGCTTCCGAGCAAAATGGCAGGAACTTCCGGTAGACTTCTTCACCTCCGATAATATAAATTTCTTCCGTCTCATGTTCTCGTATATAGGAACATAATTCTTCATCGGAATGAAGAATGATGGCGCCCTCTTTCGAAAATGCGCGATTGCGGCTCATAATAACGTTTTTACGACCCGGTAAAAGGCGCTGACCGGGGAATGTTTCAAGTGTTTTTCTGCCGAATACCACGGTTGAATCGAGCGTGTATTTCCGGAATGTCCCTTTCTGGTCTTCGGGCAGACTGACAAGAAGATTCCCCTTGTAGCCGATCGCCCAGTTCTTATCTACAGCTGCTATTATTTTCATTATACCGCATACCTCACCGTCAATCAGAAAATGTTTACACCGCGACCGGAATATCGGTAATCTTAGGTCCGTACCGGTAATTTTCCAGATGAATATTCCCGGGCTCGAACTGATAGAAATCCGTAATTCCGGGATCCAGAACAAGTGTTGGCGCTTCAAACATGGGTCTTTGGATCAGCTCCTCAACAATCGGCACATGCCGGTCATAGATGTGCGCATCGGCTATAACATGAACGAGTTCTCCGGCTTCAAGTCCCGCTGCACGCGCGATCAAATGCACGAGAACGGCGTACTGGCAGACATTCCATCCGTTCGCCACAAGCATATCCTGCGAGCGCTGATTTAAGATGGCATTTAAGGAATTACCGGTCACATTGAATGTCACCGAGTAGGCGCACGGGTAAAGATTCATCTCATGAAGGTCTTGATGCACATAAAGATTGGTCATAATCCGACGGCTGTACGGATTGTTTTTCAGATCGAAAAGGACCCGGTCAACCTGATCGAATTCGCCTTCCCTGTAGATATGCTTAACACCGAGCTGATAACCGTAGGCCTTGCCGATCGACCCGTTCTCATCCGCCCAGGAATCCCAGATATGACTCTTCATATCATGAACATTATTCGATTTCTTCTGCCAGATCCAGAGAAGTTCGTCGACAGCCGCGCTGAAATTGATATAGCGCTGTGTCAGCATCGGGAATTCTTCCTTCAGGTCATAGCGATTGACAATACAGAAGCTCTTATACGTATACGCGAATTGGCCATCCTTCCATCTCGGACGAACCTTCTCGTTCTCGGTCGAAAAACCGTGTTCCAGAATCTGTTTACAGTTGGCGATGAATAACTCGTCGGCCCGGCTCATCTGGTATCCTCCTCAGTCGCGCGTCTTGTCTGATCTCCGGTTATCGCTGTTCTTTTCCCAGCCCGTATTCTTTATTTTCTTCTTCCACTTGATCTTATTGGTGATTCTCATAAAGAAGTGCTTGATGCCGTCCAGAATATCGCGCCAGAAGAAGAGAATAATGTTAAGAAGTGCGGCGGTAATCGCAAGCTTTCCCTGCCAGGTCGCAAACGCAAATGCCAGTATCAGAAAAGCGCAGTCCACATAGGCGAGATACTTGACTTTGATCGGAATGAAGAAAAACAGCGTAATCCGGTGATTCGGGAAAAGCAGTGCAAACGCCAGAAACATACACAGATTCAGATACGCGTTAGTCGCATAACCGGTGATGAGTCCCGAAAGGATTGTTCCGATGACGCCTGTTATGTAGAAGACGTTAAATTTGAACGCGCCCCACTCTGCTTCAAGGGACGAACCCATCAGCCAGAAGAAATAGAGAGCGAATATGATAAAAAGGATACTTGATCCGGGCGGAATAATCACAAAAGAAATCAGTCTCCAGAACTGACCCGCATAGATCGCGTTCGTGTCAAACACCAGATAAGACGATAAATTGATGCCTTTCGAATAAAGGAGCGCCATATCGGCCAGGAACACAAAAGTCATACCGAATACGATGATATTCATCAGGTTCGGTATAGCGAATCGCCCGTATTTATTGCCCAGCCTGTCCAGCCAGTAGCGGTTGTATTTCACGGTGATCTCCCCGTTCTATTTATTGATCAGGCATTGGCCCGACATACGTATTATACATGAAAAACTCCCCGTTTGTTTAAGCGACACGCTGAGAAAGGTCCATTTCTTCCGGTAATGTGGCTCACGATTCCGGTGATACTTGTTCTTAGTCATTCTTCGTTTTGATGGATGCTTTCGTCAAATCGGATGGAATTTTGTTTTTTAAGCAGAAAATCAGAATAGCGGGAGGAAAAACAACAAAAAATCAAGGCCGCAGGATTGAAACAATCCTGCGGCCTTGACTAAATACTATGGTCGGAGTGAGAAGACTTGAACTTCCGGCCTCTTGGTCCCGAACCAAGCGCT
>CAZTXQ010000032.1:17135-34240 GCA_964617375.1 uncultured Mageeibacillus sp. | reverse complement strand
GAGGATACCCTTGAGCTCGTTCTCGGAAGCCTTCTTAACAGCGTCCTTGATCTCGGCATAAGTAGCGGACTTCTCAAGACGAACGGTAAGGTCAACAACAGAAACGTCAGCGGTCGGTACGCGGAAAGACATACCTGTCAGCTTGCCGTTCAGTTCGGGGATAACCTTGCCAACAGCCTTGGCAGCACCGGTAGAAGACGGGATGATGTTGAAAGCTGCACCGCGGCCGCCTCTCCAGTCCTTCTTGGAAGGGCCGTCAACGGTCTTCTGTGTAGCGGTTGTAGCATGAACGGTGGTCATGAGGCCTTCGACGATGCCGAAGTTGTCGTTGATAACCTTAGCCAGAGGAGCCAGGCAGTTCGTTGTGCAGGAAGCGTTGGAAACGACGTTCATTTCCTTGGTGTACTTGTCCTGGTTAACGCCCATAACGAACATCGGAGCATCGGCGGAAGGAGCGGAAATAACAACCTTCTTGGCGCCGCCGACAAAGTGAGCGGAAGCCTTCTCTGTTGTTGTGTAAACACCGGTGGATTCAACAATATATTCTGCACCGACGGACTTCCAATCGATCTCGGAAGCGTTCATGCAGGCAAATACCTTGATCTTGGTTCCGTTAACGACGATAAAGTCTTCACCGACTTCGATCGTGCCGTCAAATCTACCGTGAACGGTGTCATACTTAAGCATGTATTCCATGTACTTAGGATCGATGAAAGGATCGTTAATTCCAAGAACTTCAATGTTGGGGTTTGCTACCGACGCGCGAAAAACCAAGCGTCCGATACGACCAAATCCGTTAATTCCCACTTTAACTGCCATGTTTATTCCTCCTAGTATTTCCCTTTGATAAGGGTGATTGTTACTCAGCAGTGCATTGCACCACGAAGATTTTACCGCAAAAGATACCCGATTACAACAAGCTTAAGGTCCGGGAGAGTATAAAAACGCATAAAACCCGATGATTTTTTTCGTCATATCTGCCATATTTAACAGTCTATTAATTTTCGTGTATCAGCACTCTTTTTTCCTTATGTGCTTCCGTCCTGTGAATAGCCGCTCCGCGGTCCGCAAACTTCTGTTCGAATTCGGTCCGGATATTATCCTGATCCCACTTGCTGTTGTGGAGATCGAAGGTGGTATTGTGAAGCGAAAAATGACAGGCGGCAAATTCTTCCAGCGAGAAATCAAAGAGACGGCGGTCATCCGTTTTGAAATGAATCTGCCCTTCGTCCTTCAGCAGAAGTTTATACATTTCCAGATAGTCCCTGTACGTCAGTCTCCGCTTCGGCTTGTCGCGTTTCGACCACGGGTCACAGAAATTGATATACATGCGGTCCGCTTCACCTTCGGCAAAATAGTTTTTAATGAGAAGAACGTCGGTGCAAAGAAAAAACAGATTCTTAACACCCGTCTCCGCCGCTTTTTCGATTGCGGCCAGAATCACAGATTCATCCTTTTCAACCGCCACATAACAGACGTCCGGATGTTTCATCGCCGTAGCCAGAGCAAAGCCGCCTTTCCCGCAGCCCAATTCCAGATAAAGCGGCGCATCAGCGGGCATTCCCGCGGCCTCGCGCCAACGTCCCCGGTTCGCAACAGGCACCGGAAACCAATACGACTGGCATGCCTTCATTCTGGGTCCTATGTTCTTTTTTTTCCGCATTCTCGCCATGATATCTTATCCTTCGGTTATTTTGATGATGCTGTGCAAACAGCATACCCGCACAAGGCGGATTTTCTGCATTTTAACATAATCCTCCGGCAAAAAGCCAAAACGGATACGCGGGCAGAAAAAAGGGCGGGATTTTTGTCCCGCCCTTCCCTATGTCTTGCTGATACTGCTAGACCATTACACTCACGCTTTGGCCTTTTTCCGGAGAGCAATGTATACGGCACATCCGCCGGCCGCCACTGCAAGGAGTGCAAAGGCAGGCGTCTCGTAACCGCCGGTCTCACCGGTTTTGGGTACAGCAACCACCGCTGCTGCTACGGCCTGAACGGCGTTATACTGCGCTGTAACCGTCAGATCCGAAGTAACATTGGAAAATGTCTTGTCCCATCCCTTGAACGTGTAGCCCGATCTGGCGGGGTTGGAAGGAGCCTTTGCAGAAGCACCGTAATTTATGGTTGTCTTGCTCAATTCCGTACCATTCCAATCGACAAACCGTACCGTATAGGCATTTATTTTCCACATAGCATAAAGAACCATATTCTTCGTTACTTTAATTACGTCACCGGGTGCGTAGGAAGTACCACTGCCGTCGGCCGACGTATTCCATCCTGTAAAAGTAAGACCCGTATAGGTGTATCCGTTCGGTGCAATGATGAAATTGGTCGAGGGAGTAACCGGACCCGGATTCGCAATAGAGCCCGTACCGCCATTCGGATTATATCCTATTGTATATACAGGTTCGATGAGGACGGATTTTGAGGCCTGCGACCATTTGGAGATATCGGTCAAGCCCTGAACACTTGTAATACTCTGACACTTGTATCCTCCGAAGGAGGAATCCATGACATACCCGCCTGTCGGCTGAGATATGATCGATCCGTTCAAAACAATTTTAGCGTGCTCCTCAAGGGCCGAAGGTTCCGGGTTGCTTATGCTAATATCATCTCCCGCATATATGGCCGCAGTTCTGCTGCTCGAAGTCGAGCAACTCGCATCTACGGTACTGCCGGTGATCGTGATATCGCCGCCATGAGGCAGTTCAACGGGACCCACAGCATCCGCAAAAAGCACTGAATCATCCGGCCTGTCCATACTTTCAACGCTGTCGGCAGCCATTATGGCTGCATATGGTCCCGTGCAGATCCCATAGTAATCCCCGTAAGCCGTAACGTCACTTCCGGTAATGGAAATACTCGCGCCAGCCGCAAAACCGATACCATAACTGATTGCGGTTAAATCGTTACAATTCTCGATCGATATATCAGTTTGTGCAAGGCAGCCATACGGACCGGATGCTGCGCAGTTTATCACGCCGGCATCATAAAGACGAAGCTTGCCCTGACATATGATGGAAACGCCGCTGATGTTAAATTGCGTACTTACCTCCACCGGACCGTAAGAGCCACCTCTGGAACCCGAATTGATAAAGAGCGAACCGCTTCCCGTTATGGAAAGGTCGCCGTTGCATCGGATAGAATCCGACCAGCTGTTAATGATGTTTTGGGTCCCGGCTGCAAGCGCAATGGTCGATCCTGCAGGCAGCCATATGGCAACGTCTTCATTGGAGGCGAGCGTGATGCCGGATAATGTAAGAGTCTTTGTGGAACTATCCCACGCCCAGCCGGTTCCGTTCGCCGAATCGGAAGACCGCAAATCGAGCCCGGAGGATACATGGGCCGAAGGATCAAAGATTGTTATGGAAAGTGAACCGGTAAAGAGCGTATCGTATCCACCGGCAATCAGATAGTAGGTTCCGGTCCACGCAGCAGTATATGTAATACCGCCGGGACCTGCGCCTGTAAGTATGGCCTTGTCGGGACTGACAAGATACATAAAATTTAGATAGTCTGTATTGGTCTGTATAACGATGCTCTGTCCGGCCGTAAGGGGAATCGCGTAACCCAGAGCAAAAACGCGATAATTGTCGGGATCCGTGATGAACTCCGAATGGTCGCCCGAAAGGCCTATGGTGCTGTTTACGTTGTCTTCGAGATTAAGCGGATTAAAAGTCATATCCTTATAGGATTTAATCGGATTGGTGGGCCTGATCAAAGACGCGTCCACACCTGTTACCGTACAGACATCGGCCGCTCCCGTCTGATAAACCATACACGAAAGTGCACCCGAATTCGAAATGCTTCCCGCATTCAGAAAAATGGCACTGGACGCGTCCACCTGAGCAGCCGCAGCATTCTGGAGACTGCCGCCGTCAATCATCATGGTCAGTCCTGTCATTTTGGCGTTATTGATAAGGGCTCCGGATAGATCAAGTGAAGAATTATTGGTATAACCGATACCTCCGTTGTTGATAAGAGTGGCCCCAGCATCAACCTTAATCGAATAACTGCCCATCGTCAAAGCAGGATCCATGCCCGCAACCGGCTGCACAACAACCGTTTTACCGGCCGGAATCACTACAGACGAACCTAAAACGAACGAATTTGCCGTTTCGATAAACAAGGCGGCCGGATCGGCAAGTGCTAATTTGAGTTCGTCAGATGTTGTGACCGGACGTGCATTGTCAAGACTCGATCCGTCTCCGGTCCCGGCCGCCGAGACCTGAAATGGGATCATCGCAGTCAGCATAATGGCGGCGATGAATAGCGCTGTTAATTTTCTCTTCATAATTACCCCCTAATAATATGTGTATTGAAAAATAGATTCATTCACACATAACAAGATACTACAAGGCAATTATAGTTCTTTGTTCTTATATAGTGCAATAGCAAATTGACAGCAGAAAGCAAATTGTAAAAGAATAACACATAAAATCGCAATATATTGACCTCTTATATCACGCACCGCTGTCAGGGAATGAGTTTCTGAGCCGCCTCCACCGCGGCCAGCGCATCTCCCGCATAATAATCCGCATGGATCTCCCTTGCCGCATCGGCCGTAAGAACGGCACCTCCGACCAGAATCGGGCACATTCCCTCGATCTCTTTCAGGCGCTCGATTGTCCTCGCCATGCTTGCAACTGTGGTCGTCATTAAGGCGGAGAGGCCTATCATTTGGGGTCTGAAACGAAGATATGCTTCGACAATTCTTTCGGAAGGGACATCTTTCCCCAGATCAATTACCTGATATCCGTAGCTCTCCATGACCACTTTAACGATATTTTTCCCGATATCATGAACGTCGCCCTCGACCGTGGCCAAGAGAATGGGACCTTTCCCTCCGCCTTCTCCCGAAGCGGCAATCGATTCCTTCAAGACGGCGAATGCCGCCTTGGTCGTTTCGGCCGACTGAATCAGCTGCGGCAGAAACAGCTGTCCGGATTCGTACTTCTTCCCGACTTCGTCTAGCCCGGGTATCAGATAAGAGTTGATGATATCGAGCGCGGGGGTTGTAAGAAGCATCTTCTCCGTCTCTTCTGCGATCGCTCCTTTCCTGCCGGCAACGACCATATCCTTAAGCGTCATCGCTTCTGCGGCCGGCTTAAGGGACGACTCCTGGTGAACCGTATTGACCGGAAAAGCGGCCGTTTGCTGATCCCCGGCATGCGCCGCGATATATTTTTCGCTGTCCGGGTCCTTATAGGAAAGAACCTGATAGGCATCGACGGTCGACATAAGTTCCTTATCGAGCGGATTGATGATCGGAAGATCGAGACCCGCATAGAGTGCCATTGCGAGGAAAGTACGGTTTATGAGCGGCCGGTTCGGAAGTCCGAAGGATACGTTGCTGCAGCCCAAAACCGTGTGTACGCCGAGTTCCTCCCGAACAAGGGTCAGAGCCTTCAAGGTCTCGATCACTTCCTTCTGCTGTGCGGAAGCGGTGAGCACGAGACAGTCGACGATCAAGTCGGAGCGGTCGATTCCGTAGCTCTCGGCAACGGAGACGATCCTTTTCGCGATGAGAAGGCGTTCTTCGGCAAGAAGCGGAATCCCGTTCTCGTCGATGGTAAGACAAAGAACGACGCCGCCGTATTTTTTCGCGATCGGGAAAACGGCCTCCATCACTTCTTTTTTTCCGTTGACCGAGTTGATCAGCGGCTTGCCGTTATAGATCCGGCAGGCCTTCTCAAGAACGGTCGGATCGGAACTGTCAATTTGAAGCGGAAGGCGGACCAGCTCCTGCACCTTCTTAACGACATGTACCATGACGGCAGCTTCGTCAATTCCGGGCAATCCGACGTTGACATCGAGCACATCCGCACCTGCCTGTTCCTGTGAAATGGCTTCCATGACGACTTCGTCATAACGTTCGTGAAGAAGGGCTTCCTTCAATTTCTTCTTGCCGGTCGGGTTCAGGCGTTCACCGCAAACCGTAACCTTCTCTCCGATCGCAACGCACAGACTCCCGCTCGTAATACGGGTTGCGCGCCGGCTGTTTCTCAAACCGACTTTCTCGCCGGCGAGCAATTCCGAAGCAATGCGGATATATTCAGGTGTAGTACCGCAGCAGCCGCCGACAATCGCGGCGCCGGCGCGGACAAAATCACGGATATAGAGACCAAACTCTTCGGCTGTCACGTTGTATGTCGTTTTACCGGCTGTATAGACCGGGAGTCCGGCATTCGGCTCAATAATGACCGGCTTTGTGGATATGTCCAGAATCCGTCTGAGAATCGGCTCCATTTCCTTCGGCCCCAGTGAGCAGTTGATTCCCAGTGCGTCGACTCCGATTCCTTCGAGAAACGTCACCATCGTCTCCGGAGAAGCACCCATAAGCGTCGTTCCCTTGTCGGTAAAAGTCATCGTGGCAAAGATTGGAAGATCTGAATTCTCCTTAACGGCCAGAACCGCTGCCTTCATCTCGTACAGATCGGCGATCGTCTCAATGATGACACCGTCGACCGAGTCCTTGATTAGATCAACCTGCACCTTGAATTGCGTATAGGCATCTTCAAAAGAGAGCGTTCCCGTCGGTTCCAGGAGACGTCCCAGAGGTCCGATGTCATAGAGGAGAAAGCAGTCCTTCGCAATCCCCTCACGCGCGCACCGCGCCTGCTCGAGTGCGATCGCCTGCCGGCCGTTATATACGGCAGCTGCAATCGTATCCGGAATCGTAAAGCGGCTTCTTTCCGTATAACCCTCGTTCATGCCCAGAGTATTCGTAAGGATGGCCGATGCTCCTGCGGCCAGATACTCGCGCTGAATATCGACGATCCATTCCGGATGAAGGATGTTCATATCTTCCGGAATCTCACCGGGCTTAAGCCCTCTTGCCTGGAGCTGCGATCCCATGGCACCGTCCAGAATAAGCGGGAATTCCCCTATTTTCGAGAGAAGAAGATTCTTATTACCTGTTACTTTGTCTGATAACATACCGTATGATTCCTCCGAAATTCACAATGGTCTTCTCTTAAGCAGCCCCTGCATGTCTTTTTCGCGTCGGATGCACCGATTCCAACGATGCCGGATATGGATTTCTGCGGCATCATCAGGAACTGCGGCGTCAGTGTGAGGCCGATTCTCCTGCCGGCATCCAGAACGCTTAAGAGCTGCTTCTGAAGCTCGAGCGGAACATCCCCGTAGCCCGGACTGAACCGGAAGGTAAGATCGGAGAACGGCAGCGAATTCTGCAGATTGTCGCAGGTTTCTTCGATCAGGGCACTGGCCGCGGCATCCATGATCACGTATTTTACCGTATCGATCCGCGAAAAGTATCGCATTCGCCGATCGAGCTCGGCCCCTAAGGTTCCGGCTATAAAAAGGCATTGACCGCATCCCGTGAGAAGCTTCTGCAGATCTCCGTAATGAAGATCGATCGCGGCATCGACGGCAAGCATTCCCTCGGCTTCGATCAGATCGAATACGCGGTGTACGGTGCGCGGCTCGGCGGAATCTACAACCTCGGCGATCGATTCGTCGATCAGGGCCTCCTGCTCTTCGGTCAGAAGCTGGTTGTTATACTTAAGATAACGGAGCGTTTCTTCGCGAAGCATGCCTCGGTTCTCCTTCCCGACAAAGGTCCGGTTATTGGATTAAGTGAATCATCGAATGAATATCTTGTCAATCACAGAGGAGAATCGAAAAATACCGGAAGCGATTTCTCGTTTCCGGCACCTTTCAAAGAGCGTGAGTGTATGATTCGTATCGGACGCAAATCAATCCTTATAGAGCTGTGTGGAAAGGTACCTTTCACCCGTATCGGGCAGCAATACGACAATCCTCTTTCCGGCATTTTCCGGACGTTTGGCTACGATCGTCGCAGCATGAAGAGCGGCACCCGAAGAAATACCCACAAGGAGTCCTTCGAACTTTGCGGCAGCACGCGATGCTGCAAAAGCATCCTCGTTCTGGACGGGAATGATCTCGTCATAGATCTTTGTGTTCAGAACGGACGGCACAAATCCGGCGCCGATCCCCTGAATCTTATGCGGACCTTTGCGGCCTTCCGACAGAACGGGAGAGCTGGCCGGTTCGACAGCGATAATCTTAACATCGGGATTTCTCGCTTTCAGGACTTCGCCGACGCCGGTGATCGTTCCGCCGGTGCCGATGCCGGCAACAAAGAAATCAACCTGTCCGTCGGTATCACGCCAGATCTCCTCGGCAGTCGTCTTGCGGTGTGCTTCCGGGTTTGAAGGATTGTCGAACTGCTGCGGAACAAACGAATTCTCGTATTCCTTCGCCAGCTCAAGCGCCTTGCTGATTGCACCCGGCATTCCATCCGGACCGGGCGTAAGTACAAGCTCGGCACCTAAGGCAGCGAGCAGGCTTCTTCTTTCAACGCTCATCGTCTCCGGCATTGTAAGAATCAGGCGGTATCCGCGGGAAGCGGCTACGAAGGCGAGTGCAACTCCGGTATTGCCGCTGGTGGGCTCGATAATGACCGTATCCTTGTTGATCAGGCCCTTATCCTCGGCATCTTTGATCATGGCGAAACCTACTCTGTCCTTTACAGAGGAAAGAGGGTTAAAGTACTCCAGTTTGGCGACAACCGATGCGGCGGTGCCGTTCTCCCTGTTGTAGCGGGTGAGTTCCAGTAACGGTGTGTTTCCGATCAGGTCTGTCAGTGTTTTTGCAATTTTAGTCATGGTCTTATCCTCCGGCGTAATATACTATGCTTCTTAATTTTTATTATACGTAATAGTACCTGAATAGTCTTTAGACTTTCGTGTTCTTCAGGGTAAGGGCAGGGATTCGCAGCATGTTACAACATCGCGCCGGCATCTTCCCTTTGTTTTCGCTTCTGTATCGATTCAAGAATCATCCCTCCTTGTATTTCGTACTATTCATACTGTTTTAGTAAGAATTTATGGAATCATCATACTTCGCTTAAAGGCTCCTGTCAATCCGTTCTCGAGAATTTGTCCGTAAAACGCCCAAAAGAGAGGCTTCGAAATTTTTGGGGGGCTTCAAAGTCCAATTTCTATCCCATTATGTCCGGTCTGCATCCGCCAAAAGTGCAAATGCATATAAGACCCAGAGATACTCGTTGATTTATATGCATTGCCGACCCTGAAAAGAGGCAGTCCAGACTGAAAATGCATATAAGCCACAGAGAAACGCGTCAATTTATATGTATTTCCGGGCACCGGTGATCCAAAATCAATCAAAAAATACATATAAATTCAAATGAATCACTCTGATTTATATGCATATCAAGCCTTGCTGCTGAAAAACAAAGCTAAAAATGCATATAAAAGCCGATTAAACTCTCCCGTTTATATGCATTGCCGACCGAATCAGACTTCCAACGATTCCAACGGTGACACCGAACTATTTGCTCCGGCCTATTCAGTAACACGCCTCATCCATCCGGACGTTACTTATCCCACGGAACAATCACCAGTTCAGGCCACTTCGTAAGCCAGCTGTTTACTTTGCCCTGATAAATCTCCTTGGTAATCTGGGCTTTATTTGCCCGGACAATTTTGCCGAACAGATCATTCAATCCAAACGGAGCATAGATTCTCAAATCTTGATCTCCTATCTTTCGGATTCCGATTGACGTTGCCGTGGTAGGCCAATGATTAATGGCTGACTCAAGAGATCTGTAGGGTTCAATTGGATATCCGAAATGATTCTCATACCACAGATATACACGCGCCTGATTTTTCACATCTATCTCGAGATCAAAATCCGCATAGAGTTCTCTCGCTCGAACACATATGCCATTTTCCGACTCTTCGTCCAGGTTCTTGTCATCAAAATAAACGAGATCAATATCCTTAATGCCATACTCGAGGGGTTTCTGAGAAAGATAGTTCCATACCGTCTGCGTAACGCACCCCGCGCCGATATAATAGTTTTCCAGATTAAGCGATCGGGCGCGCTCCAATGCATCGCTTAAAACCTTGCTCGAAAAAACGATCTCCTTGAAGATTCGGATCTGTTCGCCGACATCAGCATTATAGCCATTTTGCATATCGCACTCCCTCTATATTCTCGAAAAAGACCGTCAGCAGCCCGGAACCTCGCGCATCGCAAGAATCGTACGTGTGATCAGGTCTTCCAGGTCCCAGCCGAGCATCTCCGCACCTTTTCGGATCACGTCGCGCGAGCAGCCGGAGGCAAAGCTGTTTGTCTTGAACTTTTTCATAACCGATTTGAGTTCGAGATCCGATACGCTCTTCGACGGACGCATCAGCGCCACAGCACCGATCAGGCCGGTCAGCTCGTCCACGGCGAAAAGAACTTTTTCCATCTGCTCCTTAGGCTCCACGTCGACGGTAATCGAATAACCGTGGCTCGCGGTCGCATGGATCAGCCGTTCGTCCAGATCTTCCGCCCGCATGATCTCCTGGGACTTGATGCAGTGCTCCTCCGGAAACTCTTCGAAATCCAGATCATGAAGAAGTCCGACGATTCCCCAGAAGTCTTCCTCTCCGGCACCGAGATCCCGCGCAAAGTACCGCATAACGCCTTCCACGATCTCGGCATGTCTTAAGTGAAACGCATCCTTGTTGTATCTGGTAAGAAGCTCCCATGCTTCCCCTCTGTTTATCGTTCTGCTCATTCGTACAGCCCCCTTCTCATTCTGATCAAACCTTCCTCCAGTACGGACGAAGGACAAGCGATATTGACTCTCTGGAATCCCGATCCTTCCGGACCGAACATCGGTCCCGGATCGAGCCAGACACGCCCCTTCTTTTCGATTCTCGCGTTAAGTTCCGCGTCTGAAAGTCCAAGTCCTGAGAAATCGAGCCACAGAAGGTACGTTCCTTCCGGTTCCGTGAGCCGTACGCCGGGAAAGTCCCGCGCAAGGATTTCTTTTGTCCTGGAGATGTTGGATGAGAGATATCGGGTAAGTTCGTCAAGCCATGGAGAACCGCTTTCGTATGCCGCGCGGCAGGCCAGAATACCCATCAGGTTCGGCTGGCTGTACCCGGACTGCTTCACAGTCTCCTTATATCGGCGCCTTACATCGTCATTCGTAATCACGAGATTCGAGATCTGAAGACCCGCCAGGTTGAAGGTTTTGCTCGGCGCCGTACACGTAATCGTAAGATCCGCGATCTCCGGCGACAGAGTGGAAAAGACCGTATGGCGGTGTCCTTCGTAGATGAAATCCTCATGAATCTCGTCCGATATTACATAGACGCCGTGACGTACCAGGATCTCCGACAGTTTTAAGAGTTCCTCGCGCGTCCATACCCGCCCGACCGGGTTATGGGGATTCGAGAGAATAAAGAGCTTCACCCGGTTATCGGATATCTTCTTCTCGAAATCCTCGAAGTCGATCTCATAGTGCCCGTCTTTGTTGACCAGCGGGTTGTTTACGAGGTTACGGCCAAGCTTTGTAACGGCGCTCGAAAAAGGATAGTAGACAGGACGCTGAATCAGTACGGAATCGCCCGGCTTGGTCAGCGCGGAGACGATCTGATGGATCGCGAAGACCACTCCGGGCGCTGTAACAATGTTACGAACGTCGATTTCCCAGCCATGACGCGTAAAAAACCAGTTCCGGACGGCCTCGTAGTACTCCCGTGACGCATCCGAGTATCCGTAGAGTCCGTGACGGCATCTCTCGGCCAAAGCGTCGTTCACGCACTGTGGAGAGCGGAAATCCATGTCAGCGACCCACATCGGAAGGGCATCCTCAGGAACGCCGAGCTTGGCCGCATAATCATATTTAATCGACATCGTGTTCGTTCTGTCGATCACCTCGTCAAATATGGATTTGGTTCTATTCTTCATATGGATACGTCTCCTCTCCGGATCGGATAGATTGCCGCTCATCTATGAACGGCATATAATCGGTGTTCTGTGCCATCAAATCCGCACCAATTATGAAATTGGCGGAATTCGTGAGATCAGAGTGTCACATTCGATCGGATCGAATATGGATCAGATCCTTGATGACTTCGCCCGCCAGAATCAATCCCGCAACCGAAGGAACAAATGCTACACTGCCCGGAACCTGCCTTTTTACGGGAACATTCGGATCGCCGTTCTCATCGCTAAGGCAATCAATCTCAGCCTCTCTGGAATGCGGCACCGGTAGCTCTCTTGAATAGACGACCTTTAAGGATTCGATTCCTCTGGCGCGAAGCTCCCTCCGCATCACTTTGGCCAAGGGACAGACACTGGTTTTATGAATGTCCGTTACTTCAAAGGCCGTGGGATCCAGTTTGTTTCCGGCGCCCATGGAACTCATAATCGGCACACCGGCCGCTTGGGCCCGCTCGATCAGAAGGAGTTTGCTCGACACCGTGTCGATCGCGTCGACGATATAGGAATATCGGGAAAGGTCGAACGCATCTGCGTTATCGGCACCGTAAAATACCGGATGTACGATGACTTTCGCATCGGGATTGATGTCGAGAATCCGCTCCTTCATGACATCGGTCTTTTCGCGTCCGACGGTCGAATGAAGTGCGATCAGCTGGCGGTTGATATTCGTAACCGACACCGTGTCCTTGTCGAACAGCGTGATCGTTCCGACACCGCTTCTGGCAAGCGCTTCGGCGACATAGGATCCGACGCCGCCGACGCCAAACACAGCGACCGACGACAACTTTAGTATCTGCATCGCATCGTCTCCCAACAGGAGTCTTGTTCTCGAAAACGGATCCGTCATATGTTCTCCTTTATCTCTGGTCGGAAATCCGCGTGGTCCCCCCGTGAGTAATCGGGATCGTTCCCGGATTTCCGGATCCGGTTGTTTAAGCAGACAAAGCAGTCCTCCGCATCGTCTCCGGTACAGATCTTATTATCATACAATTTATAATCTGCCCGTACGCGTACGGGTGAGAGATTCGGCATCACGACATTCGCGCCGTAGGCGAAACCCTTTTCCCTTCCCGTCGGATCAATCGTTCCGAGCGCCGTAGTGGACGGAAGAAGTACCTTGGGAAGAAGGAGCCTCGTTATCGCGAGCATCATAAGAGTGAGTTCCAACGTTCCCGCCGGCTCAGATTCGAAACGGGTGCCCGCCGACGGGATGAAAGGTCCGATCCCGACCATCTCGGGCTTCAGTTCCTGCAGGAAGACGAAATCCTCCGCAAGAGTCGCCGGCGTCTGATACGGGGAACCCGCCATGAATCCCGCTCCGACCTGATATCCGATGCTCTTCAGGTCATAGAGGCAGCTTTCCCGGTGGGAAAGGCTCATTTCGGCCGGATGGAGCTTCCCGTAGTGAGCCGGATCCGCCGTCTCATGACGGAGCAGGTACCGGTTCGCACCGGCCTCAAAGTACGTAACGTACGAACCGTGTTCCTTTTCGCCGAGGGAAAGCGTGATCGCGGCTCCCGGGAATTCCTTCCGGATCTTCCCGATCAGGGCGCACATCCGGTCGTCCGTATAGTACGGATCTTCTCCGCCCTGCAGGACATAGGACCGGTATCCGAGTTTCTCGCCCAACCGGCAACAGGATAGGATCTCTTCGTCGGACAGACGGTATCTCGTAACGTCTCTTTGGTCGCGGCCGATGCCGCAATAGTAGCAGCCGTTTTTACAGTAGTTCGTGAACTCGATAAGTCCCCGGAAAAACACGCGGTCGCCGTATGTCTTCCTCCGGACTGTAAGAGCCGCGTCCGAGAGAAGACGCATCGTCTCCGCGACAGCCGCCGTGGAGGGACCGGTCAAATAGGAGATCAGCCCTTCGAGTTCCACAATCGATGCTGAGGGAAGTTCATTTGACTCCGCTGCATCCGTTATATGAAGCGCCAGATTCTTCCTGTTTTCGATCCAGGAAGCGGCTCTTTCTTCTGTAAAAACGATTCTGTCCTCCATAGATTTCCTTCCGCGGCAGATTATTGAGCGGCCGGTACCTCGATCTTCTCTTTTCTGCCCATATACATTCTTAAGGGCTCCGGTATATTGACCGAACCGTCTGCGTTCAGGTTGTTTTCCAGGAATGCGATCAGCATTCTCGGCGGCGCGACGACGGTATTGTTCAGTGTATGCGGGAAATAGTTTCCGCTCTCCTTGCTCTTCACGCGGATTCCGAGACGTCTGGCCTGTGCGTCACCTAAATTACTGCAGCTTCCGACTTCGAAATATTTGCCCTGTCTCGGAGACCATGCTTCAACGTCAAGGCTCTTTACCTTCAGATCAGCCAGATCGCCGGAGCAGCATTCGAGCGTACGGACCGGGATGTCGAGCGTACGGAAGAAATCGACGGAATTCGTATAAAGCTTCTTGAACCAGTCCATGCTTTCCGCCGGCTTACAGACGACGACCATTTCCTGCTTCTCGAACTGGTGGATCCTGTATACGCCGCGCTCTTCGATGCCGTGGGCACCGACTTCCTTGCGGAAACAGGGGGAGTAGCTGGTAAGTGCCTGCGGCAGGTCCTTCTCCTCGAGAATCGTATCGATGAATTTACCGATCATCGAGTGCTCGCTCGTCCCGATCAGGTACAGGTCCTCGCCCTCAATCTTGTACATCATGTTCTCCATTTCGCTGAAGCTCATAACGCCCGTGACGACCGAGCTGCGGATCATGAACGGCGGGATGTAATAGGTGAAGCCGCGGTCGATCATGAAATCTCGCGCATAGGCAAGAATCGCGGATTGAAGACGCGCAATGTCACCGCAAAGGTAATAGAATCCGTTGCCGCTCGTTCTTCTGGCACTGTCGAGATCGAGGCCTTTCAGCTTCTCCATGATGTCGACGTGATACGGAATCTCAAAGTCCGGCACGACCGGCTCGCCGAAACGTTCGACTTCGACATTCTCGCTGTCGTCTTTGCCGACCGGTACGGAATCGTCGATGATATTGGGGATTACGAGCATCTTTTCGCGGATCTGAACTTCAAATTCCGCTTCCCTTACGGCCAGCTCTTCGAGCTCGGAAGCCATCTCGGCGACCTGCGCCTTGGCAAGCTCGGCCGTCTCCTTCTGACCGGACGCCATGAGCTTTCCGATCTCCTTGCTGATGCTGTTTCTCTGGCTTCTCAGGAAATCGCAGCGCGTTCTGGTCTCGCGGAACTTCCGGTCGAGCTCAGCGACCTCATCAACCAGGGAGAGTTTGTTCTCCTGGAATTTCTTACGCATATTCTCTTTGACCAGTTCCGGATTCTTTCTAATTAAATTAATGTCAATCATAAAGTACCTCCTGCAAATTGATTCTCATGTTTTTTCGCCTTAACGAAAAATTCCTCCCATGCCCATACAAACGTATGGGACGGAAGGAATCCGCGTTGCCACCCAAATTGCCTGCCCGAAAGCCGGCCTCTCAAACGTGCGGTTAAGGGCACGACCCTCCGGCTCATCGCCGGCAGCTCAAAAAGTGGATAGATCTTATCTCTTCCTGCCGGTTCACACCTGCCACCGGCTCTCTGAAAGGCGCCAAAGATCATAACTTTTATCATCGCTGTTTTCTTTTGTCTATCATATACAAAAATAGACGGGTAAGCAAGAAGAGCACATGATTCCGACCGAAAATTATGAGGTACTTACGATATATTCCGTCTGATGAGGATCTCCTGCCTACCGTTTGTCAGGAACCGTAAACCGCAGCAAAGGCCTCATCCAGCGCGTCGATCAGGTCGTCAATGTTCTCGATTCCGATGGAAAGACGAATCGTATTCGGCAGAATTCCGCTCGCTCTGAGTTCGGATTCGCTGAGCTGGGAGTGCGTCGTTCCGGCCGGATGAATCGCAAGCGACTTTACATCGGCGACATTGGCAAGATTCGAGAAGATCGGGAGGCTGTCGACGAATTTCTTCGCCTCGTTCGCACCGCCCTTCATGCCGAACGTGAAGATCGAGCCGGCGTATTTGGGGAAGTATCTTTTCGCGAGTTCATGATAAGCACTTGATTCGAGGCCCGGATGATTCACGAAATCGACGTGCGGGTTCTTTTCGAGATATCGGGCAATCCGGATCGCATTCTCGTTGTGACGTTCGACGCGCAGGGAAAGCGTCTCGAGTCCCTGTATGAACAGGAACGCATTGAAAGGGCTGATCGCGGCTCCCGTATCCCGAAGGAGAATGACGCGCGCACGGAAGATGAAAGCCAAGCTGCCGAAAGCATCTGTGGGAATGAGGCCGTGATAGCTCGGATCCGGACTCGTATACTGCGGGAATCTGCCCGAACCATCCCAGTCAAACTTGCCGGAATCGACAAGAATTCCGCCGATGCTCGTACCGTGTCCGCCGAAGAACTTCGTTGCGGAATGGACGACAATATCCGCGCCATGCTCGATCGGGCGGAACAGGTATGGCGTTGCAAACGTATTGTCGACGATCAGCGGGATCTTATTCCGGTGGGCGATCCCGGCGACCGCCTCAATGTCGATGATGTTTCCGTTCGGATTGCCGAGAGACTCGATGAAGATCGCCTTGGTATTCGGCTGAATCGCCTTCTCAAAATTCGACACGTCATCGGGATCCACAAACGTCGTGGTAATTCCCTGATAGGTAAGAGTATGCGCGAAAAGATTGTAGGTGCCGCCATAAACGGTCGAAGCCGACACAATGTGATCACCGGAGGAAGCGACATTCTGGATCGCGTACGTCGTCGCCGCGGAACCGGATGCAACGGCCAGAGCGGCCGCGCCGCCCTCGAGAGCTGCTACGCGCTTCTCGAAAACATCGGTCGTCGGATTCATGATACGGGTATAGATATTGCCGGGCTTTCTCAAGCTGAAAAGATCGGCACCTTCGTCGGAATTCTCGAAAACGTATGAGGTTGTCTGGTAAATCGGAACGGCGCGCGAACGAGTTGTGGGGTCAACTTCCTGACCTGCGTGAACCTGAAGTGTTTCAAACTTATAATTCTTTGCCATAAGATTCCATTCCTTTCACTTATGCCGCGTTCCTAATGGCGGCGATATTTATTCCTACAAAATCGATAGGTTTAATATATATGCACGCTATTCATTTGTCAACCGTCTTTTTTAAAGCCCGATATGCAAAAAGGGAGAGTTATAAACGAGAGCCTTCAGAAGCAGCTTCTTTTTCCAGGTTCCGCGCGTTGGCGTATGCGGTGGTCTCGCGGCCGTTGGCGCGTGTAGCGGACTCGCGGCTGTTGGCGGATGTGGCGGTCTCGCGGCCGTAGGCGCGTGTAGCGGACGTGACCCGTCATTTTTTA
>CAZTXQ010000032.1:0-17035 GCA_964617375.1 uncultured Mageeibacillus sp. | reverse complement strand
TGTGGCGGTCTCGCGGCCGTAGGCGCGTGTAGCGGACGTGACCCGTCATTTTTTACGATTACACACCAAATCCGTCATTTCTGCATTTTGGTGTGCAGATCAATGATTAAAAACACGTTATTTAGCCAATGATCACCATCCAAGTCCGTTATTTCGGTGTTCCAATATAAATATCAACGAACAAATATGCACTATTTCATCGAAAATTACCCACCAAATCCATCATTTCTGCATTTTGGTGGGTAATCGCGTTTATATTGAGAATAAAATAATAACAAGCAATAACAAGAACAGGGCTGTCCTCAGCTTTCGTTTGAGACAGCCCCTCATCTTCATAAATTTGCTTCATAGCGCTTCAGTCGGGTCAGTCCGCAGCTTCTACGCGTTGAACCGGAGAAGCACCATCATCGATGTATCATAATTAACCGCGCCGTCACTCTTCTCTTTTGACGCATTCTGGAAAATGATCCGCATCGAGACATCCGAACCGTTGACGTCGAACGTCATATCCTCCGGAGGTGTCGTGCCCTTTTCTCCGGCTATTCCGTTCGCCTCGATCCGATCGATCATTTCATCGACCGACGCTGTAAGGAGGACGGTACCCGAGCTGTCACGCAGTTCGAGGTTCATCTTGCTGCCGCTTACGGTAACCGATAGATCATATCTATTACCGTTGTCGTTTATGCTGGACTGAACCGCTTCGGACATATTCTTGTCGTAGGTCGAAGCATAGATACTTGCCATATACTGAAAGGAACCGATATCAATCGGTTTGGAAGAATCCAGACTATAATAAGTCCCTGACACCGCCTCCGTCGTCTGCCCATAGTATGGAGCGGTGCCGAAGGTGGTTTCAAAATCGCGATAGAATTCGAACTTCTCCGGTACACCTTGAATCCGATCCGCTTCTCTCATATCGGAAAGATATTCCATGCCGGACGTAAGCAGGGTGCGGTCGTTATCGGAAAGATCAGCGTTCGGAGCAATTGCGCCGTCTTTTCGCATAGCATTATCAGTAAGAACCTGTTCTACGATAGCGGCCTGGCTCTGCGCACTGTACGTAAAGGCATCAACGGGTGGGATCACCGAGAACAGGGCAAACCCGGTAAAGACGACGGCAAGAACGACATTTCTCTTAAGCGGTAAGAGCGTCATCAGGATTCCCGCAACAATCGAAAAGATACCAAACAGGATTATGAAATAGCGTCCGTAAACAAGGCCTTCTTCGGGGACCCTGAACAGCAGCACCGCGACCTGATACAGCGCGATCAGGATCATCAGCTTCGGCAGGATCAGCCGGAAAAGAAGCGATATCTTATTGTCGATTCCGCTGACGAGAACGTAGAGCAGAATGACCGCAATACAATACGCGAGAATCATCGGCCGCAGGAGATCCATCTGATCACCCGCAGCGATTGTCTTGATCAGATACGCGACCAGTACAAGCGTATAGAGTACGGTGAGCGGTATCAGAACATACGACAGGAGAACCTTAAAGAAGCCCGGTATCCGGTAATGACGGTCCTCCTCGCCTTCCGCGGCCGGCTTCCCGAAAAACGGAATCAGCGAAAGAAACAGCATCGGCGCGATGAATACCCAAATCCAGACGCTCGTATGCGACGTAAACGTATTCGGCAGCCGGACGAGAAGAGCGTCAATCGCCGAGAGAATCGCCATAATGCCGGCGAAGAATATACCGATAAAGAACAGTGTGGTAAAAAAGGCTTTAACAAAGCTCATGAACAGATCGTTGAAGCTGATCTTCCAACGGAAGCACGGAACCCAAAGAAACGTCATCAGAAGGGCCGCACTAAGAATGACAATTCTTAAGTAATCGGCAGGACTCTCACGGAATCCGGACAGCACCGTAAAATAATAAAGTGCCGCAAGACCTAAGGCCACGGCCTGTGCCGGAAAGACGAGCCAGCGTTTTTTCGCAAATCTCTCAAAACCGGCCGTCATAACGGCGGAAAGAAAAACCGCAAGAACGAGAGCCAGAATCTCGGTGGTAAAACTGTACCCGGTCTCCGTGCTGACCGTAAGGAGAACCGCGATCGCGATCAAAAGAAGAAACAGAACCGGAAATCGTACCCAGGTCAAAGAAATCGAGCGGAATCTGTCCTTAATCACTTGGATCATCTTCATGAGGATCACTCCCTCTTCCCGGTTCATTCGGTAAACATAATCGCTTGCTAAATGAACCCTATTGGATGCTCAACCTATCACTTGAAAAAAGCTTATAATCACCTTGTACAGGGCGAATTCAGAGTTCTCTACCTATATTGTATGGTCCTGCCGAACAAGAGTCAATGACAATGCCCGGCCGGCTGTCCAGGAACCATCAAAGAAACGTCAGGCTCCTTGCCTGGAAGAGAGATCGTGCCACATTTTACGAGCCGGGGATGGATTCGCAGGATTAAGGCGCCTCATCTAACCCGCCCCGAAAATTCATGATTGACATCCGGTGCCAAAGTCTGTATATTTTTAGAGCAGGTTTGTGTGCGTCGCAAATCTTCTTAAGTAACATTAAGCCGTGGAGAGATGGCTGAGCTGGTCTAAGGCGCACGACTGGAAATCGTGTGAACGTTAATCCGTTCCGAGAGTTCGAATCTCTCTCTCTCCGCCAGAAAAGCCTCGCAACATGCTGGAAACAGCGGTTGCGAGGTTTTTTGCTGTTTATATTTTTTCAAAGTCAGCAGGCGATTTGATAGCAAAATATAGTAAAATATTGCGCATACGTTTTCGAGAAGTATCAAATTGAAAAATGGAGAAACAATCTATGATGGAATCGTATTTTAAGAGCGTTTTGGAGCAGGACCGCGCCGCGGTTGTCTTGTGTGATCTTGATCATACAATTATTTACATGAATCCCGTAGCCGCCAAGAGATATGATAAAAGCGGCGGATATTCGCTCGTCGGAAAATCCCTTTTCGATTGCCATAATGCACGGTCCAACGAGTTGATCGTTAAGACTGTCGACTGGTTCATGGCGAATGCCAGTCACAATATCGTGTACACCTTCTACAACGAGAAGGAAAACAAGGATGTGTATATGGTTGCCTTGCGGGGTGATGCTGGTGAATTGATCGGATATTACGAGAAGCACGAGTACCGGAACAAAGAGACCATGCAGATGTACGATTTCTACGGCGAATAAGAACCGCTTAAGCGCTGCCCGAAAAGGCTGTTCAAGGCTGCTTATTGGCTTCCCCATCGGGAGACTGCGCCTGCGAGACCGCATTGGCTGCTTTTTCCTTGTGCCTCATGTTGTTTTCCAGCATCTCCTCAAACGTCACGGGGCCGAAGGAGTTGAAGTCGACGCCCGCATTCAGAATATGGGGATTATTTTGCAGCAAGGGCCAATACTGTGCCCTGGTGCTCTCATGGATATGGCCGTGAATCATGAAACTGCCCCGGCTCATCCCGTTCCAGCTCATCATCGGATAGTGACACAGCACAAGTTCGCGCTGCCCGACTTCGATTTCTGCGAGTCTTTCAACGGAAAGAAAGTATTCGGCCAGATCGACTTTGTGGATCCAGGTACCGTCATGATTGCCGAGAAGGAGATGCTTCTTGCCCTTGAGGCGCTTCAGGTACTTCTCAGCCGGAACCTCATTTCTAAAAAAAAGATCGCCGATAATGTAGATCGTATCCCTGTTTGTCACGCGGCGATTCCAGTTCTCGATGAGAGTCTCATCCATTACGCGAACATCCGGAAACGGCCGACTGCAGAGGCGGATGATGTTAGCGTGTCCGAAATGCTGGTCGGCGGTGAAGTAAATCATATTGTTCTTCCTTTTCATAATGTTGTTGTATCTTTACAAATATTTTACGATATAATCGGACAAAAAGATTTGACTTTTAATACTCGCTGCATGATATACTTTCTGTTAATGCTCTTTCAATAACAATGCCGGGGGATTCATATGGCTAGCAAATATATGCATCAAAAAGCTTTTCGCGCAAGTACGGTTAAAACGGCGCTCAGATTCGTTGACCCGAAGACGCAGGATATCATTCTTACTAAATTTGATTCACTGATGGAAGAGAACAGGAATGCCGTTTTAAGGAAAGTTCTGCCCGGCTTCCTCTCGAAAACATACGACAACCGGCTGTGGAATTTTAGCTGGAAACAAAATGATAAAGACAGCGTCCGCGTCGATGCCGCAAGCTGCCCGTACTTTGAGACCTGCGTTCACTACGGAGTGCCGGAATTGGGCGCCATTTTCTGCGAAGGTGACGACAAGAGCTTCGGGAATATGAAACACGTGGGTTGGGGACGTACCAAGACGCTGGCCAAAGGCGGCGATTTGTGTGATTTCTGCTTCTACAAGAGATAATCCTTCACCGCTGACACAACGCCGTTTCTCACACGGGTTACTTGTCTAAATACCCGTCTTCCATCGCGCGGATCCTTATGTTCAGCATCTCGTTTACCGGTACCGGAATCCCGTGTTTTCCCGAGAGTTCAAGGACCGTTCCCGAGAAGAGTTCGACCTCGGTCTTGCGCTTCGCCTCGGTATCCTGGCGCATGGAGGGCTTTCCCGCCGGGTTGAGCGGAGCAATCACGGAAAGCCAGTAATCAATATCCTCTTCTCCCAGATTCACGCCTTCCGCAGCAGCTAACAGCAGCACTTCGCGCATCGCGGCGATCATGATGTCGCGCGCCTCACCGGGTTGCTGAACGGTTCCGTAATCGCCCTTGTATACAGCGACCGTCTGGTTAACACCGACATTCAGCATGAATTTGCCCCACATGCGCTTCTTCATGTCGGGATCTGGCATATAAGGGATCTCCATTTTCTCGAAAAAGTCCAAAACGGCGGTGAGTTTCCCGGAAGCGGGGCCTTGTTCCACATCTCCGATGCAAAGAAGGCCATGCCTCGTAAAGGTCAGGGCGTTTCCCTCCTTGACCGCATCCATGCCCTGCGCGACGCAGTAAAGCACTTTGTCCCAGCCATAGACGGCTGCGATGTCCGATTCGCTCCTGATACCGTTCAGAAGAGAGAGAATAATCGTATCGGGGCCGACGTGATTTCTGATCACTTTAAGAGCCTCTTCGAGTCCTTCATACTTGACGGTTATAAGGATCAGATCGGCCGGCTCGCAAGTCTCTTCCATTTGTACGTAGTGTAAATCCATTGCGCGGCCGTTCCGGATGATTCCTTTTTCCCGATAGCCTTTGATCCGGTTCCTGTCGGCAACGATGCGAAGATTCTCTTTCGGCATCTTGTCGGCAAGGCTGCCGGCGTACAGGATCCCGAGCGCGCCGAGACCGACTATGGTTACGTTCTTTATTGTCATCTCTGATTCCTCCGTCGTTCTTCAAAGCGTGCTTCGTAAAACCTTTAGGGCTTGGTGACGATCCGGTACAGCGTATCGCGAAGCTCGATATGCAATTCCGTAAAACAGCGGGGATGCTCAAGCACATGCTGCATATATACGAGCGAGAGCTTCCGGCTCGGATCGATCAGTACGTAGGAGCCGGCGGCACCGTCCCATCCGAATTCCCCTACCGGGACGTTCCCGACCTGCCGGGTGAGGGTCCGGACTCCGAAGCCGTAACTGTAGGCTCTCGGCTTCATTTGGGCGAAATCTTCTCTCTGTGCCGGTGTCAGGCAGTCGGCCGACATTCTTCTGATACTCTCTTCGGTTAGAATCCTCTGGCCCGAAGCCGCTATGCCGCCGTTTGCGAGCGCGTCGGCCAGAAGAGCGACGTCATACAGGCCGCTCGCGAGTCCCGCGCCGGAAGACGCCAGGAGAGGCGCCAGAGCAAAGGGATTGTGGAGATGAATGTCGGTGCAGCTCTTTGTCTTCTCGTCATAACTATATTCCGCACTGAAACGGCGGAGCTGTTCTTCGGACGGGAAATAGGTCAAGTCTCTTGTCCCTAAGGGTTCACCGATGTACTTTCGCACATACTCTTCCATCGGAAGTCCGGATACAGCCTCGACGACCGCTCCGAGGACATCGAGACACAGGCTGTAGCGGAAGTGCTCGCCCGGAGTAAAGTCCAGAGGCGCCTGTGCGAGTGCATCTGCCAGATCGCGAAGTGTTAAGCGATCTGCCGTTCTCTCGCGAAGCTTACTGATCTCCGGTGCGTCCAGCTCGTAATTTAAGCCGGCGGTCATCGTCAGCAGGTGAAATAAAGTCGGCGTGACGCGGCTTTCCTCCGAGCCGACCGCGGTCTTTACGCGCACGTGCTCCCATGCCGGCAGGTATTTGGATACCGGATCCTCCGGCTTCATCAGTCCCCGTTCGATAAGCTGCATCGCCGACGTGACGGCAAAAAGCTTGGAGATTGAGTACACCCAGTACATGTCTTCTTCCGATGCGGGTATCGTACGCGCGGTATCCTTATACCCGACGGCCTTGTAGTATACCCGCTCGTGATGGATCGTCACGGCACATTCCAGAGCCGGTATGCTCCATTTTTTTTCGATTCCGCTTAAAAAGTCACTCAGTTCATTCCATTCCATAAAAGCCTCCTGTTATTTGCGCTTTTCGCGCATGTGTAAAAGCACCGTATCTACATGCAGAATGGTCAGCTGATCTTGATTCCGAATATTTTCTGCGCGTAGGAGCCGACAACAATCATGTCGTTGTAGACGGAAGGCGATGATTCCACATTGGCACCGAGCGAAATGACGTCGAGATCCAATCCCGTTCTCGGATCGAAAAGATGCATATTTCCGGCAGAATCGCAGAAGACAGCGTACGTCTTGCCGTCGTCGCCCAGGATCGCGACCGGAGAACTCCAGCTGTACGCCGTAAGTTCGCGTTCCCAGACGAGCTTGCCCGTCGCCTTGTCCAGCGCGATCAGCTTGCCGTCCGATTCGGAGCTTGTCAGGCAGACGTTGAAGATAATCAGATCCGAGATGTCGTTCTGTCCGACCAGCGGTGTAGCGAGCGCTCCGCCGTTCAGATAATAATGGTAAATGCACGGGACCTTGTACTCCCAGAGGAGTGCACCGGTAAGTGCGTCGAGCTTTCGAATTACGCAGTCGGCACCCTGCTTGGTGACACTCGCCCGCTTGTCGATTTCGTTGGCGGTATACAGTACGGCTCCGCCCTCTGTCTCTTCAATCGTGGTCGTACAATCTGTGTCGTCGCCGGTATTGAATATCCATTTCGGGGTCAGCGTGTTTAAGTCAAGGCACTGGAATGTTCCGCCGTTGTCGCAGAAATAGAGGAAGTTCTTGTATGCAGCCGGTGAATTCTCGATTCCGAGTTCGTCAGAATAGCTTGTATGATAACGGTAGCGGGTAATCTGAGGCGTGATCGATAAGGTCCCCGCCGCTTCATCGTACTGTGTATTCAGCTTGGTAAGATATACCATGCCGTTCTCCGCGCACTCGATCATCGTATCGCTCTGTGCATTCAGAAGGCCGGACGAATCCCAGGCGCCCCATTCCCGGAAAGCGAGATTGTCGCGTCCGTAGAGTGCATACATTTCCGTCTGATCGAGAAGGTTGAAGATGTGGTAATTGAATTCCCCGTAGGTCCCGTTATTCTCGTTCAGGCCCTGGCCGCAGTATAAGATCGGATAGCCGCGCGGATCGATAAAACCGGTTCCCTTAAAGGTAAAGCCGACCTGGATCGGATCCCTTGTGGGTTTACCGGTCTCCAGATCCAGAAAATATACGTTGCCGTCAAAAACCGGATAGATCACTTCTACCAGGTCTTTGGCCTTCATCTCGTCCGTAATATTCATCGCGTTTCTGGTCGATTCGGGCCAGTGCACCAGCAAAGGCTGACCGGTCCATCCCGAACCCGGCCAGTAACTTTCACTTGTGCTGACGGCGCCTATATCCTTCGTCCAGACGATTTCCAGCTTCTTCTCTGTAACATCGGCGGTTCCCCATGCGGGGTTCATGCGGTAGTTGTCGCCCCGAAATGCCAGAACGCCTTCGATCGCCGTATAGCACCCGGCATCGCCGAACGAAATCGGCTGAGGTACCTGATACCCGGATACGGGGGCGCCGTTTTGAAGCACCCAGTAATCGATGGAAGCGCCGTCCGCTCCCGTCATCGTCTGTTTCTGGTCGACAAAAGCATTGGAACCGTCGAATACGGCCGGTGTTTCCCACGACACAATCAGATCCTTCGGGTCGGCCACAGGCGGCGGTGTCGGATCGGCGGTAATCGGCGGCGTGGGCACAAATGCGGTTGTCACGGCCGCGGTGTTTGAAGGATCGGTTCCTATTCCGGTGTTTGTCTCTGTTCCCGATACGCCCGGAGCGGAGGTATCGGACGCGGCATCTTTTCGGTTCAAAAAGATCGCCGCACTTACACAAAGAATCAGGATATCAATGAGTACTATTGTAACAACAAGTCCGCGTCTGCTTCTGCGGCGCGTTCTTGATCTCGGTCGTCTGTTCATTTCTTACCTCGCATAAAGAGATTCTTATTTATATAACACTCTTTAAGCGGCGGCGTCAACAGAAGAAGGCTGCCTCCGGCCGTTAACGCACAGACATCATACCGTGTCTTTCCGGAAAAAAGAGTAGCCGTTTCCTCCGGTTCCCTTAACCCGGTAAAGAGCCTCGTCGGAGTGCTTGAGAAGCATATTGGTATCTGTCCCGTCCGTCGGAAACAGTGCGATTCCGATGCTGAAGGATATGGTAAGGAGTCTGTCCTCGAGCTGCAGAGGCTCAGTGAATTCCCGGATCATCTTATCGCAGACCAGAGCTGCCGCTTCCGGACCTGCCGTGTCCTCAAGAAGAACAACAAACTCGTCCCCCCCGTAACGCGCGACGGTATCTTCTTTTCGAAGAATCCCGGTAAGGCGCTTCGCGGCTTCCGTCAGAACCTGGTCGCCGATCTGATGCCCCATCGTATCGTTCACCGTTTTAAATTTATCGATGTCAATCGTCATAACGGTAAATGCCCTGCTGTTTCTTTTGGCATCTTCGATTGCCAGTTCGAGGCGGTCATAGAGCAGCGTACGGTTCGGAAGACCGGTAAGTCCGTCATGCGTCGCAAGATTCTGCAGTTCTCTCTTTATCTCGGTCATTTCGGTAATGTCGCTGATGTTGGACAAAATACAGTTCTCATGATTGACCTTCAGTAAGCTGGCGGAATAGAGCGAATAGAAGATTTGACCATTCTTCTTTCGGAAAGGAATCTCTGCCCCTTTTACTTCATTATCCTCGGTAAGCTTAAGGACGATTCTCTTACGATCCTCCTGTGAGAGCCAGAAGTTGATGTCCAATGTGGTCTTCCCCACGGAATCGGAAGCCGAATAACCGGTTGTTTCGGTAAAACTCTCGTTAATATCCAGAATGATGCCGTCGGATAGTCTGGTAAGCACGATTGCGTGCGGAGACGAATGAAAAGCGATATTGTATTTCTGTTCATTCATTTGAATATCCATCACCAGCCTGCGATTTACCATAATGATCAGCGTAATGATCAGAACACTGGTAAGAGCGTTATAGAGAACAACCAGAACCGCATCTACATTGCCGGCCTGGAACAGGTCGTTGGCCACGGACGGCAGGAAGATGACTCGTCCGATTCTGGCGATACTGATCAATATATCCGCACCTGCGACGAAGGCAGGCGCCTGTATAATTTTAGCCGGTTCTGCCGTATCTTTTCGAAAACATAGAAGGCAAATCTCCACAGCATAAATGATAATCATAAGCGAAAGAAGGACGATACGGACTGACATATCGCCTTTAATAAAACTGAAGTAGAGCAATGCGGCCACATACACCGCCATAAGAATCATCTCGAATGCATGCCGTTTCTTAATGCCGATAAATAGTTCGAGTCCGATCAGCAGGAAAAGAATCGCATCGACAAGCAGTATGTTAGCTATGACAACCGAAAAAATATCGGGGATACTTCCCCTCAGCGTGATTAAGAGACTTGCCAGCATCTGCACCAGCATGGATAAAAACCAGAAATGGATGCCATTATATCGCTTCCGGTTCTGTCTCCAGATATAGGCAAGCGCTGCCGAAGCCACGAAGGCCAGCAGAACAAATACAGACATAAGAGTTCTCATATCAAAATCCAGAAAAATCCCCTCCTGACGTCTGTATGCTGAATATCGGCATTTGTTTAAGAAACAAACAGGCCTATTTCTTAGGAAGTGACTAATAAATATTATACAGCAAATCCGTGCTTTGTAGAATATTCCCGACGTTGACGAAAGCTCGCGAAATGTCAATAATGTTCTCGGAGCGTTGCGGGAGGACAGGCTGCCGGAAGCGGCATTAGCCGCGGACCTGCTCTCCATCCGGAACAGAAGGGGTAAAAATGAAAACGGTTATAAATAACACGATTCTGCTTTTTGATATGGGCGGTGTACTGATTGATTATCCGGGCGCCGGAAGGCTCCTCAAATGGATGCCGGAAGGCACCTCGGAAGAAGAATTGAATCGAAGATGGCACGGATCCCGGTCCATCCGGCTTTTCGAGAGCGGAAAATGCGACGAGAAGACCTTTGCCGACGACATGATCGCCGAGCTCTCCTTTCAGACCGACCGCGATTCTTTTCTCGAAGAATTCCGTCTGATACCGGGCGGATTTCTGCCGCATGCAACCGAAATACTCGATCGCCTCAAAGACTTCCCGACCGCCTGTTTCTCGAACACCAACAAATTGCAGTGGGAAAGGCTCGAATCCGAGTTCGGGCTTGAGGAACATTTTGATAAATGCTTTCTGTCCTACAGAATCGGCTTAACCAAACCCGACCGCGAAGCCTTTCTGTATGTGGTCGAAAAACTCGGCGTAAGCCCGGAGCAGATTTGCTTTTTTGACGATACGGACGTCAATGTCAATATGGCAAAAGCAGTCGGTATGAACGCATACCGGGTCAGAGGAACGGCGGAACTCGAGACCAGGCTGCGTGAGCTTTTCCCAAGTCTCGTGTAATCGATTACAATCTGTGACCTGACTAACGGCTGTCCCAGGCAGCAACTGTGAATACATCTATAAGACCGGAGCGTCTCAAATGGAAGAAATACGATACGAAAAAGACATGTACGAGCCTCTGAAAAAATATCTTTCCGATCTGGGCTTTGACGTGCGGTCGGAGCTCAACAAATGTGATGTTGTCGCCAAAAAGGACGGTCTTATTATCGTTGTCGAAATGAAAAGACATCTCTCGTTTGATCTTCTCGAACAGGCCGTCGATCGGGAGTCCTATTCGGACGCCGTGTATGTATGCATTCCGAAACCTGTAAGCTTCAAGCAGAACAAGAATTGGCGTTCCAAAATAAAAGTCCTCAAGCGTCTCGGACTCGGGCTCTTTCTGGTATCGAGAATCGGCCCGGTCTATACCGTCGAGGAAGCCCTGTCGCCGGAACCGGCCGACGGTATACGAACGGCCTCGAAGAAGCGCCGGGCTCTCGACCGTGAATTTGATAACCGGCGCATGGATCTGAATACGGGCGGAACCCATAAAGTGCCGCTCGTTACCGCCTACAGGGAATCGGCGCTTTTTCTGGCCCATCTCCTGGACCTGCACGGGCCGCTCTCTCCGAAGGACTTAAGGAATCTGGGTGCAAAAGCCACCAAAACGACGCCGGTCCTAAGCGCCAATCATTACGGGTGGTTTGTTAAGAATCCGGACGGGACATATGATCTGACCGACGGCGGACGCGAAGCACTTGTCCTCTATTCCCCCATGATCCTCGCATTTCGGACCGTGGAAAGCGATGTTTAAGAAGCCAATTTCGACAAGCTAGAAAATTTGTATGTTTCTAAATTGAAAACAGTCATAATTTTCCTTATTTTTCTTTTTTTATACTGGTAAAATGGACAATGAAATAAATATAACCAATATAAAAGGAGGTAGTTTTGTTGAAAATTCTCAATGTTTCTGATGCTGCGTTCAGCAGATACGGCAAGATTATTCGAGGTATCGATCTCACCGATATTCTCGCCGCAATGGAAAGCACTCCGCTCCCCGAAGATGTCACCTATGTACCGGGTCTCCCGCTTCTTGAAAACACAAAAAGCGCCGGCGCCATAGCCTACAGCCTCTACGGCGGAATGCCCGTTCAAATCGGATACTGCAACGGCAACAATTACATGCTGAACGCCGTGGAGTATCACAGAGATTCCGAAATCGACATAGCCGTCACGGATTTGGTTCTGCTTTTGGGTGCGGAGCAGGATATTAACGGAGAAGGGTATTACGATACCGGAAAAATCGAAGCCTTCCTGGCTCCCGCCGGAACGGCCGTCGAGCTCTACGCTACCACTCTTCATTACGCCCCGTGCAACGCTGTACCCGGCGGATTCAAATGTGTCGTAGTTCTTCCCAAAGGCACAAATACAGACATCGAAAAAACCGCCGGTTTCACCCCCGAAGATAAGCTTCTTTTCGCGAGAAACAAGTGGCTTATCGCCCATCCGGACGCCCAAATCCCAGGTGCTTTCAACGGTCTTACAGGACCGAATATTTCGATTAAAGAATAACAGGAGGATACTGATATGAACAATATGCCAGAGGTCAAGGTCGGAATCGTTGCCGTGAGCCGTGACTGTTTCCCGGAGACTCTTTCCGTTTCCAGAAGACAGGCGCTCATTAAGGCGTATGCCGAAAAATACGGTATGGATGAGATTTATGAATGTCCCATCTGCATCGTCGAGAGTGAAATCCACATGGTTCAGGCTCTTGCCGATCTTAAGAATGCGGGCTGCAACGCGCTTGTTGTATACCTCGGCAACTTCGGACCGGAGATTTCCGAGACACTCCTTGCCAAGCACTTCGAAGGCCCGAAGATGTTCGTCGCTGCTGCCGAAGAAGATACGGAGCACAGCCTTGTCGGCGGACGCGGAGATGCGTACTGCGGCATGCTGAACGCGAGCTACAATCTGGCTCTGCGCAACATCAAGGCCTATATTCCGGAGTATCCGGTCGGAACAGCCGTCGAATGCGCCGATATGATCCATGAATTTGTACCGATCGCCCGCGCCGTCGTCGCACTTTCCGATCTGAAGATCATCAGCTTCGGACCGAGACCCTTGAACTTCCTCGCCTGCAACGCCCCCATCAAGCAGCTCTACAACCTCGGCGTGGAAATCGAAGAGAACTCCGAGCTGGATCTTTTCGAGGCCTTCAAGAACCATGACGGAGATCCCCGTATCGCCGCCAAGGTAGAAGAAATGGCTGCGGAACTCGGTACCGGCAACAAGAAGCCTGATATTCTCCCGAAACTCGCTCAGTACGAGCTCACTCTCCTTGACTGGATCGAAGCACATAAGGGCTACCGCAAGTATGTCGCGATCGCAGGCAAGTGCTGGCCGGCATTCCAGACACAGTTCGGCTTCGTTCCCTGCTTCGTAAACAGCCGCCTTACGGGAATGGGCATTCCGGTTTCCTGTGAAGTTGATATTTACGGCGCGTTAAGCGAATTCATCGGAAGTGTCGTAAGCCAGGATGCCGTAACGCTCCTCGACATCAACAACTCCGTTCCGGACGATATGTACGAGTCTGAGATCAAGGGCAAGTTCAACTACACCCATCAGGACACATTTATGGGATTCCACTGCGGCAACACCTGCAGCAGAAAGCTCTCGTTCTGTGAGATGAAGTATCAGATGATCATGGCCCGTGCCCTTCCCGTCGAAGTGACGCAGGGAACGCTCGAGGGAGACATTCTTCCCGGCGACATCACCTTCTACCGTCTCCAGAGCACCGCAGACGCCAAGCTCCGCGCGTATATCGCTCACGGCGAAGTGCTTCCGGTCGCAACTAAGTCCTTCGGCTCCATCGGCGTGTTCGCGATTCCCGAAATGGGCCGCTTCTACAGACACGTACTGATCGAAAAGAACTACCCTCACCACGGTGCAGTCGCCTTCGGCCATTTCGGCAAGGCTCTCTACGAAGTATTCAAGTACATCGGCGTAGACGTCTCCGAAATCGGTTACAACCAGCCTAAGGGCGACCGTTACCCGACAGAGAACCCTTTCGCCTGATCTCTTCATTCAATAATTCCATAAAAAGAAGTACCTGCCCGACCGGACAGGTACTTCTTTTTTGTTTTTTTCGCGAGGGACATAGCGTATTTGCCCGTGAAATGTATAGCGGATCTTTTCGCGAGGGAGGAATATCACATCAGGCCTGATAGTCGATTCCCTGAATGCCGAGCGTCTTGATCAGGTCGCAGTCGACGACATATACGCTGCCGCTTCCGTCGCCCCACGGGTCCTCAAGATAGTAGGCCCAGTCTTCGGATGTCATCTCGGTTACAAGACTTTCCATTTCATCGACGGCACCGTCAAACGGCAGCATTGTTGTCTCGACAAGATAATACATACCGGATCCGCTCTGCGTTTCCACGGCAACCTGAGCGTGTCCGGGAAGGAACAGAATCATCGCGTGCATGTCGGCCGACTGAATCGCCGTTGCGAAAAGAATCGCCGTCTCGATACAGATGCCGGATTGGCTGGAAAGAACATCGTCGGGAAGCAACACCCTCTGGTTATACCCTTCCGCGAGCGAATAGGAGCCCATATTATACCGGACACCCATACCGCTGATCGCCGACTGCAACGCAACAATCTGTATGTAAGTATTGAGGTCCGGATCGTCAAAAATACCGTAGTCCTGATATCCGATCAGGGAATTCAGCTCGCCATCCGTATTCTCTTCGAGCCAGGTGACCGCATTCCTTCTCAGCTCGAGGATCCCTTCGGATTCCGGAGTAAGCCATGCGAGCACGTTATCCCGGCTCGTTTCACCGAATTCATCATCGGTCAGCATAAAGTCGTAAATACTCATCAGGCTGATCGTCCGGGTCTCCTTCACCAGAATCTCTCCGGTATCATTGTCGGTTACCGAGAAATTGAGCATTGCGTCCCGGGAGCTCGAGAGATCCATGCCTCCGGTCAGCACAACCGGCTTGATCAGAAGTCTGGTGACTTGTCCGCTGATCTCGGCTTTCTGCTGGTATTCCTGTGTAAATCCGGGGATTTCCGCTTTGATCAGGACGTTTGCCGTACCGTAATCCGTCGTAGCGGTGAAATTGATCACGGAATCCATGTCGGAATACAAATTCGGATAAATGGTCTTAACGGTCTCATATTCGCAGGTTACCTTCGGTTTCGCGGAAAGATAGGTAAAATTAATATCCGGAAGCCCGCTTTTCGCGTTTGCAAGCTGCTTGCAGTTTGACAGGAGTTCCCCCTCAAGTTCTGAGACATTCCCGTTCAGGCGCTCCGACACCTTCTCAAACTGAAGGGTAAAAAGATCAAACATATCGAGCTCGCATTTCGTTACGGTTATGGACTGCCGCTCGAAAAGCTCGTCCGCGGAAAGGGATCGCAGCGGATCATCGAGACTGTATCCGAGATACATCGACTCGATCATCTTCTCATAGACACCGACTTTCTCGATATAGTTGTCAAAAGTCTCCCTCATATAGTCGGGACACGTTTCGATGGCCCGGAAGTTGATGATTGTATCGTCGATCGCCGTATAGAGGCCGTCCAGAATCCCGTAAACATCATCCCCGTAACTTTCTGCGTCATAATCGTTGATCGGAGCCTGAGCGTCGGTCTCGTCGGCATAGAATGTCATAATGATATTCAGATCGTCAAGACAGCCGGAAAGACGCGAAAAATACTCGGAAGCCGCGGTTATCGTCTTCGCCGCCTGCTCCGAATCCGTGTCGCCTATTTTGTCGATGTCCTTCTGAAATCCTTTGATTTCCTCGATATAGCCCTTTACGGCCTTGTGATTGGCGCGTAGTTTTAAGTCGTAACTGGTCGTATCAAATTCCTGCCCGGTCTCTTCTGTTTTGCGGTATTTGGCGGAAAGATTCTGTGAGTCCATTACCTGTTTCTCGACTAAAGCGGCTATCTCGTCAACGACATCCTGCGATGACTTAATGATGTCGGAGACCTCATCGATCGTCTTCCGGTCGCTGTCCGAAAAGGACGGCTCCGTGGCTTTCTTCTCGTCTGTCGTACAGGAAGCTAAGGACGTAACAAGAAAAACGAGGGACAGAATACATGCGGCAACTCTCTTCATACGAACCTCCGTCTAAGGCGCTAACGGGAGACCCCGGCAAATGAAAACCGGCCATTCAAAGTTTATTTTTATTATATACGATTTTTCTGACATATATCGGTCTTCAATCAGACATTTTTATCCTTCGCTGAACTTTTCGTTCCCCGGATACCGCGGCCTTTCGGCCTCAATTCTCCGGCAGAAGCGAGCTCGATACCCGTCATAACGGAAGATACCCCGAATCTTTCTCTGATATTGTCGATCACCGAAGCGATGTTTCTCTTCTCCTCTGCCCTCTCCGATCCAAAAAGGGATATCTGTCGATCTTCCCCGGCCGGTTCGAGCCTTATGGCCCGGATACCGATGCTTCTGACCGGATGTTCCCACGTGTAATTGCGCCGGAAAAGATCCATGGCCGTGCGGTGAATCTCATCAGGCAAATCCGTAGGTTCCTTAAGCCTTGCCTGGCGCTCGATGCTGACCAGATTGCTGTCGCG
The DNA here is from genome assembly GCA_964617375.1 of uncultured Mageeibacillus sp. Classification (GTDB taxonomy): domain Bacteria; phylum Bacillota; class Clostridia; order Saccharofermentanales; family Saccharofermentanaceae; genus Firm-13. The sequence goes on along the minus strand of CAZTXQ010000032.1, from coordinate 562 downwards.
TATCGATATCTGAATGGCTCCCGCCAGAAGTCCGTGTCGCCGTAAAGACGTCGCCACCTGATCCGAGAGCCCCGATGCGGTCATATGCACATCGGTTTCGTTCATCAGATCCCGGGTTTGCGTTGTACTGTTCCCGATGGATTTGATCTCCCGCACATCCGAACAGCGGGTCACCGGAGCGTCGTCAAGACCGTTCGCATACCGCCAGAGAGTCTCGCCGTTCTTGCCTAAATACGATGCTATAAAATCAAGCGGAGCGCCCGCGAGCTGACCGATTGTATGGATGTTGATCCGGGCCAGCCGCCGTTCCGTCGCCTGCCCCGCAAAAAGAAGATCCCGTACCGGAAGAGGCCAGACCATGTCGCGAAATGTATCTTCCGTGATAATCGTCGTCGCGTCCGGCTTCTTGTAATCCGATCCGAGCTTAGCAAATACTTTATTGAAACTGCCGCCGACCGAACAGGTAAGACCCAGCTCCTCGCGGATTCGCGTGCGGATCTCGTCTGCCGTCTGCTTCATGTCTATCCTGCCCTGAGTACCGGTGAGATCGAGCCAGCATTCA
>CAZTXQ010000031.1:0-35663 GCA_964617375.1 uncultured Mageeibacillus sp. | reverse complement strand
GCGAAAATAACGCCGGCCAGAATCACAAAGAGGACGCCGATGATGAGAAGAACATTCATTGCGTTGAACGGCTTCTCCTTCGGTGCGGCCGGTGCGGGACGCGGCATTGGCTGTGTTTGAGGACGGGATACGGGCACCGGCTGAGGTGTCGGCATAGGCTGTGTTTGAGGACGGGATACGGCCGCCGTCTGAGGTGCAAAAACCGGATGAGTTGCAGCTGTCGGCTGCATAACGGGCGCGGGCATGGCCGGCCTCGAAGCCTCTTCCGGAGAATGCCCCATCGCAGCGCGGTATTCGTCCGCGGATATTCTCTTGTTTTTATAAAGGAAATCAATAAAGTGCTTTGCCTTCTTCAGTTTCGTGCCGTCGCCGACTCTGGTGATAAACAGGATAAAAAAAACAACACAGGCAATTGAAAGAAAATAGATAATGAAATATGAGAAATCCTCCATTTACATTCCCTTTCCACTTAAAGATCGGTTACGTGACAACCTTTTTCAAGACAGTACTTTTTGATTTGCTCATGACAGGTAAAAAAGAATATCTGCCGTTTCTGCTCTCTGTTCATCCCGATCAGGAAATCAACGGCCCGTTGTCCTCTGTTAACGTCATACTGCACGAGTATGTCGTCCAGAAACAGGGGAAGACCTTCTTCTCCCTGTCCGGTATAGACCGTATCTGTTACGGCTAACCGGAGCGCAAGATAAATCTGATCGATTTTCCCGCCGCTATAATACGCATGTTCTTTGTAACTCATGGTCGCGGGATCCGTTATCTGAACGTCAAAATTACCGTTCACTCGGAGCGTCTCCCCGGCTTGCCCGGTCAAGCCGGACAGATACTCAGAAGTCTTTCTGTTGATGATCGGCCCGAACGTTTTTCGCATCTCTTCATCGGTTTCTCGAATCATGGAAACGGCAAGATCGATACTGTTGAGGTGGCTCCGGCATAGCTTGGCCTGTTCTCTCGCCACCTTAATATCATCCTCTATTTCGGCGGGAAGCCGGCTTTCTCTTTCGATCCGGGACAGTTCCGAGTTCTTGCGGCCAAGCTCAAGACTCCGTGTCTGAAGCCCTGCCCGTCCTTCATTCAGTTCGTGCTTGATCCGTGATTTCTCCTCATCGCTCAGCACAATGGCTTCCGGCGCATTCCGGTCAAGCCACATCCGGTTCTCGGCTTTTCGTGCTTCGATCTCCTCCGCCGATTTCCCCCCGGACAGCGCGCCGATTTTATCCTCGATATGACGGATATCCGTCATAAGATCGTTCCATTTGGTTATTCTCTCCTCTGCGGCTTCTATCCTCGTTTTGACTTCGTCAATATCAGAAGAAAAGAAATATCCACCGGAAATCTGCTTCAATCCGTCGAGAAGTCGTTCTTCATCTCCGCGTGCCTCATCGAGCTGTACGGAAAGTGTCTTGATCCGCATGTCCTTCTCGCTGTGTGCCGTCTTCTGTGCGAGAAACCGCTCCCTGATTTTCCCGAGTTCTTCCTTGGAACCGGCTCCAATTTGCGGAAGCGACGTGAGCCATGCAGTCAATTCCAGCTCATGCTGAGCTTGTCTTTTAAGAAGTTCGTCTGACGGCACGTAAATATGCTTGGCCCTCTTGCCGGCAAGCTCAGCAAGAGCGAGGTCGTAGAGTTTCTTGTTTTCTTCGTAATCCACTTTAAGCGAAGACATATCCTGTTCCGCTTGCGCGATAATAAGGTCCGCTTCCCGAATATCCTCCGAAGCTTTCCGGTCGGTTTCGGGCTGCCCTGCATTCCCGTTATATTGATCGATATCAATCTGATATCTTTCGACTCTTCTCCGGTACCCCGCAGAATCCTGTTCCAGACTTTGCAGCGTCTGGATATTGCCGTTCCTCTGTCGCACGATGCTTTGGAGTTCAATACTCCAGCCCTCTCTAAGTGCTGCGGTATCTGTTCCGGCATTTGTATTCCTTCTGTCACGTGAAGTAAAAGCCAGAAGAAGTGCGATTCCAAGCGCGCCGGCTCCCGTCGCCAGAGCAATCCATGGCCAAACGGGGCTCTTCGTGATCAATCCGGCAACTCCCGCGATCACAAGCAGGATCCCGACCGCGATCAGAATCGGAATGGCGGGTTTGCGAGCAGGATTCCCGGAAGCGGGAATCGCTCGTGTTCCGGCGGCAAGCCGGCCTTCCAGCCACTTCTCCTTTGCTTCCAAGTCCGGAATGCTTCTCTTTGTAGTCTCGATCTGGTTCTGTATGTCCGCAAGTCGCCTGGTATCCTCGCCCATGCGGTACTGCAAATCCGAGATTGCCCTTTCCCGATCCGACCTTTGCCGCTCCAGCGCGTTTAGAAGCTCGCTTCTCCGGAACCCTGCAGCCGTAACGGTTGACGTAAGACCCGCGTACTTCTCGCCGAATGCGGTTTTTAGCGCCCCTGCTTCCATGGTCAGCCGGCTATGTTCCCGTTCGAGCTCGCGGTCTTCTTCCCCGAAGGCACGGACAGCGGAATCCGAAGCTTCTTTGATCGCCAATCCCTCTTGTTCGAGCCTCTTGAACGCCTCTTCGGATTGCCTGAGAGCGTCAAGTTTCACGGCGATCTCATTCTCGTCGGGAAGCGCCATTTTCTCGGTGCGGGCAGCCGTCTCCTGCGCGTGTAACATTGTTACATTTCCCCTGACCGCAAGCATCTTCGCAAGATGTTCCCGCACAGCTCGAATATCGTCCGCCGAGGGCAAAGGCCTTCCTTCCGGATCGTTTTTTTGCAGTTTCTGTGCCTGTTCTCTATATTGCTCCGCGACCGGATTCAGTGAGAGGATCTCGTCGATACTCTTGACTTCTTCGAGTCGCCGCGAGGCCTCAAGACGCATTTCGGAAAGACGCATTCCGGCGTCCTTCTCATCCATGCGTGCTTTCTCTGTCTCAATCTCCTCCGCAAGGTTCTTCCTTAGCTGTTCCTTGCGAAAAGCTTCGGCGCGTTCTTCCTGAAGGGCGTTAAGTTTCTCTTCCAGCAAACTCATTTCAGACTGGCTGTTCTTCCGGTCACTGTAGATTTTCTTCCGCTTATCCAGCAACGCTTCCACCATACTGTCGGCAGAGACCTGCATGCTGTTGCCGGCGGCAAGTGCGACCAGCTTCGCCTTGATGTTCTCGTCTTCATCGACAACGCTGCCCAACTGCCGAACAAAAACCGTGTTCAGGAACTCCGTTTTCCCGAGTCCGAAAAGCTCCGATCCAGGTTCATCCGGGAGCGACAGGCGCCGCTCTTTTCCCGTTATATCATTCGTAAGTTTTACCGTATCCTTAGCCTTCGTCGCACCAAAGGTCCGTTCCAGCAAATAAAGAGACCCCTCGTGCTCGAAAAGAACCGAACCGCCGTAAAGCGGGCTATGCCAGGGCCTGAATCTCTCCCGGTCATTCTCCGCCAGATTGTCTTTTCTGGCATTCTTATTAAAGCCGTAGAACATAACGCGGATAAAATACATGAGCGTCGATTTGCCGGCTTCGTTCACGCCGTAAAGCACGTGAAACCCGTCGCTCATATCCAGCGTAAAACCGTTTAGCTTTCCGAACGCCGCAATCTGTATTTTCCTGATCTTCATCTCTTACAACTCTCCCTGAGCCGCCTGGAAAACATATTCCAACGCGTTTTCCAGCTCTTTCTTCTCCTCGTCACTCCCGGCTTTCGCGAGACGGCTAAGATAATTCTGAATCAGCAGCCCCGTGAATCCCGGCTGCTCCTTAAGTCTGTCGAGATCACGCAGAATCCCGGTCTCATTAACGATTTGCGTATAGTAGAATCCTTGAGTCTTCAGGTAATTGGCATAATAATCCGTATCAAGGATCAACTCCTCCGGAATCCTGCCCTTGAGAACGATCCGCATGAGTGATTTCTTACCGGAGGAAGCACCCGACAACCCGGAAGTCTCCAGATCAATGGCCCTGAGCAGCCCCTCTTTCACCTGGTACGCATCCGCACATCCCGTAAGATCAGCGCCAAACCATAGAAAGGATCTTGTTCCGGCCGATATTCTATCCCATGTTCCGGCCGTCGTTCCCTGTTCTTTCGTAAAATGCCCGAGCCAGAAAAAAGACTCGCCGAGTTCGTCAAAACCGCGGCCTCCGGGACATCCCGGATACCGGATAAGCACATTCCCGGATCCCTTTAACTTCTCTGTCTGCCCTTTATGGATATGGCCGAGCGCGACATAGTCGTAGTCCCGGAGAAACGCCGCACCGGGTGAGAGCGGGTTGTAGGATGAGGGTTGATCTGTAAGATCTCCGTGCCACATCAGAATCCGGAAATACTCCTCCGGAACCGTTCTTTCGACGCCTTCAAAAAGAGGCCGATCCGCGGTATATCCCGAGAAAGCCGATCCGTCTACCTGAACATGCTTCGCCTCCAGGACAAAACTCTTCCGGTCCGCCCCGAATATATGAACATTCCCCGGCCATTCCGTAATTCCCCACAGCGAATCCGCGAAAAACGGATCATGATTGCCCGGTGTGATAAAAACTTCCGTCCCGGGAATCTCTCTCATCGAATCGGTAAAAAGACGGACGATCTCTTTGTCGGGAAACGGCCGGTCAAAAACATCTCCGGCCAGCAACAGAAGATCGGCATCCGCCTCACGGCAGATCCCGACCATCCTGAACAGCATATCCTTTTGCTCTTTACGAAGCTCCGCCGCAATCTCCGGCGGAAGGTTCGTAAAGGCACTTCCCAGATGAAGGTCTGCAGTATGCAATACCTTAAGCCCGTTTTCCTGCATATCTATCCTCTAGTACCCGGTTCTACGGTTTCCTCTTTTAGTAATTATAACCGTAGGCGAGCATGGAATCCATGTAATCCGTGAATGGCTCATAATCAAGAAGCGGCGTACTGTCCGAAGTATCCACGGTGATCTCGGACGCGTCTATTTTCGAGAGAGAGTAGGAAAAGTCGACTGTGTACACCGTATCGGATCCGCTTATCAGCTCAATCGTTGCATCGGAGAGGCTGATTTTTGATTTGTCTTCGACAAGATTTCCGGTGAGAGTTGCTTCGTTGCCAGAGTACCCAGTGTCTTCTTCAAAGACAATACTCAGATTCTCTCCCTTTTTGTCCTTCGTATCCCACTCCATGTCTATAGAGATACTGGTATCGGAACTCGCATCAGGCGAACTTAATTCCCAACTAAATGTATAAACGCCGTCTTTCAAAGCGGTTTCACTATCGATGTTGAGTGTCGAGCTATCTGATTCCGAATCCGAAGTAATTTCCGTCGAAGTGTATGTCGTTCCGTCTTCTCTCCACGTGTCGAACACGAAGCCGATTTCTCCGGTTTCTTCATTTGCCTCTATTTTGATCTCTTCAACCTCGATCCTGCTGATATATCCGTCCTGATCAATGTAAAAATTGATCGTGATATCATCTTTAATCTTGATCGATTCCAGCGCGTCAAAATAATCGCTTACTCCTAAAGAAGCATCCGAAGCATAGTCCTCGATAGACTTAGACATTTCTTCTCTGATATCGTCTATAAAGGACTGAATACTCTTGTTGGCACTGCTCTTTGAAATCGTATACTTCATAACATCGAGCTTCCGGTCGACTCCACCGATCTTTTCCGTGACCGTTCCATCCGTGGAAAATTCTGCTTCATCCGTAAGATACTTCATAAAATCATCATTCATATCCGACGCATTAACAGCTGTTCCTTCTTCGGTCTTCCCGAAAAAAGCGTTGATAATCTTCTGAAGATCCGGAATGGCTGCCAGTTCATCATAACCCTTATCTTTCCACTCCTCGTCAAAAGTAGCGGGATCGATCGTCAGAAAGTCTGTGTCCGTAATCTGTGAAGGCACGGATAAGGCAATCTGATCCCCGGAAATATAGAGAATATTGTCGTTCAGTGACACTCCGGAAGACTCGATCGATACATCCAGTAACGCCTTCTCCGAAGCTGCATCGTACATATAATTACCATCTACTAAGAAATCACTATACTCGTCACTCTGTTCAAAAGTGAATTCGTGCTTAACGGCACCGGTCGCATACTGGCTGAGATCCAGCAATTGTCCGGCGCCCTTTTGTGACTGCGCAGCGGAACGGGCGAGTGACATCTGAAGATATTGTTCCGGCATCACCTTCTTAATGATCTGGTTGCGAAGGAGAAATCCTGCGGCGCAAAGAATTGCGAGAACCAGAAGGACCGACGTCAGAATGATAAGCAATTTCTTGGAAGACTTCTTTTTCGGCAAAACAACGGCAGTCAGTGGCATATTTACTGCGGCCGACTGCCGTGGCAGGGCTGCTTCGGGCTGTTGTGCAGACTCTGCGGCCGGCTCAACAGACTCATTGTCTGACACAGGCAATGGCTTAAATACAGGAACGTAACCAGCATCCGTCTTCTCCGTAAGAGGTTCGCCGCAGGTACGGCAGAATTTTGCGTCTTCCAAATTATCCGATCCACATTTCATGCAAAACATAAGCACCCTCCGTAATAAGAAACGATTTTGATGATAACTTGATATAAAGAAACAATGTTTTATCATAGTGATAATAGCACAAATTGGTTTGAGGAAACACTATTATCACAAATCCGGTGGCTGCCCGTACGGGTGTATAATAAGAAAAGAGAACAATCACTGTTCTCGAGTATTCGGGATCCCGCTATTGGGAAACCAATAACCCGATTCACTGATCCGGTACGGGTCGCGGCGTAAAGCCAAAGGAGATTATTTATGGAAGAAACAATTTTAAAATCAGAAGCAAGAATCGGAAACGCAAAACAGGTCAGAGATGCAGGGCTTATTCCGGGAGTATTACATATTCCAGGTGCAGCATCTGTCTCCGTACAGTTTGAAACCGCTTCTCTTAACAAGATACTCACACAACACGGTCTGAACGCGAAGGTCTGGATTATGACAGGCGACGAGAAGAAATTCGGATTTATCAAAGAAGTTCAGAAGAGCCCTCTCGATCACAAGATCCTGCACGTTGCTGTTCAGGTGGTCGACCAGGATAAGTCCGTCATCATGGAGCTTCCCGTCGTTTTCCGCGGACGCGAAAAGCTGGAAGCCAGACAGCTGGAAACGCACATGCTTAAAACCGAAATAAAGGTGGAATGCAAATCGTTAAATCTTCCGGAAGCCGCTATGGTTGACGTATCAACGAGAGTTCTTGGCGATAACATTACCGCCGCAGACTTCAAATTTCCGGACGGCGTTGTTGTTCTTGATCCCGCTGATGAAGTGTATGCCGTCGTAAAATCCGTAAGAATGGCGACCGTTGAAGCAGACGCCGAAGAAACCCCCGCGAAATAAATCCATCCGTATACTTGCTCATGAATATGTGCATCTTTCGCCGTGTCAGATCCGGCGGGAGATGCACTTTTTTTTACAAATCCGTATATACTGAAAATATCAAAAAACAAAGAGATGAGGTACGCCACCGTGAAAAGATCCCTGATGCAGGCCTATGTGAAAGAGAGCGGCAAAGCCGTCGAGTTCTATCGGAGAGCCTTCGACGCCGAATTGGTATCGAGCGCTCCGAATCCGGACGGTACGTATTATCACGCCGAACTGGATATCTTCGGGCAGATCTTCGCACTGTCTGAATCCGTAAGTGACAAGTGTATCGCGGGCAACACGATGCAGTTCTGCCTGCATCTCGGCGAAGATCAGGAACCCCTTCTTCGCAAAATCTACGAAGTCTTGAAGGACGGCGCGGACATTCTTACGCCGCTCGGCCCCTGCCCGTACAGCAACCTCATCTTCATCCTGATCGACCGGTTCGGAATCAACTGGTGCATCTTCCTGTAAATATAGAAGTAATAGTCTGATCCCCGCAGATCAGGCTGGGCTGATCTCTTTTCGCATACAAATAGAGAGCGGCATACAGGAATACTGTCCGTAATTCGGTATTCATCCGTATCCCAGCTTTTCATACAGCCGGATGGCGGCCTTAAGGGGTTTGCCGGTTTCCAGAACGAGGAACCGGTACCCGTTTGATGCGGCATTCTTTTCGAGCTCCGCAACAATCTTTGCCGCAAGCCCTTGTCCGCGATAATCCTCGCGCGTAAACACCCGCTTGATCTCCACCGTATCCGCCGATATCGGTTTGTAGCTGCCGCATGCGACCGGGAGATCCTGATCAAGGAACAGAGCGACACGGAATGTCGCGTCGACACCGTTATACTTATCGTATACTTCGCGCTGCGCATGCCCGCCTACCGCCTCGTCCAGCGACCGGTCGAGAAGCCGGCAAAGCTCGAGGAAACGGCTGTCCGATCCGTTTGTCAATTCAATCTCCATTAAGACCTCCCGTTCCATCCAGGCGATGTTCTTGATTCTGAGTAAACCATTCCCGCTTACGACCGTTCAAACACCAGCGTCTACACGCGATTCTGATACCGCAATTAAACAGACATCAGCCTCTCGACAGCCTCCTCTTCCGAGGAAACGAAGAACACATCCTTGCCGTGATTGCTCTCATAAATAAAGTCCTTGAGGGGCTTGCTGGTATACCCCGAATAATCCCCGACAATCGCAACCTTCGTTCGATAGTTGATAAACTTCTGCAGGATATCGCCGGCCAGACGTGTGCTCAGCTTGAAAAAGTCCTCCGACACCAGGCCTTTATCGAGCACGATCCGGTGGCTCCCGGTCTCATAGTTAACCGTCGCAATCAGATCGAGCGCTGACTGCACATCGGTAATCAGAAGCTCATCGCTTCTCACGAGCGCGATCGTAATTTCATTTCTCTCAACCGTTTGAATCTCCATGACATTCTCCCTCACAGCAAACTCACTTCAAGGCCGACCGGATTCCCCGGCTGATACTGCGGCTCCTCCCAGGTGACCTCATAGAGGCGGCTTTTGAATTTGACGTGCTTGTACGAAGCAAAGATCTCCTGATCCGCATTGTTCTCGAAAAGTCCCGCAAGGAGTATCTCATACCGTGTGGAATGCGCCGCCGCGGCTCTCAGGAATTTCCTTCCACGTTCCGGATCATGATCCTTCACATACAGGAAAGCGACAGATGCGTAGTTGAGTTCGCTGTTTTCCTTCGGGAAAGCCGGAAACCCGAGCCACCTTGTCGGCAGCTTCGAGAGGAGCTTATATTTCCTGTTATATCCGGAAATGACGTACTGCTTATAGGCCTGCTGATCGTATATCGCGCAGGCTGCGAGGATCTCGTTGTCACGCCCCCTCAGAGCGATAAAGTCCTGATCCTTCAGCTGATAGAGCGCCGTGCCTGAGGGTGAGAAGTCAAGACCCGGCAGAACCTTCCCCTGATAGAGAGTCTCTCTCTCCTGTGCCGTTAAGCCGGTTAGTGTCCCTCTCTCTTTGCCGCCGCCCTTGATGCAATACGTCGTATACTCGCCGAGAAAGTGATAGGACGGCATTCTCTTGTGCTTCTTTTCGAGCAGCTTTATAGCACCGCTATTGCTGGAGAGAATCGTAGTGTAATAGATATCGACGTCTTCCTTCGTCAGGTCGCGGATCAGCTGATACCCGTCCGCGATGCAGTACACTTTCTTCTGATATTCGGGAAGGATTTTGAGTCCCGTCAGGTATCCGATGCGCCGGACCGTACCGCCTGCATATTCCCGTCTGATTACGCATCCGGCCACCGCGATGATTTCCCGGGTGGATACGTATTCCATCACGATCATGACAACCGAATCCCCGTCATGACGAAGCGAGACCAGGGGGTCCGGTTCCCGCAGGAACTGCACGCAGAACTCGCCGTCGAATTTCCCGCTTAAGAAGACCTTTCGGATTCCGTCCATATCGTCCGGAACGGCCGCACGAAGCTCGATTTTGTCATTTTGGCATAGCATCTAAATTCTCTCCAATCGGCACATTCATTTTCTCATCGATCTCTTCGCCGAGGCGAAGATTCATCGCCCAGAACAGCGACCACATCATTGGACTCGATCGCTGCATCGAGGCAAGGCCGCGTTTCAGGACCGCGCCGGGCGAAGAGAATGCTTTTCGCGCCTGCCGGCAAAGCGAGCTTAAGGCCTCGGGTGTCATGTTCTTCGGCTTGAAAGCAACCTCGCCATATTTGTAGCCCTCTTCGAGCCACCATTTGTCGTAGAGGAGGCGCCCTTCGCTTTGGTATCGGTCATACAGTCTGGTTCCCGGAAACGGGAGAAGATGATTGAAGGCCGAGGTGTAAAAGCGGTGCTTCAAGGCGAATTCGACCGTGTCATCGAAGGTCTTCTCCGTATCGTGATCGTAGCCGAATATGAAGGTCGAGTAAATGCCGATGCCCGCGTCGTGGATCCTCTTGACCAGTTCGTCCCTCTCCCCGGAGGCCATGTTGAACGACTTGTTCATCTGTGCCAGATTCTCGCTGTTCAGGCTCTCGAAACCGATCAGGATCAGCTCGCAGCCGCTCTTTTTCATGGACTTTAGAAGCTCGGGATCCCTGCCCATCGAGAGAGTTCCCTGCCCTGCCCAGATGATTTTATTCGGCGTTATATCCTCGAAAAGCTGCATCGCATTTCTTCGATCGGCGAACAGATTGTCGTCGACCAGGAAATGGATCCTGTGTTTAGACCGCTCGATCTCGGCTGTGATATCGGCGTGCTCCCGCCGGTAATAGCACCCGCCGTAGTACTCCGATATGGCGCAGAACTCGCAGGAATGACAGCAGCCGCGACCCGTCTCGACCAGCGAGACAGGAAGATATTTCTTGCCCTCGAAAATGCTTTTATCCGGAACGCGTTCGGTATAGGCGTATCCGCCGTCATAGCGCGGCTTCATCCGGCCTTCCCGAAAATCGGCGATCAGCTGCCCCCAGACAGGCTCGGCGTTGCCGACGACTATGGTGTCGGCATACTCCTTTACCTCGTCCGGCATGAGCGTCACGTGATAGCCGCCCATGACGACCTTGCGGCCGCGCTTATGAAACTCCGATGCGATGTGATAGCTTCGCCTGGCCGTATAGGTCTCGACCGGGATCGCGACCAGATCGATGTCAGCCTCGTAATCGATGCATTCGATGCGGTCGTCGAAGAGGATCGTGTCGATATCTTCCGGCGTCAATGCCTTCAAAACCGCGATCGTATACGGCTCCATTTTCCAGGTCCCGATATATTTCTGTCCCGGCTTCTTGCCGATTGCCGGAAGAATAAAGAGAATTCTCATCCTTGCCTCCCGTTTTATAGAAGAATCGGAATATCCGAATTGTCACACATGACATCCCGGTTGAAGCGCTCGTATTTCTTCGCGTATCCGCGATACCCGAGGTTTGTCGGAAAGGACAGCCACAGGTGATTTTGCCTGTGCGCAAGCCTTTCGGCGATGGCACTCGCCTTATATGTCTCTTTCCAGGCCCATGTGATGCCCTTATCGAGTTCCTCTTTGGTCATCTTAGCGGGTGTAAACACACAGTGCTCCACGTCATACATCGCCCAGTCTCGCTCGACGATCCTGCCTTCACTCTCGAGCTGCGCGTAGAGTTTCGTTCGCGGAAACGGTGTCAGAATCGAATATCGGGGAAGATCGATCTTGACCTTCTGGATCATCTCTACCGTCTGCTCGAAAACAGACGCATCCTCGCCGTCGCTTCCGAAAGCGAAACAGCCCTGCACAAGAATGCCGTTGTCGTGCAGTTTTTTCATCAGATCGGCATACCCCGAGACAGTATTCACGCCTTTATTCACATAACTCTGTGAATCCTGGCAGATCGACTCGAATCCGATCAGAAGTCCCTTGCATCCGCTCTTTCGAAAAATTCCGATCAGCTCGTCATCCATTCCCGCCGACGATGTGGCGAGTCCGACCCAGGTCAGTTTGAGAGGAATCAGTGCGCTGAACAGCTCAATCGCGTACTTGCGGTCGGCGATCAGATTGACATCCGGGAAAAGCACTTTTCTTGAAGGAAGCATCTCAATCTCTTCCACGACCTCGTGAATCGGGCGCTTGTATACCGTCCGCCCGAATGCGGCAGGATACGCGCAGAACGTACAGGGAAGCGAGCAGCCCCGAACCGCCTCGACCGTGTTGGTCGTAATATACTTCTTTTTATCCAGAAGGTCACGGCGCGGGATCGGGCGCTTTTCGATCGTAAAATCGCAGTTCTGAACATACCGGCTCTTTAGAGCGCCGTCCTTAAAGTCCCGGAGCATCTGCGGAAAAGTCTGTTCCGAGAAGCCCGTCATCACCGAATCGGCATGCTGTGCCGCTTCGTCCGGCAGCATCGTCGGGTGAACTCCACCCAGAACAACCTTGATTCCCTTTTTTCGAAAATAGTCGGCATATGCATAGCAGCGCGGGGCCGTGCCCGTGATACACGTGATCCCGATGAGATCCGCCTCAAGATCAAGCGGGATCCTGCCCGCCGACTCGTCGTAAATCTTTATCTCCGCACCCAGGTCCTCCGGGACGAGTGCGGCGAGTGTGGTCAAGGTCAGAGGCGCATAGTGCAAAGTGTGTCCGAAACTTCCGGAATACCGGTGCATAGCGCCTGCCGGTGCAAGTAAAGCGATCTTCATTGATATGCTCCTTCAAAAATATTTTCCCATCCGTCTGTAAGAGACAGGACCGGCGGCTTGATGTTTCCAAGTTTTTGTCCGCGCCGGACACAGGCGTCCAGATATACGCGACCCGCATCGCCGGTCAGGCGGTAAACGCGCATCTCCTTCAACTGTCCGAGCTTTCTGCAGTAATCATAATGGAAGTTCTCGCGAAAAGCCGCGTCCGGATTCGGCACCGCTGCGTCGGATCGGACATAGAGCACATACCGGTCTCCGGCTGGTGCGAGCATGCGGAAGTCCGCCTGAATACCGAGGCGATCGAGCGTGTTCTTCACAAAGACCGCATTCAGTTTCTCACCATAAAGGTCACACACCAGATCTCTTTTCCCGATGAAGCGAAGGATCGGAAGAGCGTGATAGAATCCGGTCACCTCCACAACATCACCGATGCGGTAACGGTACAGGCCGCCTGATGTGGTCATCACCACCTCGTACTGCAGCCCCGCCTTAAGCTCGTGAGCACCGTAAACCTTATCGTCCTCCGGAGAGATAAATTCGAAGTAATGCGAGAAAACACTTAAGACCGCTCCACCGGCGTCCGTTAGGGGAAACGATACAAAGCCTTCCGTCGCCAGAAGACCCTTGGGCTGAATGGCCGTGTCTGCGAAAATATTCTGCAGTGCTTGCGCCTGCGGTTCTGCCTGCGCGTCCGCCCAGCAGCTGATCAGCTTTAAGTCCGGCCAGATACTCTGGAAGTCACCCTTAAGGAGACTCTCCCGGATCTTCTTTTTGCGTCTTTTGGGAAGCCGGTCGAGAAGTTCATCGGCGTGGTCTTTCATAAAATTCAGGATCAGCATAAGAAAAGTCGGATTCCAAACGGAGATCAATCTGAGATTCCCTTCGGCAAGGAGCGACACGGAGGTAAGCCGATAGAAATCCTCCATGTTGTTCGTGTGGGCCACACCCGGATCGACCGCAAAGATGAACCGGAAAAGCTTCTCCTCCAATTTCCCGAAGTACTGGCCGTCATCATCAAAGCCGATCGGGATCCCGCCGGAGGAATATTGCTTCTCTCCGGTCACCGGCGTGACAGACCAGTAGCTCTTTCCGTTCATGATGCCGTTCTTCTGTGAATACAGATCGTAGATCCATGCCCGAAGCCCCCTCTGAAAGTCCTCCTTCAGATCATCCGTGTATGGAATCAGCTTGCTGGCCGATGTCGAGCCGCTGGACAATTCCAGAAGCCGGACATCCCCGGCCGTCAGCACGTTCTTCTCGCCTTTCCCGATCTTTTCGATCGATTCCAGGTAATCTTCATACGAAGAAAGCGGTACGCACCGGCGATACTCATCCACGCTTGTGATCGAGGCGAATCCATATCGGCGGCCGAACTCCGTATCTTTATTCTTCGCAAGAATCGCGAGGAGCTTCTCATCCTGCACAGACTTCACATCCGACACCCGCATAAGGCGCCTGTAGTCCTTTCGATACATCGCACGGCAGAGACGATTCAGTACATAACAGATCATCGGCATATCAATCTTCTCCGAACAGGAGCCTGCGCGCTCCGGGCTGCAGCTGGTCCTCGCGCAGCAGTGCCAGACAGACAAGGTCATTGCCGTCCTTATAATCCGGATTCGCCCGGACAAAGTACTCGATATCCGGATGCCTCAGCTCCTTGGCCGTGATATCGGCGACTCCGTCCTTCAGCTTGTCCTTCACAGAGCCGTACTCGATCACGCCTGTCCCGGGATTATAGTCGTCGGGATACAGACTCGAAGCATAGGCATCCATCACGCGCTTTTCCAGAAGAGGCGTCTCCATCCGGTATGACGGATAAAACGCACGGAAAAAAACCGGCAGCATCCGATAGGTTTTATAACCCTTCGATATCAGAAACCAATACAGTCGGTCATACGATTTTGCAAGCTCGAAAAAGAAGCGCGCGAAAACAACATACATCTCGAGGCTGCCCCAGTAATCCCTGTGAATAATCGTATCACCCGAAAACACGCCGTGGACAGGCTGCCCGTCCAGCTCAAACGACAGGATCTTCTGCGTCGTGAATCCGACAATTTCCTGCTGTTCATTTTTAAGGATCAGGCAATACTCCTTATCTGCCAGATCTTTTCGGAAAACGTCCCGGCTCATATTGTCGTAGAATGTATTCATCAGCGAAAACATAGCCTCGATATCCGTTTCCGGGATTTCTTTTCTCTCGACCACCCGACCCTCTAGTTTCATACGTTTCCTCGCATCATCTTCTGAATCCGATTCGCATAGATCCGAAAAGCAGCATTCGTAACGAGAGAAGTCGTCTTTCTCTGCGGCGTGTGCTTCAGCCTCTTCAGTATACGTCCGGCCGTATAGGTTTGCTTCCATAGATGAATAAATTCCGCCTCAACCGTTTCCGCAGACATGTTCTTCGGTTTGAAAACGCAGTGAATACTGTCATACAAAGACCAGTCCCGCGTAAGAATCCGGTCCTCCGCATCCAGCGTGCGGTAAAACGGCGTGTTCGGAAACGGCGTCGCGATCGCAAACCGCGGAATATCAATCCTCGTCTCCTCGATCAGATCCGGCATCGCACGGATGCCCTCGACCGTATCGCCGTCCATTCCGACCATAAAAGTCCCCAGAACGGCAATCCGCCGCTCATGAAGACGATCCACGACATCCCGATACCGGTCCGTCCTGTTCTTATACTTTGTCATATCCACAAGATCCTCTTGCCGGAAGGTCTCAAATCCCAGGAGTGTACCGGCACATCCGCTCTTCGCCAGCAGATCCAGAAGCTCCGGATCGTCGGCGACATCCAGCGTCGCAAGTCCCGCCCACGAGATATGAAGCTTCGCCATCTCCGCGAAAAGTTCCTTCGCGTATTCCCGATCGGAAAGCGGACTCGGATCGAGAAAAAGATACTCCTTCGCCCCGATCCCTTTCATCTCCTCGATCACGTTCCGGATCGGGCGCTTCGCCTCTTTCCCCCAGAACGAATGGATCACACAGTACCGGCAGCTGTTTCCGCATCCATAATCGGCAATGATCGTCGGCTGACGAAGGTATCCCCGCTTCGTCATCAGATCCCGGCGCGGAATCGGCACCTGATCCGCCCGGACACAGGACTGCTTATAAAGCTTTTGCGGCTTCCCGTCCATATAGTCCCGGAAAAATGCCGGAAACGACACCTCTGCGCTTCCCGTAAAAACCGTATCGGCGTGCGAACCCGCCTCCTCCGGCATCAGCGTCGCATGATGCCCTCCAAGAAGCACATGGCTTCCCTCTTTCCGGAAAAAATCCGCCAGTTCATAGCCCCTTTTCGAGGACGACGTGACAATACTGATTCCAACCACATCAAAATGCTTCCTGCGATAATCGAATCTCTGTACACCCTCATCCACAAGCGTGATCTCCGCGCCGGCCGCCCCGGGAATCAGCGCCGCCAGCGTTGACAGCGTAAGCGGCTGATAGGATAGAGACGGAATAAACGCAGCTCCGACTCTATACGTATTGTCATATGGCAGGATCAGAAGAACCTTCATGTCATCCATCTCCCCGGTTGCTTAAAGTGTCAGATCTTTGGCAGGTATTTGTACAGGCGCCTCAACGAGAAATTCATCACAAGCGGGAAAATCAGGGTCGTTTTCGCGCCTAAGACACGCTTAAAAATCGATCGAAGCGTATGAATCTTTTTGGCCGTGTAGTAGCGGCCGTCCTGCAGCTCCTGCGCGGACATCTGCGCAGGCCGGAATACGACATGCTGAAAATCATAGTCCGCCCATCGCTCATGCAGAAGACGTCCATTCTTCTTATACTCATCATAGAAACCCGTTCCCGGAAGCGGCGTCAGCACCGAGAACATCGCATACTCCAGGTGATTCTCTTCAATGAATTCCCTTGTCTTCTCGAAAACCGTCCTGTCGTCATTGTCAAAGCCAAAGATAAACAGACCGAATACCGCAATCTTGTAGCTGTGGATCGTCGCAATCGCTTCCCTGTACCAGGCAGCGTTGCCCATATTCTTATTCGCCTGAATCAGAGACTGATCCGAGATCGCTTCAAGTCCGATCGCCAAAGCGATACAGCCGCTCTCCTTCGCCAGCTTGAGAAGCTCCGGATCCCTGGCGATCGCGATCGAACACTGACTGCCCCACTTAATCTTCAGCGGAATCAATGCTCTGAAAAGCTCCTTCGCAAAAGCCGGATTCCCCACAAGATTATCGTCACTGAAAAAAACCATGTTCCATTTCAGCGCGCCGGTCTTCTTCAGATACTTGATCTCTTCAATAACATCCTCGACCGGGCGGTGCCGATACGAATACCCGAAGAACTTGATGATCGAACAAAACGAGCACTTCTGCGGACAGCCGCGGCTCGTCTGAATAAAATTCTTGAGTCCGAAACGCCGGTCCCGCACCAGATCCCTTCTTGGCCATGGAATATCCTTCATATCGACCAGTCTGTCCGCCTGATAGATCTTCTTCAGCGTGCCCGCTTCCGCGTCGGCCAGCAAAAGACCCCATGTATATTCACCCTCGCCGATCGTAACCGCGTCAAAATGCTCCAGCGTCTCCTCCGGCAAGACCGACGGATGATAGCCGCCGCCAACGACTGTTACACCTCTTCTTCGAAACTCGTCCGCGATCTTATATCCGCGCGAAGACTGTGTCGTCATCATCGAAATACCGACAAGATCATATGCCCCTTCAAAGTCAACCTTCTCCCCGAGCGTCTCATCCACAATACGAACCGAATGCTCCGGCGGCGTCAGAGCGCCCAGCAGCTGCAAGCCGCACGTCGAAAACATGATCGGATACGGAATCTTAAACCCTCTCTTCGAGCGGGCAAATTTGCTCTCAATATCCGGAGCGATCAGCAAAATATTCATAGGTATATCCTTTCTGTTCTATCCGCTAAACGGTCATGCGGAACATCGGCGGTATCGCAGTATTGCATTGATTCTGCGGTTCAATTACAACGCCCAATTCCTGTAATCTCTCATTGGCATCCAGTCCCGAAAGAATCTGTTGAAGCGAATTCTTAAGAATCACATAGCCTCTTCTGTGCACCGTTTCGCAGAAAGTTCTCAAGTTCTTTTCCGAAAGAAACACCGGAAAGTATGCGGTTCGGCTCTCATTGGCCGAGCATAAGAAGAGCTTATTATTGCCCTGATCATCCTCCCCAAAAGGGGTGGAAAAGTATAGGACCTCATTTTTCATTTCTTGCGCAAACTGCTCCAGTGTAATCGCTTTTCGCTTATAGGCAAGGATAGCCGAGAGCTGGTTGATTAAAGAAAGCTCTGCTTTCAAATCAGCAAGATTAACGGCAACCGGTTCTTTCTCAAGACCAAGAACAATCATATTTTTTTGTTCCCGCATAACCGCAAAGAAAACTACGTTGATGAAAAAATCACGCTGAATCGATACCGTTCCGGCATTCGCGCCAAGATTGCTTTTTATCGCGGCAGCTACTTCCTCATCAGACGAATTCGGGTTCGGCATTACATATGCAAATACGGTATCGTTCCAGACTGGTTTCTTGTCTCTGAACACAAGTGCCGCCGGACGATACCACAAATCCCATAAGTCGATCATATTTCTGAATCCTTTCCCAATACTTTACTTGAGCAGCCTTATCTTATTCTCTTCGCCACTCCGCAAGTATCTTCTGTACAGAGTCAATTGCTTGCGGACTCTACACCTATTATATTTATAATCGAATGATAAACACAGCAAAGAAAGATAAACTTAAAGCAAGATTATCAATCTTCTAAAATTATGTCAAAGGATTTAAACAAATGTATTTTCGATCGCAGAAAAAATAACCGCCGGTCCAGAGATATGTCTCTCATCTGACGGTTATTGGCATCGTTTCCTTTTCAAGCAGTGCAGCAACAAAACAGGAAGAAATTAACGCAATTTCTTTTCTTTCTTATACAAATAAGTGGCCTTAAGCAGAAAGTAAAGAAATGCGGCAATAATCACCAGGAAGAAGAACCCTCCGAATCCAGCTCTTAACAAAACAAATAGTGTTTCGAAGAGGAACGCTCTCCAGAAGTGTGCTCCGCCCATCTCCCATAGACCGGGCGTAAGATACAACGTTTTCGGATCCGAGATATTGTGCCATCCGAATACTCCCGTTGTGTTTAGTGCGACGGCAATCGGAATGAACGGAACAAGTATAGTAAGCCACATCGTTGACAGTCGCTTATAGCGTGCCGCCCTGGAGACACTGTCGGAAAAAATATCATCGCTGGCACTTTCCTTTATCTGTTCAAAGTACTGAAATCCGTTTGATCGGCTGCCGTACAAACAATGCCAGCTGCTGTCTTCAAAGAGACAAAGGTAATCATCGTACGCATCTTTCTTATCAAATGTCCGGAAGTCGATCCTGACCTTGGGAAGAAATTCTCCCTCATTGCTTTTCGCGAATTCATATCTTCCGATATTCGGATTCACCTTGATCAGGCGATATCCCTGCTTCCGATAATCCTCGATCCAGTTCTCGAGCTTCTGAATATTGACGACACACTGTTTATATAGAATCATACTTTCATCCTCTTCTCTTACAGCTTATATTGATCGGCAAGTGCCACAAGACCCCGTAATCTCTGTGCTTCGAGACCAAGGACAATTCTTCCCATCTCCGAAGTCTGGAAAACCTTTCTCCTCTTATCCTCGCACGGCACGGCTATGATCCATCCCTGCTTCAGCAGGTTCTCGATCGCCCCGTACATCGTTCCGGCCGCAATACGAACCCTTCCTTTGCTCAATTCCTCAACCTTCTGCATGATCACATAACCATGTCCGGGATTAAGCAAAGCCAGCAGAATATAATAGGTCGTCTCCGTAAGGGGTAAATATTCACTCAGATTCATATGCACCTCGTTATTCAGTTCAACTGTATAGTTGGATTGTATACAGTCCAGCTGTATATGTCAATGGGTTGTTGGTAAATTCTTCCATGAGGGTTCATAATGGCATCGCTGCCGTGGGTAAGGCCTTTCAAATGTCGCCAATTGACTCATTGGAATGCTAAAAATAGAAAATTTTCATAAATTGTATATTTCTTCTTGACTGTGCCCTTGGGAAACGTGTTATTTTGCTTACAGATCCCTTAGAAAAATTAAGTATTCATTCGCGGATCTATTGAAAATCAAGGTCCGATCCCGGACTTGCACCTATTCATCTCGCAGAATTAGCGGAGGATCCATTCATGCTGATAAAAGACGTCGTAGAGAAAACTGCCCTTATTGGCCCGTAAAGATCCCTATAGAAAACAACGGCAATCCTAGAGCAAGCTCCAAAGATAAAATCCAAAGAATGCCATATACACCTTTCATGAAACTATGAATCGTCCCTTTTCAAAAAAGAACCCCCACTCCAAAGAATGAAGGCCACTTTGCTAACTCCTATCCATATTTTCATGTCTCCCGATAAATTTCAAACGATCGATTCTGCCTCCGTAATTCTTTTTTCCTCGTGAAAAAGTCAGTTCGCGGATAGCATTGGGGTCTTCGGTATCACAGCCAATTTTTCTTTCTTCCTCACAAGGATCATCGCGATCATAACCGGAATAAAGCGGAGCATCGGATCGACTATAAATATAATCAATAGAACCGTCTGAAGCTTCGTCAACAAATTCTCCTTGCGTGCTCGAAGTATTCCAAAAAGTGCGTGCAAAAAGGACGGAATGCAAAGTATAAAGTTGATGACAAGAAGGATTGCTGTCACAATAGGCGTCAAAAGATAGATTGGCATTAATCCGCCTGTGATCATTAAAGACCCCATCAGAGTCCCGGCAAAAAAACCGAAGGAAAGGCCAAAGACAAAGATCAGCTGGATCGGCAGAGAGACTGCGCTGATAATCATACCGCTTAGAAGACAAGGGCCTGCGGTACCCGAACTCTTGACGTAAAACCCTACGGTTACGGCATAAAGTACGGTAAAGACAAGGAATGAAATACCAGTGGCAGATCCCGATTTCCTAAGAATTTCACTCGCTAAGGATTCGGTTGCATAATAGTTATGGTCTTCAAACATACCTATTACGAAACTCAGATAAATATAAAGAGTTGGAATTGCAACATACAGGACTTGCGGCGTGAGAAACAGGAACTTCTTCATTGACGGTTTCATACGTTTCTCCTTATCCCTCCCATACGTTCCGGACACAATTTTTATTTATCTTATATTAAAGAATAGCATATGTCAAACAATCCGGACATCTGGCCTTGGCGCTGTAGGATTTCTTCGCCGGAATCATCCATTTCCTTGATCTCCGCCTTGAGAAAAGTCCGGAATTGGTTCTTTTCCCTTCATTATTCACGTGCTATTCTGCTAAATAAGATACCGGAAAATACTAAGAGGAGGGTTGATCACATGACCAAAGAAGCTGCTTACTATGTCATTGATGCCTTTGCGGACGAACTGTTCAGCGGAAATCCGGCCGGTGTTTGCCTTCTGAACGAGTGGCCGTCGGACCTTGTGATGCAACGCGTCGCAGCGGAGAACAACCTTGCGGAGACGGCTTTTTTCGCGAAAAGCGGCGATGACTATGATCTTCGATGGTTCACTCCGAAGTCCGAAATCGATCTTTGCGGACATGCCACATTGGCTAGCGCCTTTGTTATTACCCGATATGTCGATCCCGCTGCCCGATCCGTACGCTTCCATACGAAGAGCGGGCTTCTTACCGTTTGCCGCGAAGGAGAGCTTCTCGAGATGGACTTCCCTTCCCGTCCGCCCAAGCAAATCCCGGTCACGGACCTTATGACAAAAGCAATCGGCGTCCCTGTCCTGGAAGCCCACCTCTCCCGCGATCTGGTTCTGCTTGTCGAAAATGAACGGCTGGTCCGCGATCTGTCGCCGGACATAAATGCGCTAGCCGGGCTCCCGGTCGGCCTTGCTGTAGTCGTTAACGCAAAGGGCGAGACCGCCGACTTTGTCTCCCGCTTCTTCGCACCCGAGCTCGGTGTGCCCGAGGACCCGGTCACCGGTTCCTCTCATTCAACACTCATTCCGTTCTGGAGCGAACGCCTTAACCGGCAGACCATGGTAGCCAGGCAGCTGTCCGCTCGCGGCGGCACCCTCTATTGCAGGCATCTCGGCAACCGGGTACGCATTGCCGGAAAAGCTGTTCCTTATCTTACCTTCGTGGTACGATCGGGTTGGAATGAGGTTATAGGGGGCGAGCGTCCCTCGTTTTTGTTGGGGGAAAAGCACAAAATAGGAAATGTCCAGTGATTCGCAGTTCTTGATAAAGACAAGAAGACCTGGATTTATTGTTATGTTTCCCTTGGAGGTTGATACAGGAAACTATTTACCGCCGGTAAAGGCTTTGTCAATTATGAGTCCGTTGTTTGATGTAAGTATGAATGAAATCGTGAGCGGCAAGAGATTGTCTACAGAAGAATATTAAGATGCCGCCGAAGAAAATGCTTATGATGGAACAGAGAAAAATTAGTGGTATACGCGTTGACACGTCAAGAACCGGCGTTGACATACTAAAGGCGACATTCTGTCAACTTTCTATATCCTTGCGAATCTGTGAACTGCTGATTCCTTCCGTATATGAAAAGAACTCCATATTTGATCCTCGGCGTCTCAATTCTTCCCAGACATCTTTCCAGTGGTTGATATGGTCGTCTCCTGAAAAATGACAATCGTAATGAAGTTGTTCCCATGCATCCAATTTATCCGTATTGGAAAAATCTACCGGAATCACTTCATCAACCACGCTTAATGCCTCTATTACTCTGGCACGATTCTCATAAGAGAGGACGGTGCCATGACCTTTATAGTATTCCACCAGTTCATCTGTCAGAACACCAACAATCAGATAGTCGCATCGCGCTTTACAGCGCTCCAATAAAATCAAATGTCCCGTATGGAACAGATCAAATACTCCCGGAACATAACCGATGTGATATGGCTTTTTACTTATATCTTTGGCCGTGTTGATTATTTTTTGTTTTTCATATATTAAATCATAGTCCGGAGAAGCCCATTTAAACATCTGGCTGTACTGATCCGTATGACGCACAGATTCAATAAATGCCTGCTCGATTTTGTCATACGCATAAATATCTTCCTGATTAATCTGATATCTTGTAAGCATCTTGCTAAATGGAATATGTGTTTCCACACTTATTGCAGAAGCATAAAAGTACTTTAACGTCCGATACATGGCAAATTCAACTGTTGCAGCTTCTAATGCGAATTCCTGATCATAAAGCAAAATCTGGCTGTCATTATTCTCCGGCATGTAAAAGCAATTACAGGGAGCCAGATCGATATATGCCTTTTCATTATCTGCTGCCAGTTTGTTATATGTATTTATAGCGTCAAAAAGCTTCAAAAAGTTCTCTTCATCCTTTTCTGCCATAACAGTCAACACACTGCTAAGCCCCTCTGCCTCAATATAAGGCATTTTTAAACTTACTCCATAATCGTCATTACCGAGCTCGGCAGAAACAACAGGAATGCCTTTTCTCCTAAGTTCCTTTGTTTTCTCACTAATATCTCGAAGCTTCATCTCCCCTTCTGGCCAAAGAGATCTTTTTATAACTGTTCCATTATCACGAATAGTGGTGGCCATACCCTGTGCCGGCCCCCGGTCCGTCGTTGTAACCGCATAATTAATGTCTGAAAGAGTACCGGCCTTTGTGATTTCCACCAGAAAAGAATTCGCCATAAAAGCAAGTCCGCCCTGATCAATCATTTCGCGGAAAATACGATGCTCAACTCCGAACATATTTTGATCCTGATAATCATAATCCACCAATCTCTCGGAAGCATTAATAGCATTATGATATTTGTCCGTAAAAATCATTTGGGGCATTCTGCTGTCAGGAACAGGATAGTAAAATTTGAAGTTGCCTGTATTCTCCGCAATGGCCCTTGAAAGTTCTGCATGACTAAGACATCTGCCCTTATTATCCTTTTTTAGGTATCCATTGATTCCATCAAAGGCCTTGCCTGTATAGGGATCCTTTGCGCCGCAAAAATATTTTAAGCCAAATCTATTTTCACAAAACAGAATGAGTATGCCGTCTCTTTTTAAATAGTTCATCCAGTGCCGAATTGTCTCGGATGGATTGCCGGCTTCTTCAAGAATATCTCTTGCTATAACATAGTCGTATTTATCTACTTGCTCTGGCAATTCTGTAGCGATCCTGAGATTCCCCTTGGTCTCATAACGCCTTCTGACAAAATCTGCTTTCCCCTTACTTGTTACTGCAGTAACTTCTGCTAAACGTCTACAAAATAGTCCTGTAAGCTGGCCATGCCCTGCATTTACTTCCAGGAGTCTGGCATCTTTACGAAATTCATACCAGTTAAGAGACGATTCCCGCAAAGGGCTGGAAATCATATGTGCTTCCCAGGAATCCGAGCTAACAGCATCTTTTGTTATTTCCGAGAAATCCTTTTGCACAGAAAAAGCATCCATCCACTTATCCATTCCTTTTACCAGCTATTCATTATTTTGGGGTTTTGCATATGCAGGCATTTTT
This sequence comes from uncultured Mageeibacillus sp., assembly GCA_964617375.1. Taxonomy (GTDB): domain Bacteria; phylum Bacillota; class Clostridia; order Saccharofermentanales; family Saccharofermentanaceae; genus Firm-13. Next base: position 11,704 of record CAZTXQ010000031.1, on the reverse strand, counting down.
TCGCATCGTGTTTCAATAAGATATTTTAAGTTAATGTCCCGTCGGCCTCCCCACAACTCATCATCCATTAGCACCTTCTCGTATATGCCTTTATCATAGGAACTGCAATATCTAATAAATGCTTCAAAGGGCATGGCCGCATCATGATTTCGGAAATCTGCTTCTTTCTCATAAACTCCAAAGTACGCCAGATAATCTCTTATCAAATCCAGCGAACCTTTCTGTATAGACTGAGCGCTCTCCGCATATCCTTTTGCCGGTCCTATATCAAATATTTCTTCAAAATCTTCTGTGTAGCCAATACAGGATGCGGTCGGCTCTAAATATGAATACTCTCTAAGAGAGGATTCCATATAAGGATTAAAATCAAAAAAGGACCTGATCTTCATACCTGAGCGTTTTTCATAACGGAAATGTTCCTTGGCATCCGTATGAAAATAATATACCTGTGGATGAATGCCTGCAGCATTAATAATAGCGGCTGGAATTCTACCGCTATATCCCATATCGAAAATTGCCGAAGCAGATGTAATCTTTGCAGTCTTATTGTACTTCATATAATCAGCAATGTGTTGTTTTGCGGCTTTATGCTTTTTTGCATCATATCTATATTGAATAAAATCCCGAATAAATTCCTGAAAGCTATCCTTATTGAAATTCTCATCGGGCTTCATTCTCTGCTCTGCAAAAAAGCCGTCTTCTTCCTCCCTCTCACTCTTGTGACTACCATGAGAACTGCTGTTATCACATTTGTCGCAAAAAGAAAGTAACTTCATAAGTTTACTTGGAGTTTGATAAGTAATATCTATAGGCAAATCGTACAAATCTGATGGTCCTTGTATAATCGATGCTAATACGGAGCGTCTGGATACATATAAATACTGGCTTTCCGGCAAATCCGGATGTATTTCCCTATACATATCATAGGCCAGCTTTAGCAGGTATCCATCTCTGGACATAAAAATCATATTCTTAATATTATCTCGCAAAGCACTTTCCGCTATCCATTTAGTCAAAGCTAAAAGTTCCATTCCCAGCGCTGCATATCCTACAAAATAAGGATCGTTGTTATAGTCTGACTCTTTCGCAAAATCTCTAAATGGATCATCGAAATATTTATTTGCAGCCAATTGTCTCATTGCGCCTATGCCAACAGACAGGCGAGCCGCTTCCCAATTTGTCAGATCACTGCATATTTTTTCCACCTGGTGAGAGCATCCATTTTGATCAAACTGATGCATTGTACTTGGAAGCCAGGCACATTGCCACCCATTCGCTGAAGCAATTCTGCAATCAGAATCTTCATTATCACCAACATGAAAAATCTCTTCCGGGAGAACAGCAAGCTGATCTGTTACATACTTATAGAGGTTCCCTGTGATTTTTCTTTTTCCTATTTCAGAAGAGACATACAATTCTCTATATCCGGTATATCCGTTCTTCTCCAAGAGTTTTTGCATATGTTTTTTCTCAAGATACATATCAGATACAATTATTACTTTCTTGCCGGACAAAGATGCCTGTTCCCATAACCACTTTCCGCTCTGACGAATGGAACTAAGACTGCATTCCAACTCAATTTCCTTTTCCATCATCGTATGTGCCAATTCTTTCTCAATATAAAATTGAGTCTCTAGTACCTCATAGATATCCGTCAGGGTAATATCCTCGATGTGAGTTTCCCCCCGCTGAATCTGACGGCGAAGTACTGCTTCTGCCTCAACACGTAATTTTTGAAAACTGATTGATACTGCATCAGCTCCGGCTGTTAACTCCCCAAAAGAATGATCCAGTAATTCATATACGTCTGTGCTTTTTTCTAAAGGGCGAACAACCAATGTGTCAAACAAATCAAAACTGACTGCTTTAATTTCCGGCTTTGTGAATGCCTCTGCAATTTCCTTTATACTATTGTATTTCCAGTTTGTCTGCATAAAAAAGCCCTTATACTTCCTGCGAATTCTTATCGCTATTTTGTCATGATCTGACCTGTTCCTGCCGCTTCCGGCCATTTATCCGCCATCTCTTCATTATCCATTATTTTCTGGCGCTCATCATACTTCCGACGCTGTTCTTCGCTAAGTATGTGATTTCTTAGTGCAGTCACTCCTTGTCTGTAAGCGCATTCCATATCTGCATGAATTTCACTTTGTTTACTGTCAGGACAAACGCGGGGTTTTAAGTGATATGACGCCTCCGAAACATTGAGTTTCTCTATGTGCATAATACCATCTAATTCCCTAATGGCCTCTTCTCCTTTATCATTAAAAGCTAATGCAAGCGAAATACCTTTCCGGTCATTTCGCTCGATATCAAAGAAATCACATTCCCAAAAATCCGAAAGACAGAGATCAGACGGATGAGCATTCGAGAAGTTACAGCCATGGCAGCTAAGTCTCTGCATGGAAGATCTTAGGAAGCAGAAGAAATAAGGGTCCGCCATAGCCGTCTTACGATACGTTTTCCCATTTTCAAATTCTGCCAGAAAACAATACTGTCCCCAACCATAATGCTTATCACGAAAGCTTATACGGACAGTCTTTGAAGCATACTCTTCTTCCAAGGTTCTTAGGTAATCTCCCAAATATGGTTGAGCTGCCACGCCGCCACAGGCAAAATCTACTATTAACAAATTGTTATAGCCTTGATTTAGATAACTTTTTAATCCGGCTGTCTGGCAGGGAGTTCCGCAAAAAAGCACCTGGCGATTCTTTGTTAGTTCTGCTTCTACCTTCTGAAGACCGTCAGCAATATAGCTCTCTACATATTTGCTGGCAAGAAGTGCAGTAAGATCTAAATGATCCGTGTCTGAAAGATATGCAGACTTTTTCTCAATATCATAGCAACAACCAAACACAATGCCCTTTTGCTCTAATACCTGTGAAGCCAACGCATAAAATACTCCGCCGGAAGAAGAAATCTTTACGATCTCCGGATTGCTGTGAAACATAGAGAAGGCAGCTTGTGGGACAGTCGGTTCTGAAGACTCAACAATCGGACAAACCTGTTCACACAACCCGCAGTCAATGCAGACATTCTCATTCATAACAGGCATTATGAATCCGTATTCATCAAGCTGTGCCTGTATCCCTCCCACAGGACATTTATTCGCACAGGCCATACACCCAGTACATTCTTTTTTTACTTTCAGCATTGCCTGTCTCCTTTTCTAAAAATCCAAATATATAGTATTCGTAATTCCCCGTTCCTTAAGCAGTTCTTCGTATTCATCTCTTGTATAATTTGAAACACTCATAATAACGGGGATTTGCGGATCTATTTCAGATATTGTAAATGTAGGAAATCCGCAAAAAGAATTTCTCGTTTTTTCAAGCACAAGAACACCGGAAATAAGAATATCCTGAGCGCCAATAGCTGTAATGGCACGCCTTGAGTACTGGCCTGTACCGCATACATAACACTCTTTGATTGGCAGTTTTTCTGTCCTCCAATTACTTAGCTTCACCATTTCAAACACATGCCTGATTTCATCATTCACATTTCCGCCTGGCTGCTCTTTGATTACATCTGCCCAGTTAATATACAGTTGATTCAATCGTCCAAAAATATCTCGCTGCCATTTACAGTATGCATTTTTAAAATCTGTTTCAGCTTCAAAATAAGATAAAAATTCCCGCTCCAGTTCAAAGGATTTATAAAAGGCCTTAATATATCCTTCTATATTTTTATCAGTGAAGTCCTGCGTCATCGTTGAATGAGCTCGAATGCGTCTTAAAAAATATACTTTATGCAAGAAGCGTACACGACTCGCCTTTACGATTAATTCAAATATATATCCCACGTCTTCATGTAAGGTTCCTTCTACAAAGCGAATTTTTTCCTCGTTTAAATAGGCTCTGCGTATAAGAAAAGTTGGCGTACTTAACGAGAAGCTCTCTGTCTTCATACAATACACAAGCGCTTCCCGGCCATTCAATACGGAAGTATCCTGATAAGCAATCATCCTGGTTCCGGCACTTGATTCAAAGGCAGCTTCCTGAACAAATTGATGCGTTTCAAAACCCGCTACGTCCAAATAATCACAGCTGCAAATGTCATACAATTCTTCCAGTGCTTCCGGAACAATCATGTCATCCGCATCTAACATGTAGACATATTCTCCGACAGCATATTTTAATGCATGATTACGGCCGCAGGATTGCCCCCTGTTTTCCTCATGGCAATATACATGTATTCGATTGTCTCTTTGTTCATATTCCCGCAGAATAGAAAGCGTTTTATCGGTCGACTTATCATCCATGCAGATAATTTCAAAATCCTGTAAAGTCTGTGTCAGCACACTGTCCATACATTCACGAATATATGGTTCCACATTATAAGCAGGAATAAGCACAGATACCTTTGGCATTTTTTACTCCTTGTTTTTCCCGTTCATTTCTTATTTTTCATTACGGCTTCAACTTTTGCGATGTCTTCCGGATTGTCGACGCCTAAGGTTTCAGAATTTACTTCGAGTATCTTAATGCGATATCCATTTTCCATGAATCTAAGCATCTCCACATCTTCAATGCTCTCTAAATATCCCCGTTCGGTATGTGCATAAAAAAGCAGAGCTTCTCTGGAAAGACCGTAGAGTCCCAGATGTCTTTTGTATTCAACTTTCTCGCCCCTTTTAGATCTTGGAATTGGAGAACGCGACAAATAGATTAAATCCTGATTTTTTGCAGATGCAACCTTTACAATGGATAAATCATTCACATCCTGATCAGGTTTGAACGGTGCCATTGCATTGATTATATCCACTTCAGGATGAGCATGCTTGTAATCAACAATCCCCTGAATAACGGCCGCTTCAATCATTGGCTCATCTCCTTGAATATTTACAAAAAAGTCAGCATTTGATTTTTCTGCAATCTCTCCCAGACGATCCGTTCCTGTCGGGTGTATATCTTTTGTCATAGTAACCGGAATTGTCAGTTCCTGACAGACATTAAATATTTTGTCACTGTCCGTTGCCACCATGAGTTCATCAAGTGCTGTGACTTTAGAAGCCTGCTGATAAACCCACCAAATCATTGGTTTCCCACAAATAAGCGCTAATGGTTTTCCCGGGAAACGGGATGACTGATACCTGGCTGGAATGACTCCCACTATTTTCATATCTCTACCTCATTCATTTTTTGATATTTTCTTAAGAATTCTGGTCCTAAATATACTTTTTCTCCGGCCCGTGCAAGTCCCTGTATAGCTGAAGATGTAACGGTGATTGCTTTTGAAACGGAAAAATCTTCATCGAAATTAAGAATTTCTATAGGTATGTTTTTTTCGATTACTGTCGCCCATGGAAAATACTTTTTATAGTCTGCATTATCCCTTGGATGTGCCTTGATATAGACCTGATGCTCCGGACAATATGTCTCCAGTATGTCTCTGTATAATTTCACCTGCGTATTCTCATCCGGCAGACGATTCGTAATAGCAAAAGGCTCTGTTAATAAAAGTATTGAATTGGCATTTGCTCCTGTTGTCGCTTTTCTGCCTGAAAAGGCTAAGAAGATACGCTCCTTCTGCTGAACCGAAAGAGTATTTTCCAATTCTTTCCTTGATTGAACAACAACTTTCTTCAGCGGAATCTGCAGTTTTTCTATTTCGTTGACTTCTACTTTGTCGCAGTATGCAGAATAGCCAAAAGGTATGACACCTTTGTGGGAGGCTCTTGCCTCTTCCTCAAATATATATGCATAATTTGGACGATTCTCACGAATGCGTTCGTAGGAGTTTAAACTGTCTTCATGCAAAGTATAAAATATTTTCCTGATGTTTAAGTATGTTCCCAGATAACCTAAATCCCAAAAGACATTTATTCTTCCATACGTATAAAGCTGTCTGTTGTCTTCAAACATTTTCTCTACATGCTGTATGATTTTGTCTGACAGCACAGGATCCGCGGCTATCTCCCTTTGCACATAAGGATCCACATCTGGAGAATCCTTACATACATAGACCCTAGCAACTGCATCCCCTGCATTTTTTAATATCTGACCTGCGAGATCTTCTGCCGTCCCGATACCGTGTACCTCTAATACCAGATCAATTTTAATCTGCTGACTCATAGCTTTCATTAATGCGATTGCTGCCTGATAGTATGAAGAACAGACATAGAGCTCTTTTGCATTTACAATGTGATTTAGAATTTCTTTTTTATTTGAGTCATCTAAAATGTCCCTTGTCGGAAAAGTAATCTGCCCGGATTCTTTCACCGCCTTATATTTGCGCACAACATCCCGGAATATTCTGTAAGCATAATAAGAAATTGCTTCTTTAACTTCAGCATCCTCTGCATGAAACGCCGATACGTGCTGCAGGATTTCAATGCATCCTTCTATATTTTTCATAGTAGGCACACTGCTCATAATAGATGCACTTCGAAAACGTCTGATAAAGTATGGTTCACTGGTTACTCTTACGCGATTCGCATACATAAGTGCATCAAATGCAAACGTCTCATCTTCATGTAGCATGCCATCCACATATTGAATTTCACATTGATTAAGAAAATCTCTCTTGTAAAAATACCTTGGCTGAGATGGCATCCAGTCCCAATATTTTATCCATTCCTTATAAAGCTCCTGACCAGACATTACAAATGGATAATCCATTTTAAATCTTGCAGGATTGGCATGAAATTTTTCTTCTAATTCCTTTGTCTCATATATAAACTCTGCACCACAAATAATTACATCTAAATCATCTGCAGCAGAACTCTCATAAAGACTCTCAAGAGCATCAGGACGAATCATATCGTCTGAATCCAAAAAGTACACGTACTCTCCCTGTGCTTTTATCAGGCCTTTATTTCTTGTAGCAGCCAGCCCTTTATTTTCCAAATTTTCCAGAAGCTTTATGCGATTCTCTTCCAAAGCCAAAGCCTTTACCTTACTCCATGAATTATCTGTACCTGCATCATGTATGCAAATAATTTCATAATCCTGCAAGGTCTGCTTAAGTACGCTCTTGATACAATCCTCTACATAATCTTCCACATTATAGACAGGTATAATTACTGATACTTTCATCTTATAACTCCATTTTTTATACCTGCTAATCTTTATCACTTCCCATTAACTGTCAGTGTATTCCACTTGCATTCGAACCATGCTCCGGTATTCGTTTATTAACCGGAGGATAATGATAATAATCGTAGTAACATCTCTTGAGACAGTTTTCTATATCACTTGGAACTCTTACAGTAATATCACCGTATGATACTTTTTTATCACCAGTGAACCATTCCTGATTGTATCTGGTATGTATGAATGGAAGAAAACCATTGGATATAAAATAATCTTTTGTCTCTTGATTTTCATATTTTGTACTTATACTGTTATGCAAATTAAAAATAAATTTTAATGGCATTATTTTGCCTGCTTTTGATAATATCTTTATTGCACTCTGAACCTTTTTACTGCGATTCTTATATTCCTGCTCATTTACAAACGAGCGATGTGCCATTCCGAGTCCATATACCGCCTTCAGCATAAACACATGACGTTTGTGCTTTTTAGAATTATCACTAGCCTTATCTAAAATGAAAATATCTAAAGGCTGGTGACTTGCAAGCTCTGGCCTGCACTTACCTTCTACCTTGCGAAATGTAATGCCTGGAACGGATTCTTTCATGTATACAATTCTACACAAGAAATCTAAGAACCCACCTATTTCAGAGCAATCAAGATAAATAAATTCTTCTCCTAATTCGATGGGTGCAATTTTTCTAAATTTTTCAAAATCCTGGCGTGGCATTGCTATATCTACATCATCATCCCAGGGAATAATGTCTCCATGACGAACTGCTCCCAGTAAACCACCAAATATAAGGTAATACTGCAGGTTATATTTCTGGCAGATTCGTTCTATCTCATTTAGTAATAAATATAGAATACTGTGCAGCCTATTTAAATACACTTGTTCAGCCAGACATAAGTTATCAACATTTAATATCTTTTCTGTGCGCTGACCTGCTATGAGATTTATTTCACATAGATCCTCTTTGGCTGCCTGTATTTTAAGTGTAGTTTTTTCTGCGGCCGTCACTACTATTTTCAGACCGCTCTTTCGAATACCGGTATCCTTAAGCACCACTTTATACTCATCTTCAAAAGCAGCATCTTCCACATGGCTGACTACATAAGGGTCCTGATCATATTTGAAACCCGGATGTTCTGTAATATCTGCTCCAATATAATGAATAGTAATTCGATTTTTTGTACTGGCCTTAATGCAAAGCTCATATCCTCTTACGTCTAATAGAGTCTGCTTCTCAGAAGTTGGTTTATAAAATCCCGACTCAAGCGCTGTATTCTCTGCCACGCCTTTATTAAAGGAATATCTATTCTCTTCCGGTACAGAGGCTAACAATTTATCCGTCTGTTCCAGGGAACATCCATATTCTCGGTAAAACAATTTCGCATAACTCGGTGTCATCCGATACTTTGCTGACAATAAATACTCCTGACAATATCCCCAATCATATATGCGATGAAGAGATTTCAAATTCCCATCTATTTCTTTTATAAGTGGCTCTATGCTGTAATGCCCACTGCGATGATTATTTAAATACTCAGCAAAAATCTCCGTGTTCAGATTTCCTGCGCCTTTTCCCATGCCGTAAAGGGTAACATCAATAATTACGCTTCTCTCATAATTTTGATTCATTACATTAATGACATGTTTTAGTGACAAATTCTGATTGTTATGGCTGTGAAGTCCTATAGCCATACTCTTTGGCAGCAGCTTATCTGCCATGCTCGTTCTTTCCGTTACCTCTCTTTCACTCATACACCCAAAACTGTCAACAATGTAGAAACCCGTTATTTCCGGCAATTTATCCTGTATCTGATTAATCAGGCTCTCAAATTCCAAATCCGTATATCTGGTGCAAACCATTGGCTGAATGAGCAACTCATATCCTTTCTCTAATATAATGCGCCCCTGTTCGATGGCCTCAGCAATTTTTTCTTTTTGAAAACATAATCGAATACCATCAAGGCCACCCGCTTTCCGCTTTGGCAGATTCTCAACCGGATATTTTCCATAATCAATCATGACAAAATAATGCGCATCTGCCTTTTTAGTATCAAGCAGCTGATTGCTATTAATCGCCTGTACATCATCATAAATCGTCTTGCGGGTTTTTGCGCCTTTAGCCTTATCCAGATAACCCAGTTCAATATATTCAATTCCCGAATTTTCTATTGCATGCAGCATTCGCTTCATCGTCTCAATGCCAAATGAAAACTCATTTACACATCCGCCATCTCGCAAAGTACAATCAAGCATACTTATTTTCTTCATATGTTTTCCAACTTAAAAATAGATTTTATCAGTCCCTTGCTATCGCTAAATATCTTAGTTTTATAATTAAACAAGTATAAAATTGCATTCGACAGAATTATGCAAGCACATAATTTAATAATTAATCCGGCAATGCCTTCCAATTTAAATCCTGCTAAAACAAAATACGTTATTGCCGCCACTATTGCACTTGTTATCCCATAGCGTAAATGGTACAGCAGGTATTTCCCAAAGCCGCCATCTGTAAAATAATTACGATACAGGATATATGCGCCCCCGATAAAATTGAAAACAAAATAAGAAATCAATGTGGCTATTATTATTCCCTTTAGTCCCATATATATTATAAAAAGTGCGTTCATAATCAGATTCGCTGCAGCTTCCATAATGGAAATATATCTAGCCTGCCACCATATACCAACAGATTCAGAATACAGTGTACGAATATCACTCATTTTCAAAATATAGAAATAGGCTGCAAACAAAACTGTATATTGAATTGGAAGCATCATTTCCTCACCCACCCATATTTTCATAAAGGGCTGATACAAACACAATAGACACGTGCCGCAACATCCACCAATCCACATAAACAGGAAATCTATTTTATGAAAATCCTGCCTGTTTTTTTCCTTTGATTCCATGGCAATACTATTTCCGATCCCACCAGCCATAGACAGTTTAATTACCGCAATTATCATAACGACTGCATCTAAGATGTAGTAGTAATTTGCGTAGATTGCTGTTATGGTCAATCCAAGATATGCCGCTATAAACATTGAATCAAAAGCATTTCTAGACATGGAGGCCAGCTTCCTAATGATTAGTCCCCCAACCTGCTTCTCAATACTTTTTCGGGTTTGTGAATCTAACTCTCCCTCACTAAAATACTGAGGATACTGCTTCCTAGATTTGCGTGCACATAGAAGGCTATAGGCAACGGATGAAATCGGCATCATTAATGCATATAGATAATAATCTTTAGTAAAATATATTGCCAATGCCTGTGCAGCATACAACCCAAGCTGAGTAAAAATATGTATTTTGGCACCAATATCATCTCTCTGATGCGCTGTTAAAATAGCCTTTCTATTGGGAAATATGAAGAAATTCAGACAAGAATTTAACAGATATATAAGATATAGATAATATATGTTAATGTCTGATGGTGTGTTCCCACTAATCAGTTTGCGAAGAAAGAACATGATGATCAATCCTATTACACCTACAGCAATACCGGCAAATCGATATACCTTGCTATAAAATTTCAGAAGAGCGTTTATCATGGGTGTATTATTTTCAGAAATTGGTTTGTATAAGCTATAAATGATAGCGGTGCCAAACCCCATTTCCATGAGATTTAGAAACTGCATAATAGCGTAGAATAAACTAGTCAGTCCCAAATACTCCGCACCAATCATATGAATAATCATAGTGCGAACAATAAAAGGCAGAATTACTCCAGTAATTCTGTCTATTTCACCTACCAATATATTTCTTTTTGTGTTTCTTGTGCGTTCTAACTTCAAAAACGAATCTCCATATACACTTTATCTTCTTAATATAATAAAATTATTATTGTGAAGTCAAGGGCTTTTCATACGATTTCGTTTCTTTTGCAGCAAGTTAAGAACCAGATAATCCTGAAACATCGTAGCAGTCGCAGTTAGCGGCTCTTTTTTTGTTCGTTTTATCGTAACATAACTGCAATGTAGTACAGTGTATTCTTGTGGTATAATGATTCTGCAATCATCTTACTCAAGGGGGCTTCGCATGTTTGTTAAGAAAAACAGTTGCAAGAATGGCCGTATTCTTCTGACTTTTACACGCGGATTTAGAGAAAATGGTAAAAACAAGCAAAAACACGTCGAGACTCTCGGCTATCTCGATGACTTGGAAAAGATCTACGATGACCCCATCGCTCACTTTAAGGTCATTGCTAAACAACGAACCGCCGAAGAAGCCAAAGAAACAGAACCGATTCATCTTACCTTGGATCCTTCAACTGAAATTTCCGAGTCTGACAGCGGTCTAAAAAACCTTGGCTATGCCGTATTTGAAAAGATTTACCACGAATTGGGCATTCACGCCTTCTTCCGGCGTCACGAGAACCGACTCCCTATCGATTTCAACTTGAACGCAATCTTCCGCCTGTTGGTATATTCCCGTATTCTCGATCCAGGTTCCAAGAAGCAGGCTTACGACCAGCAGAACCAGTTCTTTGAAACCATGGCGCCGTCTCTCGAATCCGTCTACCGGAGCCTCGATTACTTCGATCGCTTTAATCTGGATCTGCAGACATGGCTAAACGAGGCCGTGAAGAAACAATATGGCCGTAATCAGGAATATGCCTACTACGACGTCACCAATTACTATTTCGAGATCGACG
>CAZTXQ010000030.1:0-35970 GCA_964617375.1 uncultured Mageeibacillus sp. | reverse complement strand
ATCGACACCGTTCGGCGAAAAATCAAGGATCGGATTGTCCGGGCAGGGAGGGTGTAAATCCGAAGAATCCGCTTCGATTGTCATATCCTTAACGGGTAAAACGCCGGGATCCAGCACATAATATCCGCTTCCCGGCCGTGCTTCGAGATATCCTTCGGATACCAGCTGCTGATAGGCTGCGTCAATGGTATTTGTCGAAACCCCGAGGGAAGAGGCGAGGACACGCTTTGACGGTAGATGTTCACCCGGAACGAGGCGCCCGCGGAGAATCTCCTCTTTTATGGATTCGTATATTTGAAAATAGAGAGAAACCTTTACGTCCTGGCGGATTGCCGGAATATACATGTGTACCTCCGAAACTGATACCTATAAAAATGGCGAAATTGGCACTTTTAATGGTATCAATAACTGCGTAGAATAGCAACATCAAAGACGTTATCCTATGAAAGTACGGTGCAATATGGATATGGAAAATAAAGAGACAGAAAAAAAATTCCCGGATTCGGGCAAGCATCCCGGGAACAAAAGAAACAGGATGTCGATCCTGAAGATTACCGTTGCGGGTGTTTTTGCGGCGCTGATCCTTCTTGCGACACAGCTTAAGGTCCCGACGGGTATCGGATATGCTAATCTCGGCGACGGATTTATACTGATCGCTTCGTTCCTTCTCGGCCCGGTGGCCTTTTTTCCCGCGGCAATCGGATCCGGACTTGCCGACTTGATCGCCGGCTATCCGAACTATATAGCGGCGACCTTTCTGATCAAGGGCATGATGGGACTGATTGCGGGCTTGCTTTTGAGAAATGAAAAAGTCGGGATCGCAAAAAGACTCATCGCGTTTACCATTGCCGAAATGATCATGATCGGCGGTTATTTTTTGTATGAATCACTGCCCTTTATGTATGGACCGGCCGCGGCTGCGGGCTCTTTACTCGCGAATGCGGGGCAGGGTGGAGTCGGCATATTAATCGGCATACTTCTGTCGCTGGCACTCGATAAGCAGCGCTCTTCGATCCGAAACAAGCTGAACGGATAAGCTTCATGCCTTGCGCACCGCCTTTTAGGGGATTTGCGGTTTGACAAAAGACATGCCATAAAAGTATACTCACTTATGTTTATAAACCAACCGTAGGGAGATAAAAATATGCGTGTTTCGAAGCTTTTTATGCCGACTCAAAGAGAAATTCCCGCGGATGCGGAAATCGTCAGTCATCAGCTGATGCTCCGTGCCGGGATGCTGCGCAAAGTGGCATCGGGTATTTATTCTTTTCTTCCGATGGGATATCGCGCTTACCGCAAGGTCGAGAACATTGTCCGCGAGGAGATGGATCGCGCCGGAGCCCAGGAGCTTATTATGCCGGCCGTTCTTCCGGCCGAGGTCTATATGGCATCCGGACGCTGGGATAAGTTCGGGCAGGAGATGTTCCGGCTTCTCGACAGAGGCGGCCGTCAGTTCTGTCTTGGACCGACACATGAGGAGCCTTTTACTGAAGCGGTAAGGGATAACATCCGTTCGTACCGTCAGCTTCCCGTTACGCTTTATCAGATACAGCACAAGTACAGAGATGAGAAGCGCCCGCGCTTCGGTCTGATGCGCTGCCGTGAATTCGTGATGAAGGATGCTTACAGCTTTGACACGGACGAAGCGGGTCTCGATGTATCGTACAAGGCCATGCATAAGGCGTATTGCCGTATTTTTGACCGTCTCGGTCTTGATTATATTCTGGTCGACGCCGATTCCGGTGCCATGGGCGGTTCCGGATCACAGGAATTCATGGTAAAGTCGTCCGTCGGTGAGGATGCCATCGCGTACTGCCCGTCCTGCGGATATGCGGCAAATGAAGAGAAGGCTGTCTGCAAGGCGGAAAAGCCTGATCAGACGCCCGGGCTTCTTCCTGTCGAAAAGATGCAAACCCCGAATGTGCACACAATAGAAGAACTGGTGCAGTTCATGAACGCATCTTCACGGGATTTCGCGAAGACGATTCTGTATTCGATCGACGGCAAGATCGTCGCCGTAATGGTAAGAGGCGACCGCGAAATCAATGAGACCAAGCTCTCCAATATGTACGACGCGACCGAGCTTTCACTCGCAAGTTTTGCGGATGTCGAGCGCGTGACGGGAGCGGCCGTAGGATTTGCGGGGCCTGTCGGACTTAAGGAAGCCGTTGACCTGATCGTTGATACTGAAGTTTCTGTCATGGCGAACTTTATCACAGGCGCCAACGATACGGACTTTCACCTTAAGAACGTCAATATGACGCGTGATTTTACTCCTACGAAGATTGCCGACATCCGGACCATTCAGAGCGGCGATCCGTGCCCTGTCTGCGGTGCACCGGTGGAAACCTGCCGCGGTATCGAGGTGGGACATATTTTCAAGCTCGGAACCAAGTATTCGGACGCGCTCGGCTGCAAGTATCTCGACCAGGAGGGTCAGGAGAAATCCATGATCATGGGATGCTACGGTATCGGCGTCGGGCGTACGCTTGCTGCGATTATCGAGCAGCACAATGACGAGAACGGAATTGTATGGCCGCTTTCTTCCGCTCCGTATCACGCGATTGTCGTACCGACCAATACGACCGATGAGGCGATCAACAGCCTGGCCGGCGAAATTCATGCGAAACTCGAAGAAGCCGGAATTGAAGTGCTTCTCGACGACCGTGACGAGAGACCCGGTGTCAAATTCAAGGATGCCGACCTGATCGGTATCCCTCTCAGAATAACCGCGGGCAGGAAAGCCAAAGACGGTATCGTGGAGTTTAAAGAGCGTGCCGGAGGCGCCGTCCTGGAGCTGAGTGCCGACGAAGCCGTCGCGAAAGTGATCCAAATGGTGAAGGGTTAATCCCGAATATCCGTACAGAATGAACGGGCTGCCTCAAAAGACTTGTAACACAAGTCGGATGAGGCAGCCTTTTTTTGACGCATCAAAAAAGGCTGTTTCCCAGTGTGCGTACTGCACAGGAAAACAGCCTTGATTTTGAACGGCGGATTTGACGGGCCGTTATCTTACGGCTTCCGGTGTGAAAGGCAAGTCGACGTCATAGAGAGGTACGATGGAGAAGCGGCGGTTGGAAAGCCCGGAATGGCGGTTCTCCTTCGGGATTTTACCGAACAGGAGCGTCGTCGCGAAGAGCTGCTGGTAACGTACGTGACCGCCGTTCTTCGACTTGAAGAACCGGTTGTACTGGTTTCTTCCGTAATTGCCGTCGCCTAAGATCGGGTGTCCTAAGTGGGCGAACTGTGCGCGGATCTGGTGCGTACGACCCGTTACGAGCTCGACCTCAAGCTCGGATACGTCTTCGCCGTCCGGTCCGGCGCCCTTGATGATCTTAAGAACACGGTAGCGTGTCGTGATCGGCAGATCGCCGTCTTTCTTAATGTCATGGATGAAGACATCGCCGTTGCCCGGCTTTTCGAGATAAGCGTGGAGCTCTTTCATAATCGCTTCATCGGAACAGACGCACGGTTCTCCTTCGGTCGGAACACCGCGGACGAGACAGCGGTAGCGCTTCGTTATCAGATCGAGCTTGAAGAGCGCAATTGCATGTTCGAGATTCTCTTTGCCTTTGGCGAGGAGAACGAGACCGCCGGTATTCATGTCGATTCTATGGCACAGATCCACCGCTGGATTCTTCTGATCTCTGCGAATCAGGTCGATCAGAGAAAGACCCTCGGTTCCTTTGCCGGAATGTACGGCCAGTCCCTGCCTCTTGTTGACGACCAGAAGGCGGTCGGTTTCAGAGACGACCTTGTAATCGGACATAGAAGAGTCGGTTTTGGAGGACGGTGCGGATTTCGCGAAACAGGAATCCGGAAGCCAGAGCTCGACGATATCACCGGTCGCTACCAGTATATCTTCGGTGATTTTCTTGCCGTTGATACGGATGTCTTTGTGGCGGAGGGCTTTCTGGAGAATCGCCGGTGTCAGCGTTTCGAATTCTCCGATGGCCGCACGGATCACGTGCTTTCCGTCTTTGTCTGTGGATACGGTGAAACTTTTCATGTTGATTTCTTTCTGCCCCGTCTGGTTGGGACGTAAAAGCCCGAAGGGGCCTGAAAAACGATATTTGCATACCATATAGTAGCAGAGAGGAGGGAAAGGGTCGATACCTATTTTGACAATAATTTACGGGATTTCTGACGGGATATGGCGCTTTGGGGAGAAAGATGCGGGTAAACGTGGTAAAATAAGTGCTGATTTGCGCTCGTGAATCCCGGACAGCCTGGTGCGTGGCCGGATTCAGACCGCAGAAGAAACCGGTCAGGAGGCTTTTTTTATGACGAAGAAAATACTGGTTCTTTTTGGCGGGGTATCGACGGAGCATCTTATCTCATGCCGATCTGCCTTCAATATTATCAACGGCTTAAGACAAAACGGATATGAAGTGATTCGTGTCGGAATTACCAAGGAAGGTCAATGGGGACTTTTCGAAGGAACAGACGAAGACATCCGCGATATGAAATGGGCCGATCGCCTTACCTTTACTCCGATTACGGATACCAAACCTGTCTCGATCCGCGATTTCATTATTGCAGCGGCGGGAAATCAGGTTCCCGACTGCATTTTTCCTGCCGTACACGGCATAAACTGTGAAGACGGGGCACTGCAGGGTCTTCTTGAACTGTCCGGATTCCCGTATGCGGGAAGCGGCGTGCTGTCTTCGGCGATTCTGATGGATAAGCTCTATGCGAAGCGGCTTTTTGCGAAGGCCCGGATCCCGCAGTGTAAATATATGTCGGCGACGCGTCAGGATATTCAAAAAAATGCGGAGAGTGTAGCGGAAGACATCGGGCGTACCATCGGGTTCCCATGTTTCTTGAAGCCGTCCAACGGGGGATCTTCGGTCGGAACCATGCGTGCCGATTCGACGGAGTCGCTTGTTCTGGCTCTCAGGGAAGTTGCAAAGTATGACAGAACCGTCTTAATCGAAGAGTATATCCATGCCAGAGAGATTGAAGTCGCCGTTATGGGCAATGAGAAGCCGCAGGCTTCGGTAGCCGGCGAAATCTCTACGGATGACAGTGTTCCGTTTTACGATTATCAGACCAAGTATTTCAGCGCTTCCGGCGCCTCGGTCTACCTCCCTGCCAAAATCGACGACGCGCTGATGATGCGCATCCGTCGTCTTGCGGTGAAGGCCTACAAGATGGCCGGTTCCGTCGGCCTTGCACGTGTCGATTTCTTCCTCGATAGAGATAACGGCAATCTTTATCTCAATGAGATCAACACCTTGCCGGGCTTTACCGAGATCAGTCTTTTCCCGAAAGCGTGGGAGGCGTCCGGCATTCCGCTCGATAAGCTGATGAAGAAGCTGGTTGCGTATGCGCTTCACGAAGCCGATAACAAAAAACGGGTGGAGTGTATCGAATGACGGCGGATATAACGGAAATGGATTTGTCGGCGTCGGATAACCGTCCGATTGGCGTGTTTGATTCGGGTATCGGCGGTCTTACCGTCTTGAAGGAGATATGGAAGGCGCTTCCGAATGAAAGCACCGTTTATTTCGGAGATAACGGCAGAACTCCGTACGGCACCAAATCTCATGAGACGATCGTTAATTACTCTTTGCAGAACATGCGTTTCCTTAAGAAACAGGACGTGAAAATGATCGTGATTGCCTGCAATACGGCGAGTGCACACGCATTTGACGCTGTCCGTGCCGAAGCGGGGGTCCCGGTCGTAGAGGTCATCACGCCCGGAGCCAGAGAGGCTGTCGCGACGACAGGCACCGGCCGGATTGGCATTGTCGCCACGCGCGCGACTGTTGTCAGCGGAATTTATAAAACGGCAGTAGAAACGCAAGCTCTTCGCTTTCTAAAGGAGAACAGAAATACCGGGGCACTGAAGAATTTATATGTCGAGCAGGCCGCCTGCCCGATTTTCGTCTCCCTTGCCGAAGAGGGGTGGTGGGACAACGAAATCACCTATCTTGCCGCGGAGGAATACCTGAAGGATATGAAGCGGCACAATATCGATACGCTGATCCTCGGCTGTACACATTATCCGCTTCTGGCCGGAACAATGTCCGATGTGATGGGAACGGGTGTAACTCTTATAAACGCCGGCGCGAGTGTCGCACAGACGGTTACGGAGGTTCTGGACAGTAAAGGCTTAAGGAATCGGTCCGGCCTCGTGCCCGAACAGATCTTCTACACAAGTGACGATCCGGAAATGTTCGAGAATCTGGCGTCTTCTTTTCTGGGCGGCGGAAGGCCGTCCGGTACGAGACGGATCAACACCGAAATATACATATAAGGATGTGCTTTATGAAGGTACGGGTTGAATTGAAAGGCGGAGACGGTGTCATTCCCGGGATTTCTTATCCGGGAGAACTTGAGAGGGAAGAGGAGAATTTCTCTCTTTCCTGGAATCAGCCGCCGGAGAAAAAAGGGGACCCGCAAGTATCTTTTCTCCTGACTTATGGCGGTGCAGGCCGTCCGATGATGCTGAAGCGCACGGGGGATGCCGATATGCGGCTCGAATTTCTGGAAGGAAGCCGTACGGAAGGTCTCCTCAAGACCGGACACGGGGATATGTACCTGGAGACAGACACAAAACTTCTTCAAGTCCTTACCCCAAAGGACGGCTTCGGCTCCGCGGCCAGGATTGTTCTTTGCTACGATTTATATTTCGAGGGACAGCCGGCGGTTGAGAATGAGCTGAAAATCGAGGCCCATCTTGAAAACCAAGACCAAGTAGAGTAAAATCAATAAAAATATGAGTGGATTTACTTGACAAAGTACCGCGTTTTATACGATAATGTCATTCGCGCCTCCGATCGAAGTGTGGCGTCGATGATTGTCGGGATATAGTTCCGACAGGTAAGTGATGGAGGTGGATATATGGCAAATCCCAAGCGCAAATGGTCTAAGGCAAGAACTTCCCGTCATAGAAGTGCGTGGAAACTCGGTCTGCCCGGACTTGTAGAGTGCCCACAGTGCCACACGAAGATGCTGCGTCATAAGGTCTGCAAGACCTGCGGTTATCTGGATGGCAAGGAAATTGTCAAGATCGAAGAAACAGCCTGATTTCAGGTTGGATAAGACAGCTTTCAAGAATGGCAGTGCGGATCTCTTTTCAGGAACGCACTGCTTTTTTTATGCGATCGATGATGAATCTTATATAGTATGAAAAAGGAGTCTAATCTTGGCGATTCAGAAAGAAAACAACCGCTGCATTTCCGATGTTGAAAAAGGCAGTATTGCGGATGATCTCGGGATTGTACCCGGAGACATTCTGCTTTCGATTGACGGCGAAGAAGTGCGTGACATTTTCGATTATCGTACAAGAATCATGACCGAAGCGCTGACCGTGACCTTTCGCCTTCGCGACGGTTCTCTTTTTGAAGCCGAGATTGAGAAGGATGAGGACGACGGACTGGGCTTAAGCTTCGAGGAACCGCTCCTCGACACGTGTTCTTCCTGCAGGAACAAGTGTATTTTCTGCTTTATCGATCAGCTGCCCAAAGGCTTAAGACCGTCTCTTTACTTTAAGGACGACGATTTGAGAATGTCTTTTTTGACCGGTAACTATGTGACGCTGACCAATTTAAGCGACGAAGAATTTGAACGACTGCTCGGGTACCGGCTTTCGCCGATGAACGTTTCCGTTCATGCGACTCCTCCCGAAGTGCGAAAGAGAATGATGAACAACCGCTTTGCGGGCGACATTCTGGAGCGCCTTCGCCGGATAACAGAGACGGATATTTCTTTGAATTGTCAGATCGTGCTTTGTCCCGGTATCAATGACGGCGATGTGCTCGAAAAGACGCTCCAGGATCTTTCCGGGCTCGGTGATAATCTTCTCTCCGTTGCCGTAGTGCCGGTCGGTATCACACGTTTCCGCGAAGAGAACCATCTTGCGGAGCTTAAGCTTTTCGATTCCTTGACGGCATCGGCGGTTCTCGATCAGGTGAACCGCTGGCAGAAGTATTTCATCAAAACAAGAGGCGAGCGTATCTTTTTTGCAGCCGACGAGTTTTTCCTGAAAGCAGGAAGACCGATTCCGGGACCGTACTGGTACGAAGGTTTTCCGCAGCTGGAGAACGGCGTGGGACTGATCAGCGAGCACCGGCGGCAAATGAATAAGGGTCTCGCCGCAAGACGCAGAAGAAACGTGTCAATAAGCACAAAAACAACGGACAAAAAGCCCCGCATTATGGTGATTTCCGGAATTGATGCGGGTCCCTATATGAATTCGTTTGCGGATCAGTTATCGGTGCTCTATAATATCAATTTGGAAGTCAGACCGGTGGTAAATCATTTCTTCGGAGAGACGATTACCGTGACGGGACTGCTTACCGGACAGGATATTATTCGCGCTTTCGAAGAAGACAAGGCCGATGGGAAGATGCCTCCGGATGTCATTTTGCTTCCGGACTGCACACTTAAAGCAGATGAGGATATTTTTCTGGATGACATGACGCTTGAGGATCTGAAGGATCGGCTTAAACTGCCGGTTCTGGTAAGTCCTGCGAGCGGTGAAGGATACCTGAAGACCTTGGACGAGTATACCGGCATTTTTAATATGAGCGGACAAAAAAGATCACCGATACGGGGTAAGAAGATCAATGAGTAAACCAGTAGTAGCAATAATCGGACGGCCCAATGTTGGAAAGTCTTCCTTTTTTAATGCGTTGATCGGCGAGAGAGTCTCGATTGTCGACGATATGCCGGGTGTTACACGCGACCGGATTTATGCGACCGCCACCTGGCGCGAACGTGAATTTCTGATGATCGATACCGGCGGTATTGAGCCGGTCACCGACGACATCCTGTTGAAGAGCATGCGCGAACAGGCCGAGATCGCCATGGATACGGCAGATGTTATTCTTTTTATCTGCGATATCAAGTCAGGGCTCACGGCCTCTGATCATGACATTGCCATTATGCTCCGGAAGTCCAAGAAGCCGGTTGTCGTATGTGTCAACAAGGTAGATAAGGTCGGAACGATGCCGGCCGAACTGTATGAATTCTATAATCTCGGGCTGGGCGATATTTTCCCGATTTCCGCGGCACACCGCCTCGGTATCGGAGAGCTCCTTGACGAGATTTACAGCCATTTTCCCGAGGCTTCCGAGGCTTCCGAAGACGAAGAGACAATTCGTGTCGCTCTGATCGGCAAACCGAATGCAGGCAAGTCCTCACTGTCCAATAAGATGACGGGCGAACAGCGTTCCATCGTATCCGATATTCCGGGTACGACAAGAGATGCCATCGACTCGATCGTAGAGAATCCGCACGGCACGTTTACGATCATTGATACGGCAGGTCTTCGCAAGAAGAGCCGCATTGAGGATTCGGTTGAGAAGTACAGCATGATCCGTTCTCTGGCGGCCATTGAGCGCGCCAATGTCTGCGTCATTCTGATCGATGCGGTGGAAGGTGTGACGGAGCAGGATACGAAGGTAGCCGGCTTTGCGCACAACGCGGGCAAGGCCTCGATTATCGCCGTCAACAAATGGGATCTGGTCGATAAGACGACGGGCACTCTCGAGAAACGCGAAGCGGAAATCCGCGAACGCTTTTCCTTTATGTCCTATGCGCCGATTCTCTTTATTTCCGCGAAAACGGGACAGCGCGTCGACAAGCTTTTCGCGCTGATCAACCATATACATGAGCAGGCCGGGAAACGTCTTTCCA
This sequence comes from uncultured Mageeibacillus sp., assembly GCA_964617375.1. GTDB lineage: Bacteria > Bacillota > Clostridia > Saccharofermentanales > Saccharofermentanaceae > Firm-13. Next base: position 26,322 of record CAZTXQ010000030.1, on the reverse strand, counting down.
CGGGCATGCTGAACGATATTCTGGGCGAAGCGACGGCAATGGTTCCCACGCCGCAGGATAAGGGAAAGCATTTAAAGATCTATTACGGCACTCAGGTGGCGGTATATCCGCCGCAGTTTGTTCTTTTTGTAAATGATAAGGAGCTTATGCACTTTTCATATGAGCGGTATCTGGAGAACCAGTTCCGCAAGAACTTTGGATTTGAAGGAACGCCACTGCGCTTTTATCTGCGCCAAAAGGAAAAGGAATAGGAAAAGGGGTAAGACTTTTTATGACTAAAATCGATTTTTTACGTAACATCGCCATCATTGCACACGTTGACCACGGTAAGACGACGATCGTTGATTCTATGCTGAAGCAGGCGGGTGTTTACCGTGAGAACCAGGAGATCGTTGAGCAGGTTATGGACTCCAACGCACTCGAGAGAGAGCGCGGAATTACGATCCTTGCCAAAAACACGGCTATAACCTATAAGGATTACCGTATCAACGTTGTCGACACGCCCGGGCACGCCGATTTCGGCGGAGAAGTGGAACGTGTCTTAAAGATGGTTGACGGCGTTCTTCTTGTTGTCGACGCTTATGACGGACCGATGCCGCAGACGCGTTTTGTACTTCGTAAAGCTCTCGAGCTCGGGCTTAAGCCGGTTGTCTGTATCAATAAGATCGACCGTCCGGATGCGCGTGCGATGGAAGTCGTCGATATGGTACTCGAACTCTTCATAGAGCTCGGTGCGGACGATCATCAGCTTGATTTCCCGATCGTATATTCTTCCGGTAAACTCGGAGTCTCCTGTATGGACTTAAAGGATTACGAAGAAGGAAAGACTCTGGATTTTCATCCGCTTCTTGAATCCATCATCGACACGATCCCCTGTCCGGAGGGCGAACCCGACGAGCCTCTTCAGCTCCTCATTTCAAACATCGATTCCGATCAGTATGTCGGAAGAATCGCGATCGGAAGAGTCGAGCGCGGCACAATCCAACAGGCTCAAAATGTCATCGTCTGCGGATATGACGACAACACGAACAAATCGGCACGTGTCGTTAAGCTGATGCGCTTTCAGGGACTCGGCCGTCAGGAGATACAGACAGCAACGGTCGGTGAAATCGTTTGTGTCGCAGGTATACCGGAAATCAATATCGGAGACACCGTCTGTGACGTCTCCTGCATTGATCCGCTTCCCTTCATCAACATCGACGAACCGACGATTTCCATGACCTTCTCGGTCAACAACAGCCCTTTTGCGGGCAAAGAGGGTAAGTTCGTCACTTCCCGTCATCTTCGTGACCGTCTCTTCAAAGAGATGGAGACGAACGTATCCATGCGCCTTGAAGAGACCGATACGACGGAAGCCTTCGTCGTTAAGGGCAGAGGAGAGCTTCACCTTTCCATCCTGATCGAGACTATGCGCCGCGAGGGCTATGAATTCCAGGTATCGAGACCGAGAGTTATCCTGAAAGAAGTGGGCGGTGTTCTCGAAGAGCCTGTCGAAATGCTTCTTGTCGATGTGCCGGAGGATTTTGTCGGCGCCGTTATTGAGAAACTCGGTTCGAGAAAGGCGGAAATGGTCAATATGCTTCCGCCCGAAAAGGGATATACCCGCATGGAGTTCAAGGTTCCGACAAGAGGTATCATCGGATATCGTTCGGAATTTTTGACCGACACAAAGGGCAATGGTATAATGAACAGCGTTATCTGCGGCTTCGAGCCGTATGCCGGCGAGATCGAAACTCGTACGCACGGCGTTCTCGTCGCCTTTGAAGACGGCGAAGCGATCACATACGGCCTCTATAACGCACAGGAAAGAGGCTTCCTGTTTATCGGCGCAGGTACTCCGGTGTACGAGGGTATGATCGTCGGTATGAACCCGAAGAACGAAGATATATCGGTCAATGTCTGCAAGAGAAAACACCTGACCAATACCCGCGCATCGGGAAGCGATGATTCGTTACGGCTTGTGCCGCCTCTTCAGTACAGCCTTGAGCAGTGCCTTGAATTTATTGCCGACGATGAGCTCTGCGAGGTAACGCCCAAGAACATTCGTATGCGCAAAAGAATTCTCAATACGGACACGCGGATGAAGTCGCGCAACAAGAAGTAAGTAATAAAAAGAGGAGCAGGATATGTTTTCAAACAAACTGAAACGGATGGTTGAAGTACTGATAATCCTGCTCCTTATTATTGCCGCCGGAGTTTCCGGCATTTTCCTCGGTTATAATTACGTCACTTCACAGAATAAGCGATTCGAGAATCTCGCGTCGTCGCTGTCTGCGGGGACTCTTGTCATTAACAAGGACACACCCGGAGCCGTGATGATTTATATCGAGAGCGGCGACGACACGTCGGCCATTGCGGACAAGCTTAAAGGCAACGGGCTGATTGACAACACTTTGGTTTTTACGCTGATGTCAAAGTTCAACGGGTTTGACGGCGGGTATCTTGCCGGCACGCACTTTGTTACGAAGGACCTCTCCTATGATGAGCTGATGTACATGCTTTGTCAGGAGCCCGAAGTCGTTAAGATTACGTTCCCCGAGGGAATGACGTATCAGCAGATCAAGCAGAAGCTTCTGGACAGCGGACTCAAATTTGATCCGGACGAGCTTGACATGTATATGAACAGCCCGAACTATTTCGTCGATTATAAGTTTGTATCGCAGATCGCACCGACAGACGGGCGGGATTTTGTCTTAAGCGGCTATCTCTATCCGGATACATATAATTTCGATATTAACGCCAAACCGCAGGAAATCATCGAAACCTTCCTCAATAATATGAACAGCAAGCTGTATCAGTATGAGGACGTCTACGCGCGCGCCGAAAAAATCGGCATGAGCATAGATCAGGTTATGACTCTTGCTTCGATCATTCAGATGGAGTCCAGCAAAGCGACGGACATGCTGACCATTTCCACCGTTTTTCACAACCGGCTTGAGTCGACGGATCCGTCCCTTCAGAAGCTGGATTCCTGCGCGACGATCAATTATCTGCGCGAAATGGACGGACTCGACAAGGTATGGGCCGCGTCCTCCTCCGATATGCTCCGCGACAGCAAGTACAACACATACCTGTATGCGGGGCTTCCTCCGGGACCGATTAGCATGCCCGGTATTGATGCGATTACCGCGGCCCTTTATCCGACAGATGAGAATTATATGTATTTCTGCTCCACCGGAGACGGCGGAACAGCCTTTGCCATGACGGCAGACGAGCAGGCTGCGAATGTCGCTAAGTACAGCGAGTTCTGGAACGATACGGTTACTTCGACGCCGAGTCCCGCAGATGAATCTGCTCTTGCCAATGAAGCGGGTTGAGATCCTGTCTCCGGCCGGAGATATGGAGAAATTGAAGGTCGTAATTGCATACGGTGCGGACGCCGTATACCTTTCCGGCAAGACTTTCGGACTTCGTGCCGGCAGCGGGAATTTCACGCACGGGGAAATGACCGAAGCGATCGCCTACGCGCACGCGCATGGCGTTCTGTGCTATGTTACCGTGAATATTTTCGCCCATGCAAAAGACATGGAGCTTCTCGATGACGAAATACTTTCTTTTGAAAAAGCCGGAGCCGACGCGCTTATTGTATCGGACGCAGGTGTTTTCAGAAGAATTCGGGCCCTCTGCCCGGATATGGAAATACATATCAGCACCCAGGCGAGCGTTACCAATGCGGACGGGTGCCTTTTCTGGTACGAACAGGGTGCCCGGCGCATCGTACTTGCGCGCGAGCTGACACTCGCGGAAATTGCGGATATTAAAAAAAAGATTCCCGAGGATTTGAAACTGGAGTGCTTTGTCCATGGAGCCATGTGCATGGCTTATTCGGGGCGCTGCCTGCTGTCGAATTACTTTACGGGCAGAAATGCCAACCACGGTGAATGCGCACAGCCTTGCCGATGGAAGTATCAGGTCTCCGAAGAGAAGAGACCGGATGAGCCGCTTCCCATGGAAGAAGACGACCGCGGGACCTATCTCTTCAATTCCAGGGATATCTCCATGATCGAACATGTTCCGGAAATGATCGAGGCCGGAATTGACAGCTTCAAGATTGAGGGCCGCATCAAGGGCGCCTTCTATGCGGCTTCGACAACAAAGGCCTACCGGGAAGCCGCCGACGCATATCTTTCCGGCGCCTTCGAAACGCGTACCGAATGGAAAGAAATGCTTGAACGCACGGTTCACCGAGTGTTCGGCACCGGATTCTATTACGACAAACCGGCTGATAAAGCACAGATTTTCGCGGAAAACACCTATTTGCGTCCCGCTTTTGTAGCCGGTATGGTAACCGGCTACGATCGTGAGAGGGGTATGGCGATCATAAGCCAGCGAAACAAGATCTCCGAGGGAGATATCCTTGAAGTCCTGTCGCCCGAAGGTTATTTCCCGCAGATCACGGCTGCCGGAATGCTGGATGATAAATTCAATCCGATTGTCTCAACGCCGCGGGCGGAAATGACGTATTATCTGCCGGTTCCGGAAGAACTGCCGCTGTATACATTCATAAGCCGCGCCGGCGATAAGGACCAGGCCAGGAAGGTCTGATCTGCTCTGTTGAAGATGAATGTGTATGATATAACAAAAAAATGGAAGTTGTTACGACTTCCATTTTGGGGTTGATATTTATCTGAATTTTTCTAATCTATAAAGACCTTCATCTTCCAATAAAACCCGCCCAGTTGTTATTCTGAAAACTTATTCAAAATATTTCCGGCAAAAACACGCAGCTTTTTGTCGAGCGCAAATCCTTTGATCGCTTCCTGTACCACAAGGAGCACAACCGGGCCCATCAGAAAACCGATGGCTCCCCAGACGGCTACGCCGAAAATCATCGCGAAAAGTGTCGCAAGGGGATGCATATGCATCGCGCTTCCGAGAACGGGGGGCTCGATGAACCTCCGGATGACCGTAATGACCGCCATGCCGATGATCAGGATCAGAACGCCGGTGAAGTTGCCCTGCAGGCCGAGATAGATCATCACGGGTATCATGGTCGCGCTTACGCCTAATACCGGCATGAAGTCGAGCACGGCGGTAATCAGAGCGAGAATAACCGCATAGGGAACGCCCGCAATCATGAAGGATATCAGCGCCTCAAAAAAAGTGATGATGAGGAGAAGAAGATATCCGCCGAGCACCCGGAAAAGTGTCGAAGAAAGCCGGTCGACCAGGAGAATGGATTTGTGCCGGAACGTGCGGCTCTTGATATTCCTGGACAGGAAATCAAACACAAGACGGCTGTCGGTCAGGAAATAGAAGCCCGACATGATGATTACGATGATATAGAAAAGAATCATCGGAATATTGCCAGCGAAGGCTATGATTCCCCTAAGAACACCCGATACGAATCCGGGAAGCATATCCGTGATGCCGCTGCGCAGATTCATCACATAATCTGTGATTCCGGTGATCTGTTCCGCGGAAAAAAATCCGCCGTTCTCGACGGAAAACTGTTGAATCCAGGTAAGAACGACGGACATGTAATCCGACTGATTAAGCCACTTCGGGAAGGCAGACAGCACGCGATTGGCCTGTACGACAAGCGCGGTTGCCGCAGTGACAAGAAGAGCCGTCGTGACGATCAGGAGCAGCACATAAACGACAACCGATACTTTGGTGCGGCGCGACTGTTTTCTTCTGGTCTTAATGGGAAAGAGAAAAAGAAAAATCCTGGTGATGACGTTTTTTTTGGAAGCGGGCGCATCTGCATCCGTTTTGTCCCCGGTCGTTATCGAAGCGTTATCCGTACCGGTATCGTCCGATGACGGCTTCGTATTCTTTTCGCGCCTATGGTCCAGAAGCCTCACAATCGGGTTGGCGAGAAGCCGGGAGGCTTTTGCAAATACAAATCCGATGAGAAACGGGACGATGATGATGATGACTTTGCTGGACAAATAGATCAGAGCTACGGCAATGGCCAAAAAAAGGACATATTTTATGATCGCGATGACCGTGGACTTGTCTTTTTGATAACGCTGTATTTCGTCCATTCTATCCTCCGGTTCTTATGCATCTCTATTTCGCAGTATTTTTATTATACATGAAAAGCGATTAACATTCACTCGACGCGCGACGTACGGCTCGATCGTCCGGGATGCTCAGGGACAGTACCGCTGTCAGATCCCGAGAAGAATAACCCAGACAACGGCAAGGAGGATCAAACTGATAACAAAGGACCATCCGACCGTACCCTTCATCGGGACGGTATCTCCGCTGTCGGGATCGTTCGTATAGCTGTCCGTATCGCGGGAGATCCTTCGGAAATTGGACAGAACGGGAAGAAAAGTAAACAGATTGATCGTGAGAACCGCGACGGCGGTGTATAGCGACACTTTGTCCAGGTCGGCTGCACTCCTGATCTGCGCCCGATCCAGCCACGGAAGAAAGCGTGAGAACAGGCAGTAGGTCACCACCATCGATATTTGCGTGAGAATCGGACATAAGATGTTGTCGGTCGAATGGCGAATGTATCCGAGAAGAAGACCGAGAACGAAGAACAAAAGAAATTCTTCGGGATACTGCATGAAAAGTGCGAACAGAAGAGCGCTCAAGGTAATCTTCACCAGAGTTCCCTGTGAACGCGGCCAGACGGAGAAGAGGAACCCGCGGAAAAAGATCTCCTGGGCAAGAATCGGAATCAGAAACACGACTCCGTACATCAGGATTTTCGACTCGCTCGATGTGTCTTCCGTGACAAACGAAAAAGCCGGAGACGCAAAGGATATCCCGTTTATGACAAAAAATCGCGTCATGAGATTGTGCGAGGCGACCAGAATCACCGACGCGGGGATGCCGATGAGAAAGCTGAACAGGAAGGCCCCCACACCTGGATATGTGCCGAGAATTCTCCGGTCGGGCAGCCGATACCAGTACGTAAAGAATATGACGGGCACAAGAAGCGTCAGAAAAAGGCGCGAAATGGTAATGACCGAGTAGCCGATCAGGGACGTTTTCGAGAACGGCAAAACACCTTCGGGTAAATAAATCCAGACAAGCGTGAAAACGGCATTCAGGAACGCCAGGACAAGAAGAGCGGGACCGAGTGCCGGCGTATGCGAAAGCATGCCCTCGGCGTCCTTCCCGTCCGGGAGCACTTCTTCGGTCAGCGTTCTTGTATCCGGCGCTTTTAAATCGGGTTCCGGACCCGCGTTACGGTCGTTTTTTGTTGTCATTCACATATCCTTTTTAGAAAATGAACCCTAGTGTCGGAAGAATCGAGCTCTGGAAATACTGATAGACGGGCGTCTCGAAGATCAGAAAAACGGCGGTTCCGATAGCAAGGAAGGGGCCGAAAGCGATATAGTCGGGGTCGTCGGCGAAATGAATTCGGGCCTTCTGTTCCTCAATCTGTCGCCTCGTTTTCTCGGGGTCCTCGCTTGTGAGAATCAGCTTGTCTTCGGCGCGGATCCGTTTCTGTTTCCGGATGAAGAGCGGTACGGCAAAAATGCCGCCTGCGACAAACGCGAAGAAAAACACGAAGATCAATCCATATCCTCCGGACAGGAGCCCGCAGACGAAGATCAGTTTGATATCTCCGAAGCCCATCGATTCCTGACCGCTGATCCACGAACCGAGAAAGGCGATACCGAAGAGAAGTGCGGCACCGATGATCCCGCCCAAAACACGGTTCAGAGGGGCTAAGTACCAGGCTCCGCCCGCGGGAACCCATAAACTCCCTTCGAAACCGTCGGCCAGGAAGCCGAGTATCGAAAAGATGCCCGTGAGGAGGACCAGTTGATCTGGGATAATCCGGTTCAAATGATCGGAAATTACGATCAGTGAGAACGGGAGAAGCGGCAGGAGCATCAGGAGTATATGAAGAATATGTCCTTTGTCCGTATATCCCGGATTCAGCCGGAATGCCAGAAAGAACAGGACGGCCAAAGAGACCGCAAGTACGGGCGTATCCGGAAACAGAGCAATGCGCTTTGCCGGCCGGTGATTCGCGGCCTTGGGGTCGTAATCGTAGTCCTGCAGCCATGATTCGGGAAAGCGCCCGAAGAGATATCGAAGAGGCAGTGACAGCGAAGCGCCGAGAACTGCGGCAAGCCATGGGAGTAGATCTTGGATCATATACGCCTCCGGATTTTGATTATTTTTAGAATACCTGTTCATAATGAGAGATGCAAGAGAAACGCTCCGGACGAAGAGCGGACTTCGGGCCGCATACGTCGACGAATGACCCATTAAGACGGTAAAAAGCATACCGCTTTGTACAAATAGGACAACCCGGAGGGGGCAGCAGACGATACAATCCTTGTACTTCTCCATTTGACCCGTATCGTTTTGGCTGTTACAATTTGTATGGATATTACTATAAATGAGGGGGACGGGAAGCTATTTCGGAAGAAACCGGCTTTTCGCAAATACTTAAATGAATAGACAGATTACATCTGAGATCCTGCGCGAAAAGATTGCCGCCTATGTGCGTGCCGACGCAGGAAAATCGGCGGACAGAGGCACTCTCTGGGATTACTGGACGGCGTTGTCGCATACCATGGTCGAGCTTATGGCCGACGACTGGGAACAGACTCGCGACGTTTATGATACGGTGCGCCAGACACATTATTTTTCGGCGGAATTTCTGGTCGGACGTTCGATGCTCAACAACCTGGTGAACCTCGGTATTTACGAGGAAGCCAAAGAGGCCGTAGCCGCTTACGGCATCAATCTCACCGATCTGCTCGAGCAGGAGAATGATCCCGGTCTCGGGAACGGCGGTCTCGGAAGACTGGCCGCCTGCTTTCTTGACTCCTGTGCGACGATGAATCTTCCCGTGACGGGTTACGGTATTCTTTATCGCTACGGTCTTTTTAAGCAGCTGATTACGAACGGATTCCAGAAGGAAATTCCGGACAGCTGGATGGAGAGCGGCTATCCTTTCGTCGTTCGCCGCGAGGAAGAACGTGTGAAGGTCCATTATAACGACATAGATGTCTGGGCAGTCCCTTACGATATGCCGATTACAGGTTACGGTACCAGAAACGTTAACCGTCTTCGCCTGTGGAAACCGGAACCGGCACAGGAATTTGATTTCAATCTGTTCAATTCCCAGCGCTTTGACGACGCCGTTATGGAGAGAAACCGCGTCAACGACATATGGCGTGTACTCTATCCGAACGACACCTCCTATGACGGCAAGGTGCTTCGCGTACGTCAGCAGTATTTCTTTGTCTGCGCATCGCTGAACGATATCGTGAGACGATATAAGGCGATACACGGCGACGACCTTTCGCTTTTTGCCGCGTACAATTCGATTCAGATCAACGACACACACCCTGCCATAGGCATTCCCGAACTGATGCGTATTCTCGTTGACGAGAATGGTGTCGAATGGACGAAGGCCTGGAAGATCGTGCGGGAAACGTATGCCTATACGAACCATACGGTCATGCAGGAAGCGCTGGAAAAGTGGGATATCGGCATTTTCCAGTATCTGTTCCCCCGCATTTACCAGATCATCGACGGTATCAATCTGCAGTTCAGGAACGAAACTGCTGCCCTCAAAATAAACCAGGATATCATCGACAGAATGTCTCCTCTCGGAGACGGCAAGGTCCGCATGGCTTTCCTTGCGATCTACGGCTCGCGCTCGGTAAACGGCGTCGCGGCTCTCCACACGGATATCCTGAAGAAAGACACGCTCAAGGACTGGTTCAGGATCTGGCCGGAGAAGTTCTCCAACAAGACCAACGGAGTTACGCCCAGACGCTGGCTTCGTACCTGTAACCCCGAGCTTTCCGGACTGATCACCGAGCTTCTCGGAAGCGAAGCATGGGTGACGGATCTCGACCGTCTTTCCGACCTTTCCAGGTATGCTAAGGACGACGCGGTAATGGAGCGCTTTCTGGCCATCAAGAAGAATTCCAAACAGCGTCTGGCGGATTATATCTGCACGAAGGAAGGCATCATCATCGATCCGGATTCCGTATTCGATATTCAGATCAAGCGTCTTCATGAATACAAGCGCCAGCTCCTGAATATTTTCTACGCGCTGGATCTGTACGACCGGATCAAGGCGGATCCGACCATCGATCTTCCGCCGGTAACGATTCTGTTCGGAGCCAAAGCCGCGCCGGGTTACTTCCGCGCGAAGGCGATTATCAAGCTGATCAACGAGGCGGCCAGACTGATCAATAACGATAAGGATATCAAGGGCAGGATCAAGGTGGTCTTCGTCGAGAATTACAACGTCAGCAACGGCGAGCGCATGTTCCCGGCCGCTGACATTTCGGAGCAGATTTCCACGGCCGGTCTCGAAGCGTCCGGCACGGGCAACATGAAGTTCATGATGAACGGCGCGGTGACCCTCGGTACCTGCGACGGTGCCAATGTGGAGATCGGCGAATCGGTCGGCGACGAGAATATCTACATCTTCGGCTGCCGTGTCGAGGATATGGATTCGACGCGCGGCTTCTACAACCCGCGCTGGCAGTATGAGAATATTCCCGGCTTGAAGAAGGTCATTGACCGTCTTGTGGACGGTTCGCTCGACGATGAGGGGACCGGAATGTTCCGGGACCTTTATAACGCGCTGCTTCAGGGCTCCAACTGGCAGCCCGGCGACGTGTTCTTCGTTCTGGGCGACTTTGCCGACTATCGTACGACGCGCGACCGCGCGTACACGGACTACACGGATCGACTGAACTGGGCGAGGAAGTGCTGGATCAACATCTGCAATTCCGGCCGATTCTCTTCGGACCGTACGATTCAGGATTATTGCGACGATATCTGGAAAATCGCGCCTGTCAAAATCTGATTCCATACCCGGATGATCCATAACGTATTTTGGCGGGGCTGTCTCTTAACTGAAAGACAGCCCCGTTTTTTTATTCCGGGAAAGTGATATGCGTGATCTGGGGGCGCGAAAAAAGCCGTAATGGGAAGACGACACAGCCGATGCCCCGCGAGATGTATCCGGATATCCCGTCCTTCTCAAAAACACCGCGCCGGATGCCTTCACGCGCGAGAGATTCGGTTCTTAAGAGGCGGTATTCCAGATTAAACGGCAGATAGATCTGGCCTCCGTGGAAGTGTCCGGAAAGCTGATAACGGTACTCGCGGCTCTTAACGGCATTTATGTATTCGGGATTATGCACCAGAAGAATTCTTCTTTCGACCGGATGTTCCGCCGGATTTGCGATCCGGATTTCGGGCCATACGCGGTTCTTCTTTCCGGAGTCATCGAGCCCGATCAGAAGATACTCCCGGCCTGCTGGCGTATGAAGGGAAACACTCTCGTTTTCGAGCAGCGTAAATCCGGAAGCAAGATATTGCTCGCGGCTGATGCGAAGATCATGGTTTCCGCGTATTGCATAGCAGGGGATGTGAAGCTTTTCCGCACGGGCGGCGATCCCGGAAAGGCGCTTTAAGCCGGCCTCGGTCGCTTTTCCCTTGTTGCAGACGTCGCCTCCGAACAGGATTGCATCACAAGGAGAGGAGAAAATTGCGTCTATCAGCTTATCTTCGGGGATGAAGCAGAGCGCGGCATGAAGATCGGAGAAGAAACAGACCTTAAGAGAAGAGGACTCTCCAGTGTTCGCGCATCCGCCGGAGGCAGGCAGCGTCGCAAAATCCGTATCAAGGAGATGCGGCTCAATAAGTGCACGTATAAGAAGTCCGATACATAAGGCGATAAGGCACGAAAGAGAAATCACAAGGATCATAAACAGGGTTTGATTCAAGGGTGCGATACCTCCTTTTTGGCGGAGTGTAAGGTCCATTCGGTGACAGATGTGTGCTATAATCATGAGGCATTGTTTGATTTGTGTCAATTGACGGCGTTTTTTCGGCCGCCGGACGAACGTTCCGGATCAGAATGAATTTTAGATATTACGGAGGAATATGTATGCCTAAGGGAGAAATCACATCCGAAGTTGTAAAGGAAATCGGTGTTCTGTCTACCAGTAAGTCCGGCTGGAACCGCGAGGTCAATCTGGTCAGCTGGAACGGCGGCGCACCCAAGCTCGATATCCGTGACTGGGCGCCGAACCATGAGAAGGCCGGAAAAGGTCTTTCGCTGAACGGGGAAGAAGTAGCCGTTCTCAAGGAACTCCTTTCCGACTATGATCCGTTTGAAATCGAAGGCTGATTATCCGGAGGGATTATTTTGAAGAGTGGAACTCGCGCTCTCATCGTATCGATCGTCCTTCTCCTTTTATGGGGGAATATATTAACCGGACCGTTCCGCTATTTCGCATACGCGTTCCGTGATCTGTTTATCTGGATCGCGGATTCTTTGCATGCGCCGGCGGTCGCATCCGGATTCATCCTTGCATTGATTCTAATCATCTGCACGGTGGTTCTTTTAGTATTGAGCGCGAAGAAATTCGCCCGCTATATGGCGGGCATCTGTGCGCTCCTCAGTATGCTGAATTACCTGCTCACCTGCCTGAGAACGAAGTCCTTTGATACGGTATCCTTTACGGTTACCATCGGACTTGCTCTGGCACTTTTATTTCTGATCCTTCAGGCCGACAAGGCCAGTCTCTGGCTGGCCGACGCGTATATTTTTTCGATACCGGTGCTTTTGTTTTTTGAACTGGTTCTTACGCCGCTCTTCGTTACGGTTCACGCGTCGCCGACTCTCTTATCGGCACTTTTTACGGTTCCGGAGGTAAGCATCGCAACTCGAATCGGCAATCTGTTTTCGGTGCCGATGCTGATCTGGAGTCTTTTCCTGTTTGCTCTTTTACTGATTCCGGTTGTATATCTTTCCAGAAACCGTAAGAAGAGCTGATCCCTGGTACCATCCATATGACGAATTTAAAGGAGAACAAAGATGGATGACGCATGGAAGCGCATACAGGAGTTAAGCGATACAATCCGGTATCACAGCCAGCTCTATTATGATAATGACGCTCCGGAGATTTCCGATTTCGAGTATGACGCGATGATGCGCGAACTGATCGATCTCGAAAAAGAGTTTCCGATGTATGCGGCGCCGGATTCACCGACCCGGATCGTCGGCGGAAAAGCACAGGAGCGCTTCGGCAAGATAACACACAAGAACGTGATGCAAAGCCTTGCCAACGCTTTCTCCGAGAGTGAAATCTGCGATTTTGTCGAACGGGTCAGAGAAACTCTGCGGGCTTCCGGCGTGACGGAAGAACCGGATTTTGTCGTCGAAAAGAAGATTGACGGACTTTCCGTGTCGGTCGAATACGAGAACGGCATTCTGGTTCGCGGCTCGACAAGAGGAGACGGAACGATCGGCGAAGACATCACCCCGAACGTTAAGAAGATCCGGAATCTTCCCCAGAAACTTAAAGATCCGTCGGTCGCCTATCTGGAGGTCAGGGGCGAAGTATATATGCCGGTCGAATCTTTTCTCAAGATTAACGAGCTGGCCGAGATGAATAAAGATAAAGTTTTTTCCAACCCCAGAAATGCCGCGGCCGGGTCTTTACGGCAGCTTGATCCCGAAATAACCGCCTCGCGCGATTTGTCGATTTTTGTTTTTAACATTCAGGAGATCCGCGGAAAAGAGATTGCGACACATGCCGAATCTCTCCGGTTCCTCGCGGACCAGGGGTTTATGGCGAGTCCCGGCTTTGTCGTGTGCCGGACCGGAGAAGAGGTCTGGCAGGCGATAACGGATATCGGAGAATCCAGAGGAAGCCTTGCGTACGGCATCGACGGCGCCGTCGTAAAGCTGAACGGAATCGATTTGAGAAAGTATCTGGGGCAAACCAGCAAGGTTCCCCGCTGGGCGATCGCATTTAAGTATCCGCCCGAACAGAAAGAGACCATTTTACGGAAGATCGACATACAGGTCGGCCGTACCGGCAAGCTTACGCCCGTTGCGATCCTGGAGCCCGTGCACATTGCGGGCAGCAACGTATCGCGCGCCACCCTCAATAACGAAGACTATATCCGCGAAAAGGATATCCGCGAAGGAGATACCATCATCCTGCAGAAGGCCGGTGACGTAATTCCCGCGGTCATCGCAAGCGTTCCCGATAAAAGGCCTCCTGAGAGCACTCCCTTTGTGATGCCCGTGACATGTCCCGTTTGCGGCGCTCCAGTCGTTCGCGAGGAAGGCGAGGCAGCGAGCCGCTGTACGGGCGCAGACTGTCCCGCGCAGCTGTTCCGGCATATTATCCACTTCATCTCAAAGGATGCCCTTCAGATCGACGGGATGGGCCCTGCTGTCATCGAAGTACTGCTCGAAAAGAAACTGATCAGTGGTGTCGCGGATCTTTTTTCTCTTAAGGATAAGAAATCTGAGCTTTTAGCTATTAAAGGTTTGCGCGAAAAATCGGTTGCAAATCTTCTCAATTCCATTGAGAAGGCCAAATCCTGTTCGCTGGACCGGCTTCTTGTGGCTCTCGGCATCCGGAATATCGGTGTCGTCGCAGCGAGGACGCTCGCGGCCAACTATAAGTCCCTGAGTGATATTGAGAAGGCGGATCTTTTTACGCTTGCCTCTCTTCCGGATTTTGGCCTCGTGACCGCACAGTCCGTCGTGGATTTTTTTGCGCAGGAACAGACACATCATCTTCTCGCCGAGCTCGAAGCGCACGGCGTCCGCTTTGATGGCGGAGGCGGCAGTGTGCCGGTTGATAATCTTCTTCAGGGAAAGACGTTCGTACTGACCGGAACACTTCCTTCGCTGACCCGTGATCAGGCCTCCTTGATGATTCTTTCGCACGGCGGCAAGGTCTCATCTTCCGTGTCGAAGAAGACCGATTACGTGCTGGCCGGAGAAGATGCCGGAAGCAAGCTGACCAAGGCGGGTCAATTGGGCGTTGCCGTCTTAAGCGAAGAAGACTTCCTTAACATGACAAGTAACGGTGATAAAGATGTCGGCTGACAATCGCGGAATTCCGGAAAAGGATGACATCAGGCGTCGTATGGCTGCCGAACGGTCGGTCCTTTCCGAATCCGAGGCGAGGGAAGCCGGCCATAAAATCATCGAAAGAATTCTATCCCTCGACACCGTAAAACAGGCGCCCGGTGATTCACCGGTAATCGCGCTGTATTCGCCGATTCGAAGAGAGCCGGATCTTCTGTCAAGCACGGAACTTCTTGCTGCAAGGGGCTTCAGAATCGTTTTGCCGAGAGTCGAGGGAGATAATCTTGTGTTTTCCGAGATTTTTCGGGATACCGCCTTTGTACGCGGTTCTTTCGGTATCTGTGAACCTTCTTCGGATGCGCGCAGGGTACCGCGGCAGGACATTCGTATCATGTGCCTGCCGGGACTTGCATTTGACAGAGAAGGCGGGCGGATCGGATACGGCAAGGGTTACTATGACCGTTACTTGTCCGGAGCAAAGCGGGAGGAGCTGCCGCTCCTGATCGGAACGGGATATGATTTCCAGCTCCTCGACCGCATTCCGCAGACGCCTTCGGATCAGAGGGCAGACTATGTGATTACGCCGTCCGGGATATTACGGACATTTTTCACGGATTCGTTTGACACGGCTTGCCATGCGGACGGATAATGTAAGACAGGTTTATCGATTAACGGGAGGAATGAGATTTGGTATATTTCTTTATTAATCTGATCCTGCACGCCGCAATTTCCTTTGGCCTTCTCATGCTTCTTCTTTTTCTGTCGGAGAAGAACCGGAAACGCAGTAATAAACGCGGAATCTATTTCCTTCTGCCGGTCGTTGTTGTTCTGATTTTTCTTTATCAGGTCATCACTTTTTCGATTCCGCGCATCCTTGACAGCGTCACTGTCATTAAGAATAATTACCAGACCGAGACCGGTGTTGTGGAATCGATCGGGTTCCTGAACCACTCCGTTACGATGGATAACAAGACCTATTACTACAATCCGTTTATGTTTGAACCGCAAAAAGGCGACACTCTTGTGATCCTGTATACGCCGAACGCACATTATGCCTACTCATTGAGCCCGGCAGCAGAGTAAATATGCCGCCGAAAGTTCATTTGTATATTCATCTTTCGCATATATCATATTGATCCGATACGAAGACGGTGTCAAAATGGGATTATTCCGTCACCCTTGTTATCGGAGGATCGAATATGAACGCGGATACAAAGGGCATCAAGAAACAATCATCTTTTGGCTACAGCCTGTCTCCCGATGAGGAGGTTGGCTTCTATGTCGTGTGCAGCGACCGCATGATTCTCGACAACATCAATTCCCTGATGAAGAACAGGGGGTATATCGGCATATCGGATACGGCCGGAAGGCTGCATTATATGGTCGATGCGAGATCGGGAGTCAGAGCAGCCGTGAATCATATTACGTCGGAAGCGAACAGGAAGCTGGAATACTCTTCGCTCTCCAACACATGCGTACTCGAGACGGTAGAAGAGATTCTGAAGCGCTATGAGCTTGACAGGGGACTTCTGGGTACGCGGATTGTCCGGTACATCCTGATCCAGAGCCTTCGCGATCCGACCCTGATGACGGTCGTATCCAAACGGCTGTATCCGCTGGCCGGGAAGGAATTCGGGATAAGTCCGTCTCAGGTGGAGCGGAATCTGCGCTATGCATTCGGCCGTATTACCCTCTATCAGGAGGGCTTGCGGAATGTTCATATTCTCCAGCATCTGCATGACGAAGTGGCTTCCCGGCTCGTGGAGAAGTATGACTTAAGTCTCTACTCCTTTCAGACATCGGGCTGACGTATTCTTGCCTCTTACGTGTTTTCGCATAAAAAAGACAGCCACAGCAAATGCTTTGTGACTGTCTATCGTGCACAATTACGGCAGATAAAATTACTTGTTTACGCGGTCTCTCATTGCTTTACCTGCTTTGAAGACAGGAGCCTTCGAAGCGGGGATATTAATGACTTCTTTTGTCTTGGGAATGCGACCCTTACGGGCAGCGCGGGCCTTGGTCTCAAAAGAACCAAATCCGACCAGCACTACCTTCTCTTCGTTGGCAAGAGCCTCGGAAATAGCTTCGAGAGTAGCGTTGATTGCAGCTTCGGATTCCTTCTTGGTCAAGTCAGCCTTTTGTGCGACGGCATCGATTAAATCAGTCTTGTTCATAATATATTGCCTCCTTCAGGCGGTATTCACAATGGCTATTATGATATGTAAGTGCACGTGATGTCAAGCCTTCTGTGTGATTTTCTGCGGTACCGAACCGTTCGGACCCGAAAATCCGTTTCTCATTTATAACAAATCACAGCAATCATTTTACTTCACGAAAAGACTTTTGCATAGTAGAATATAACCTGATTCACCAGGCCGCGAGCGGCGATTACGGAGAATAGATAAGGGAGAAACATGATGCGGGAAATCGATGTCAGAGATGTCACGGACAGCGTGGCGGCACTCTGTATAAAGGCCAATACCGAACTTGGATCGGATATCCTGGCACGGCTTAAGGATATGCGGGCCGCCGAGACGGACGAGCGTCCCAAGGCGATTCTTGACGAACTTCTATTGAATGCCGAGCTTGCCAGAGAAAAAGAAATGCCGATCTGCCAGGATACGGGTATGGCCGTCGTATATATAAGAATCGGCCAGGATGTCCACTTCACGGGCGGAAGTGTGGAGGAGGCTATAAACAGGGGCGTTTCCAAGGGCTACACGGAAGGGTATCTGAGAGCCTCCGTAGTCGCCGATCCACTCTTAAGAACCAATACCGGAGACAATACACCGGCCGTGATCCTTTGGGATTTGGTTCCGGGTGACCGCGTGGAGATTACAGTCGCACCGAAAGGCTTCGGCAGCGAAAATATGAGCAGTCTTACAATGCTTGTACCCGCACAGGGTATTGAGGGCGTTAAGGCCGCGATTCTCGCGACCGTAAAGAAGGCGGGCCCCAATCCGTGCCCGCCTATTATTCTGGGCGTAGGAATCGGCGGCACGATGGATATGGCCGCCCGTATGGCTAAGCTGGCGCTCCTTCGTCCCGTCGGCGAAAAGAGTCCCAAAGAACATATCGCAAGACTCGAAGATGAGCTTCTCGCGGCGATAAACGACATGAATATAGGTCCGGCCGGACTCGGAGGCCGGACAACCGCGCTGGCGGTTCACATCAATACCTATCCGACCCATATCGCCGGATTGCCGGTTGCCGTCAATATGAGCTGTCATGCAACCAGGCATGCCGGGGTCATTCTGTAGGAGGATACTATGCCGCTTGATGAAATCGAACGAAAAATACTGGAATTGCCCGTTACAAGAGAAGCTGCCCGCGAACTTCGTGCGGGTGAACTTTTGTCTCTTCGCGGAGTTATTTATACGGCACGGGATGCCGCACACAAAAGGATGGTTGAGGCATTGGCAAGGGGGGAGGAGCTCCCCTTCGATATGACGGATGCCGCGATTTACTATGCGGGTCCCTGCCCCGCCAAGCCCGGATTCGTCATCGGATCGGCCGGTCCCACAACGAGTTACAGAATGGATGCCTACGCGCCCACACTGATCTCTCTGGGGCAGACCGTCATGCTCGGTAAAGGACTTCGGGGACCGGACGTTATTGAAGCTATGATCCGTTACGGAGCCGTCTACCTCGGAGCGACCGGAGGAGCCGGGGCACTTCTTGCACAGAGGATCGTGAAATCCGAGATTATTGCCTATCCCGATCTCGGCGCCGAGGCGGTAAGGCGTTTGGAAGTGTATGATTTTCCGGCGATCGTCTTGATCGACAGCCTTGGGAACAGCCTGTACGACCGCGAAACGGTTGCGCCGGTTTAAAGATCAATACCGTCCCGTACAGCCGAAAAGCTGCATTTTTTGTATAGCCGCTTTTTTGACCGCTTCCATTTCCGCGGGGATAAGATCGGTAATGCCTTTGTCCGTCGATGTGAATCTCATCAGGATGCCTTCGGCGGCAGCATTGTTGATGTCGGTGAAGATGTTGATTTTTGCGATGCCTCTTTCGATGGCGGTCTTAAAATCGTCGTCGCTTAAGCCTGACCCGCCGTGAAGAACAAGGGGGATTCCGACTGTTTCCGCGATCTTCGCAATTCTCGGGAAATCAAGCTTCGGCGGAAGCTTATAAGCGCCGTGTGCACTGCCTACCGCGACTGCCAAAGCATCCGAACCGGTTCTTCGAACGAAGTCTCCGGCCTCTTCCGGATCGGTATAGAGGTTCTCCGGAAGAGCCTGCCCGCCCTTTTCGGCCGATCCTTCGTTGTCGCCGACATGTCCAAGCTCCGATTCGATCGATGCTCCGAAGGCATGGGCGATATCTGCCAGCCTTTTTACTTCGCGGACGTTCTCCTCGTATCCCTTGGTTGAGCAGTCATACATAATCGAAGTGAAACCGAGCTTTAAGGCCTGGATACAGCATTCTTCCGTGAGACCGTGGTCAAAGTGGACGACGACAGGCACCTTCGCCTTTTTGGCCATCGGAACAAGGAAATAGGACAGTTCCTCCAGAGGGCCGTAAGGGAGGAGGACTTCGGCGGTTCCGATGATCACCGGAGAACCGGTTTCTTCGGCAGCCGCGATTACTCCGCGGGCCATTTCCAGATTTACCGTATTAAAAAG
The DNA here is from genome assembly GCA_964617375.1 of uncultured Mageeibacillus sp. Taxonomy (GTDB): domain Bacteria; phylum Bacillota; class Clostridia; order Saccharofermentanales; family Saccharofermentanaceae; genus Firm-13. The sequence continues at coordinate 6,891 of CAZTXQ010000030.1, read as the reverse complement.
ACCAACCGCATATTTTCCCTGTTGAGCCGGAATCAATACATCGTTTAAGTTAGCGAGCATAGTCAAAGGCCTCCTCGTATTATTTGTCCCGGGAAATTGTCCGGGATCTCTTACGTCCGGACATCAGCTGTTTTTCTGCCATCCGCCGCGTATTTTTTCCTCCATCGCCTCGAAAGACAAAAGTCCGGAAAGTGCGTCGTAGGCTTCCACACAGGAAGCACCCGCAGCCGTGGCCAGCATCAGGCACTCGGCAAGCGGCCTGTGATCCATTACGGCTGCAAGAAATGCCGCGATACATGTATCTCCGGCGCCGGTTGCCGATACGATCTTTTGCGCCTTGTAGCTGCGCTCAAAGCCTTCTTTGCCGGCCCATTCTCTAAGGTCAAGCCCGAGTCTGTCCGCAAGTTCAGCGAGGGCCCCGGCGGCTGCGGTTCTGTAATAGATACCCGCAGCCCCGCACTTGATCAGGACGACCTTCGCGCCCATCTCAAGAAGCCTGTCCGCAAGCGGTTTTACGTCGTCTTCGATCGATATGCCGCTCAAATCCGGATCAATCACTTTCCGGTCGAGCATAAACGTAAGTTCTTCGATACTCGGCAGGAAGAAATCGACATCTCCCAGTACGTTCTTAAGAATGCTGTTCCAGTCGGCCCGGCCCGCTTCCGAATCCGGATCAACGCCGGCCATATCCAGAGACGTGGCGATTCCCATGCTCTTTACGCGCGAAAAAATCCCGCAGAGTTCCCGGCCCTCGTCTTCGTACATTTTTCTCATGACAGTCGGATACCCGAAATGGAAGAGCGTAACACCGGAAAGTCTGTCCCACCGGATGTCTTCGGATGTGAATGTATCACTCGCGCCGGGGTCGTGCAGAAAGATCCGGTCGATTCCGGAGGGCGAGAGTACGATCGTATAGGAGGTGGCGGCACCCGGAACGACAATCATTCCGGATTCTGCGCCGTATTCCTCGAGCTTTTTCTGCACAATGGTACCGAAACCGTCGTCTCCGATCTTGCCCATAAGCTCGACATCGGCGCCGAAGAACTTCATCGCCAGGCCGGTATTGGCTACCGCGCCGCCGGTGTGAAGTTCGATGCCGCCGACCTGAACGAGCTTCCCGGGCTTTAAGAGCTGTCCGATCTCCGTATAGCCTGTGCCCGGAATCATCGGTGTGATATCAAGACATATATTGCCCGCAACAACGGCTTTTCCGTCCATAGTCTATACCCTCGTCTGTCTTATACTCCCATAAGGAGATTCATTACGTACATTTCAAGTTCTTCGTAATCACGGTTTTCCACGCATTTCATCTGGAAATCGTAGTCGAATTTCTCCGCCTTCGCTTCGAGTGCCTTTACAATATTGAGACTGTTGCGAAGGTGCTTGTAGCTGTCCGCGTCCGATGTCGTTCTCATGGCCTTTACATCGAGTCCGATGTATTCTCCGTTCTGACCGTAACCGTTCTCGCGCAGAACCTTGATCTGATTGAAGGCCTGTCGCAGGTTCTCGACGCCGAAAGACTTGTCCTGGTCGAACTTGATGCCGTTCTGGTCGTTTAAGTGAACACCCCAGAGCTTACCCATCGCGAGTGCAAACCCGATTTCGTGTGAGGGATCCAGGCCTGCCAGGATCGCGTGAGCCGATTCGAGAAGTCCTCCGACACGGGAGGGATCAACCGTTGCGGCGGAGACGCCCATAACGTGTCCGATGGTTCCGCAAATGCTTCGGTCAATCGGCTCGTTCGGCTTTGGTTCGATCAGAACTTTGATATGCGAGTCGTAAACGAGCATCCTGTTGATAGCGTCGATTAGATTTCTTGTCGATTCGACGGGGCTTTTCGATTCTGCGCAAAGAGTTCCTTCGCGTGCCAGCCATAATACGATTTTGTCGCATCCGAGTGCGTTTGCTATGTCGATGCTGCGATAGGCCCGCCAGACTGCGAATTCGCGGTCCTCTTCGGAGGAGGACATAAAACCGCCGTCGATCGTATGCGGATCCTGCCAGAGTCTCGGAGCGACAAATTCAGCGGCCATGCCGTATTTGTCGAGAATCTCTTTTACTTTTTTCGCTTCCGCGATGATTTCTTCGTTGCTTAACCGGTTCAGATCGGGAACGGCGTCGTCGTCATGAAACTGAACAGCGCTGAAGCCCAAAGCTGCAAAATTCTTAACCTTTTCTTCAAAAGATATCTCGTTTCTCGTAGCCGGACCGTAAGAATCCGCGCCGTTGTGTACATTCCAGGGACCTACCGAGTATTTGAATTGTGTCATATGCATTCCTCCGGGATACGGGTACCGGTAACCCTTATTTTCGCGTCGCTTATGAGATTAGAATAGCTTTTTCCGTTCGTGAAAAGCGGCTTATCATGCGCTAAAAAAACGACAATCTTGCTATTTTGGCAGGTAAATGTCATACTTTTCACTGTATGGCGCGGATGCGGTTAATAGAGGCCCCCTTAAACGACGGCGGAGTGAATGTATGGGAAATAACAGGAACGAATTCGAAATTGTGAATTATACAAGGGTTAAGCAGCTGAATATTTTCCTTGTCAGTATGAACAGCAGAACCCCGCATCTTCATTCCGATATAGAGATCTGTCTGGTCCTGAATGGTTCGGTTCGCATCATAACAAGAACCGGTGAATTTGTTCTCGAAGAGGGGATGCTCTGCCTCTTTAACTCATTTGAGGCGCATGAACTGAAGTGTGACAAAGAGAGCGCGCTTGTTCTTTCCTACCAGATTTCGCCCGGCTTTTGCAAGGACTATTTTCCGCAGCTTAAGAATATCGAATTCGAAGCGACCGATTGCCATGCAGTCATGACTCCACAGCAGTCGGAAGCGGTCCGCAAATGCATGACCGATACGGCGCTTACCTATTTCCATTCGGAATATGCGTATGAGCTTCGGTGCTTCTCGGCCGTAAACGAGATATTCTATTTGCTTCTTAAATCGCTTCCCTTTCAAACGATCGAGGAGGATGAATATCAGATCCGGAAGAAGAGAAACGCCCGAATGCGCAGGATCATACACTATATCGAAGAACACTTTACGGAGAAGATCCATCTGTCTCAAATTGCCGCCGGCGAGGGGATCTCGACGACATACCTCTCACATCTTTTTCATGAGAGCCTCAATATTTCGTTTCAGGATTACGTAAACAATCTGCGCTTCGAAAAGGCCGTAGTCCTCCTCTCGGACGGAGACCTTAAGCTTTTGGATATCAGTATCGAGAGCGGATTTTCGGATATCAAGTACTTAAACCGGATGTTCGTGCAAAAATACGGTTTTCTCCCGAAGGAATATCGCCGCACCGCACAGCGGAAGAACGGTTCGGGTGTTCTTCTCGGATCACAGTATATCTATCCTGCCGGTGAGAGCATATCGCTTCTGAGGAAATACGGTTAAAGAGCTTTTGCCAAATCGGCAGAAGTCCCGAAGACTTGCGCAGAAACTAAGTTAATGTTAATGTTAAACGGTAGCAGAGAACAACATAAAATCACGGAGGACATAATAGATGGCTGTTAATAAGGATATGTTTATTTCGGATGTTCTGAATCTGAATCAGGGAACCATCCCGATTTTCATGCAGAACGGACTTCATTGCCTGGGTTGCGCTATGGCCAGCGGCGAGACGATCGAAGAAGCCTGTGCCGTTCACGGACTTGACTGCGATACGCTGATCAGCGAACTGAACGAATTTTTCGCGCTTCAGGAAATAACGGAAGCGAAGGCCTGACGCACCGGCTCTCACCGGACAGACATGAACAGTATAAAGAACGCGGCCTGCATTTGCGGGGCCGCGTTTTTCGTTTTCTATGACGCGCGGGGCGAAGAGAAGTGCCTATTTCTCCGAGGGCGGAAGCAAAACGTGAAAAGATGAGCCGATGTTGATCTGGCTTTCAACCCACACCTTGCCGTGATGCTTAAGGACGATACTTTTTACAATGGCCAGGCCGAGACCGGAACCGGTCTTATTGATGGAAGAATTAGCCGCACGGTAGAAGCGGTCAAAAACGTAGGCAATTTCGTCGGCGGGGATACCGCAGCCGTCGTCTTTAATGATGACATGAATGCCGGGTGTATTCTCCGAGGTATCACGGAACGCCTGCAGGGCGATATGGCCGTTCTCTTTTGTGTAACGCATCGAGTTTACGATCAGATTATCGAAAACTCGTATCAGGCCGTTCGAATCACCCAGAACATTTAATTCGTCGTCTTCGGGCAGATCCATCACGAATTCTTTTCCGGTATGTTCGCTTTCCGCCGAATAGAGGTCAAACAGACTTTCAAGGATCTCGCGAACGGAAAAAACCTGATAATTCAAGTTCGCGGATCCTGATTCGAGCCGGGTAAGCTGCATCAGGTCTTCGATCAGCTGCTCCATCTGCATGCAGCGGGTATGCATATTCCGCACATAGGTATCGCTTGTCTCGGGAGTAATACTCCTTCCGCCTTTCATAAGAAGCTCGAGATATCCGCGGATGGCTGCAATCGGTGTCCGAAGATCATGGGATACATTGGACATCATTTTCTTTCGTGCTTCTTCATTCTCCATCAGTTTCTGGTTGGCCTGAAGAAGCTCGGCGTTCACCTTGGCGATGTTTCGGGTTTTATCCTGAACCGCGGCTTCAAGTTCGAGTGTAAAGCGCGAAACCTTGTTGTAAGCCCGTACATAGCTGATCGTGAAATACATAGCCGTTCCAAAAATCATCAGCACGATGCCGATGGAATGAAGCGGGACGAAATAAATCTGCTGTGAACGGATGGGAAGGGTAATAAAGACAGAGGTGGCCGTTATGGCTGCGATTGTGAGGAATGTACTGTTCGGGTTCTCCGTAAAAGAGAGCAGAAACATTCGAATCACGTTATAAAGGCTGATCAGGACAACAAAAGCCACATAAAGAAGGATCGACGTTCTGTTGTACAGGAACTCCGGATGCAGCCAGAATACAATCAGAAATAAGAGGCAGAAAGAAAAGGCAATATGTACGTCCCAGTTGTTCAGACGATTGAAGAAAAAGTGCTCGTTCTTAGGCAACAGAGCGGAAAAATAGAGCATTGCGACAAGTGCCATCAATAAATAGAAGGTCGTCTGAAGAAGACGGTTCCAAATATCCGGCATTGGATTGAAAGATTTGTCGCAGAATTCGTAAGCAAGCGAGAGCGCAATAAGGAGGATAAACAGGAAATATTTGTCCTTGCTTTCAAAAGTAAAAGAAAGATAGAAGCCGGTGATGACGATCAGAATAAGGAGCGTGAAGACGCCGGCGATCCACATTTTTGATACGATCGTAAGATTGTCGATCTGTGACACGGTGCCGATCGCAGGCGAACATGTAATTCCGCCGAAAGGACCTGTGAAATTCGCACATACAACCACGATCTCGACAATTCCGGCAGAAGACGGCATAAAGGTGATATCGACCGGCCTCGATTCGGCATTATATGAATCTTTCGAAGAGGATACCTGTCCGATGGTCTGCACGAGGTTTCCGTTTATCCAGATTTGGGCCGCCTGGTTGATCTCGGGAAAATCCACCGCGATCATATGGTTGACATCGGATACCTTAACGACCAGACGGTAAGTGCCGAACCCGAAAGTATCCATGGGCCCGGGTTCTTCGGATTTGCTCCGCCAGATCGACGAAGAACCCAGATCCGTCCATCCGTTGACAGATATCTTGACGTTGCTGTAATGCGGGATTAGGGACGCGTCATAAGCAGGGCGTTCCTTGTCATTCGTCGGACTGTTTGTGGCAAAATCCTGCGGAGAAAGGAGGCGATTCGGGTAGAATTGCCACCCCGTTTCCAGAAAATTCATGCCTCTTGAACGAAAATCCCATGCGCTTAAATTAAGCGCACAGGATTCGTTCCAAACAATATTCTTACTTTGACGCCGATTGACCTGATAAGCCGTGGTAAAAATGGCGCAGAGAACAAGAACACAAAGTATCGAGCTGAGAACCGTCCGTAAAACGTTCCTTCTTTTGCCGATGGTAAGAGATTTGTAAGTCATGTAACGTCTCCGTCGATTCTACGGATATTAATCGGGACGAAGGGTATTGCGCAGCGGCGGATAAGCAAAGGAATAACCGCTGCCCCATTCCGTCTTGACAAATTGAATGTCCGGAGCCGCCTTTTCCATCTTCTTTCTCAGATAGCTGATGTTTACCATGACCAGATGGTTGTCGCACATTCCGTCGTCGCCCCATACCAGGGAATAAATACGCGTGAAGGGAACAATTACATTCGGTGTTTCGGCAAGAAGACGGAGAATATCAAATTCGCGATTCGTCAGATGAACGACACGCCCGCTTAAGGTCACTTCTCTTGATTTCAAATTGATGGTGAGGGGAGGGAATTCCATGAGAAGACCGTCAGAAGTCATATTGCGTCTGATATGGGCGGAGATTCTTGCGGAGAGTTCCTGAAGACTGTAGGGCTTTGTCATGTAGTCGTCGCCGCCTACCTTGAAGCCTGTAATTTTGTCTTCGAGCTGGTCCCGGGCTGACAGGAAAATGATCGGGGCTTTGGTATAAACGCGCAGCTTGGCGGGAAGATCATACGCGCTGCCATCCGGAAGCATAATGTCCAGAACGATGCAGTCGTAGGTGTTCACCGCAACTTTTTCGAGTGTCTGAGAAATTGTCATGGCGACACTCACTTCGTATCCTTCGTTGGTCAATAAAACCCGGTTGACTTCCAAGATGTCGGGATCGTCGTCAACTAATAAAATGTGTTGCTTGGCCATACTAATACCACCTTCTATCTGCCGGATTCTTGCATATGCAAATCGTTACAGATTTTGACAATAACAGTTTGTTTTTATTTTATTAATTATATACCATCTGATCTTATGTGGAAAGAATAGAAATGAAACTGTTGTCAGAA
>CAZTXQ010000029.1:4489-36216 GCA_964617375.1 uncultured Mageeibacillus sp. | reverse complement strand
AGGTTATCAGTTGTGGGTTGAAGAAATATCGAATCTTGTTGAATAGATTTGGAAAGTCTTGATGCCCTTTGCGGTCAACCATGCGGGCGACGAGCTGTGTATAGAATATGATTTCGGGGACGGATGGAAAGTCGATTTGAAGTTGGAGGATGTTTTCGAAGACAAAGAATTACCGTGGAGGGAGCTTCCGCGGGTGCTGGCCGGCGAGGGCTTCGGGATCATTGTGGATTGTGGAGGTCCGGACGGACTGAAGCAGCTGACCCGCTCGTTTGCAAAGAAGAAGGGCGCCGAATATGAAGAGAATCGGGAATGGCTTGGGGTTGATGACTTGAACCTTGAAGAATTTGATCTGGAGGATATGAATTTTCGCGTGAAAAAAATCCCGCATATTTATGCGGATTTGTATGAGTATGGGGTGCCGCCGACGAAAGCGTCTGAGAACCTGCTTGCGAGGAAGTACTAGGAGAAGCACTAGGTGGGTTTGAACACTCTTGAACTCGAGGAACGAAGGTTTCATGGTTTCTTTTCAACAACGCGTGATAAGCGTTCGACATCTGTCGCGACCAAAATGGAGTCATGTAAATAAGATCTCAAGAAGCGGTTAATCTCCAAATTAGAACAAACTCTCCAATTCTCCATAACTCTCCAATTATCCCTGCGCAGAATGGAGATTTTCTTGTTATAATGATGTGAAAGCAAGGGAGGTGCCTTATGATTGAGAATCAAAACGTTGAGTTTAAACGCGAGTATAACGACAAGGTCATTAAAACCATGCTTGCCTTTTTGAATACGGACGGAGGTACGCTTTATCTGGGAATGAGTAATGATGGATCATTATATGGCCTGGAAGGGAATATTGATGAGTGGTCCAGAAAAATCGTAAACAGTTTTCGTGATTCTATCACTCCTGATCCCACGGCATATTTCAAAGCGGAACCCAGGCAGCAGGATCACAAATGGTTTTTTGAAATAACCGTCGAACGTGGGACAGCGATTCCGTACTGTTTTGCCAGATATGGACTTATTCCCGAAGGCGTTTGGATTCGTATTGGCAGTAATACCGTTATGGCTACCCGTGAACATATCAGGCAGATGATAAAAGACAACGGAATGGGACAATTTATCTCGGATCTATCTACTGAACAGAACCTCACATTCGATTATGCCGGTAAGGTTTTCATAGATAATGAGATTGCGTTCGGTCCGCAACAAAAACGCACATTGGGAATTGTCCGCTCGGACGGACGTTATTCCAACCTTGCACTTATTCTCTCTGACCAATGCCCTTATACAACCAAAGCAGCTATATTCGAGGGAAGAAACAAGGAAAACTTTAAAGACCGAAAAGAGTTTGCCGGTTCTCTATTTAGGCAGATTGACGAGGTTCTGGCTTATTTGCACGTTTTCAACCGTGTGCATGGAACATTTGAAGGTGCGTATCGAATAGACCACCCCGATTATCCGGAAATTGCATTTCGCGAAGCTTATGTCAATGCGTTGATACATAGGGATTATTATCTTGAGGGAAGCGTTCTTATCAGCATGTTTGATGACCGATTAGAATTTATGTCGCTTGGCGGAATTATGCCCGGCGTTACGTATGATTTGATGCTGACCGGTGTTTCGGTAGCAAGAAACGAGAAATTGGCGCAAATTTTCTATCGTCTGAAAATTATTGAGGCATTTGGAACGGGTATTCCAAGAATATTCAGTGCTTATGAGAATAGCACAGTAAAACCTGAAATCCCCGTTGTGAACGGCGGATTTCTTATTCGCCTGCCCAATCAGAATTACGGTTTACCGCTTAGTACAGGTAATGTCAACAAACGTGAGCGGCAGCTTCTTGATACTTTCGGGAGCAATGAATTCACGAAAGAAGATGCTTCGAAAATACTTGGCATCAGTGCAAGTGGGGCGTATAAGCTGCTTGTTCGCATGAGTGAAAAGGGGCTCCTTAAAACACGAAAGGACGGTAAACAATCCGTGTATTCAACAAATAAGCAGTAACATACCTGCCCGATATAACTTTAGCGGGACATGTATGAGTATGGGGTGCCGCCGACGAAAGAGTCTGAGAATCTGCTTGCGAGGAAGTACAAGGAGAAGAGTTAGGGATCGTCATGGATCCTTTCTTCGATTGCGGCGATATCGTAACTTTCCACAGCGAATTGCAAGGCCTGATTATAGAACTCCAGAGCCTTGGCCCGATCTTTGACGGCCGGTTCGAACTGATACAGATCGCCGTATTGGATATAGCTCCACGGGTTCTCGGGAAAGTCGGTGATCAGACGCTCCAGTTCCTCTTTAGCGCGATCATATTGCCGCAGAGACACATAGGAGTCGGCAATTGCCCGGCGCATATTGTGAAAGGTAAGAGGATCTTCGTCTGGGAAGAATCCGCAAAACTCCCGGCAAAATGCAATTCTCTTCTCGAAAAATGCTGCCTTCTCTAAGCCGGCATTGTGCAGCTCTTCTTCCAGATCCTGAAGAAAATTACTCGCGAAGAAGGTTCCGCTATAGCATTGATCCAAACGAGCGGTCGAGCGATCTTCCGGTCGAATGCGATATTTGATGGCCTCCCATGCCTTCAGGAATAATGCACAAGCCTCAACCGACTTGTCTTGCTCGGCGAGATCGTATCCTTTGAGAATCCAACTGCCGTATATCTGCTCCATGGAAGCCTTGTGCTCCGGTGCGACACGTTCCCACAAGACCCATGCGGCAACAGAAGGAAAATTATCATCCAGTGCTGTCGCGCGAACACCAGAAGAAGTAAGCCACTTCTCCCCAATACTCTCTGCGGTATTATTTTTATCAATATCCCGCAGAAACTCATCTTTATCGAAATGGATACCCGTTTCGGATAACTTGTTTATGATAACTTCGTCACTCATCCTGGATACTTCATCATAAAACCATGGGGTTTTGCGAGAGTCCGAACCTGATGAAAAAGGAACGATATCGTACGTATTAATACAGCAATTCTTGAATTTCTTACCACTGCCGCAAGGGCAGGGATCATTGCGTCCTATGTTCATAATTCATTTCTCCAATGCAGACAGAATCAAGTCGTCTATTGACAACATATTACCATAAACACGTTGGGCTTCGCGGTCAAAAGCATTTCATGCATATTCTGCGTAAGAATCACTCGATCTAATCGTATCGTTTCACCTTTTACCTTATTTAATCACGTTACATGAACCTTATTTCGTAAACCCTTTGACCATGAGCCAGATCGCCAGTATGACTTCGTTGCCGATCATCGGCATAAGAAGTGCGTCGAGTATCACGGATTCTATGCCGGCCAGCTTCAGGCCCGTAACCAGAAGCAAAACGACGGTTGCGCCAAGGCCCCATACGGACAGGAATCGCGGAACAAGACGGGTTCGAAATAGCAAATAATAGAACAACAGGGCACCTGTGATAAAGAAGTAGACATGGATATTCCCGTAAATCAGGCTGCGATAGTCTCTTGTCGACGGTGAAAGGACACAGAATCCCGCGACGATCATCAGAAGGCCTTCGCCCCACTTGCTGATCAGATACGCATAGTTCATGATGTTGTTTCCGGCGGCATGAGGTGCCGCGCTGTTTTTCGCGCGAAAAAGGGGAAACATGAGGACGGCGATACCGATGACCGCAAGGCCGCTCAAGATGTCGGCGGCGGCACCGAACGGAATATTCCCGGTCGCATCGTAGATGAGCATGGTGTAGGCCAGTAGAATCAGGGCTCCTACCCAGACAGCACGGAGTCTCGCGGCGGGCTTCTCGTTTGCTGCGGGCGTTGAAAGGATTGCAGGTTCCATGGTTTTCCTCCTTGTGTTTTGTCCGGTGGACGGCTGATTTTTCCTCTCGAAAAGCGATGTAACCCAAGCCCCCCTTCAAAAAGGGCGCGGCGAGGGCGTGATTCGGATAAAGGGCTTACGGAATTACATTGATAACGACTTTGCCGGCGGAATGCCCGGCCTTAATATATTCATACGCTTCTCCAGCTTCCGGGAGCGAGAAGCGCCGGTCGATCACTGGGCGGACGCGGCCTTCTTCTACGAGCTTCATGACAAAGGTCAGATCCTCAGCGTTCGCCTTGGCGGCAAGCATACGCAGCTTTCTCTTTCCGATGGAAAGGAAGGGGCCGAGCAGGTAAATTCGCGCGATTTGCGTAAGTGCGCCGCCGATCATCACGCAGGTTCCGCCCGGTGCGAGAAGTTTTCTGTAGGTGAGAAGTGAGTAGTTTCCGTTGATGGCGAGGATAATATCGAAATTTCCCTGAAGAGTGTTAAGCGGTGTCCGGGTATAGTCGATGACAGCATCCGCTCCGAGGGAGGCTGCTAATTCTGCTTTGCGTGTGCTGCAGACAGCGGTGACGTGGGTGCCGAAATATTTGGCGAGTTGGATCGCGAACAGGCCAACACCTCCGGAAGCACCGACAATCAGAACTCGGTCTCCGGACTTGATCTTGCCTTTGTCACGGAGACCTTGGAGCGCCGTGAGCGAAGCCATCGGAACGGCGGACGCCTGCTCGAAGGAGACGGTGTCGGGCTTTGCGGCGAGGAGAATCTCCGGAGCTGCGACGTATTCTGCGAGCCCTCCGAAATCATTGAGGGAGAGGTCGCCGAAGACCGCGTCGCCGATCTTGAACGTCTTCGTATCCGGTCCGACTTCCTCGATCCGGCCTGCGATATCGGCACCGAAGATGCCGCTTTTGGGGCCGATCCCCATCTGCATGGAGCGGTAGTCGGCGGCATTCAGTGATACCGAGTGGATCTTGACGAGGACTTGACCGGAGGTCGGGGCAGGCTTGTCAATATCGGTGAGCCGCATGACGTTGGGGGCGTTTCTTTTCGAGTAGACCATTGCTTTCATACGTTATTCCTCTGTTTTCTTGTACGAAAAGACATCGCCGATCGGGAGCCCGAATGCATCTGCAATCCGGAAAGCGAGATCGAGTGAGGGGGAGTACTTTCCGGCTTCAACAGCGATGATTGTCTGCCGGGATGAGTTGGTCTTCTCGGCCAACTGCTGCTGCGTCATCTCGCCGGCAAAAAACCGGAGCGTGCGTATGTTATTTGTGATCTCAAATTCTTTCTTACCCACGCGTAACACCCCTTTGATAGAAGAATATCTGGCTGAATCCTTCAATAATCGAACCGCCGCTGAAGGAGAAGAACATGATATTCATCATGACGTCGACCGAAAAACCCATATAGGCGCATATCAGTGCGGTGACAAACCCGGTTCCGGCGACGCCAAAACCGACGCGCAGCGACTTGAGCTCGATCAGCTTATCCATCTCATCTTCAACAATCTCGGCGGCGATCTTCTTCTCGATCCGTTTGTCGTCGCTATGACCGGTCTTTACTTCTTCCCGAATGGCGATCGACATCGATATAAGAATGTGGAAAACAATCTGAATCACAATATTCGCGATGATGCCGATGATAATAAACAAGAGCATGGCTCCTGCCCAGAACTTCAAATCATTTGATGCTGCCTGACCGTTTTGCATCTTCCCGTAGACGTAAATGCAATAGGAGACTAGAACAGCGATTCCAGCAAAAATCGAAACGATACTTCTTTTTTCCGAATACGACATAATCTTCACCTCTTCTGTGTATGTGTACGTTACTGTATCCACAATGTAACATTCGCTTTTCACGATGTCAAGTAAATTGTACATCAAGGCGAAAAAATATTCTTATGTTGTTTTAGCAAATTTGGATCGTTGAGATGTTTGGTGAAAATATGCACTACTTCTCAACGGGGCGGGATATTAACGAATAATATTGGAATATAGTAAAAATATATTATAATAATTATATCAAATATAAGCGAGGGTATTAATCATGAAAAAGACACTGCCCATAGTTTTAATTATCTGTATTATGTGTTCCTTCTTTATAACCAGTTGCGGCGAGAAAAAGATTGATTTCGCAAATGCCAAGGATTTTGAAACAGCACTCAATGCCGGAGACGATTTGACGGGGAAGATCGTATCTTTTACGGTGAATGAAGTAGTTCCGGACAGTGCTTTGGGCTACAATCTGCAAGCAGGAGAACACCTCAATTTCTGTTCGGATACAAATCCCGGCATTAAGAAGGGAGACACCGCTACCGTGAAGGTGACCAAAGTAACCTCAATGCTTGGATCATACATCATTACGTACGAGAAAGTTTAAACATTATTTATCCCGGAAAGCGAGATGGATTGAACCGTCTCGCTTTTTTTATCTTACCCTTCCGTCCCTTCGATTAACGCATTCTCAACCGCTTTCAGGTATGCATGACTGCTGGCGGTTGCGCCCGAAACGACATCCACGTCTGCGGTTTGTTGTTGAAGGATGTCTTCGCTCAGTTCCCGGGCCAGATCCTTTCGGCCGGACTGTATTTTCACTGGCTCTATGGCGGTGATCTGGTGGTCTGTTATCGTGACCTTGACTGTGGTGTTCCAGCGGAAATTCGTATAACTGCCCGTATAGCTGCCGTCGGGTATTTGGGTCAGATCCACTGTGCTGATCTCGAGGGCAGTGGTTTTTTTGAGGCCGGCAAAGGCCATCGCGAGCGATAACCCGCCGAGTACGATCAGGACCAGGACGACGATGGCGATCGAAACGAGGATCTTTCTCCCTGTTTTTTCATAACTCTTGACGCTCCTTTTCGAAAAGGCGGATCTCTCAGAGCCGGCTCAACTGATCGGACATGGGATCTCTCAGATCCGGCTCAACTGATCGGCGACTTGGCGAATCTGCTCGTCACGGTCTTTCGAGGTCCATTGGACGATGCCGGACGCAAGGATCGACGTGCCTTTCTGTTCGACAGCTTGGGTAATTTGTCTTATGGCTCGTGCGCTGCCCATCCATTTTGCCTTGAAGTGCTGGGTTACGAAGCAGGCAGCCTTCTTTTCGCGAATGGAAGGGAGCATGTCAAGGTATGCCTGCATGACGGGTGAGAGCCGGCCGCCCTGTACCGGGGCACCCAGAATCACAGCATCGTATGCGGTGATATCGGGAATCGACGTAAGAACGGGGGGCTGTCTGGAATTCGGTTCTTCGTTTCCGGCTTCAACTCTTTCCAGATGGACTTCGTTTCCCTGTGCAAGTAGGGCTTCCATGATTTTCTGGCCGACGCTCAGCGTATGGCCGGTGCGCGAATAGAGTATGATTCCTACGTTCATAGTGTTTTCCTTTCTCTCAGCAAGAAGTCAGCCACGCGGTCCAGTTCTTCGTAGAGCATTTGAACGGTCAGGCCGTTGTCAGAGAAATAGAGTGCCAGCAATCCGTGCAGGGAGTAGATGAAGGTCTTGGCCAGCACCGGAATTTCCGATTCCCGGATGATTCCGCGTTCGGCAAATCCGCGGTAGGTCTCCAGATATTGGCTGCTGAAGTCTGGAACTTCCGCGGGTTCCTTCTGAACCGGATGGAGGCGGTACGAATAGAAGAAGCTGAACACATTGGGATTTTGGATGAAATATTCGACGTACAGCCGGTTCTGTTTCTTGATGTCTTCGACATCGGACACCTTCGACGGCCTGGTCTCCGCCATGTGTTGGACGAGATCTTTGATCATGTCTGCCTTGACTTCCTGGAGCAGTTCGTTCAGATTGCCGTAATAGTTGTATATGGTCGAAAAAGTATAGCCGGCCGCATCGGCGACTTTTCGGACGGATACATTTTCCACGCCTTCTTCAAGGATGATTTTCTTGGCGGCCTGGACGAAGTAGGCGCGGACTCTCTGATTCTTCAGGTTCTGCTTCCCGGTTGTTTCTTTTTGTTCGCGCATGTTGTCCTCCCAATGTATATGAACGGATTTTCGAAAATAATAACAGTGTTCGTAAATACTAACGGTGTTATTCTACTTCGATTCATTTCACGTGTCAACACGAATGATATAATGAACAATGCATTACTTTTCGAGCGGTGGAAAAGCGGAAATCTTTTCGCAAAGAAAACCAATCGTCAAAATCCGGACTCGACACATAAGCGAAAATTGATATTTGATGCCAGATATGTATAATGGCTATGAGTTGTCAAAAATATTTTCCTGATTATTAAACCTTTTGTCTTTCATTTCCGTCATATATGACAGAGACGCTTTTTCGCGAATCAAATTTAATAAAAACGAGGAGAGAAAAATGGAGAAGAACATTGCCCAATTCGTTGCAGATGCACAGCGAGGAAATGAACAGGCTTTCGAGATGCTTTTCGAAGCCACAAAGAACTCCGTGTATTACACCTGTCTTGGTCTTCTTAGGAATGAAGCGGACGCGAAAGATCTGATGCAGGAGACTTTTATCACGTCTTTTCAGAAAATCACATCCCTCACGGAGCCGGAAAAGTATACCGCATGGGTACACCGGATTGCCGTCAATAAGTGCAAGGATGTCCTTGTCGCGCGAAAAGCGTGGCTGATCAGCTCGGATGAAGTGGAAGATATCGAGGATATTCCGGATACGGATCTTGAGTCGCTGCCGGAGAGCTACATAATCCAGAAGGATAAGCGCAGTATCCTGCTCCAGATCATGAGAACCCGGCTGTCAGAGGTGCAGTATCGGACGGTTCTGCTGTTCTACTTTGATGAGATGTCCATCGCGGAGATCGCCGTGCTCATGGACTGTTCGGAGAATACAGTTAAATCGCGACTTCATCTTGCCAAGGCTAAGCTGAAGGAGGGCATTACGATGTATGAGGAAGAGAATAAAGATAAACTGTACGCCGTTCTTCCGTTCCTTGCCATGTTTTTTCGCGCCGAAGCAAGTGAAACGGCGGTTCCTCCCGTTACTGTGAATCTTCACAGAAACACACCGAACGGAAGCAATCAGTCGCGGCCGGGGAATACTTCCGATCCGACGGTGGAGCCGGATCCCATGGCGGAAACGGCAAATCAGGCCGGGGCAAACACGGCAAACCAGGCGGGCGCCGGGACGGCTTCTTCATCGGCTGTTAAGGCCGGCGGATTTTTCGCAAGCACCGGTGCAAAGATCGCAGCCGTCGTTCTTGGCGGCGTGCTCGTCATCGGCGGAATCGCAGCCGGTGCTCAATTCGCCGAAAACAACAAGGGGGCTGATTCGAAAGCGAATCAAACGACAGAGAGCAGCGCGGCTTCAGCCGCCGGCAACGGCACCGGGACACAGACCGGAACGGGCACGCAGGGATCGATGGATACAACGGCCGAATCGACGGCTGAAAGCACGGAAAAAGAGGAGAAGGGTATCTATAAAGGGGATATCTTAGAGCTCTATTACAAGCTGGACGAGATTGATTTCACCATTAAAGATATAGCCCAATCGCGCAACGGGCTGGCCGTTTTAACCTCCGACAATATTGCCGCATCGATCACTGCATATGACGGGACATTAAAAAATGCACAACAGGTGTCACCGGACTCGGTCGGGCTCGTAGACAGCGGCACCTATCTTGTAAAAAACGAGAGCGGAACATACTCAATATACAAGGATGACTACACGGAAGAGGGCGAAATAGCGTCTGCGGATACAGTTATTCGCGAAGACATGGATATTCCCGGCTTACGTTATGCTACCTATTCCATGTACGGAGATCCCATGATTCTCTATATGAACGGAACAACACTTATGTTTACGGACTATACAGATATGATCGATAAACCGGTTTATCTGTCCAAGGAACACGAGCCGATTGCGTTTTATCCGGTTCGGGATCTTATCTATGGAGGCGGTTCGGACTATTTCCTTCTGCTCGAAAATAACGAAGTGTACGATCTGGGTTCCGCTATGGGCTTTTCCGTCGGGAAAACCGATTCGCCCGAGCCGGATGCCGCCGAGGGCGTTAAGGTAAGCTACCTCTCTGTTTATAATATTCCAAGAATTACCGATGTGGCCAAAATACACGCGGTAGGATGGTTGGAATTTATGCCCGGTGAAGTCATCTATGAGAAGGTTGGGGACAGCGCGAACATCTACGGTTTCAATTTTCTCTCCGAAGAAATGAATTTCACGATCCAACTTCCGGAAGGATATACAACGGCGGACGTGGCTCAAATAGAGACATCCCAAGAATGCCTTCTGATCCTGTTCTCCGACGGTACTATTTATCTGGCAGAGGCGGACGAAGCTACCATGCTCCAATACAGCGAGGAATTGTCGGCGCTGAGCAAAGACGGGCACATCCTGAAAATATCAGGCGGGTCGGAGATGTTTCTGCTGATGGACGATAACCAATTGTATAACGTCGATATGTAAAAAACGGATTCGGAAAGATACGAAAATTCCGTTCGAAATACAAGAACTCGTAAAGGAGATAAATAACGAATGAAAAACAGACAGTATCTGGTACTTATATTGGTCCTGTGTATGGCGTTTGCTGCCGGCTGCGGAGGACAGAACACGAATAAAGCCGGGGGTGCAGGGGATGCCGGTACTTCCGGCAATGAAGCACAGACCGGAGAAAAATCGGCCGGCGCAGAGTCCCAGTATACTGAAGGAGAGATTATCTATTCTTTTTCGGACAAGAGCGATGCCTACTGGAACACGAAAATCTACGAGGATTATGATCTAACATATCTTTCTATGTTCAAGAAAGATTTCCTGGAGAACGTGTGCCGCCCGTTCGGGGATGAGAATACGAATAAGCTCAAGATACCGCAGTCATTCTCCTATACGATGGACGCGGAAGATGGATACTTTAAGGTAACAATAAATAAGGACAGGATCTTTTACGTGAAAACCGCTCTGCAGCTGGATCCCTATGAGCATCTTGGGGATAAACAGGAGTTGTATTTTATTCAGGCGCCATACAGCATCCGGGAAGTCTCCCTGATGATTTGCTCCGACGATATGGACGATGAGTATGCATATAACACTTACGAGGATGATATCGCGGATTTCAAGGAAGACGGCAAAAAGTACACGGAAAAGGTAGTAAACGGCTGGAATACCGTGTATGTAGAGGAACAGGGAAACGATGGCCGCCCCGTCTATTCGGTTCTGTGCAGTATCTACCTGGGTACAAGCAACATCGTTTCTGCGGAAACGACTCTTAACTGTGATGAAGCCGGCGTAGTAGAGTTTATCGAAAAACTGACAAGCAACATCCAATTCGAGCAAGTTGCAGAAATGACTGACGGGCTTCTGATCTTGGACGAAGACTTTATGACACAAGTGGCACTCAGTGATACCATTACGCTTGATTTCAAGAATTCGACATTTCCGTCTGTGCTGCGCCGTTCCTATGGCAGGGAGTCTTCCGAATACTGCACAACTGTCTTTGCGGTGCCTGCCGACTTGACCTTTAATGGTGAGCAGGTATGGTGCATGACTTTTAATGAATTCCCTCTTGTGGATAAGGAAAAATATTATCCGGAGGACAGTGACTCGAGAAAGTGTGTCTCGTATCAGTACAAGGGCATTGACATGATACTAACCTTTGACACAACCGAACTCTTATCTTCTCTGGCGGCGGATGAACTTCCGGAGTGGGCTTTGAGCGGAATCTACTTCGAAGCCGGTGATTATGTGTATCAGATTACGGATATCTGCATGAAGGTAGGCGAGGACGCGGAATTGTTTCCCGAGACAGGGGACTACGAGGGTCTGATCAATACAATTCTGGACTATTACCTCGTCGTATAGTAAAGGACATGCGTTGGACGAAATGGACGGTTGGGGGTCTGCCGGAAATGGCAGGCTCCTTTTTGCTTGAATGGAGCTTTCTGCTTTGCGAAAAGGAGAACGGAAATTAAGGGATTCCAATTGCGTCCTTATTTCATAAAGTCTTGAGTTATTGAAATAAGAGAGGGTAAAAGACATGAGCAAGGAGACTAAGTGGCGAGAATCGGGGCTTGTGATAGAGAGAATGTTGTATTATAGATATAGATGGTTGAATTATCGAATACAAGACTTGTATCGCCCTATCAAATAGGGTAGAATGTGATGGAGGCTTGGTTGTGAAATGACACGAGAATTTGTAATGCTTCCGGAATTTGATAAGCAATGGACCTCCATGGGATTTACGGACAAAGAGTTAAAATTGCTGCAGGAAGATCTTACCATGAATCCATCAAAGGGTGCTTTAATGAAAGGAACCGGCGGTTTGCGTAAGCTAAGAATCGCTTTTGAACATCGAGGTAAGAGTGGTAGTGCCAGGGTTTGCTATGTGGATTTTACTGTTTATGAACGCATTTACTTAATAACCGCATACCCCAAAAGCGAAAAGGACAACCTTAGCAAAGAAGAGCAGAATGCTATCAAGAAAGTGATTAGAATTCTTGAGAATACTTTGACAGAATGAAGGGAGACGGGTGACGAAAATGAACGTTTATGAAAGCATAATGACCGGATTAACAGAAGCGGTTGGTTATGAAAAAGGTGTTGTTAAAGCGAGAAAAACGAAATGCACGGTAAATCCGGCACCTTTGTTTAATGCTCAGGAAATAAAAAACATTCGTATAAGTTTACAGATGACACAGACTACTTTTGCCGAAGTATTGGGTGTTTCAAAAAAAACGGTCGAGGCATGGGAAGTCGGTACTAATGCGCCGATAGGAACTGCCCGTAGATTGTTAAGTATGTTAAAAACAGACCCAGCCTTGCCTGCTAAATATGACATCATCCAAATGAAAAAAACGTGATTCTGTAAGATATTCGAAAAATGTCGGGGGCAAGATGAAAGCAATCCAGAAGCAAATAGTCATTAAGCTGATCACGATTCTTCCTGCTCTCGTTCTCGGGATTCTGTTCAATTATTTCATCACCGCAAATGTCTTTTTCAGTATTAGTTACGGGAGCGGCAACATGACCAAGCAGCTAATCCTGCTGGCGGGACAGGTAGCCGTGTTTTACATTGTCTTGCAGCTCATTCTTTTCAGAGGCAAAGGCTGGACGCGCGCGGAGAAGATCATCGGACTGGTTGGCTATTGCGCGGTTCTTCTTGTGGGATTGCTTCTTCGCAATGGCTTCTACGATCTTTCATCTTCCTTCCAGCGTTGGTTTGTCTGGAGAAACTTCGAGTTGAATCCGCTCAGCTTTGTATGGGATTTTTTCGCGGATCGGGGGAGTATTGCTATTGCCGTCATCAATCTGGCACTCTTCATTCCGCTTCCGATTTTGCTGTACGCGAATCAAATCAAGCCGCGGTTTTGGGCGGCCCTTCTCTTGTTCTTCGCGATTGAATTGCTGCAGCCGGCCTTGGGGCAGGGCTTCTTTTCGCTCGGTGATATTCTTCTCTACTCGGTCGGATTCATGATCGGTATGGCTCTGCTGAAATGGGGAATAGCAAGGCGGAAGAGTACGGCTACGTAATCCGTGACAAAATGAGCCAGCTTTTTCTGAGCGAGATCCACCAGTCCGGCGAGTGAGAGCCACCTTCACAAAAAGTGCTCCCGGATTTATGGGATACTTGAGCGCATGAACACTCTCCTAAAAGATTATTTATAAGCCTGACAGGCTTATCAATGATAAGAAACGTCCTTGTGGCACCGTCCAACCTACTCAAATGCACTCAGATGTCGATTGAGTAGGCTTATCAATGATAAGAAACCCGCGCCGGGAGGCAGACGTACCTACTCGAATGCGCTCTGATGTCGATTGAGTAGGCTTATCAATGATAAGAAACGTGCTTCGGGAGGCCGGCGAACCTACTCAAATGCATTTAGATGCTGATTGAGTAGGCTTATCAATGATAAGAAACTCGTGCCGGGAGGCTGGCGTACCTACTCAAATGCGCTCAGATGCTAATTGAGTAGGCTCGCAATGATAAAAAAAACGTAATAGGGCACCGGCGTACCTACTCAAACGCATTTAGAAGCTGATTGAGTAGGCTCGCCAATAAACGAAACCAAAGTAGCTATTTATTTGGAGCTTCTTGACCATCTTGGTACAACCGATCTTAGGAAGAAAGAATTTGATGAATAAGAGTTGTCTCGAACTAGGTACGCATAAAATCATCGAGGCTCACCACCCGCTGGCATCGTGATTCCGCCACGCCGGTGTACACGTGCGGTTACTGATCCACATACTTTACGCCGAGTGCCGTGATCCGGGCTCTCTGTTTGGCGGCGCGCTTGGGCGACATGGTGGCGACGTCGCCGCTCAATATATGAGCGATGAAGCCCTCGCGAAGGCCGCCTTCGGCGGTTCTGGGCACACAACCGCAGCCGTCGACGCCGATGATGTCGAGTTCCGTGATTCCGGAGGCGCGGAGTTTCGCGGCGAGGTCGGGATTTGTGAAGGCGTTGCCGTCAAACTTCTTGTAGACGTTGGCGGATACGACGCTTAGTTCGTCGGCGAGTTCCGCGGCGGGATCGCCGTCATAGGCCTGCGCGGGAGCGAGACGGTTGATCAGGTTTCTTTTCATCAGATTGAGGATGTAGTAGACGTTTTCGGGCGGATAGCAGGAAATCCGGTAATTCACATTCCGGAGGAGTGTTTCGTTATCGTACTTGAATATTTTCGCGTGGTCTTTGCCGACAAGAAGGCGCTGCATATCGATGACCAGAAGTGCTTTGTTCATATATCCTCCCATGATTCGTCCGGTGCGGACATTAAATAGAGATTGCGGATGCGGGAGCCGGGGACCGGCTTGCGGACTGAGTATTCGAAGAGAAGGGCTTTCATGCGGTCGCAAAGTTCGTTATACGTCATGTCGTCGAGATTCAGGTCGGGGGAAACCATGAACAGCTTGTCTCGCTTGGTATCGATGTTGTTCTTCGAGAAATAGGCCTCGTATTTCCGGCTGGCCTGGCGCAGGAAAAGCAGGGCTGCTGTCATATAGTCGTTCGTTTCTTCATCTCCGGAGATGGTGACCCGGCTGACCGCGTAGGTACGGCAGATCTGGCCGCGAATCTTGTCTTCGGATATGGTTTCAAGGATATCGTTGTCGGCCATTCTTTTGCAGTAGCGATATACCGTGGCACGCGAAATGTCCGGCATTTTGTCCGCGATCGTGAAGGTGGTCGCTGTTTTCTCCGCCGCAACGATCTGCAGAATACGATAGGCGACGGGGTTTCCGAGAAGCTTCTCCAATTCGGTCATGCGCTTACCTCCAACTGTTCTCATATATGAGAACAGTATAGGACAATAAAGCGGCGATTGTCAATGCGATCGAGTTCGAACCGTTTGGGTCATTCTATTGCCAATACGAGTTGATGATCGGAAGCAGTGGGTCGTGTATGTCTTCATGATCGATCATGTAATCGACAAGGATCTGCTCGACTTCCGCGTCGTTCCTGATTCTCGCCAAGGCTCTATACACTTGCTTCAATAAGTTGCCGAACGGCAATTGTTTGACACAGGCGATTGCGGCTGCCTTTAGTCCGGGGTCTTCCTGAAGTTCCATTCTGAAGAGAATGGCCTTCAGTATTTGCTGATTCTCGAAGTCCGGATTTACCAGACAATTTCGAATCACTTCATCGGTTACGCGTGTGCCGTCGGGGATCCCGGCGGCTGCCATATCCGCGTATTCATAAACGGAAGGAAATACACATGCTGTTTTCAAATATCGGTCTTCCCAGACGCGGTGATCGATTGTCCCGGACAGTGCGGAATAGGAGGAAGATTCCGTGTGCTTTTTAGCAGGCAAATACTCGGAGGGTACCGCACTTACGGGGATGGATATAGATCCGAAATGGAGAGCGTCACGGATTGTCCTGTTCGCCGCATTGGTGTACCCATATCGCGTAAAGGGTATAATGACCAGGCATTTCAGGGGTTTTCGGAGAATAGCGGCGGCACATGCTTTGTGGTGCCCGTCCAGAAGAAAGCCAAGAAACTGACCGAAGCTGTAGACGAGCGCCCGCGGCGCGTTTTCGGGCATCTCCAATATCTCGGCATAATGACGTACGCGATCTTCGTCATAAGAATCAGTATCTTCCGTCGGGTATAGAAAAGCCGGCTGTCCCCAAATGAAAGGATATACTCGATCCGTAAGCAGAATCGGCTCCATGGCCGGGCTTACGGAAGGCGCATCCGGGACGTCCCAGAAAAAGTGACCGTCTCCATCTGTCGGGTAACACAGGGCATCTGCCAGGAGATACAAACCGCTGTCCATGAGTTCCAAGAGTGGTTCAAGAGTCTCAATGGAGTCTTCCAAAGATAAAAAAGGTTCGTTTATGCGATCCTGAATGTCGTTCAGTTCCCGGCAATTGGCATTCTCGATGCCGTGTCCCGCTGAGAGTATTCTCTTGAATGTCGAATACTCAGGCGAGTTGATCTGTATGAGTGGAGTGCCATTCAGCGTAATCTGCGTCAGATAATCGAAGGTTCCCTTTGTGTTGCCGGCAATATAAGAAGAGGTCGTCAAAGCGCCTTTCCCGTCGACATGCAGGAGTCTGGCGGATTGGATGGTGGGGATGGCTTCAATATTGATGTCGCAATTCAGTATTTGAACGGCTTTGTGGTCTTTAGAGAACATCGCTGTTTCTCCTCTTCATCCATTCCTCCCGTAAGATTGCATACAGATATTTGTCGCACCACGCATGGTCGAGCGCACTGTTGCCGCGGTAGTATTTGACATAGTGCGCCTCACGCCGCATGCCGATCTTTTCCATGATGCGATAAGAGCCGCGGTTTAAGGTGTTGCAGTCCGCGACGATTCGCCTTAAGGCCAGGGTCTCGAATCCGAGCCTGAGGAGCTTCTCGCCGATCTCGGTTCCATAGCCTTTTCTCCAGTAGTCGCGGTGCAATTCCCATGCCAGCTCGGAGGAGCGATATTTCATGTTTTCAAGGTTGCTTAGCCAGTCAAAGACGACCGGGAAATCGTCCGGGCGGAATTTCCGGAAGGTCAGGCGGTCGGATTCAAGCTCAATGTATTTCATATATCGATCCTCCGAAAACATGGGTTCAGGATGTACTTCATTCTCAAATTAGTTTATCATCATATTCATCATTAGGCCGGATAAGTTTGCCGGAACGGTGTCAGTTTTAGTCGGATGGGGTGGGATTTTGAGTAAGATAGAGCGTCCCGACGGGAAAATATACGAACGCTTAAATACGCGTGCACAGAATCTTTTTCGCGATTCTGACGCGGTTGCCAAGGATTACGCGGATACGTATGCTCGGATGATCGACGGCTCACATGCTTTGAACGAAGAATGCGTTCACCGGATGCTCTCGGCTATCTCGCTCGATCGCCTGAGCGAGGCCGAACCGGGCCTGCGCCTGGGCGCGATCCGGGATGCGGGAGTCACGAATCTGGAGCAGCTGGCCCATATGTCGCAGGCGGATCTTGAGAGCATTCGCGGTGTCGGCGAGCAGACCTCGATGCAGATTCTGACCGCGGTTCAGGATGTCGTGAAAACGGCCCGCGAGAAGACCCGGGTCAGGATTGACCCGGAACACCCGACATCCGTCTCGACCGATCTGATTAAGGCCATTACCAAGATTCGAAAGACGTCCGATTTTGCGCGAAAAAGCGCCGAGATCCTCAGTGGCTGCCGCGCCGGACTAACGTCGGACTTAAGCTGCGCGAAGCTCGTAAAGGAGCCCGTCCGATGGCTCTTTTCGGGGCAGGACAAAAAAGCTGCCGCAGTCGACGCGCTGAACAAGGTTGGAGCATTCCTGGATTCCGGATTCGAGAGGGATCTGGCGGCCGCGAACAGCTCTTACCGGTCGTTTACAGGTATCGGCGACGCCGAGGCCTGGGCTGAATTCCGGAGCAATTCCGTCGAATACTACACGATTCTCGAGTCGACTTCCGGCGTAAAAGCGAAGGTTGAAACAACGCACGGCAATTTGCCGCAGGGGCTTGTCGAAAATGTGGAAGCACAGACGTTGAACAGCTCCCTCATGAAAACGGCTCTCCGCGGTTATCAGGAATTCGGCGCGAAGTACGCAATCGTCCAGTCCCGCACGCTTCTCGGGGACGAGATGGGCCTCGGCAAAACGGTCGAGGCGATCGCAGCAATGTCGCATCTTCAGACCGAAGGCGCGAAGTATTTTGAAGTGGTCTGCCCGGCGAGCGTACTCGTGAACTGGTTGAGGGAGATTACCCGCCACAGTGAGCTGAAAGCATACAGAATCCACGGCGACGACCGCGACAGTCAGATGGCCGATTGGGTACAGAACGGCGGCGTAGCCGTCACCACATACGAGACACTTAAGGTTCTTGTTTTACCTGAAGAGTTGACCCTCGACATGCTGATCGCCGACGAGGCTCACTATGCCAAGAACCCCGGAGCGCAGCGCACAAAGGCGATCAAGAAGCTTATTACCCGCGCGAAAAGAGTCCTTTTCATGACGGGAACGCCGATTGAGAACCGCCTCGACGAGATGCGCAATCTGATCGGATTTCTGCAGCCGGAGATCGCGAAAAACATTCAGAGCATCGATTATCTGGCGGGTCCGGACCTTTTTCGCCAATCCATAGCGCCGGTCTATCTTAGAAGGAACCGGGAGGATGTGCTTCACGAATTGCCGCCCCTGGTCGAGATGGAGGAGTGGGTGGATTTCGGGCCGTCCGAGGCCGCAAAATACCGTGAGGCGGTCGCTGTCGGTCAATTCATGCAGATGCGGCGGATCGCGTGGACCGGAGGAACCCCTGAGAGTTCGCCGAAGCTCGACCGCCTTTTGGACATCTGCCAGGACGCGAAGGAAAACAACCGGAAGATTCTCGTTTTCTCGTTCTTCCTCGACGTTCTTACCGTCGTCAGCCGCGAGCTGGGCGAAGACGCCCTGGAACCGATCACGGGAAGCGTGCCTCCCGCACGCCGGCAGCAAATCATCGACGAATTCAAGACGGCTCCCGCCGGAGCGGCGCTTGTCTGTCAGATCCAGGCCGGCGGCGTCGGCCTCAATATTCAGGAAGCGAGCGTCGTCGTTTTTTGCGAGCCGCAGATCAAGCCGGCCTTGGAGACTCAGGCGATTTCGCGTGCCTACCGGATGGGCCAGACCAACACCGTCGTCGTTCACAGGCTCCTGACCGATAACAGCATCGACGAGCGGATGATGGAGATGTTGGACAGTAAGGAGCAGATTTTCGATTCGTACGCGCGCGATTCCGTTATGGCCGAGTCCAGTACGCAGGCCGTCGATATCACGGAAAAGTCGCTGAAGGAAAGGATTCTTTCGCAGGAGCAGAAGCGCCTGGGCCTTGCCGGGAATCAGGCAACTGGGGAAGAGGCAGCGACAACGTCGGAGGCGGAAGTGACTGTCGATACGCGAGAATCTGGTGTGACGGAAGTTGTCTCCGATACGCGAAAACCGTCAGAGGCGGAAGCGATCGTCCATGCGCGAAAACCGGAAGCGCCTGCAGTTAAGACTTCCCCGGAGATGATCATTCCGACGAATTTTTGTGCGTACTGCGGGTCCAGGCTTAAGCCGGACGCGCTTTTCTGCACCGGCTGCGGGAAAAAAGTAGATTAAACGGAGGACTAACCCCATGGGACCACTGATTCTGGACGGAACAACCCTTGCCCGGGAGACCGAGAAGATACTCGCGGAACGCGTTCGAATTCTTAAGGAGAAGACCGGAACCGTGCCGTGTCTCGCGACCATTCTGGTCGGTGACGATCCGTCGTCTGTGGTCTATGTCCGCATGAAGGTCAACGCGTGTGCCCGCGTCGGCATTGTCTCGCGAAAAGTCGAGCTGCCGGGAAGCACTACTACGGAGGATCTTCTCCGCGTCATCGAGGACTTGAACGCGGACGAAGCTGTGAACGGAATTCTCCTGCAGCATCCGGTGCCGCGTCAAATCGATGAACTCAAGTGCTTCGACGCGATCTCTCGCGATAAGGATGTTGACGGTGTGAACACGGCTTCTTTCGGCGCGATGTCGATGCAGGAAAGAGCCTTTTTCAGCGCGACACCTATGGCGATCATGACCATTCTGAAACACTACAAAATAGCGCTTGCAGGGAAACTCGCCGTGGTGATCGGCAGAAGTGCGATTCTCGGGAAACCGGTCGCGATGATGCTTCTGAACGCCGACGCGACGGTCACCGTTTGCCACTCGAAAACGGCCAATCTTCCCGAGCTTGTCCGGCAGGCCGACATTGTCGTTGCAGCCGTCGGTAAACCGGAATTCGTGCAGGTGGACTGGGTGAAGGACGGCGCGGTGCTGATCGACGCCGGGTATCATCCGAGCCGTGTCGGCGATATCGATCTTGTTCATGCCGCGGCGCTTTCTTCCGCGTATACACCGGTGCCGGGCGGCGTCGGTCCGATGACGATCGCGAGCCTGATTACGCAGACGGTCGAGTCCGCCGAGCGAAAGTACGGGATTTGATAAAATATACGATATGTATATAATTAAATGGTTAGTACGAAGTATGTTCTTATGATTTGCTCTCTTTTGCGGGAATGAATTCATGCAGCGCGGATCCATGAGGTAGGTATGTATCGGAAATGGGGCAAAGTTCTCTGGCACTACAAACTTAGCTCGATTTCGGCAGCTGTCGCGATTTCGGTGACGGTTGCGATTATGATTCTCTTCTGCCAGACAGCCGCGGCCTTTCTCAGCGCATCCAACGATATTAAGCTGGAGACAGCCAATTATGACTGGGCCTATTCGGGTCTGACGGCAGAACAGATGTCTGTGCTGTCAGACGCCGATGCGCGAAAAGATATCGAACTGCGCGGGCTGGTGCAGGAAAACAGGATCGGGACGTACCGAGATGAACTGGGTCTTGAGCTTGAATGGCTGGAAGTGGAAGGGGATCTTAATCTGGTTCTCGGCACGAATCTTACGTCGGGAAGATTGCCGGTCTCCGGGGAAGAAGTCTGTATTACCCGGACGTATCTCGACCGGACCGGTTTGGACCTTGGGATCGGGGATGTTATAGCCGCCGACGTGACGAATGAACGTGGAGATGTCGTTTCCCGGGAAGCTTCGATCGTGGGGATTCTGGATCGCTATGTTTCTTTGAGCTCTTCGTTTTGCACAATTTCCGGCATGAGTCAACCACCTGTGGCGGAAGATGCCCGGACGTGCACCGTGTATTGTCTCGCTCCGGACACCGCCGTATATGAAGAAATTTATCGTGCGCTCGCTCAAATGAATTACCTCCTGACCGGAGTGACCGATTATCGTTCACTGGAACCGAACGGTATTTCCTGCACATCAAACTATACAGTGGACGCCAAATTCTACACGAGGGATCAATCTGTTTACCAGCTGATCCCCGCTGTTCTGGCTATCTCTGTGCTGTTCTTTCTTATCTCGCTTCTCTTTATCCGTATGCTGATCGGCGCGATGCTGACCCTCAGGAAACGGGACTACGGCATTCTTCTGGCTCTCGGATTATCGAAAAAAAGAATGAGGACAGTGCTCTTCTTTGAAGCGGCTCTGTTTACGGCGAGCGGCGTTTTACCGGGTCTTCTGCTCGGCGCATGGATGCTTCGCATCTCGCATGATGCTCTGCGTCAAGCCACTATTACAGGCTACCTTTCTTCGGAATGGTCTTGGAGCGCGTCACTTGCTGCCGTGGCTGTGGTCTTTTTCGGTGTGTTTCTGGCTTACGGAACGCTCTATCGGAATCTTAGGAAGAGTCAGCCGTACAGCTTTTTCGCGCAGAACCAGGACACAGCCGGCGTTCAGATGAAGAAGCAAAAGCCTATTCGCGGATCCGGCGTGCTGTTCATAACGCTTCGGAATCTGGAACGAAATGCCTGGCGCACATTCGGGATTCTGGCGCTCCTTGCTATTACGTCCGGAATTATCATGACATCTATTTACTTCGTGTCGTCAATGAACCAATTTGGGGTGGACTATCTCTCGGGGCTCACCGGCACCTTATCGTCGGATTATTCGCTCATTGCAGATACGAAGAATGAGCGCTATTTCTCGAAAGAAATGATTGAGAATACCGGTGGGATAGACGACATTCTTGCCGTATATCCGATATGGACGGCGGATATGAAAGTAAACGGCTTCCCGTGCATTTTGAGTGTCTATACCGAAGAGCAGATGAAGGGCGCGAACTTACCGGTACAGGATACACCGCTTCTGTATGCGGAAGATCTCAGCTCAATGATCTCAAGCAGTGGCTATCAGCGGCATAATTTTGCGACCGGGGAGCAAGTGCGTTTAGAGACAGAGGGGGATCTCTTGCTTGCGAATGCCGGCATCAGCGGCACTGCGGAACACTACGTGTTTTACGACGAACATTATGGAGCGGAGAGAATGATCTGCAACGAGGCGTTCGCGAAGAAATACCTGAAGGACGTTCCTCTTCATTGCTCGACGATTCTGCTCCGGACCGGTCTTTCCTATATGGATCTGGAGAAGAGTCTGGCGGCGCGTCCTTACTGGAACAACGGTTTCAAGATTAGTTTCTATAAGAATGGTACGGCAGAAGCGGAGAATCAATACCATGCACTTACCGCGCTGTCAGGTCTCTTGGGCGGAACCCTTATGGTGTTCGTGCTTCTTTGCCTTCTCAACATGGGACACCAGATATGTCTCCTGCGAAGCAAGGAATATGCCTTGCTGCAGGCGATCGGCTATCGAAAAAAGGACATATCACAGATTGCGGCCCTGGAAATAGGCATTCCCGCTTTCCTGGCCGCTGCCCTATCCTTCTGGTTTATCTGCATGATACATCCCGCCATGTCGATTGCCGGCGAAATAGTCTTCCCGACAGGGTGGCTTCTCCTATATGCTGCGGTTCTGATCACCTTGTCGTGGAGCTGTAATTACCTGATTTGCCAAAAGGTCCTGAAGAAATCCATGTATGAACGATTGTGCGAGGTGGAGCGATGATCCGATTATCCGATGTATCGAAAACGTACGGGAAGGGCGACAGTGCCTGCAGGGCCCTTAAACACATCAATCTGGAAATCCGGGAGGGCGAGTTCCTGATGGTTCTCGGTCCGAGCGGATCGGGGAAAAGCACACTCCTCAATATGCTCGGATGCATGGATGTGCCGACCGAGGGCAGCATCACCTATGACGACACGACGGTTACAAAGCTATCCGAAGACGCGCGCGCCCGTTTTCGCAACGAGAAGGTAGGCTTCGTTTTCCAGAATTTCCAGCTGATGCCGGCATTAAGCGTGTATGAAAACGTCGCGATGCCGTTCCTGGTCGCAAAGAAAAAGGTCGACGACCGCCGGATTAAGGACTTATTGGAACAGATTGAGATTGCCGAAAAGGCGAACGTTCTTCCCGGAAAACTGTCCGGCGGTCAGCAGCAGCGCGTCGCCATCGCAAGGGCGCTGGTCATGCGGCCGGCGTTGCTTCTCGCGGATGAACCGACCGGAAATCTGGACAGCGTTACGGGCGAGACGGTCATCGAATTGATGACCTCGATGAAAACCGCCGGGCAGACGATTGTGATGATCACGCACAACGAGAAGCTGACCTTGCACGGGAGCCGGGTCGTAAGAATGAAAGATGGGACGATTGTGGAGTAGGGCAACTGTTCCAAAGAATCAGGGAAGGAAATTCAATCTGATGAAGAGAAGTAATTATCGACTGCCTGCGCTATTTCTTACAGCAGCCATACTCCTGACGAGTGCTTCCTGCCGCAGTGAAAAAGGCGGAGAGGAGAACACAGTCAAAGCTGAAGATACCTTCTTTACTTCCCAGGAGCGGGCAATCTTTCTTCCGGGCGAAGAACAGTCGGTATCGGAGGTCTCCAACATCAAGATTACCCCACAGGCAATCATTGTTTCTGTTCAATACGCGGTAGGAATTATCGGCGGCGGGGAAGATGATGGCAATACGGGTGAGTTCGTCGAGGAAACGATCCTCTACTCTCTTGCCGAGGGTACAGTTAAGAAGCTGGATGTCGGCCCGTATCTTCATTACGAAATCTCGATGTGCATGTCGGTCGCAATCCGGCCCGATGGTTATGCAGAGGTGATGTATGTGGTTTTTGATCCGGAGACATACGCGATGGAGAACCAGTGGTTTCAAATAGATACCGGTTCGGGGAAAGTGATTTCGGAGTTGTCCTATGACGTATCCGATACATTTCCCGAAGGAATCCAGTCCTTTGAAATAGACGCGATGGGAAACCGCTATTTTGCGGCCGGCGACACGATCGTCATCTATGACGAAGCCGGCAACAAGCTTTCCGAGCTGAAAGACAGTTCCTACAGCGGTACACTGCAGGCGGCGGAAGGGTTTGTCTATGCGGGGAGAAGTGAAGACGGATCGATCGGAACTTTCTATCGCATTGATGCGGATAAAAAATCTCTCGACTCGTCGGTCGGGAATCCGTCCATCGGTCAGATCGTATCGCTTGACGGTAATTCCTATTCGCTCTCCGCTGACAAAGAGATTCTGAATTCTGCGGGAGAAGCCTTCTTCTCATGGCTCGATACGGACGCGAATCTTTCACATTATCTGCAAAAGTGTAACTATATCGTGATAGACGAAGAGAACATATGCGCTCTGGGCGTCGTCAAAAAAGCAGATCAAGTCAGCGTTTTCTGCAGCCTTCTGTCCAAGGCAGACAAGAATCCAAATAGCGGGAAAACGGTTCTGACTCTTGGAGGCATCAACGTACTCGACGATATGGATCTTATGGCCTCGGTCTACGAGTACAATCTCTTCTCGAAAAACACATTTCTTCGCATCCGGAATTACCCGTTCCATCCGAAAGAGGAAGGGCAGGATTACAATAAGATTTTGCAGCAGCTTTACATGGATGCACGGGAAGAGGGCGGGATTGATATCGTTATGAATACGGCCGGTGATCTCGGCGTATCCCCGGATATGACCTTTCTCGATTTGGCACCCTACATGACCGGGCTGATGAGAGATCCAGCTTACTTCGGGAACCTCTTCCGCGCTTTTTATGAGGGAGACAAGCTGTACCAGATACCTACTTTTGTGGGCATCTCCGGGATTTCGGCGGAAGAAGATAAGAATCTGCAGAAGATGACCTGGGAGGAGATGGAGACCTACCTTTCAAATCATCCGGAAGTTGCCGAAGAATATGCGCAGTACGATCAGCAGGAATGGCTCAACCTGTTTCTCAGGAGTTCGGCGGGCACGGTGTTTTCGAAGACAGGAGACCGGCCGGCGTTGGATCGCGAGACACTTGCTGCGATTCTCTCCTTTTCGAAAGAATATGGGAAATACAGCGATACATGGACAACAGAACCCCTGACTCAGACAGTGATCTCGGAGTCTGATTCGGTCGTGCTTACTGTGAATTCGCTTGCCGATGTATGCAATGCCTCCTATTATCAGGGGCATCCGCTCTCGATCATGGGATTGCCCGGCAGCAACGGACTTTCGATCCTCCCCAAGGAGTCCGCTGCCGTATCGGCGGCGTGCGGGAATCCGGAAGAAGCCGTCCGGTTCGTTAAAATTCTGCTTGCCAAAAACCATCAGGCCGCACTTGCCGAACGAAACGACGGGATTCCGGTTCTTTGCGAGGCGGTTGAAGACCGGGTCGAGAGTATTCTTGCGACGTATGACACCAACTATCTGTCCTCTTACTATTACGAAATAGAGCCGACAAAGGAGCATGCTGAGATCTATCTTGAGATAATTCGTGCGGCGGACGGGCAGTGCGGAGACGACAAGGAGGCACTCGCAATCATTCAGGAAGAGGCGATCGTGTACTTTGCGGGTCAAAACGATATGGAGACAGTTCTGGATAAAATATCCAACCGTTTGACGACATTGCGGGAAGAAGAGAATTGATTTAAATACTCTAGCGGGGGATCTCAGATATGTTTTGCAAACAATGTGGAAATCGCTTTCAGGAAGGCGACAGGTTCTGCCGGAACTGTGGGCATTATCAGGTCAAGCGTTCCGTGGAGAGTCCGGTATTTGAGCCTGCCCACATCGAGTATATTAGCCGAAAGAAGCCGTATGTAATCGAAATCGGGGTTGTGGGATTTCGGATTATAGCGTCACTCTTCGTTGCCACTGTGTTTCCCCTGTTCCTGTTGAGTTTCGGTATGACTCCAAATGTCGTGAATTCTCCGAAAGACATCATTCTCTACAGAGCGGCAATTTCAAGTGTTATTCTCTTTGCGTTTCTCCTGCCGTCCATATTTATATTGCTATGGTCTTTTCGCGCGAAAATATCCTTCCTGCAACAGTTGAAAAACTGGCACATCGTATTGATTATTGCCGGGATGATGCTGATTGGGGGCTTGGGTGCGGTGTTCATAGGGAGCTTGGGGTGATCATGAAAGCATCGCTCTGGGCGACCTGGTTCTATACCGACGCGGATATGAACCGCTCCTTTCGGATGACTACATCGTGGCTAGTGACTCGAAAAGCGTTCTGCAATCGGAACCGCTGCCGAGCGACGACTAGGCAAGGACGTATCACGGAGTGCAACGAAAAGCTTTTCGATGCAAATTGCGTTGCAGCGTACAACGCAATTTGCAGCGGTCTTATAAAAACAGCAAATTCTCTGTTTCCTCGATCTGTTTAATCAGTGTAATCGGGAAATCGTCCGAATCGGTCCCCAGAGACAGGAGCCGCTCTTTCATCCTCTGAGCACAAGCCTTCGCTTCATTTCGATCGCCATGGTTCGCCGCGAATGCCCATTTATCAATTGGATACGATAACGCATACATGACTTCGAATTCTATTTTGTAGCTTACAAAGTCATTTTTCAGGCAGGTAAGCAAAGCTTCTTCGAAATCTCTGTAAATATTTTCAAAATCAACGGTTACTACCTGGAGTGCGGATTTTTCAGGTAAAACCTGCCCGGAAACGTCCTCGGCCTGATATAGGATATTAAAACCTTCGAATGTAGATAGCATACGAAGAAGATCTTCCGGACTTACGGGTTGGCCGTCGATAACGAAACGGGTATGGGATCCGTCGCTCTCAATACGAAGAACTCCGGTGGAGTTCAGCGAATATTGTTTACCTTCGCGCTGGAGCGCGTTCGCAACAGGATAAGTATCATCGTACGCATGCAGAGTCGGGCAGCCGACACCTTGAATTGTTTTGTTCATCAATGTGCGGATCGCGAAGTCCTGCTGCTCATGTGATAAGGATATTTCCTCGAAAAGATACTCTCCCTTTTGCTCTTTTGCGGTCCAGATGGTTCGTCCTCCGAACACTCGATATGTCAGGTCAAAAACATGTTCTTTCCCTTCCACGTCCTGAATCGTGAAGCTCCGGAGATGACGATTGAAATTCTCTTCGTCAAGTCCTTGCAGATCCATCATCCATTTGTTGTAACAGGAAAGACATAGTCCCCCTACACCTTCAAGAAAAATGGTCGATTCGTTCTCGCAAAAATAACACTTCATCTGATTTCCTCGATTCATAATGAGTTTCGCTTCACACTATATTGAAGATTCGCATAAACTTCAAGATAATCTCCGAAAAGCGCCTTGAATAGTACGCACGCTCGTGTATTCTGGAATTAGATTATTTCTGAATTTGATTTCTTGTACTTCGTGATTTGAGATTAAAAATGCCGGCTATATTTGGTAGGAGAACATTGCGATGAGTGAGATCAACGAAATAAACATCCAAGGATTGTTAAATCTGTTTAAAGATGACCCGGACGGGGCTTCCTTTATTCGGGAGTCCCTGCAGACGTTTTCAACGTATGCCGCCGCGATTTTCCGGATGGAGACGTACATGCTCACTCAAGGGGACGATCCAACCAAAGCAAGTGAATTGTCCCGCCTGGACGAGTCACGAAGCAGAGCGCACGACGCGGTTATTGCGAGTATAGAGAATCTGAATTATGTTTGCGAAAAGAACAAGATACCGCCAATTTACAACGGCACGGTCGCGCGGGAACGCCCTTATCGGGTGGAGATCGCGGATGCGGTCTTGCTTTATGTGCAGAAGGTTATGGAAAACAGGACTCGGTGAGAAGGCAGTTCTAGCTTAGTTGAGTCACGTACGAAACCAAGATTTGCGTTGAGGAGAGGATTGTACCATGGCATCTGTGCATGATTTGTCAAATTACATCGTTTTTGACCTCGAAACAACCGGCCTGAGCCGATCTGATGAGATTATTGAGATCGGAGCGCTAAAGGTCCAGGACGGCGAAGTGAAAGATACTTTTGCTACTCTTGTGCGGCCAAGGTGCCCGATTCAGCCTGCTGCGAGTATGGTCAACGGTATCACCGATTCGATGGTGAGAAATTCGCCTTACATCGAAGAAGTTCTTCCGGAGTTTTTTGGTTTTGCAGGGGAATTGCTTGTTATCGGGCACAATATTAAGACATTCGATCTTCCCTTTATCAGGCGGTTTGCAGGAAGAGAAGGAGCCTTTTTCGCGCAGACTTATATAGACACAATTCTGCTTGCGAAAGAGAGGCTTCCGCGCCTCGGCAGTTATTCACTTTCGACTCTTTGCGATTATTTTAGAATTGATCCGCAATCACGGCACCGGGCGCTTGGGGATTGTTACAGCACCAACGAGTGTTTCCTGCGATTAATGGATCCGGATTTGTGTGATGTCTCTCCGAACCGGTCTGCGCCTGCCCGAAAACAGAAACGAGTGGTGACGTTTGCGGCGAATTACTCGGAAGATACGGCGGGTCTTCGGGAACTTCATGTTTTGCTGATGGACATTACTGCGGATCAAAGGATCGATCCTGAGGAGGTTCTCCGTCTGGGAAATTGGCTTTTTGATCATTGGAATCTAAGAGGAAATTATCCGTATGACCGGATCTATGAACAGGTCGAGAAAGCTTTGGAGGATGGTGTACTTACAGAAGAGGAGCTTGACCGGCTGCTTTCACTGTTTCTTTCGTCTTTGTCACCTGTCGCGAAGGAATCGTGCGCAGGAGAGTTTTGTCTCAACGGAAAATGCATATGTGTTTCCGGTGAATTTAATTACGGCAGCCGGAGTGATGTGAAAACTCTGGTAGAATCACATGGTGCAATTTGGAAGGACGGAGTTACCGGCAAGACCGATATTCTGATTGTCGGAGAAAACGGGAGCGCCGCCTGGGCTTTAGGTTCCTATGGCGGAAAGATCAAGAAAGCGATGGAGCTTCGAGCGAGTGGCTGCGCAATTGAGATTTGGGAAGAAACCAGGATTCCGATTTTTCGCTGTGAATGACAGTCTGTATTTTGAGTTTCGCGGGGAAAAGAATCCTTGTGCCATATGTATCTCTATTTCAATATGGACAGGACGAGCTTGCAGTTAAAAACAAGATAGTAGTAATCCGCTCACTCCGCCAGTTGTTTTCTTTCCTCTTTGTTCTTTCCTTTCTTGATTGCACGCTTGGCCTCGGTATAAAGCATGGACAATCCGAAAGAACAAAGGATTGCTAGGAGGCTCACCGACACGAACTTGACATTTCCGCCGGCCCGAACTTTGTCGAAGGAGACCTGGAAAAGTACGACAAAGAAGTTGTGGATCACATAGGCGCCGAACGCGTTCCCGGCGAGTTTCCGAAGAATAAAATTCGTCCGGCTGCAGTACGTTCGAAAGAACACGAGGAGCCCGAAGCAGAGGAACACGCACATAAAGGATTCATAGATCGGCCAGATATCCCAAATGAAGGGCATGATTCTCGCGAGAACAGGGAGCCTGCTCAAATAGATGACGGCCGCCATGGCAAGTCCCGCGGCGAGGGATATGAGGCCGGTTCTTTTCGAGAGGGAAGTGAAATATCCTTTACGGTATGCGACGATGCCGAATAGGAAGAGGAGCGCGTACTGCGGAAGATGCGCCGGCTCCACTCCGATCACCCCAAGAACGTTGACCCAGTTGTCGACCGGATAATAGATGCGGACGACCAGGGATACGACCGCGATCAGGGCGCCGAGTCCGAGTATCAACAGAATATTTGGGGCTTTCCCCACGGAGATTTTACGGTTCCGGAGGATGAGACGCACGAGCGCGTAGAGAGCGGAGTACAGGAACAGATGGACCATGTACCAGCCGTGCTCGTAGGACAGAAGGCCGTCGCTGATGTAGCTTTTCGCGTAGAAGGTGAAGAAATCGTACGTGTTCGCGCCGCGGTATGTCATTGCGATATAGAAGTAGGCCGGGACGACGACGGCGAGGATAAAGAGGACCGGCAGGAGCAGGCGCTTTGCCTTCTAGCGAAGAAAGGCGCCGGCGGTTCGGCCATCGAAGGAGTGCGGGATAAAGTAGCCGGAGATCAGGAAGAAGAATCCCATGAAGAAGGACGCATTAACGGCCATGAAATTGCGAAGCCACATGACTGAATGGCCGGGATCCACATATACCCAGGCGCCGCCTGTGGGGCCGTAGGCCTGTGACGCGTGATGAGCGATGACGAGAAACGTGAGGCAGAGCTTCAGATTGTCGAGATAGGTATTTCTGTCTGCAGTCGGTATCGGGGTGGTATTTGCTTTTGCAGAAATATGAATCACCGCCCCTTCACCGGAAATCCCATGATATACCTCGTCCGATCGGCGATCTCGCGCGACGTGAGCATCTCAAGAAGCTCGAACGCTACGCCGGGAGCTGTTTCCGGACAATAGGATGTGATGATATTCCGGTCGACGACAATGGGCTCGTTAAGAACGACGGCTCCGAGTTCGGCGAGCATGCGCTGCCTTTTCCCGTCGCCAAGGTGGTACGTCGTTGCATTTCGGCCCGCGAGGACGCCGCTTTTCGCGATCGGAAGAGCTGCGACGCATACGCTCGCAATCGGACGGGAGAGCCGGTCAAATTCCCGGATCAATTGGAGGAAGCGTTCGTCGTAGGCCTCCTCGTAGAAGGCGTATTTTTCGAATCCGCCGGGGATCGCGAGCGCGTCGTAATTCTCTGCGCGGATCTCGTCGATCAGCCGGTCCACCCGGATCCGGACTCCGAAGGTGCTTGTAACTGTTTCGGTGAACCCGCCGGTTGTCACAGTTATGGGAACGGACAATTCGTCGGCCGCCCAGCCAAGTACATCAACGAAGGGCGCAAATTCCATGGTTTCGAATCCTTTGGGACAAAAAAGCAGTATGTTCATCGTTCCTCCGCCTTCATGAAGAATTGGTAGACGGGAGCAAGCAGAAGGAATCTTTCCGCGACAAGGTCCGCCAGATCCTCGCTGAATATGGTCTCCCAGTTCTCTTCGCGTGCGTGGAAATAGATCGACCGGCGATTGAGCCAATCAGCATCGGCTTTCGGAGCGTCCGGGTACCGTTCCTTCTTATAGGTGTCGCCGCCGATGGCGAACACAGACTGCCCCTCATAGGCTTTACGCGCGGCGAGATAAGCCTTGTCGCCGTCCGTAATCATGGTCCGGACCGCCTCCATCGTCTTCGAAGAGGCGCGATAATATCCGAATCCGTACTCGCAGCCACTCGGCGAAAGATCAAAGTAGAAGCCGGGAAGTTCGTTCTTCTCGTTGTTTGCCCTGGAAAACGCGCACCATACGTTGGCGTGGAAAATCGGTCCGCCCGCGACAAAACGCATGTCGCGGAAGAGTCTCGAGAACTTCCTGGGGTCGACGAGCATCTGCCCGTCGATCCCGTGGAGTGCCGGTTCAAGTCGCGTGATGAATTCGGAGAAGGGCTCCGCTACGAATTTCTTATACTCGGCCTTGTGGCTGTGATACCAATCGCGGCTGTTGTTCATGAAGTTCTGCGATAAGAAATCCAGTGTCTCTTGCGAAAAAGCCATTTGGTGCCTTCTTTCCGACGGGTTTCGTCCGGTTATTTTCTCTTGGCGAGACTGTTCTTGTTGTACTGTTCGATGTTATAGCGGTCGTGAAGCATGCCGGTCAGCTGCATGCCGACCAGAGCGGCGGTGAGAATTACTGCGAAGATCGCCCAGTAGAGAAGCCGCGACGCGTTCGCCGGCTCGGGCATGGCATAGGTTCCGACGATAAAGAGGCCGCTTCCGCCGGACATCCAGAATGCGAAGAAACGCATTTGGCGGTCGTATCCGCGTTC
>CAZTXQ010000029.1:0-4389 GCA_964617375.1 uncultured Mageeibacillus sp. | reverse complement strand
TTCCGCCGGACATCCAGAATGCGAAGAAACGCATTTGGCGGTCGTATCCGCGTTCGTCGTCCGCGCTCTCGGCTTCCGCGCTGCCGCGAAGGAGCGTATCAAGGGGGCAGGAAAACATTTCGCACATCTTAAGGAGCTTGTCCATCTCGGGGAACGCCGCTCCGGCTTCCCATTTCGAGATCGACTGGCGCGACACGTCAAGCCGCTCCGCGAGCTGCTCCTGCGTCAGCTCCATCTTCCTGCGGTAAAATTGTAAGTTTGTTCCGAATGTCTCGTTCATTTTCTTATCCGTCCTTTCCATATTGTACCATCTAAAAGATTTTTTGGAACTTGTTCGTCATGACGTCCTTATTATGCGGTTGCGCGGATGCCCGTTTAAAGAAACCCCATGTTGCGTTTCGCGAAAAGTGATGTATATTTCAGGTTGCGAAGTCCTTTTCAAGGGATTTTCGCGGTAGGGCTTGAGAGGCTTTGGCGATTCGTGTCGTTTAGTGTTAAAAAGCAAGGATTATTCGTGTGCTTTAGTGTGAAAATATGGGCAAAAATCACACTAAAGTACACGAACGTGATACAATGACTTTACAAGGGCAGGAGGTGTTGGATTTGTATCGCAAAATCATGAAGAGTTTTGAAGCGTGGCGGTCGAGTGAGTACAGGAAACCACTTGTTCTTCAAGGCGCAAGGCAAGTAGGAAAGACATTTTCGCTGCTGGCATTCGGACGTGAGAGTTATGAGAATGTAGCGTACTTTAATTTTGAATCGAATCCTAAGATCGGAGCTACCTTCGACGAGAACATCCACCCCGAATATCTGATACCGATTTTGTCGCGCATTTGCGGACAATCGATAATCAAAGAGAAAACGCTCGTCATTTTCGACGAGGTTCAGCTTTGCGAGAGAGCCTTGACCTCCCTTAAGTATTTCTGCGAGGAAGCGCCCGATTATCATGTTGTTGCTGCGGGCAGCTTGCTGGGACTGGCTGTGAATCGCGATCGGTATTCCTTTCCCGTTGGCAAAGTTGACATGATTACGATGTATCCTTTGGATATGGAGGAATTCTTGCTGGCACTCGGTGAGGAGGAGTTGGCTGCGCGTATCAGGGATTGTTTCCATAATGATCAGCCGATGCCGGCAGCTCTTCATGACATTGCACTAACCTTATGGAGGCAGTATCTCGTTGTCGGCGGGATGCCGGAGGCCGTGCTGCATTTTGCTGAGACGAAAGACTTTTTACTCATCCGCAATATTCAGGAGACCATTCTGATCGGATATTTGAATGACATGAGCAAATACAACAATGAGAACGAAGATAAGAAGACCAGGCTCGTATACGACAGCATTTCCGTTCAGCTGTCCAAGAAGAATACACGATTCCAATATAAGATCGTGAAGAAGGGCGGACGGGCGGCTGAATTTGAGAATGCGATCGAGTGGCTCCGGCTTTCCGGTATTGCGTCACAAGTTTTTCGCGTTGAACAGATTAAGAAGCCGCTCGAAAACTACCGCGATATGAACTCGTTCAAGATTTATTATTCGGATTTGGGACTCCTATCCGCGAAAAAGCAGCTGATTGCCGAGGACATCCTATATTTGACTGAGGATTTGAACGATTTCAAAGGCGGTTTGTGTGAGAATTATGTTCAAATACAGCTCGCGATCCACGGTTATTCGACGTACTATTGGGAATCGAATCGAGAGGCGGAAGTTGATTTTGTTATCCAGCGGGAGGGGAAGTTGATTCCGGTTGATGTGAAGAGTTCCGGGAATGCAAAGGCTAAGAGCCTGAATGTTTTCATGGAGACCTTCCGGCCGGAGTATGCAATCAAATTATCCGCCGGCAATTTTGCTTTTGAAGACAACAAAAAGATCATCCCGCTCTATGCGGCTTTCCTAATATAAATCGATCTTGAAAGAAGGTGCCTTATTATGAATCGAGTATTTTCCCGTACTTACCAGACTGTCATGCGCGCGGCTTCGTACTTTATGCCGTTCCGCCGCCCGGAGATCCTTTCCGGCGAGGGCGCGGCGCTCCGGCTTCCGGAACGCGTTCGCCGCGAGGGCGTCCGGCACCTTCTCTTTTTCGTCGGCAAAAGCGGTCAGCGGATGCCGTTCTACGCGCCGCTTCTCGAAGCTTTTCGCGCGGAGGGCATCGAAGTAACCGTCTATAACGGAACCGTCCCGAATCCGACCGTCGATAACGTCGAGGAGGCGCTCTCGCTTTTTCGCGAAAACGGCTGCGACGGCCTTCTGGCCATGGGCGGCGGCTCGCAGATGGACTGCGCCAAAATCACCGGTGCCAGAATTGTGAGACCCGGCAAAACGGTCCGGGACCTTAAGGGGCTTCTTAAGGTCGGGAAGAAGATTCCGCCGCTGTTTGTGATCCCGACGACGGCCGGAAGCGGCAGCGAAGTCACGGTCGCGGCGGTCGTTTCGATCCCGGACACGCATGAGAAGTTCGGTATCAGCGACCCGGCTCTGATTCCGCTGGTTGCAGTGCTGGATCCTCTGGCCACGGTCTCGCTGCCGCCTCGTGTCACGGCGGAGACAGGAATGGACGCGCTGACGCACGCCGTCGAGGCGTACATCGGACGGAGCAATACGAAAGAAACGACCCGAAGCGGGCTCCATGCGACGAAGCTGATTTTTGAAAGTCTCCTGACGGCGTATTCGAACGGCGCAGATACGGTCGCACGCGAGAAGATGCTTCGTGGATCATATGAAGCCGGCATCGCCTTTACCCGCGCGTATGTCGGTTATGTGCATGCGCTCGCGCACGCAATCGGCGGACAGTACGGCGTCGCGCACGGACAGGCGAATGCAATTCTTCTGCCGCTGGTGCTTGAGGCTTACGGAGAATCTGCACACAGGCGTCTTGCCGAGCTGGCCGATGCGGCCGGAATTGACTCGAACGGAGAAGCTGATGAGGAGAAGGCGGCCGGCTTTATCGCGGCGATTCGCCGGATGAACGACACAATGGGAATACCGCGGAAGATTGCCGCGCTTATAGAAGCAGATATCCCGCTCCTGACCGGACGCGCTGCCAAAGAGGCGAATCCTCTCTATCCGGTCCCGCGGATTCTGAATGAGGATGAGCTTGCGGCGATTCTTAAGCGCGCCATGCTCGAGATATCTTAAGACAATTAAGACAGAGAGAAAGCGAGCTGATTCTCGGGATCCCTGTGTATGAAGATCGTTCCGTTAAGATCGGTTAGATCGTAAACAACCGACCACTGAAGCTTGTCGACATCGCCGTCATAGCAGCCGATGTCGCACAGAAGCTGTATCGCTTCCGGCTGCGGCAATGCGCCGTCGAACTCTTCGATACGGCTTATGACCGTGTCGTAGCGGTCGAACTCGGAATACCCTTCGCCGATGTTGAGCCCGTCGTAAGCGATGAAATTCGATGCTGCCTGATAGGCTGCGTCCGTTTCGACTGTGCGCAGCTCGCCGTCCCAGTATTCGACGATCACCGAACGGCCCGTCGCGTCGGCGATCAGGAAGTGGCACTGCACGTCGCCCGAAAAGTAGATGTTGTAATTCTTAAGAAGCTCGACCGCCTCGTCAACCGTGGCGGCCTTATCCAGGACGAGCCGGATTGCGGTCGTCGTGTTCAGCGTGATCTTATTGTCCGAAGGCCCCTCGGCTTCCGGAACGGCCAGAAGCGCGATCGCGACGCCTTTTTCGTTTACGCCGTCAAAAGGAAGAAAGGGTGCCGCAAGCGCGAGAAAAGAATCGAAACCCTCGGGAAGATGATCCTTATCATACCCCGCGTACGTCAGGTTGACCGTAGAAATCGATGCGTATCCGTTGTCGGGGCAGGTCCTGACCTGCATCGAAGGCGTATAGTCGAAATCAAAATTGCGTCCGAAAATCACGTCGCCCTCATCGTCCCTGGTGACAAAGGCCGTGCAGCCGTCGCCCGTGACGCCGAGGTCAATCGGCAGGCCCTTGAGGAGGCGCGCGGCAACAAAATCTTCAATGCCGGAATCACTTTTCGCGCCCTGCTTCAGAAAATCGTCGAATCCATAATCGCCGTAATACGACATCGTGTACATCGGATAGTCGTTGACCTTCTTAAGCGACGAGAGACTTCTCAGCTCGTTCCAGAAAAGTGCGGTAAAGACGCCTCCGATCACGACGATCACGGCGAGGATAATGATAAGGATACGGACGATTTTCTTCTTCATAGAGGCCCCCTGTAGAGATTTGTTTTTTCATCATAACAGGGAGGGGAGAGAAGTCAAGAATAATTTAGGCGTGAAGAATTGCATTATTTACATGATTTGTGGAGGGTTTGCGTTTTTTAGAGCGGAAATTCCGATGAATAAAAACCGGAAAAACCGATGAATAAAAACCGGAAAAATCGATGAATAGGATCCGGAAAAAACG